>CAYNSW010000020.1:0-50574 GCA_964400135.1 uncultured Rubrivivax sp. | reverse complement strand
GCCGCCTCGCAGTAGGCGAGGTAAAACTCCCAGATGCGCATGAAGCGCGTGTCAAAGCCCTGGCGCCGAACATGCGCGTCGTTCCACAAGAAGGCCGCACGCCAGCGACGCAAGGTCTCGGCGTAGTCGCGTCCAAAGGCATGCTCGTCGATCACCTCCAAGCCAGCACGGCGGGCGTGTTCGCGAAACGCGCTCGGGCTGGGCAGCATGCCCCCGGGAAAGATGTACTGTTGGATGAAGTCAGTGGAGCGCACATACCGATCAAAAAGTCGATCATCGATCGTGATGGTCTGGATACAAGCGCGGCCGCCTCGCTTGAGCTGCTGGGCCACGCTGCGGAAGTAGCTGTCCCAGTACTCGCGCCCGACCGCCTCGAACATCTCGATGGACACCACGGCATCAAAGGGGCCATCGCTGACATCTCGATAGTCTTGCAGTCGCAAGTCGGCCTGGGAGGACACGCCCAGGCGCGCCATGCGGTCGCGGGCGAAGTCCAACTGCTCGGTGGACAGCGTGATCCCGACCACCTGCGCCTGACGTTGCGTGGTCGCGGCCTCGGCCACGGCCCCCCAGCCGCAGCCAATCTCCAGCAGCCGGTCACCCGGGCTGAGGCAGCACTGGTCCAGAGCCCGATAGACCTTGGCCGCCTGTGCCTGCGGCAGCGTCTGGGTGAAATCACCATTGAACAAGGCACTTGAATAATTCATCGTCTCATCCAGCCAGAGCCGGTAAAACGAATTGCCGATGTCGTAGTGCGCATGAATGTTCTTGCGGCTGCCCCGGCGCGAATTGCGATTGAGCAAGTGCTTGAGGCGATCCAGCGCCGAACCCCACCAGGTGCCGTAGATCACCTCCTCCATGGCCTGCCGGTTGGCGATGAACACCTTCAGCAGTGTGGCCAGATCGGGCGTTGTCCAGTGCCCCTCAATAAATGACTCGGCAAATCCGATATCGCCGCGCTTGATGGCCGCGCCACAAACTTCCCAACTGAGCAATCGCATGGCCGCATGGGGCTGCTCGCCCGTACCGAAGCGTGCAATCGAACCACTGGGCAACTGCAAGTCAAGCGTGCCCACGCGCAAATTCTTAAGCAGCCTCAAGACCGCTCGTGCGGCTGCCGGCGCTTCGGCGGGGAGTTCGGTCAGGGTCAGGGTGGTGGTGTTCATCGTCACCTCAACGAGTGATAAAAGCCTGGGGTGGCTCGGGTTTGCGGAAAAACGGAACGCGCTTGAGCCACAGCTGCAGCGCTTGCCAATGGATGCGGGCGACCACGGCCAGCGTCATCAAGGGTGTGCCCCAAAGCGCGTGGCGCAGGCTTGCGCGACTCACGGGAACCAGGCGGCCAGATACGCTGGTTTGCAAGATACAGCCCAGCGCATCGTCGTGCTCTACGCGCGCTACCACGCGCTGCTCGGTGCGCATGAAACGAAACCGGTACTGCCCTTGCACATCGCAAAACGGCGACACATGAAACACCTTGTCTGAGCGCAACTCCTGTCCCCAGAGCAGGCCGCGTGGGCTATCGGCGCTGCTGCCTTCGAGCAAATAGCAATGACGCTCGCCAAAAGTGTTGTTGACCTCCGCCACCACGGCGCGAAGGGTTCCGTCGGACCGGTGGCAATACCAAAAACTCACTGGCTTGAACACGTAGCCCAAAACGCGCGGGTAGGTCTGCAGCCAGACCTCGCCGCTTGCGTCCTCAATGCCATGTGAACGCAATAAGGCGTCTATCCAGGCCAGGGCGTCGTCTGAGCCCAAGCCGTGGTCGCGGTCGTGAAAGCTCAGGGCGCCCCACCGGTTGCGCCTGAGCAGCGCCTCGGGCCGACGGGCCAGCTGGCGCATCGGCAGCATCAAGAAGTAGGTGCGGTACGCAAACTGGTGTCTGCTCGGGCGAAGCCGTGCGTGCCGAACCTCACCCAGGCCCAGCAGCGCAGCGCTGGGCGTGTTCACAGCCGGGGCAGAAGGCGTGTGACTCATGCTGCCATGGCGGGTTGACGGGCAGCCCAGTGGCGACGCAAGTCCTCCACCACGCTCAGTCCAGACATCAGGCCGTCCTCGTGAAACCCGTAGCGCGTCCAGGCGCCACAAAACCACACCCCACCTGCGCCTTGGAACTGTGGCCAGACCGACTGTGCCTTGACGGCCGCCTCGTCGAAGATGGGGTGGGCGTAGTTGATGCGGGCGATCACCCGGTGCTCGTCAATGGGCCGTCTGGGATTGAGCGAGACGATCACAGGGGTTGCCCACGGCAGGGGCTGAAGCCGATTGATGAGGTAGTGAAGACACACCCCCGCTTGCTCATCACGGGTGTGGGCGGCGCGCTCGTAGTTCCACGCCGCCCAGGCCAAGGGCCGCCGGGGCAGCACCGAGGCGTCGGTGTGCAAGACCGCCTCGTTGTCGTGGTAGCGCAAGTCGCCCAGCCAACGCCGCTCGGCTGCACTGGCATCTGACAGCAGCGCCAGGGCCTGGTCGCTGTGGCAGGCCAGCACCACCTGGTCAAACCGCTCTTCACCGGAATCGATGCCCACGTACACGCCAGCCCCCTGGGTGCGGCGAACACTGCGCACCGGGGTATTGAGCCTGGCATCGTCAAGGGTGCTGAGCATCTTGCGCACATAGTGGCGCGAGCCACCCCGGACGGTGTGCCACTGGGGGCGATCGGCCACTTGAATGAGGCCGTGGTTGTGACAAAAGCGAATCATGGTGCCTACGGGAAAGCGCAGCATCTGATCGGTGGGGCATGACCAAATGCATCCCACCATGGGCAGGAAATACCAGTGCACAAACGACGACGAGAACCCATGCCGCTGCAAAAAGGCTCCCATGGGCTCGTCCAGAGCTGCTTCTTGCCCGTGCTGGGCCAAGGCGGTGGTCAGCCGGTTAAAGCGCAGGATGTCGCGCAACATGCCCCAAAAGGCCGGGCGCAGCGCATTGCGCCGTTGCGCAAAAACCGAGTTGAGACTGGTGCCACTCCACTCCAGGTTGTCGCCCAAATGCTGGACGGAAAACGACATGTCAGACGGGGCGGTTTCTACCTGCAAGGTCTCGAACAGGCGCACCAGTTGGGGGTAGGTGCGGTGGTTGAAGACCAAAAAGCCCGTGTCCACGCCGTGGGTGATGCCGTTGAGCGTGACATCCACCGTGTTGGCGTGACCGCCGAAGTGGCGGTCCGCCTCCAACAACGTGACCCGGGCCTGGCCAGCCAACGACCAGGCCACCGACAAGCCGGCAATGCCCGAACCCACCACCGCCACGCGCGGCGGGGGTGGGGATGCAAAGGAGGTCAATGGCGTAGACATGTGTGACTCAACAGTCCTAGAATAATACTATTTAGTCTGTAATGCGACCAAACAGTAATTTCAGAAAAGTGGGCGCGTCAAAGCGTCAACAAAAGTTGACAGTCTGACCCGTTGGCCCCAAAAAGCAATGGGGGGATAGCCCCGCGGTCAGGCTTTCCTTTCTAAAATCGATCGGTTCAACAGGTGACTGGGCATGCTGTATCCAGAACTTTTCAAGCAACTCGAATCCGTTCGGTGGAACATGGATACCGACATCCCGTGGGCGCAATTCGATCCCAAGCGGCTGTCCGATGAGCAGGCGCACACGATCAAGATGAACGCCATCACCGAGTGGGCGGCCTTGCCGGCCACGGAAATGTTTCTGCGCGACAACCGCGACGACAGTGACTTCTCGGCCTTCATGAGTGTGTGGTTCTTTGAAGAGCAAAAGCACTCGTTGGTGTTGATGGAGTACCTCAGACGCTTTCGGCCCGAGATGGTGCCCAGCGAAGCGGAGTTGCACGAGGTGCGCTTTGAGTTTGATCCCGCACCGGCGCTGGAGACTTTGATGCTGCACTTTTGCGGCGAGATCCGTCTGAATCACTGGTACCGCCGCGCGGCCGAGTGGCACACCGAGCCTGTGATCAAGTCCATCTACGACACCTTGGCCCGCGATGAGGCACGTCACGGTGGCGCCTATCTGCGCTACATGAAGCGGGCGCTGGGTCGCTGGGGTGACGAGGCCCGCGCTGCGTTTGCCAAGGTGGGTGTGCTCATGGCCAGTGCCCGACGCACTGCCCAAGCTTTGCACCCCACCAACTTACATGTCAACGAGCGTTTGTTTCCCCGTGATACCGTGCAAAGCCGTCTGCCCGACCCTCAGTGGCTCGAGCAGTGGCTCGACAAGCAGATTCAGTTTGATGCGGTATGGGAGAGCAAGGTGGTCGAGCGCATCTTGCACAACATGAGCCTGTTGCTCGAGCGCAGTTTTGCCAGCGTGCAAGAACTCAATCGCTATCGCAAGGAAGTCACCGCGTCGCTCAGTGCGCAGCGCGCCGCCACCGCTTCGGCAGCCTGATCGCCCAGCCGACTGACAATGCGGGCCAGCGCCCGCTCAAGACTTGGGAACGCTGCTGTCGGCCTTGCGATCCGCGGTGATGCGTTGTGCGCTGGCGCGTTGGCCGATGAGCTTGCCATAGCCCTTCCAGTCCACCGATTGCGCAGCCAACAGGTCCTCACCCAGAACCGACTGGGTGGCCAGGCCGACCAGCGGCAAACTCACCCAGGCGCAGCAGTCGGCCATGGTGAATTGATCCCCTGCCACATAAGGTGAAAACCGCGCCAGTCGCTTGAAGCCGGCGATGTTCTTTTCCAGTAGCTTGCGCACCCGCGCTTGCACCGCGGCGTCCACCTGCCCGCCAAAGAAGGCTTGAAGGTACAACTCGCGCGCTACCAATTCCAGGTGCAGGTCGATGAAGGTACACAGCTGCCGGACCTGGGCCGCAGCGTACGGATCGGCCGGCACCAAAGCCGGTTGCGGATAAGCCGCTTCCAGCCAATCCACGATCACCTGACTTTCACACAAGGGCCCCTGGGGCGTGCGGATGAAAGGTACTTTGCCCAGAGGTGAGGCCGCGCGCACGGCTTCGTCTTGCGAACCGGTGCCCACGCGTTGCTCAGAAAAGGGCACGCCTTTTTCGAGCAAGGCCATCTTGACCTTGTTGTAGTAGTTCGACAGCGGGAAACCGCACAGCTCAATCATGGCACGTCCTTTCTCAGGCATTGATGGGGGGCAAGCAACGAACTCATTTCCGATTGATCAGCGCCAGCCCTGCCAGCACGCCCACCAGGGCAACCAACAGCCGCCAAGTGGCCGGCTCACCCAGAAGCCACACGCCAAACACCAAACCCGCCAGGGGTGTGATCAAGGTGAATGACGACAGCCGAGGTGCCGCATAGTGTCGCATCAACCAAAACCAGGTCAGGAAGCTGGCAAATGCCACGATCACCGTTTGAAAGCCCATGGAGGCCCAGGTCAGGGCAGACAGCGTCGGTGGCCAGGTTTCACCTGCAAAAGGCCAGGCCAGCCCAAACAGCAGCGCCGAGATTCCCAACTGATAGGCCAGCGTCTTTTCCGCACTGACACGCGACAGGCGCGAAGCTCTGATCACCAACGTGGTCAGCCCCCAAGTCAAGGCGCCTCCAACGGCCAGAACATCGCCCCACCATTGGAGCGGATGAGCCGCTGAGGAAGAAAAGCCTTCTGAAAAGGCCAGCGCAACACCCGCAAAGGCCAGCAGCAGGCCCAACCACTGCACACGGCCCAGGCGCTCGCCGCCTGAAATGAAGGGCATGCCCAGCGCCACGATGAAAGGCGCGGTGTACAAGAACACCACCATGCGCGATGCAGCCGTGTACTGCAGACCCACAAAGATGCAGGCAAACTCAGTTGCGAACAGCAGCCCTGCCAGAACACCCCCGGGCAAGCTCCCATCTCGCTGCCAGATGGGTACCCCGCGCCAGCGCGACCACAGCAGCACCAGCAAGACCGCCCCAGCCGATCGCCACATGGCTTGCGTCAGGGGCCCGAGCTCTTGGAGTGCCACCTTGGCCGCCACCTGGTTCAGTCCCCACAGCGTGCAGCACAGCAGCAGCACAGTCACTGCCGTCGCATCGAGGTGGGAACGGCGTTGCGGCAGGGCCGGGGGAGGCGAGAGACTCATTCGCGCATTGTCGGGCCTGGGCGCGGGCCTGAAGCCGCCCGCCACCCGCGAGCCTTGAACGCCAGGGCACTGGCCACAGCCCACCCCGATAGGACGCCACCGACATGGGCCCCAGTGGCCACCACAAAGTCTCCCCCCGGGCCCAGGGCCCAGTCACCGGGCTGGGGCAGTTCCCACAACACCTTCAGCGCCAGACCCACTGCGAGTATCCCTCCCCAGCGGCGCTGTCGGCGGTCCTGCGCCCCGATCAGGGCCACACTGGCCACGGCCACCCCCGCATGCAGCACGCCAGACAAGCCTCGAAAGGCCAGGCCGGGCTCGTGCAGCAACAAGCCCAGGTGTGACAGGGGCCAGGCCAAGACCCAGGCCCAGACCCACAGGCTGCCCAGCCGGGCAGCCCGCCCGAGTGCGGCGACCACCCCACACCCAGCAAGGTTCATGGCCAGATGCGTGGCACCAAAGTGGACCCAGGCCGCACTCCACCAGCGCCATGGCTCGCCCCAGGCCAGGTCGTATCGCCACTCCCACGCCCCACCAGGCAGCGCGTGGAAACCCAGGCTCAGCACCGCCCAAGCCAAGCAGCACGCCACCCAAGCACGCGCCTGAGCGTCAACCGCGGAGCACCCCCACCCCTTGGGGCGCAGCGTCGCATCGGGGCAAGTGGTCAATGCGCTCCCAGTACGTGCTGCCAGGCAGCCAAGATGGCTTGTCGCGCATCGAGCACAGCCAAGAGCGCAGCCGACTCTGCGGGCCCGGCATCGGATGGCGCTGTCAGCGCAAAGTGCGTGGGCTTTTCATCCAACCGAGCGCGGTGCTGCGCCCTGCGCAATTCACGATAGCCATCGGCTGCCGCCTGCCCCACGCCAGGCGGCAGCAAGCCGCAATGCTCTGCCCGAATGAGCAGCGCGATATTGCCTGCATTGGCCAAGAGCGGTGGGTGGGTCTGGGCGTGGGCCAGTACCAGGGCTTGCACCACGAACTCCGCATCCATCATGCCCCCCGGGCTGTGCTTGACGTCAAACCGATCGCTGGGGACCGGATGTGCCAAGCGCACCCGCTCGCGCATGGCGCAGACTTCGCCACACAACTCAGCCCAGCGCCGGGGAGCGCACAACACCTGCTGACGCACCGCCTCGAACCGAGGCGCAATCCGCGCCGAGCCGGCGCAAAAGCGCGCGCGCGTGAGCGCCTGGTGCTCCCACGTCCAGGCGGCGTTGGAGCCTCGGCCTGCCTGGTAACGCTCAAACGAATCGATGGAGGTGACCAGCAGCCCCGAGTTGCCGTTGGGCCGCAATGCGGTGTCGATATCAAAGAGCTCTCCGGCCGCCGTGCGCAGCGTCAGCCAGGTGATGAGCTTGCGCACGAACGCCCCGTAAATCTCCTGTGCGCGGTCCTTGTCGGGCTCATCGGCATCGTCGTAGACGAACACCACATCCAAATCGCCTCCGTAGCCCAACTCCTTGCCACCCAGCTTGCCGTAGCCAATGACAGCCAGGGCCGGGTCCTCTCGGTGGCGCTGCTTGAACAAGTCCCAGGCCCAGGTGAGGGCCGTTTGTACCGTGGCATCTGCCAAAGCGGAGAGGTCGTCGGCCACCTCCTCCACCGTGAGCTGTCCTTCCAGATCGCGCACGAGCGTGCGAAACACCTCGGCGTGGTGGGCGTGTCGCAGCGTGTCCAGCAGCGATTCCTCATCGGCCTCACCCGATCGAGCCCAGGCGGCGCGGCGAGAGCTCAGCTCGCGCCCGTACTCGGCCGCGTCGAAGCGTTGATGCAGCAGCCGTTCATCGGCCAGTTCGTCAATGACACCCGGATGCCGCATCAGGTATTGAACGGGCCAGCGCGCCAGGCCCAGCAGGCGCAGCAAGCGCTCCTGCACCTCCTGCCGCTCCAGCAGCAGGGCCAGGTAGCTCTCGCGCCTGAGCAAGGGATCGAGCCAATCCACAAAGCGCAAGGCGGCCTCCAGCGAGCAATGGCCGTCTTCTACCGCGTAGCAGGCACGCTGCACCAAACGCCCTAGCCGCATCTTGGTCTCATCGCGCATGCGCGCCACGCGGGCCTGACTGGCCCACGCCTGCACACGCTGCGACAGCGCATCGGGCAGCGCCTCGGCCAGCGCGTCGCTGTCGATGGCCATGGGCCCGCTGCCGCAGGTTCGGCACACCGATGTGGACTCGCCGTTGTCATCGCGGCCATCGCGTAGCAGGGCGTCGAACTCGGTGGCCACCAATTCGCGCACCTCACCCAAACGGGCTATCAGATCGCTGCATGCAGCGGGGCGCTCGGACCACAGGCTGGCGGCTATCCAGTCCAGGTCCTCTTCTTGCGTGGGCAGCAGGTGGGTTTGCTGATCGTCAAGGTATTGGATTCGGTGTTCGAGGCGCCGCAAAAAGACGTAGGCCTCGGCCAAGGCTTGAGCCGTTTGCGGTTTCATCAACCCACCTTCGCTGAGCTTGTCCAAGCTGCGCAGCGTGGAGCGGGTGCGGATCTCCGGAAACTGGCCACCCCGCGCTACTTGGATCAGCTGCACGATGAACTCGATCTCGCGGATGCCGCCCCGCGACAGCTTCACATCGTTGGCTCGCTCGGGTCGTCCGGCGGCGCGGCGTTGGGCCTCCTCACGGATCTTGCGGTGCAGCTGCCGCAGCCCCTCGAAGACGCTGTAGTCGAGGTACTTGCGGTACACGAATGGGGTGACCAATGAGCGCAGTGCCAAGGCGCGTGGGCTGCGAATGGCCGCTTGCGGCGCAACCACGCGACTCTTGAGCCACGCAAATCGCTCCCACTCGCGGCCCTGGACCAAGAAGTACTCCTCCAGCATCGCCAGGCTGACCACTGGCGGGCCCGAGTTTCCGTTGGGGCGTAGGGCCAAGTCCACGCGAAAGACAAAGCCGTCTTCGGTGGTCTCGCCAATGAGGTTGTAGAGCCGGCGGACCACCCAAGAAAAATACTCGTGTGCGCTTACCCGCAAACTGCCGTGGGTGTGGCCCTGCTCCTCGTACACATAGATCAAGTCGATGTCTGAGGACACATTGAGCTCGCGCGCGCCGAGCTTGCCCATGCCCACGATCCAAAACTCGATGCGTTGGCCCTGATCGTTGACGGCCGGGCCATGGCGCTCATCGGCCTCGGCGATGGCTTGCGCCAGGGCCAGATCCAGACTCACTTCAGCCAGATCGGTCATGGTGATCGTGATGTCGTCAAGCGAGGCCTGCTGCTCGACATCCATGACGGCCAGGCGCTCTAGCACCAACTGCCGCGTTACGCGCAGAGCCACGCCCAGATCGCGCCCTCGAGCCTGCAGCGCTGAAACCGTATCGCGCAGGGTCTCAGGCGTGGGCCGCCCCGGCGCCAGTTGCGCCAATTCCTGGCCATAGCGTCGGCGCACACGCTGCACAAAGCGACTGTGATCAGCCTGCGCTATCTCGGACATCACCCTCATCAGCGCCAAGCGTATCGGGTTCAGGAAGCCGAGGAGCAGCCTGGGATTTTCTGGCGTGCAGGGCGCACAATAGCGTCATGAAGATCGCAGCCATTCAAACGGTGTCCACCCCCGACGTGGATCGCAACTTACGCCAAGCTGAAACGCTCATCGCGCAAGCGGCGAAAGCGCAAGCGCAGTTGGTGGGCTTGCCGGAGTACTTTTGTCTCATGGGGCATCGCGATAGCGACAAGCTGGGTATTGCCGAGGCAGCCGGTAGCGGACCGATTCAGCAGTTCCTTGTGGACATGGCGCGCACGCACCGGGTGTGGCTGGTGGGCGGCACGATGCCCATACGCGCTGACGGGCAGGCGGCGCGCGTGCGCAACACCTGCTGGGTCATGGCGCCAGACGGGTCCGTGAGTGCCCGCTACGACAAGATGCACTTGTTTGCCTTTGACAACGGGCGCGAGCGATACGACGAGGCCCAGGTGTTGGAGCGCGGCGAGCAGCCAGTGGCATTTGAAGCCCAAGGCCTGCGCGTGGGTCTGAGCGTGTGCTACGACGTGCGGTTTCCAGAACTCTACCGGGCTTTGGGAGACTGCGCCTTGATCTGTGTGCCCGCTGCCTTCACCTACACCACCGGAAAATCACACTGGGAGTTGCTCCTGCGCGCACGGGCGGTTGAAAACCAATGCTATGTCATGGCCCCGGCGCAGGGGGGTGTGCATGAAAACGGGCGACGCACCTGGGGCCACAGCATGGTGATTGATCCCTGGGGTGAGGTGCTGGACTGCTGCGACGAGGGCCCGGGCCTGGCCATGGCCGACATCGACCCCGAACGGCTGGCGCAGGTGCGTTTGCAACTGCCTGCGCTGGCCCACCGTCGGCTCTAGGCCGAGCCTGCGCTCGAGCGAGCTATCGCCACCCCATCATCATGTGGCGGGCCAGCGCACCGCGCAGCCCCGGCAGATGCGACAGCACCGACAGCGCGGCACCCCGCAGGGTCATGGCACCGGGGACCCGCCAGGTGAAACTGCGCGCCAGGAAGTCGGTCGTGGCAATCATGCTCCAGCGATCAGGGGCGCGAGACCGCTGCATCTGGGCCAGGGCTTGGTCCACGTTGGCGTTTCGCTGCAAGGCCTGCACCAGAGCAAACGCATCGCGCAGGCCCAGGTTCAGGCCCTGTCCGGCCACGGGGTGTAGGGTCTGCGCCGCATTGCCAATGCGCACCTGTCGACCTTGCACCAGCGCACGTTCGGCGTTCAAGCCCAGTGCAAAGCACTTGAGCTCAGACAGCTCAATGACCCGGCCGGCTGCCGCGGGCAAGAGACTTTGCAGCACGGTGACGCGTTGATCGGCGCTGAGATGTGCCACGCTGGCTTCGGGCGTGTCTTCGCACCACACCAATGCCGCGCTCGCCCGAGTGGGTGAGGCCCCAGGCAGAGGCAGCAGCGCTACCGGCCCCTGCGGGGTGAAGCGCTCAAAAGCGGTAGCCTGCGGCAGGCCCGACAGCGTGACCCTGCCCACCCAGGCCGATTGCGCATAGTCGCGCGAGATGGCCTTTCGGGATTGCTGTGCGAAGACCCCACCCTCGGCGATCACCGCCACATCGTGAGTGCCCACCACAGCGGCATCGACTTCCACTGGGCCTGCGCCAGATGCAGTTGAGGCTGCTGGCCGAATGGCTTGCACCGGGTGCCCAAATTGCGTGTGTAGACGTTTCGGATCTTGCGCGGCCAGCGCCAGCCAGCGGTTTTGCAGCGCGTGGACGACTTCGCCATAGGCCAACACCGCACCCAGGCGCGGCACGCCTTGTTCCGGTGCGCTCAGCACCAAGGCTTGGCGCGCCTTGGCGTCCGGAATTTGCGAGATGTGCACCCGCAAAATGTCTTGTGCAGCAGCCTCGGGCCAACTGCCCAGTTGCTGCAGCAGCTGTATGCTGCCTAAAGACAGGGCCAAGGTGCGCGGATCATCGAGCACCCGGTGATCTGTTGATCGCGCGTCCAGCAGCGTCACCTGCGCACGCGGCAGGGCCTGAGCGGCCCGAATGGCCAGGGCCAATCCCACGGGGCCCGCCCCAATAATGGCCAGGCGAAGTTCGTCACGCATGGGCGAGACGATAACCCATGTGGCGGCGCCACGCGGCACTTCGCGGTACGCTTGACGCCAATCGTTTTTCGTGGAGTTCCCATGCAGTACCGCCGAATGGGCCGCAGTGGCCTGCGCCTGAGCACCTTTTCACTGGGCTCTTGGGTGACCTACCACAACCAGGTCAATGTCGATACCGCCGTGGAGATGATGGCCGCAGCCTTTGATGCGGGCGTGAACTTCTTCGACAACGCCGAAGGCTATGCCCTGGGTCAAAGCGAGACCATCATGGGAGAGGCCCTCAGAAGGCTGAAATGGCCGAGGGTGAACTACGTGGTGTCCACCAAGTTTTTCTGGGGACTGGACCGAGACGGCCAGGCGGTCAACCGCCGCGATACGCTCAATCGCAAATACCTCATGCAGGCCATTGACGGTTCGCTGCGACGTTTTGGCCTGGAGCATGTGGACTTGGTGTACTGCCACCGACCCGACCCCCATACCCCCATCGAAGAAACCGTCTGGGCCATGAGCGACATGATCACCCAGGGCAAGGCGCTGTACTGGGGCACCAGCGAGTGGAATGCAGCCGACATCCGAGCAGCTTGGGACATTGCCCAGCAGCATCATCTGCACAAACCCGTGGTGGAGCAACCGCAATACCACCTGTTTCACCGCCGGCGGGTGGAGCAAGAGTATGCGCGGCTGTACGAGGACATTGGCCTGGGCCTGACCACCTGGAGCCCGCTGGCCTCGGGCCTGCTCACGGGCAAATACAAACAAGGCATTCCGCCCGGCTCGCGAGGGGCCATGGACACCTTGGCTTTTCTGCGCTCAGGGCTGACCGATCCCCAGCGCAATGAAGCCGTGGCCGGCTTGGGCCAAATTGCCCAGGAACTCTCGGTGACCACCGCCCAGCTGGCCATCGCCTGGTGTGCCCTCAACCCCCGCGTCAGCTCTGTGATCACCGGGGCCTCTCGGGTCGAGCAGCTGCGCGATAACCTCCAGGCGGTCGAACTGCTGCCCCGGTTGACACCGCAGTGGATAGAGCGCATCGACGCGCTCACCCAGCCGCTGGCCCAATAAGCCCCAGTAAACTTGAGGGTTCACCCGATCTGGGTGGGCACCGCCTGCGCGGCGCCCCTCGGTCGGCCCCCAGTTTGGACCGGCGACCTGCGCCCGTGCTGCCATGAATTCTCCTGCCTCTCCCCAAGACGCTGCGATGGCCAATGCCATTCGTGCCCTGGCCATGGATGCCGTGCAAGCGGCCAATTCCGGCCACCCGGGCGCGCCCATGGGCATGGCCGAAATGGCCGTGGCGCTGTGGGACCGTCACCTCCGACACAACCCTGCCGATCCTGCCTGGTGGGACCGCGACCGCTTCGTGCTGTCCAACGGGCACGGCTCCATGCTCATTTATGCCCTGTTGCATCTGAGTGGCTATGCCTTGCCCATGGCCGAGTTGCGCCGCTTTCGGCAGCTGCACAGCCTCACGCCCGGCCATCCCGAGGTAGACCTGACCCCTGGGGTGGAAACCACCACCGGCCCGCTCGGTCAGGGCCTGACGAACGCCGTGGGCATGGCTTTGGCTGAAAAACTGCTGGCCCAGCAGTTCAATCGGCCTGGGCATGCCATCGTCAACCACCACACCTACGTCTTCTTGGGTGACGGCTGTCTGATGGAGGGAATCAGCCACGAGGCGTGTGCCTTCGCCGGCGCCTGGAAGCTCAACAAACTGGTGGCCTTGTACGACGACAACGGCATCAGCATCGATGGACAGGTGCAGCCCTGGTATGTGGACGATGTGCGCCTGCGCTTTGAGGGCTATGGCTGGCAGGTCATCGGGCCTGTGGATGGTCATGACATTGCCGCGGTGGACGCGGCCATTGCGCGGGCCCGTCTGTCCACCCATCGCCCCACCCTGATCGTGTGCCGAACCACCATCGGCAAAGGCTCGCCCAACCGAGCCGGAACGGCCAAAGCCCATGGCGAGGCCCTGGGTGAGCAGGAGGTGAGCCTGACCCGCCAAGCCCTGGGTTGGACGCATCCGCCCTTTGAGATTCCCCGGGAGCTGCAGGCTCGGTGGGATGCCCGTGCTCGCGGATCCGCTGCCCAGGCGCAATGGCAGCACCGCTGGCAAGCCTACTGCAACGCTTTTCCCGCGCAGGCGGCCGAATTGCGCCGGCGCATGCGGGGCCAATTGCCTGCCGAGTTTGCCGCCGTGGTCGAGCAGGCCCTGACCGATGCGCATCACAAGGCCGAGACGGTGGCCACCCGCAAGGCCAGCCAGTGGGTGCTCGAGGCCTTCACCCGTGCGCTGCCTGAGCTGCTGGGAGGCTCGGCCGACTTGACCGGCTCCAATCTCACACAAACCGGCGCCACGCCGGCTTTGCGCATGCAAGCCGACGGTCAACCCAATGACGGGCGGCACATCAACTACGGGGTGCGCGAGTTCGGCATGGCCGCCATCATGAACGGGCTGGCCCTTCACGGCGGATTCATTCCCTATGGGGGTACCTTCTTGACCTTCAGCGATTACAGCCGCAATGCCATTCGCATGGCCGCGCTCATGAAGCGTCGCGTGGTGCATGTGTTCACGCACGATTCCATCGGCCTGGGTGAAGACGGGCCTACGCACCAGAGCGTGGAGCACGCCGCCGCGCTGCGCTTGATCCCCAACCTGGAGGTCTGGCGGCCCGCTGACACGGCCGAGACGGTTGTGGCCTGGGCTCAGGCCCTGCGGCACGCCGACCGGCCCACGGCGCTGCTCTTGTCGCGTCAAAACCTGCCCTATTTGCCCAAGGCCCACACGGATGACATCGACAAAGGGGCCTACATCCTGGCCGAGCCCGCTGAGGTGGGGTTGCGCAAGAAGGCCCGCGCGGTGTTGCTGGCCAGCGGCAGCGAGGTGTCTTTGGCGCTGCATGCCCAGGCCGAATTGGCCCGTCAGGGCATTGCCGTGCGTGTGGTGAGTATCCCCTGTACCTCAGTCTTTGACCGTCAAGACAGGGCCTACAAGCTGCACGTTTTACCCGCCCACCTGCCGCGTATTGCCGTGGAGGCCGGGGTAACCGACGGGTGGTGGAAGTATGGTTGTGCCGCCGTGGTGGGCCTAGACCGCTATGGTGAGAGTGCGCCGGGCCCTGAGCTGTTCAAGCACTTTGGCTTTACGGCACAAAACGTGGCCGACACTGTGCGCAAGGTCTTGCAAAGCCATTGAGCACACACTGAAGACTGAATTCACACTCTGCAAGGACGCTTAGTCATGCCCATCAAGGTAGGTATCAATGGTTTCGGCCGCATCGGCCGCATGGTGTTTCGTGCTGCGGCACAAAATTTTCCGGATATCCAAATCGTCGGAATCAACGACCTGTTGGAGCCCGATTACTTGGCCTACATGCTCAAGTACGACTCGGTACATGGTCGGTTTCGCGGCGACATCGCGGTG
This sequence comes from uncultured Rubrivivax sp., assembly GCA_964400135.1. GTDB lineage: Bacteria > Pseudomonadota > Gammaproteobacteria > Burkholderiales > Burkholderiaceae_C > Rubrivivax. Next base: position 35,619 of record CAYNSW010000020.1, on the reverse strand, counting down.
GACGGCCAGCACCTGATCGTCAACGGCAACCGCATCCGCCTGACGGCACTCAAAGACCCGGCCGAATTGCGCTGGGCCGACGTCGGCGCCGAGGTGGTCATCGAATCGACGGGTTTGTTCCTGACCCACGAAGCGGCCCACAAGCACCTGGATGCGGGTGCGAAAAAAGTCATCATGTCTGCGCCCTCCAAAGACGACACACCCATGTTTGTCTATGGTGTGAACCACAGCCGTTACGCGGGCCAGGCCATCATCAGCAACGCCAGCTGCACCACCAATTGTTTGGCACCGGTGGCCAAGGTGCTTCATGATCAATTCGGCATCAAGCGCGGCCTCATGACCACCGTACATGCCGCCACGGCTACGCAAAAGACGGTCGATGGCCCGAGTAACAAAGACTGGCGAGGCGGCCGCGGCATCTTGGAAAACATCATCCCGTCATCCACGGGGGCTGCCAAGGCGGTGGGCGTGGTCATCCCCGAGCTGAACAAAAAACTCACGGGCATGTCCTTTCGCGTTCCCACCTCCGATGTATCGGTGGTGGATTTGACAGTCGAGTTGCTCAAGGAGGCCAGCTACGAGGAAGTCTGCTCTGCGATGCGCGCAGCCAGCCAGGGACCGATGAAGGGCGTACTGGCCTACACCGAGGACAAAGTGGTGGCCACCGATTTTCGCGGTGAGTCGTGCACCAGTGTCTTCGATGCCGAGGCCGGCATCGCCCTGGACAAGACCTTCATGAAGCTCGTGGCCTGGTACGACAATGAATGGGGCTACTCCAACAAATGTCTGGAAATGGCCCGCGTGGTGTGCGCCTGAGGTCCTCTTACTGCACTTGCGTGTGAACGACCGGGCCTGCCGGGCCCGGTCTGGGCGTGAGAAGCCCCTACACTGGGGGCCATGAAACCTCTGTGGTCACGCGGGTGTCGATCGCTGATCCTGTTGGCGATCGCGCTGTGTCCGGTGGGCGTTATGCTCAGCTCGCCCGTTCGGGCCCAAGCCCCGATCGTGGACAGCGCGCTGAGCGCGCGTGTCATCGTCACCTACCGCGGTGACTCTGCCCTGCTTCGCGACCACGACGTACGGGGCTTGCATGAGCCTGAACTGGCTCGGGCAGCCTTTCAGCGGCGAGCAGATGTTTTGGCCGCAAGCGCGGGCGTGGGCTTGAAGGCGGGGCGTGCCGTGGGGCAACGCTCGCACGTGGTGTGGGCGCGGGGGCTGAGTTCGCGTGCACTGGCCGAGCGCCTGGCGCGGCATCCCGACGTGGCCAGCGTGGAGGTCGACCAACGTCGCCGCGCACTGTTTGTGCCCAACGACCCCTTGTTTGCCGCCGGGCCCAGTAGCGGCCTGGGGCCGGCGGTGGGGCAGTGGTATTTGAGAGCCCCCTCCGCCGAGTTGCTTTCGGCCGCGCATGTGCAAGGCGCGTGGAGCATCACCCGTGGGTCTGCCTCGATCGTGGTGGCGGTGCTGGATACCGGCGTGCTGCCTCAGCACCCGGACTTGCAAGGGCAACTCGTGGCCGGCTATGACTTCATCTCCGAAGCCCCCACCGCCAATGACGGCGATGGACGCGATGCCGACCCCAGCGACCCAGGCGACTGGATCACACCGGCTGAGGCCAATGACCCGAGTACCCCGTTTTATGGGGCCAGTTGCACCTCGCGAGACCCGGGTACCGGGCGCTATGAGGGCACCAACAGCTCCTGGCACGGCACGCATGTGGCCAGCATCATCGCGGCGGCCACCGACAACGCCCAGGGCATGGCCGGTATCGCCCACGGCGCCCGTGTGATGGCCGCGCGTGTGCTGGGCAAGTGCGGCGGCTACGACTCGGACATCCAGGCGGCCATGTACTGGGCAGCCGGGATCGATCAGCCGGGCCTGCCGGGCAGCCCAACGCCTGCTCGGGTGCTGAACGTGAGCCTGGGCTCGGAAGGGCAGTGCACCGCCCGCTACCAGGAGGTGGTCAACGCCTTGACGGCCAAAGGCGTGGTGGTAGTGGCCGCCGCAGGCAATGGTGCGGGCCGCGCCGTGAACGTGCCGGCCAACTGCACGGGCGTACTGGCCGTGCTGGGCTTGCGGCACCTGGGCACCAAGGTGGGGTTTTCCGATCTGGGTCCCGAGGTGGCCATTGCCGCGCCCGGGGGCAATTGCGTCAACATTGAGCCGGGGCAACCCTGCCTGTACCCCATCCTCAGCGCCACCAACACCGCAGCGCGCAGCCCAGACCCTGGTGGTTACACCTACTCCAACAGCTACGACATCACCGTAGGCACCAGCTTTGCGGTGCCCATCGTCGCTGGCACGGTGGCGCTCATGCTGTCGGCCAACCCGAGGCTCACAACGGCCGATGTGCGGTCTGTGTTGCAAAGCACCGCCCGCGCTTTTCCCACTTCGGGCTCCGAAGCCTCTACCGCCGTATGTCGCCCGCCAGGCACCACCGACCAACTGGAGTGCTACTGCACCACCAGTCTGTGTGGCGCGGGAATGTTGGATGCGCAAGCCGCGGTGGCGGCCGCTCAAGCGTCCCCCACGGCGAATATCGAGGTGCTGACGGCAACACCAACGGTGGGTGTGCCTGTGCAGCTCTCGGGCCTATCGTCTGTGGCGCCGGCAGGCCGGCGATTGGTGTCTTTCCAGTGGAGCTTGGTCCAGGGCGCAGGCGTGGTCAGTGGCTTTACCAGCGCCACCAACACCGCACAAGCCGCTTTCGAGGCCACCGGAGCTGCCAACGTGGTGGTGAGCCTGCTGGTCACCGACGATTTGGGCAATTCAGGTCGCTCGGAGCGCACCATCACGATTGCCGCGGCCCCAACGCCGCCAGCCCCGACGGCACCCAAGTCGGGAGGGGGTTCGTGGTCAGCGGCATGGCTGGCTGCCCTGGGCGTTGTGGTGCTGGCCTTACGCCGGGGCCGCAACAGCGCTGAGCGCTGAGCCAGAACCTGGCAAGGGCTCAGGCCAATGGGCGCACGCTAACCTCACCTGAGACCACGCCGACCACACGGCCGCAGGCCTCACGCAATCGAAGAGCGCCCTGCGCGTCCACGCCACAGGCCACGCCAGTAGGGGCGGCGGCGCTGGTGGTCGTCACGGGCAGGCCATCGAGCAGGTCGTGCCGCGTATAGCGGGGTAAGAACGGCGCCAACCCCTCGCGGTTGAATTGCGCCAAGGCCTCCAGCAAGGGCGTGGCGATGCGGTGCAAGGTCTCCGACGCGCTCAAGGGCGGCAAGACATCATCCAGCGCAGCGGCGGCCACCGCCTCAGACTCCTCAGGGGTCATGGCGGGCCGCCGCACATTCAGACCCACTCCCACCACACAGGCGCGTTCACCTGATGCGCTGCCCGCACCCGAGGTCTCCACCAAGATGCCCCCGCACTTGCGGCGTCCCGCCACTGGCTGGCGCAACCACACATCGTTGGGCCACTTCAAACCCAGGCGACCCGGCGCCTGCCCGATGAGCGCCTCCACCACCGCCACGCCCACCGCCAGCGACAAGCCTGCCCAGTTCGGTGGACACATCATGACCCCCACCGAGAAGGTCAGCGAGTCTTGCGGCGCGGACAGCCACGTGCGTCCCAGTCGCCCACGCCCTTGCGTTTGGTGCTGCGCCACCAAAAGCGTGGGTACCAAGGGTCCTTGACGGGCGCGCGCCATCAGGGTGGCGTTGGTCGAGGCCAACTCGGGCTCGATGCACACGGTCATGCCTGGCCACACCGTCGCGACCTGGGCCTGTAAGGCCTGCGCCTGCCAGGGGTCTTGCACGCCCGCGGCCCCAGCTTGTGCCCTCAGCGCTTGGGCGAGAGCATGGTGCCGCGGCAGCGGCGGCTGCCGCAGTGGCAGGCGTACTGCTTTTTCAACGCGGGGGTGTAGCGGTCGTCGATGGTCAGGCCGTAGTCGTAAAACAACTCTTCGCCCGGCTCCAAGGTGCGCAGCGACTTGATGAACACGCGCCCGTCAACCTCGTCGGCCTCGCAATTGGGTTCGCAAGCGTGGTTGATCCAGCGCGAAGCGTTGCCACCGTAGGCCGCATCGATGACCTCTCGGTCGTTGATGTGGAAGTAAAAGGTGTGATGGGGGTCCTGGGGGTTGTGCGGGTGGCGGCGCAGGGCCTCTTTCCAAGTGATGCGCTGGCCCACGTACTCGATGAGGACTTCCCCCTTGGGAATGCGCTGCAAGGCATACACGCCCTTGCCGTGCACGCCGCTGCGGCGCACTTGGATGCGGCGCCCGCCCCTAGGGCGCGCCGGGTTGACCTGTGGGGATTTTGGCTGGGCAGGTGATTTGACGGATTTCATTGGTTACATTGAATTCATGGGCGTGCGCGCGTGCGCCTGTGCGCGTACGTGCGCACGCACGCGCGAGGACCCACATTGTAGGCATGGCCCTGGAGCCCCAAAAGATATGACCAAGACACTTGTGATTGCCGAGAAGCCCAGCGTGGCGCAAGACATCGTGCGTGCGCTGACCCCTGTGGCCGGAAAGTTTGAAAAACTCGCCGAGCACTTTGAGAACGACGCCTGGGTGGTGTCTTCCGCCGTGGGCCACCTGGTGGAGATCAAGGCGCCCGAAGCCTATGACGTCAAGCGAGGCAAGTGGAGCTTTGCCCATTTGCCGGTGGTGCCGCCTCATTTCGACCTGGCGCCCATTGACAAGGCCAAGACCCGACTCAATGCCCTGGTGAAATTGCTCAAGCGCAAAGACGTCACCGCCATCGTCAACGCCTGCGACGCTGGGCGCGAGGGAGAACTCATCTTTCGCCTGATCGAGCAATACGCTGGCGGCGCCAAGGGCAGCCTGAACAAGCCCGTCAGGCGCCTGTGGCTGCAGAGCATGACACCGCAGGCCATCCGCGAAGGCTTTGAAAAGCTTCGCTCAGACGAGCAAATGCGCGGCTTGGCTGACGCTGCCCGCAGTCGCTCAGAAGCCGATTGGTTGGTGGGCATCAACGGCACCCGCGCCATGACGGCCTTCAACTCTCGAGATGGCGGGTTTTTTCTTACCACCGTGGGTCGTGTGCAAACGCCCACCCTGTCGATTGTGGTGGAGCGCGAAGAGCTCATCCGCAAGCACGTCGCGCGACCCTACTGGGAGGTCAAAGCCAGCTTTGACGCGCAAGCCGGGCAGTACGAGGGCCGGTGGGCAGACCCCGCATTCAAGAAGGATACTGATGCCGAGCGCCGGCCGGAGCGTTTGTGGAACGAAGCCACGGCCCAGGCGGTGGCGCGCGCTGTGCAGGGCCAGCCCGCGGTCGTCAGCGAAGAGTCCAAACCCACCACGCAAGCCTGCCCAGCGCTGTATGACCTGACCACCTTGCAGCGCGAGGCCAATTCACGCTTTGGGTTTTCGGCCAAGACGACCTTGTCGCTGGCCCAAGCTCTGTATGAAAAGCACAAGGTGCTGACCTATCCCCGAACCGACTCACGCCACTTACCCGAGGACTATCTGGGCACGGTCAAAGACACCATGACCATGCTCGCCGACGAAGACTTGCCCGGACCTTTGCGCGACTTGAGCGCCCATGCCCGGGTGGCCTTGAATCAGGGCTATATCAAGCCGATCAAGAAGGTGTTTGATAACAAGAAGGTCTCCGACCACTTTGCCATCATCCCGACGCTCCAAGCGCCCAAGAGCCTCACCGAGGTCGAGGCCAAACTCTACGATCTGGTGGTCAAACGTTTCTTGGCTGTCTTTTTCCCGGCCGCCGAATTCATGGAAACCACGCGTATCAGCCAGGTGGCGGTGAGTGTGCCTGGGGCTGGTGAGGTGCAGCACTTCCACACCAAGGGCAAGGTCTTGGTCAACCCGGGTTGGCTGTCGGTGTATGGCAAGGAGGCTCAGGACGAAGATGCCATGCTGGTGGCCGTGGGCGCAGACGAACAGGTGCGAGTGGAGTCGGTGGAGGTCTCACCCTTGAAGACTCGCCCGCCGGCGCGCTACACCGAAGCCACCTTGCTCTCGGCCATGGAGGGTGCGGGCAAGCTCGTTGAAGACGATGAGCTGCGCGAAGCCATGGCCGAAAAGGGCCTGGGTACGCCTGCTACCCGGGCGGCCATCATCGAAGGATTGCTCACCGAGAAGTACCTGGTGCGCGATGCACGCGATTTGGTACCCACGGCCAAGGCCTTTCAGCTGATGACGCTGCTGCGAGGGCTGGGCGTTGAGGACCTGACCACACCCGAGCTCACCGGGCAGTGGGAATACCGCTTGGCGCAGATGGAGCACGGGGGCCTCAAGCGCGAGACCTTCATGGCCGATATTGCGGCCATGACCGAGCGCATTGTGCGCAAGGCCAAGGAGTATGACCGCGACACCATCCCGGGCGATTACGCCACCTTGGGTGTGCCTTGTCCTCACTGCGGCGGAGTGGTAAAGGAAAACTACCGACGCTTTGGCTGCACCGGCGCCTCGGGCGACAGCGCAGGGTGTGGCTTTTCCTTCACCAAGATTCCGGGGGGGCGCACCTTTGAGACGGCAGAGGCCGAGGCCTTCTTGCGCGACAAGCGCATTGGCCCGTTGGAGGGTTTTCGATCCAAGGCCGGCTGGCCCTTTACAGCTGAGATGAAGCTGGTGATGGACGAGGAGCTGGGCAACTGGAAGTTGGAGTTTGACTTCGGTGAGGATCAGCGCCAGGCCCAGCAAGAAGGCGAGAGTGTGGATTTTTCAGGGCAAGACAGCGTGGGGGCCTGTCCCAAATGCAAGTCGCGCGTCTTCGAGCACGGCACCTCTTATGTGTGCGAACACAGCGTGGGCCCTCACACCACTTGTGACTTCAAGAGCGGCAAGATCATCTTGCAGCAGCCGGTATCGCGCGAGGAGTTTGCCAAGCTGCTCACCACAGGCAAGACGGGCTTGCTGGAGAACTTTGTATCCAACAAGACGCGGCGTAAGTTCAAGGCCCGCTTGGCCTTTGATGCCAAGGAAGGAAAGGTCGTCTTCGAATTCGAACCGCGAGCAGCCAAGACGGCAGGGCGCAAGACCGCCGCGCGCAAGACCAGCGCCTGAGGTGATGCACACGCCCATGGAGTAAGCGGTGCACCTGGACGTTTTGTACAAGCTTCTGGCCATCTTTGCCACGGTTGCTGCGGGGTGGGGGCTGATGCACTGGCCCTCAGGCAAGGGGCAGCCGCTTGGCGCCCCAGGGGTGCGCGAGCGCGCCCGGCAGGCCTCGCGCGGCTTGTCGGATGCCGCCTTTTTGGTTTTCGTGCCCGCCTTGCTGTTTCGCACGATGGCACTGCAGGACTTCAGCCGTATGCCCATCCAGCCCTTGCTGGGCCTGTTTGTGCCCACCCTGGGCTTTGCCTTGCTCGTGTACCTGTGGCAGCAACGCCAGGGCGCTCACACAGATCCGGCCGGACCGGCAACGGCAACGGTAGCGGCCAGCTACGGCAATGCCGTCCAGCTGGGCATCCCCATGTCTGCGGCCTTGTTTGGGGCCAGCGGGCTGGCGCTGCACTTGGCGTTGGTCAGCGTTCACGGTCTGGTGATGCTTACCGTGCTCACCGCCGCTGCAGAGTGGGACCGCGCGCGACAGCGGCCCGCCGCCTCCACGGGCATGACGGTGTGGACCACGGCCCAACAGGCTGTGCTGCACCCCGTGGTCCTGCCCTTGCTCCTGGGGGTGTTGTGGAACCTGACGGGGTTGGGTCTGCATCCCGTGGTGGACGAGACGTTGGCCTTGCTGGCCAGGGCGGTGGTGCCCGTGTGCCTGATTCTCATTGGGGTCAATCTGGCCCAGTATGGGCTGCGTGATCACCTCAAAGGCGCGGCCTCGACCAGCGCACTCAAACTGCTGGTTTTGCCGCTGCTGGTTTTGGTCTTTTCCTACGGCCTGCTGGGTCTGCGCGGTACCGCCCTGGGCGTGGTGGTCATGATGTCGGCCTTGCCCGTGGGCAGCAATGCCCTGATATTCGCCAACCGCTACCGGGTCCTGGAGGCCCAGGCCACAGCCGCCATCGTCACCTCCACCGTGGCCTTTGCCGCAACGGCTTGTCTCTGGCTGCTGGTGCTGTCGGCCTTGCCCTGACCCGGTAATGCCCGACAATGCGCGCATGGATGCCCCTGTTGCCTCTCGCACCGTTGCGCCCCACACCGTCGCGCTGGAAGACCGCGTGCGCCGGATGGGTCAAAACGCCCGCCAGGCCAGCAGCCGCCTGGCGTGTGCGCCTACGGCGGCCAAAAATCAGGCCCTGCTCAGCCTGGCCCGCAGGCTGCGCGCGCAGTCTGAAGCCTTGCTCCAGGCCAACGCACGCGATGTGCAGCTGGCCCAAGAGGCGGGGTTGCAGGGCCCCATGCTCGATCGACTGCGGCTGACCCCCCAGATCGTGGAGACGGTGGCCCAAGGTTGCGAGCAAATCGCCGCCATGCCCGACCCGGTGGGCGAAATCATCGGCATGAAGCAGCGCCCCAGCGGCATCCAGGTGGGCCAGATGCGGGTGCCCTTGGGTGTCTTTGCCATGATCTACGAGAGTCGGCCCAACGTCACGATTGAGGCGGCCAGTCTGGCCATCAAGAGCGGCAATGCGTGCATCCTCAGGGGGGGCTCCGAAGCCTTTGAATCCAACCAGGCCTTGACCCGCGTTGTGCACGAGGCCTTGGGCGACGCCGCACTGCCGGCGCATGCCGTGCAGGCTGTGGACACGACCGATCGCGAGGCCGTGGGGCACTTGCTGCGCATGCCCGAGTTTGTGGACGTGGTGATCCCGCGCGGTGGCAAGGGGTTGATCGAGCGCATCAGTCGCGAGTCACGTGTTCCCGTGATCAAGCACCTCGATGGCAATTGCCATGTGTACGTGGACGCGGTGGTAGACGAAGAGATGGCCTTGCGCGTGACCGATAACGCCAAGACTCAAAAGTACAGCCCCTGCAATGCGGCGGAGTCTCTCGTGGTGCATGCACAGCGGGCTGCCAGTTTCTTGCCGCGATTGGGAGCTTTGTTTGCAGCCAAGGGCGTGCAGATGCGTTGTGATGAGGCTGCGTACGCGCTGTTGGCTCCCGTGGCAAACGCCGATGTGCAGCTCGCATCGCCTGGCGATTGGGGCCAGGAGTATTTGGCGCCCATCATCAGCATCAAGGTGGTAGCCGATTTGCAAGAGGCTATCGAGCATATCAACCGGTTCGGCTCACACCACACCGATGCCATCCTCACCAGCGACCATGTGCATGCCATGCGCTTTGTGCGAGAGGTCGACTCCGCCAGCGTCATGGTCAACGCCAGTACGCGCTTTGCCGACGGATTCGAGTACGGCCTGGGTGCGGAGATTGGCATTTCAACAGACAAGTTCCACGCCCGCGGCCCGGTGGGGCTGGAGGGGCTGACTTCACTGAAGTGGGTGGTGCTCGGTCACGGCGAAGTGCGCACCTAAGTCGCCGTCAGGCGCGCTTGCGCGCCGCCCGCTTGAGCACTGGCGTGGGCATGGGTTGCGTATCCGCGTCGCTCAAGTCCAGCGCAATTTGGGTGCACACCGAACGGCATACGGAGGCGGCCTGCTGGCTTTGAATGCAGTAATAGATCTGCGTGGCCTCTCGCCTGCGCCCGATGACACCTGCTCGGTACAGCGTGGTCAAGTGCTGACTCATATTGGGCTGCGTGGTGGCAATCTCCTCCAGCAACTGCGAGACATTTTTCTCACCGTTGCACAGTGAGCTGAGAATCTTCAGCCGAATGGGCGTGGACAGCAGCGCAAACAACTCGGCGGCCGAGGCGAACACGGCGTCCGACTCATCGAACGACTGTGCCTGCGTCTTCAAGACGGCGGGTTTAGCCAAGGTTCTTCCACTCCATGACATCTTCTTCAAACATTTCGCCCGGAATGGTTTGAAGCACCCGGCCATCGGGAGCTACCACGTAGGTCAGCGGAATCACCCGCTTGGCCGCAAACGCGGCCAGCATGGGCGCATGGTCCAAGGTCACATCAAATCCGTACCGATTGCGTTTCAAGTAATCACGCACCGCTTGCGCATTGCGATCTTGGGCGACAGTGAGAATTCGGATGGGCCGCCCGACGGTGGCCTGCCTCAATTTCTCCATGTGGGCATTGTGCCGTTGGCAAAATGGACAAAACGTGGCCCAGAACACCACGATCACGTGTTGGCCTTGGGCCTGAGCGGGCCCAAACCGAGAGCCGTCAAGCAGCGTGACCTCGGGCCACACCACGCGCTCACGCGAGGGCGGGGCCACCTGCGCAGTCGCAGACCTCCCCCAGACGCTGGCCGCGCTGAGCAGGCCCAGACGGCCCAGTGCACGCAGGAGTTGACGTCGCGAAGAGCTCCAGCGGATCATTTGGACGTTTGCTCCATCAGCAAATAGGTGTTGTAGGCATTGATGCGGTTGGCAGCCCCAAACAGGGGCAGCCGCTCAAATCGGGACCAGTCCGTGCGCGCGTACGCCTGCTCAAACGGCTCCATTTGCCGAGCGGCCTCACCCATGGTGGTGCGCAGGTGCACCAGGTAGTCGCGCGTGAGCTTCAGATCCTCTTGGGCGCGCGTGGAGGCCGGCCCGTGACCTGGCACGATGACCCGCGCCTTGTAGGAGATGAGGCGATCCAGTGACGTGACCCAGTGCGCGCTGTCGGCCTGTCCCACAAACGGCAGGCGACCCTGAAACACCAAATCACCGGCAAACAGCACACCGCGCTCGGGTACCCACACCACCAAGTCTTCGCGCGAGTGCGAAGGGCCTGCCGGATGCAGGTGAAAGGTCACACCGCCCACGCGCATCACGGTGGGGCCATCGATCCAGACATCGGCGCCCTGCAGCATCGTGCGCTCGTTGATCCAGGGAGCCAGCTCCTCGCGGCTGGCCTGCAGGCGCAAGGCCGCTGCCTCAGACAGCAGGTGAGCGCGGCCTTCTCGGTGCGCCCATATGCGCGCTCCTGCGGCCCGAAACGACTGCAGTCCGTAGACGTGGTCGGCGTGGTAGTGGGTGACCACCACGTCGGTAACCGGCTGACCCGTTGTGCGCCGGATTTCGGCCAGCAACTCCTCGGCCAGGGCGGGTGAGCCCAAGGCGTCGATGACCACCACCCCTTGTGGGGTCAGCACCACCCCTGCATTGGAGATAAAGTTGCGGTTGGCCGGTGAGCCCAATGCTGACAGGCCCTGTACCATCCACGTGTCAGAGGCGATAGCTTGAAGCCGCAGGGTCTGCGCCTGCAAGCCAAGGCCTGCCCCCATCAGGGCAAACGCCAAGGCCATGCGCTTGAACATCAGCATGCATTGATATTACGATGAACATCCACGTTTGTGTGGCCTTTCAAGGAGTCTGGAGATGAATCAGTCCCAAGGTTTACGTGCACCGCTCATGGGAGTCCTCGCGGCTGCCCTGTGGACATGCAGTGCAGCTTCGTGGGCTCAGCCCAAGGCAGACCCGAATCTGGCTCGAAACCTGGCGGCCACCTGTGCCAACTGCCATGGCACCAATGGCAATGCGCGAGGCGACATGAAGGTATTGGCCGGCGTGAGCGCCGACAAGATCACGGCCATGATGGCCGACTACAAGAGCGGCAATCAGCCCGCGACGATCATGCACCAGATTGCCAAGGGCTACACCGATGAGCAAATCAGGCTCATCGCCGCCTACTTCGCCGCCCAAAAGCCTACCCCTTGAGGAGTACGAGATGAATCCCAACTTCAATCATGACGATCTCGAAGTCTCCTCTGCCGAGGGTCGTCGCCGTTTCCTGGGCCTGCTGGGCTCAGGCGTAGCGTTGTCGAGCTTGGCCCTGGCTGGCTGTGCCAGCATGGGCTCGGGCCCCTCCATCGGTCGGGTGGTGGTGGTCGGCGGCGGGTTTGGCGGCGCTACTGCGGCGCGCTACCTGAAGATGTGGGGCGGCAATATCGACGTCACGCTGGTCGAGCGCAACCCCAACTTTGTCTCCTGCCCCATCAGCAACCTGGTGCTGGGAGGCCACCGCCAGATGGCCGATATCACGCGCGGATACGGTGGCTTGCAGGCTTTGGGCGTCAAAGTGGTGCAAGGTGAGGTCAGTGCGGTGGATGCGGCGGGCAAGAAGGTTCGATTGGCAGGCGGTGGCGAGCTGCCCTATGACCGCCTCATTCTTTCGCCCGGCATTGACTTCATGTACGAAACCGTGGGGGGATTGCAGCAGGCCGTGGACAGTGGCCGCGTTACCCACAGCTGGAAGGCCGGCCCGCAAACGGTGGCCCTTCGCCGCCAACTCGAGGCCATGCCCGACGGGGGCGTGTACGCCCTGTCAATTCCCAAGGCGCCCTACCGCTGCCCCCCAGGGCCGTATGAGCGCGCGTGCATGGTGGCCAGTTACTTCAAGACGGCCAAGCCGCGTGCCAAGGTCCTGGTGCTCGATGGCAACCCCGAGATCGTCTCGAAGAAGGGCTTGTTTGAAAAGGCCTGGCGCGACCACTACGCCGGCATCATCGAGTACCGCCCCAACGCCGAGCTCAAAGAGGTATCGGGCAATGTGGCCAAGTTGGAGTTTGAGGATGTGCGCGCCGACGTGCTCAATGTGGTGCCGCCTCAGCGGGCGGGCGACATCGCCCGCAGCGCCGGTCTGATCAATGTCAACAACCGCTGGGTGGGAGTGGACTGGTTGACCATGGAGTCCACGGCGGCCAAGGGCATCCATGTCCTGGGTGATGCCACATTCTCTGCGCCGCTCATGCCCAAGAGCGGGCACATGGCCAATCAGCATGCCAAGGTGGCGGCTGCGGCCATCATCCAGTTGCTCAAGGGCGAGGCGATCAACGAAGCGCCAGTGGTGATGAACACCTGCTACAGCTTTGTGACCGCTCGTGATGGCATTCACGTGGCCTCGGTCCACCAGTACGACGCCAAGGACAAGACCTTCAAGACGGTGCCAGGCTCTGGTGGGGTATCCGCCGCGGCCAACCAGATCGAGGGACGCTATGCCCAAGGCTGGGCCGACAACATCTGGCGCGACATGTTGGCTGGCTGATCACGGGGGCGGCGTACCCGCCTGCTGTCATGAGCGCCCCAGGATCTGTCCTGGGGCGTTTTTCATTTCAGGCCACTGATGTATTCGGCCACCGCCCGGGTTTCTAACTCGGTGAGCTTGGAAGCGATGGCCTGCATGACGGCGTTGTCGTTGGTGCGCTCGCGCTGGTGAAAGGCCTTGAGCTGTCGCTCGGTGTATTGGGCATGCTGCCCGGCCAGGCGAGGCAGGTTGGCCGTGCCATGCCCCAAGGGACCATGGCACGAGGCACAAGCGGCCACTCCCGCGGTGGGATTGCCTCGAGCGTAGAGCGCTTGCCCCTTCTGGGCCAATTCGGGGTTTTTGACTTCATGGGCCACGGGGGGGCGACTTTCAAACCAAGCGCCCAGCGCCTTGAAGTCGGCAGCGTTGAGGTCTTCGACCATCGGGCGCATGGTGGAGCTGGCCCGACGTCCCGACTTGTAATCGGCCAATTGCCGCTCGGTGTAGGCGGCGTGCTGTCCGGCCAGACGCGGAAAGAGGGGGCTGGAGCTCTCGCCGTCCATGCCGTGGCAGATAAAGCACTTGCCCTGAACGATCTCTTCGGCACGTTTTAAGTCGGCGGCGGCCACCGTCTGGAGCCCCAGTGCGGCAGTGGTCACCCAGGCTGCAGCGAGTTGGACCAACAATTGGGGTTTCATACTCAAGGGTTGCGGCGTCAGCGCACCGGTGTTGGTGTGGGACGATTCAGGGTTTGATGTAGGCAAAGCCGCTTCGCTGCAATTGGGTCAGGCGCACCACGCCTGAGGGCGTGAACTGGGCCTCCTGAACGAAGTCATCCTTCTTCATGTTGCGAGAGCGAAGCGTAATCTCGCATACCTCAAACTTGACGCCGCGGGCCACCAGGGCCGCAATCGGCCCTGCAAAGGCTCCACCTTGGGGGTCTTTGGCACCTTCGAGCAAAAAGTCGACACCGGCGCCATGCGAAACCACCGTGACCTTGGCCGAGGGGTCGGTGTCCAGGTGATTGCGAATGTTGCGCAGCGCCTGTACGGCTTGCGCCTTGGCGTCACTGATGTGATAGGTCACCAAATCCTGTGCCCAGGAGGCGCCGCAGACGGCTACCCCCATGAGCACCACGAGCCAAGATTTTCCGTTCATGTCCAAGCCTCCTCGATGATTGGGCTCTCAAGCTGCCATACCCGGATTGCCCTGCATACCGACCAGGGTAGGGGTGTTGATGGTGCGCGTCGTCACGCGCTTTGCAGGACGGGTCTTGAGCCAGGTCTCCACCACGTCCCAAATGGGCTTGAGACCCGCTTTGCTCGCCTCTTCCGACACCGGCGCCCATCCGGCCACGGGGTAGGTCTTGCCGGCTTCCAACGGACGTCCCCCCAAGCGCATGTCGCTGATCCGCGACCCCATCTTCTCAAGGGGATTGAGCGTGTACTGCAGGCCCCCCACGCGCACCATATCGCCCCCTTGCTGGTAGTACGGATCGGGGTTGAACAAGTTGTCGGCCACATCCTCCAGCACGGTCTTGATCATCTCGCCGCTCATGGGGGTGACCGTGGCATAGGGGTAGGTGATGGCCAGTTGATCCATCATGAGTTCGCGCGTGATCGCCTGGCCAGGCAGCAAGGTGGTGCCCCATCGGAAGCCCGGACTGAAGGCCATGGGGGCCCCTTGTACCTCCATAAGCGCATCGCACACCAACTGATCCCAACTGCCGTTGAAATTGCCGCGCCGGTACAACAGCCCATCGGTCACCGCCAGCGTCTCGTTCAGACGCGATTCGAAGGGAGCGCGGATTTTTTGGATGAGCGATTGCATGACCGCATCGGGCTGCAACTGATTGGCAAACACCGGCAGCAGCCGATAGCGGAAATTCACCACGCGCGCCGATTTGACCTCCAAATCCATCACGCCCAAGAACTTGCCGTTGCTGCCCGCATTGGTCACCAAGGTGGTGCCCCCCGCGTTTTTCACCGGCACGGCCACAGGCACACCATCGTGGGTGTGGCCACCCAAGATGACATCAATGCCGCGCACACGACTGGCCATCTTCAGGTCCACATCCATGCCGTTGTGCGACAGCACCACCACCACCTGGGCACCTTTACCACGGGCCTCGTCCACCGCCTTTTGCATATCGGCGTCTTTGATACCAAATTCCCAATCGGCCATGAGGTAGCGGGGATTGGCAATGGGGGTGTAGGGAAAGGCCTGTCCCACAATGGCCACGGGCACGCCGGCCATCTCGCGGATGACGTAGGGTTTGAACACAGGATCACCAAAGTCGGTGGTCTTGATGTTTTGCGCTACAAAGTCGATCTGACCCTTGAAGTCGCCGTCCACAATCTGCTGTACGCGCTTCATGCCGTAGGTGAACTCCCAGTGGCCGGTCATCACGTCAACGCCCAGCGCCTTGCACGCATCGACCATGTCCTGCGCGTTCGTCCACAAAGAGGTGGCCGATCCCTGCCAAGTGTCTCCACCATCTAGAAGCAACGCACCAGGGCGACTGGCCTTCAAGCGTTTGACCAGAGTGGCCAGGTGCGCAAAACCGCCCACCTTGCCGTAGCGTTTGGCTGCGCGCTCAAAGTCCAGGAACGTGTAGGCATGGGACAGCGCCGAGCCGGCAGGCACGCCGGCGGCCTTCAGCAGCTGCTCACCCACCAGGTGCGGCAGTTGACCGCGCATGCTGCCCACCCCCAGATTCACGCTGGGCTCACGAAAGTGCAGGGGTAACAGCTGCGCGTGGCAGTCGGTCATGTGCAGCAAGCTCACAAAGCCAGTACCCCGTCCCAGGGGGGGCAGGTCGTACAGCGCCTGCTCGGCTTTGTCGCTGCTGGCCTCGGCATGCTCGGCCAAACCCATGCCGCCAGCCGATGCGGCTGCCAGCACCTGCAAAAACTCACGCTTGGACAGGTATGCGCTCATACGGTCAAACCGGATGACCGGTGTCTACTGGTTGATCGGAGAGCGTGGATCGAGCAGCAGCGACATCAAATCGCGAATTTGTTGCTCGTTAAGCAGACCCTTGTGGCCAAACCGGGGCATGTTGGAGCATGCGGCATACGCCTTGGAATTCCACAGCTTGCCCCAGGTGTATTGCACGATGGGCACAGCATTGGGCGCCGTCACGTCGGTAATGCCGCGCATCTTGCCGTAGTTCCACAGCGAGGGACCAATGGTGCCGTACGACAGCTCGGCCTTGGAGATCTGGTGGCAGTTGTAGCAATTGCCGCCGTTGTCCTTGGGGTCGGTGGAGGTGTCGGTCCAGGTCATGCCCCGGCCGCCCTGGGCCAGCCGCTCGCCGCGCGTCCAGTCACCAAAATATTGCCCGCCGCTGGGCCAGCGGATAGTGGCCAGCGCCTCGTTGCGGATACGCTCGGCCACGGTATCGGTGGGGGGGTCCAAGCTCGAGCAGGCCGACTGTCCCAGGTCTTGGTTGAGGCGATCCAGTTTGGCAATGCCCTCGTCACGAAACGAGGCCTTGATGGCCCCCGCCGCAGCGAGGTCTAGCTCGCTGCTCGAGGGCATGGAGGCGCAACCCACCAGGGCCAGGAGCGCTGTAGCGATCCCCAGCGTGGGATGAGCGGTACGACAAGCGGTACGACGGGCGGTGTGAAAGGTGATCTTCATGTGGGGACTCCCGATCAGCGCTTGATGGCCGGTGCAATGGACTGGGCCCCTTTGGCGTTCACGCCCATGTAAGTACTCAGGGCGATCGTCACCTCCGAGCCAAAGCCCGGGTAAGGGAAGCGCTGCTGGCGGTAGCAATCGTTCAAGCGCAGCTGCATGCCCCACATCTGCCCGTTGCTGACGCGATAGGCTGGCCAGGCGGCAAACCCCACGCCGTCGCCCGGGTTCTTGGTGAGATTGGGCAGGTCTTGAAGGCGAATGCGCTGCCCGTCAGCCGAGTGGCACGCAGCGCAGGAGAAGTCGTGCGTTCCACCACGGTAGAAGAACACGCGCTTGCCGATCCCGTAGCTGCGCTTTTCCATGGGGTGGTTTTGGGGCAGGTTAAAGCGCATGCCGCGCGACATGGCCGCCACCCAAGTGGCCAAAGCGGTGACATTGTTCTGCTCGCCACGACCAAAGGCGGTCTTGGCGATTTCCTCGCCATTGAAACCTTGCAGGGTTTGCATGCACCATACCAGCCGCGCTTCCAGGTCTTGCACCTGATTGGCGTCTGCAAAGTAGCGAGGCAACTCCACAAATGCGCCCTTGACCACCCCCGGGCCTTTACCCAGGTCACACTGCTCGAGCGATGCATTCTTGGGGCCGCGCTTTTGCTTCCACAGCCCTTCGCCCTTGGCCTCAAACAGTTCGGCCGGGTTGCCGTCTTCCAACAGCTTGCGGTACTCGGCAATGCCATCGGCTGCCGATTTGGTCTGCGCGCTAGCGGGGGTGAGGGCCGCAGCGCCGACCAGGGCCAACGCCAGGGCACCCACAGCCTGGGGGGTCATCCAACGGGGATTCATACGCTTGTCTCCTTGTGGTGGCGGTACGGTGCCGCCGTTTATCAGCTCACCGTCGCTTCGTCGGTGCGCTTGTCGCCCTTGTTATCTACCCAGGTCACTGCGATCTTGTCGCCGGCCTTGGCGCCCTTGACCGCGAATTGCAAAAACGGGTTCTTGGCAATCGAGGGGCCCCACTGGGCGGTGAAAACGGGCTTGCCATTGTGGGTGGCGCTGACTTCCTGAATGAACCAGGCCGGCACGGTCTTGCCAGAAGCGTCACGGCGCTGGCCGGTTTCCATCTCGTGGCTCATGAGGACGCGAACGGTGGCCTTGTCGCCAGAAGCTTGGGCGCGAATGCGCATCGGATCTGCCATGGGTGTTCTCCTTGATTCGTAGTGTCGTGTCTGAAGGGTCAGCCGCCGCAGCCGCCCAAGGTAACCTTGATTTCCTTGCCGGCAAACAGCACGCGGCCGTCTCCCATCATGGCCACCGCATACACATTGGAGGACTGGCCCATCTTCACCCGGGTATTGAAGTTGGCGTCCACCGCGTCGCTGACATCAAAGATGGCGGCCAGTACGTTCGGATTCTTTTCCACCAAAATCATCATCCGCTTGACGCCGGGCAGGCTGCAGGCACAGCCCACGGGCACCACGGCGCCGTTTTCTGCAATATCGGGTCCGGTCACCGCCACATCCTTGCTTTCGGTGGCCGTTGTTCCGCCCAGGGCTTTGACCACCTCGGCCATGGTCTTGGCATCAAAGGCGGCCTTTGACCACGCAGCTTGCGCGGGCTGACCCAGTAAGCCAGCAGCCGCCATGAGACCCAGCACGGCCGTACCGTGCGTGAGGACTTCGCGTCGAGTTTTCATGTGCTTTCTCCTTTGTCGGGGATCAGGTGAGGGTGAGTTGCGAGGCAGTGAGCATCCAACCGGTGCGCTGTCAATGTGTGTCATTCTGCCTTGGACAGCCACGTCGCCAGGGCCTGTGCGTCAGCCTTGGGGATATTTTGGGCCGGCATGGGAATGCTGCCCCAGACCCCGGCGCTGCCCGCCACGATGCGTTGGCTCAGGTAAGAGGCAGCGTCGGCGCGCGTGGCGTACTTGCGTGTGATCTCGCGCAGCCCCGGCCCCACCACCTTCTTATCCACGCCATGGCAGCTCAAGCAGCTGTGCTGGTTGAGCAGCGCCTGAACCGCTGCCGGCACGGCTGCACCCGGCTTGGCACCCGATGTGGCCGAAACGGCGGTGGCCGAGGGCCGGCTTACAGAGGAGCCACCGGCCGAGGCCACCATACGAGCGGGTGCGGGCCGGGTGGTGTCGGTCCCCACCTGCGGTCCCACCAGACGGTTTTGCTCGGCCAGATTGCCGTGCGCATTGCGTGCGTGCTCCGGCAGAAATGAAGCGACCTTGGCTTCGGTGAGACAGTCTTTCATGCAGGCCGTGGCCTTGACATCGGGCCGCTGGCCACGGCCCATGCCCTTACCTGGCCACATGGCGTGATCAGTGGTCATGCCGTTGCGGTTGGGCAGGCGGTTTTGTACCTCGGCCATATTGACGTCTGACAGCGTGAAATCATCCGGCACGATGCCACCCAGATTGAGCAGGTAGGCGGTTACGGCGTAGACCTCAGTGGTACTCAGCGACTTGGGCGCATTCCAGGGCATGGCCCGGTTGATGTAGTCCCACAGGGTGGACAGAGAGGACAACTTCATCAACGTCGTGCGACCCGGGAACGACTCGTCGGTCAGGCGCGCTACACGCCCAGAGGTGATGTCTTTGGCGGTGGTGCCCCCCACCAGCGGCGAAAAGGTTTCATTGCTCTCGCCAAACACGCCGTGGCAAGAGGCGCACTTGGCCTCCCACACCTCCATGCCCTGGGCCACGCTGCCACTGCCCTGGGGCAGCCCTTTGAAATCCGGGCGTACGTCGATGTCCCAGGCCGCTATCTCCTTGGGCGTAGCGGGCCGGCCAATACCCGGGAAGTTCGCAGACGATTGCGCCGCTGCCGCACCCCACATGCTCACGCCCAAGACGCAAAGCGCCAGCCAACGGTGCATGCGGGCCAGACGCAGACGATCACGTGAGTTGAACATTGCTCACCTCCCCGTTTTCGCGCACCCACCAGGTTTGCACGCTGTTGTTGTGGTAGATCGAGCGTGTGCCGCGCACCCGCCGCAACTGCCGCGAGGTGGGCTGTACATAGCCCGTTTCGTCGATGGCGCGGCTTTGAACCAAGGCAGGCTTGCCATCCCACACCCAATCGATGTTGAAGCGGGTCAGGCACTTGCTCAGCACGGGGCTCTCCAGCCGGGCGGTACGCCAATTGGCTCCGCCATCCACTGAAACATCTACCCGTGTGATGCGGCCGCGGCCTGACCAGGCCAGGCCGCTGATGTTGTAGTAGCCCTTATCGAGCAGCAGCTGGCCACCCGAGGGCGTGGTGATCACACTCTTGCATTCCTGAATGCTGGTGTACTGCCGGTGGCGACCATCCGGCATGAGGTCCACATAGTGCAGCACCTCATCTTTGGTCCCATACGGCTTGTCGCCGACTTCAATGCGTCGGAGGTACTTGACCCAACTCACCCCTTGCACACCAGGCACCACCAGGCGCAAGGGGTACCCGTTTTCCGGTCGCAGCATCTCGCCGTTTTGTCCGTAGGCCAGCAACACCTCACCGTTTTGCACCATCTCCATCGGGATGGTGCGTGTCATGGACGAGCCATCGGCACCCTCGGCCAGCACATAGCGGCCGCGCTTGAAGTCCACGCCACACATGTCCAGCACGGTGCGCAGCGGCACGCCGGTGAATTCGCTGCAGCTGATCATGCCGTGGCTGTACTGACAGGTGGGGACGGCCACATTGCCCCACTCCATGCCGGTATTGGCACCACACTCAATGAAGTGAAACCGGCTTACGCTGGGCAGCCGCATGAGCTCGTCGAGCGTGAACACGTGGGGCTTGCGCACCAAGGTGTCATCAGACCCATTGACCATCAGCCGATGTCGGGTGGGGTCGATATCCCACCAACCTTGGTGGTGACGCTCAAAGTGCAATCCGCTGGGAGTGACGATGCCAAACAGGCTTTGCAGCGGCGCAAACGACACCGAGGCCTGGTTGGTTTGTGTCAGCCCTGGGCTTTGGCGGCGCTGTACATTGGCCTCGTACTTGGACGGACGGCCATAGCCGTCGGTGACCACTGCTTGTCCCAGGCCTGTGGTGTGAGCCGGGGCTTGCAAGATATGGGGGTCGCCGCCTTGCGCTGGCACCGGGTTGCTCTGGGCTCGGGCGGCGCTTGCTGCCGTTGCGGCAGCCGCTGCAGCAAACGCCTGGCGAATGAAATCGCGGCGCCCCGACTTGGCCTGCGCAAACACGGTGCGCACTCCTTGGGCATCGATGAAATTCTCGGGGGCTTTGATCAGTCGTCCCCGGCTCTCGGTGCTGGGCTTCATGCGAACTCCCCTTGTCTGCCTCCTGGAACACCCACTGGATCAAGGGCAGACTTAAAAATCAATATATAAGTAATTATGGATATATGGCGCGGCTGTCAGCTATGAGGGTAATCACCAGGCGACCAGATCAGCTGTGGCCCACCACCGACGCGGTGGCCACCAGCTCCTGAAACAGGGCCATCGAGGCCTCGCCGGAGACGGCGTATGGGTCGAGCGTGGCGGTGGCCGAATAGCGCAGGAGCAGCGACGGGTTGAGCCTGGACATGCTCACCTGCCCCATGGACCAGCCCGCGAATTGCCGCTCGCGGATCTCCTGGTACAGCAAGAGCTCCACATCCGTGTGGCGCGGATCGGCCACGATGCGGTTGTACAAGCGGTTCACCGGCGTACGCCCGCCTTCCAAGACCTGCAAAAAGATCCCGCCAGACAGGCACAGTACGCCCGTCACACCGGTCTCCAAATTATGGGACTTGCTCTGACCGACGATGTGGTGGAGCTCTTCTTGGTCGACAGCCGGAACGGCCCGGCTGGCGTACATCAAACGTACCAACATGGTGACTTTCTTGGCTCGGCCAGACGCCAGACTCAGCTGGACTGGCGGTTGGGCAGCAGCGAGAGGAACTCGCGGCGCAAATTGGGGTCTTTGAGGAAGGCGCCCCGCATGACGCTGTTGACCATCGAGGAGTTGCTGTCCTTCACCCCGCGCCAGTGCATGCAAAAGTGATCGGCTTCCATCACGATGGCCAGGCCGTCGGGCTTGACCCGCTCTTGCAGCTCGTTGGCCAACATCGTCACGGCTTCTTCCTGAATCTGCGGTCGGCTCATGATCCAGTCGCAGATGCGCGCGTATTTAGACAGGCCAATCAAGTTGGAGTGCTCGTTGGGCAGCAGGCCAATCCACACTTTGCCGATGATGGGGCACAGGTGATGCGAGCAGGCGCTTCGAACGGTGATGGGGCCCACGATCAGCAGTTCGTTGAGGCGTTCAGCGTTAGGAAACTCGGTGACCGACGGCATGGGCCGGTAGCGGCCACGAAAGACCTCGTCCACGTACATCTTGGCCACCCGTTTGGCGGTCTCCTGGGTGTTGTGGTCGCTCTCGGTGTCGATCACCAAAGCCCGCAGCACCTCCTCCAGTTTGACCTTGACCTCATCCTTGAGCGCCTCAAGCTCCCCCTCGCGGACGAACTCGGCGATGTTGTCGTTGGCGTGATAACGCCGGTCAGCTGTGAGCAAGCGATAGCGAATGCGCTCTGAGACCGGCATGCGGGCCAGTTCTTCTTCCGAGCGAAAAATCTTTTGGTGCACCCGCTGCGGCGAGGTGGCAGAAATGGTCTTGTTGGGCATCCAGGACTCCCCAGAGGGATAAGGGGCCTCGCTCACATCGGAGCGGGCGCAGGGCCAATCGCTGCTTGACGAACTCGAAGTCCGAGCCCGAAGGTGCAATAGACTGATCGGCGTGACCCCAGTGTACGACGCCTCGGCAGCCCGCGCAGCACCTTCGCATGCCGGCCCGCCGCTGTGGCAACTGCTGCAAACCACCGCCCAGGCTGCCGCTGCCGTCATGGCCGGTTCGTCATTGACGGCCCACCTCGCCAGCCTGGAGCCACGCTACCGACCTGGTACGCAAGCACTTACTTTTCATGTGATGCGCTGGTGGGGCGCTGCGCAAGCGCTTCGCGAGCAGCTTGCCCCGCGCCGGCCAGCGCCCGAGGTCGACGCGCTGCTGTGCAGCGCCTTGGCTCTGTTGTGGCCGCCCTCGGAGCCACCGTATGCGGCCCATGTGCTGGTTGATCAGGCGGTTCGCGCTGCCCAGGGCCGCCACGCACGAAGTGCGGGCTTTATCAACGCCGTGTTGCGCTCCAGCTTGCGGCTGCTGGAGTCGAACCCCGACACCACGGCACTGTTGCGCACCCCGCCAGCCCAGTGGAACCACCCCGCGTGGTGGGTCAAGCGGCTGCAAGGCGACTGGCCGCACCAGGCCGCAGACATCTTGCGGGCGGCCCAGCACCGCCCACCCATGACCTTGAGGGTGCGAGCTCCCGAGCGGGGCGGAGATTACCTGGCGCGCTGGGCGACGGCCGGGCTGCGCGGATTCCCGCTGGCGGGCTTGCCCCAGGCGGTGGTCTTGGAGTCGGCCTGTCCGGTAGAGCGACTGCCAGGATTTGACCGTGGCGAAGTCTCGGTTCAAGACGCTGCTGCGCAACTTGCGGCCCCGCTTGTCCTGGGACCCGACGCCCAGGCGCTGCCTCGGGGTGCGCGCGTACTCGACGCCTGCGCGGCACCGGGGGGCAAGACGGCGCATATCCTCGAGTTGAGGCCCGATGTGGAGCTGCTCGCCCTGGATGTGGACCCCCGGCGGCTGGCCCAGGTCAGCCAGGGCCTGCAGCGATTGGGACTGAACGGGGCCACCTGTGTGGCGGCCGATGCCGCCCAGACGCAGACCTGGTGGGACGGCAGGCCTTTTGACGCCATCTTGCTGGACGCCCCCTGCTCGGGCTCGGGGGTGGTCAGACGCCACCCCGACATCCGGTGGCTGCGCCGCCCCGGCGACATCGCCTCGCTCAGCGCCACCCAGGCCCGATTGCTCGATGCCTTGTGGCCACTTTTGCGCCCCGGCGGGCGCATGGTCTATGCGACTTGCTCGGTCTTCAGGGCCGAGGGGCAGGACCAAATCGACGCATTTTTGCAACGCCTCGGCCCGGCCGCAGCGATGCTAGACCCCCTCAGCCCCGGGCATTTGCTTCCCGTGCCCGACAATGGTGCAAGCGGCCTTCCCGGCGCGACCCCACCCGGCGTGACTGCGCCGGTGTCTGACGGTTTTTTCTACGCCTTGATCCACAAACCCTAACTGCCATGCGCCCCGAATCGCGCAAGCTTCGCCGCCAACTGCTTGCGCTGCCTGTGCTGGCCGTGCTGGGCGCTGTGGGCGTGGCCTCGCGGGCCCAGTCGGTGGACCTGGTGACCCTGCAGCTGCGCCGCCAAGAAGGTGTCTTGGCCCTGGAGTTTGTGGCCCGCTTGCAGCTCTCGCGCGCGGTCCAGGCCGCCTTGGAGCGCGGCGTCCCGGTTTACTTCGTTGCGCAGGCCACGGTGCTGCGCAACCGGTGGTACTGGCGAGACGAGCGCGTTGCGCGCGCAACGCGGGTCTGGCGCTTGGCGTTCCAGCCTCTGACCGGTACCTGGCGCCTGAGCATCGGGCCCTTGGCTCAGCAGTTTTCCACCTTGGCCGAGGCGCTGGCGTCGGTGGCGCGCACCTCGGGCTGGAAGCTGGCCGACCTGTCCCAGATCGATCCCGACTCGCGACACTACGTGGAGTTCAGCTTCAAGCTCGACACCTCGCAGCTGCCCGGGCCCATGCAAATCGGCCTGACCACCCAGGCCGATTGGGAAATGTCCATCGAGCGCACCGTGCGCCTGGACTGAGCTCGCACAGACGCTGCCCCGATGCGACTGCGCAACCGATGGGGACCGGCTGTGGCCTTGCTGGCTGTGCTGGGCGCGGCCTTGGTCATCGCCTTTGTGCTGTCTTTCAGCGAGACCGGCTCGGGCCTGATGGAGCGCGAGTTTGTCTGGCTGTTTTGGGTCAATGTGGCCGTGGCAGTGCTGTTGTCGGTGGTGTTGGTGTGGTTTGCTTTGCGCCTGTACACCCGATTCCGACGCGGCCGTTTTGGCAGCCGGCTGTTGCTTCGCCTGGCGGGCATCTTTGCCTTGGTGGGCGTCTTGCCCGGTTTGGTGATCTACACCGTGAGCTACCAGTTTGCGTCCCGCAGTATCGAGGCTTGGTTCGACGTGCGCCTGGCCACTGCGCTGGATGCGGGTTTGGCCCTGGGCAGGGGTACGCTGGAGGCGTTGCAATCGGAAGCGCAAACGCAGGTGGTCGCGGCGGCCGCTCGCATGGCTGAGACCCCCTCGGGCGGCGATACCTTGTCACTCGAGCGAGCCCGCGAGCGCATCGCGGCGCGCACCTTGTCCTTGGTCAATGCGTCGGGTCAGGTGATCGTGACGGTGGGCGGCGATGCCACCTCGCTGACGCCCGAAAGGCCTCCTGCAGCGCTGATTCGACAGGCCCGACAGAGCCCCTCGGCTGTGCAAATCGAAGGCTTGGAAGAAAGCGCTGTGGATCCCCGCTTACGGGTGCTGGCACCGGTGCCGCGCGCCGGCTTGAACCTGAACCCCACCGAAGACCGCTTTTTGTTTGCCGTCGTGCCGTTGCAGCGCACCTTGGTGGCCAACGCCTTGCAGGTGCAAGCGGCCTACAGCGAGTACCAAGAGCGCGCCCTGGCGCGCGAGTCGCTGCGCCGCATGTACATCGGCACGCTCACCCTGGCCCTGGTGCTGGCCGTTTTTGGCGCGGTGCTCCTGGCCATCGTCTTGGGCAATCAGATCGTGCGGCCTTTGCTGTTGCTGGCCGATGGTGTGCGGCAGGTCGCTGCGGGCGACTTGCGCGCCAAGCCCGTATTTGAATCGGGCGATGAGCTGGGGGGTCTGACCCGCTCCTTTGCCGACATGACCCAACAAGTGGCCGACGCCCGCCAGCAAAACGAAGCCAGCCTGCGCCAGCTCGAGACGGCCCGTACCCGATTGCAAACGATACTGGACAACCTCACCGCCGGCGTCATCGTGTTTGATCGCATGGCACGCATCGACACCATCAACCCCGGTGTGACGCGGATCCTGCGCATCCCGATGCAGGCGTGGATCGGCAGACGGCTGGACGAGGTGCCTGGCCTGCAGGCCTTTGCCCAAGCCGTGCACCAGCGCTTTGATGTGCTGCACACCGCCCCCGAAGAAGGCGAGCGCGATCAGTGGCAAGACTCTTTCACGCTCGATGACACCCAACACCCCCAAAATACCGGTGGCGCCGATGGTCTGGGTACGGGCGCATTGACCCTCCTGGCTCGCGGTGCCTGGTTGCCTGGGGAGGCGCGCTTGCTGGTGTTTGACGACATCACCGAGATCGTGTCGGCACAACGCGCCCAAGCCTGGGCAGATGTGGCCAGGCGTCTGGCCCACGAGATCAAAAATCCGTTGACCCCCATCCAACTGTCGGCAGAACGCCTGGAGCAAAAGCTGCACGGCCGCCTGAGCGAAACCGAGCAGGCGCTGCTGCACCGCAGCGTGGCCACCATCGTGGCGCAGGTTGACGCCATGAAGACGCTGGTCAACGAGTTTCGCGATTACGCGAGGCTGCCAACGGCTCACCCGCAGCCCTTGACGCTTGAGGCCCTGGTCTCGGAGGTGCTGTCCTTGTATGGACAGCCGCAGGAAACAGGCCGGCTCATGGCCCGCTTTGAACCATCCTTGCCCCCGATACTGGGCGATGCCACGCAGTTGCGGCAGGTGGTGCACAACCTGGTGCAAAACGCACTCGATGCCGTGGCCGATTTGCCGCAGGGTCGTGTGGAGGTCACCGTCGAGGCATCTCGCTCAGACGAGGGCGCCGTGCGCTGGGTACGCTTGGTGGTGGTGGACAACGGCCCGGGCTTTGCTGAGCATGTGCTCAAGCGCGCCTTCGAGCCCTACGTCACCACCAAGTCCAAGGGCACGGGTTTGGGCTTGGCCGTGGTCAAAAAGATTGCCGACGAACACCATGCCCGGCTGCGTGTGACCAACCTGCACGCCAATGCCGACGGCAGCGGCTTGCCCACAGGCGCCAGAGTTTCGCTATCATTTTCCCCAATGACCAGCTCGGCCATCCCCGCAACTCCTCTTAACTCCTGACTCGGACACACACATTCATGGCCACCATTCTTGTAGTGGACGACGAGTTGGGCATTCGGGCCCTGCTGTCTGAAATCCTCACCGACGAGGGGCACACGGTTGAGTTGGCGGAAAACGCCGCCCAAGCTCGGGCGGCTCGGGAGCGTTGCAAACCCCAACTGGTCTTGCTCGATATCTGGATGCCCGATGTGGACGGCATCACCTTGCTCAAGGAGTGGGCCGGAGCGGGCTTGTTGCCGCGCATGCCGGTGATCATGATGAGTGGTCACGGCACGATTGACACGGCGGTGGAGGCCACCAAGTTTGGCGCCGCCGCGTTTTTGGAAAAGCCCATCACGTTGCAAAAGCTGCTGCGTGCGGTCGACCAGGCGTTGACCAAGCCCAGCGCGTCCAAGCCGGCGGCAGCCCTCGAGCCTCGTCATGACACCTCGGCGGCGGTGTTGCGCTCGGTAAGCGCCCCGGGCGAGACGGCCTTGGCCGCTTCGCCCCTAGCCGAAGGACCGCAGGCCCAACAAACGTTTGACTTGGATCGGCCCTTGCGCGAGGCCCGCGATGCCTTTGAGAAAAGCTACTTCGAGTTTCATCTGGTCAAGGAGGGCGGCTCCATGACGCGCGTGGCCGAAAAAACCGGGCTGGAGCGCACCCACTTGTACCGCAAGCTCAAGCAACTTGGGGTAGACCTATCGCGCAACCGCCGGGGGGGCGGCGCCTGAACCCTGCCTGATGGCGGTGTCGTCCCCACCACCTCCGCGGGCGTGCCAGCCCAAGATCGCCAAAATTCCCAACCCGCATATCACGGTGGTGCCCAAGTGCCCGAAGACCAAGGGAAGGCTGAGCGCGTTCAAGGTCCAAAACGCGGGCACGCCGATGCGTCGACCGCAATACCCTGTATAGGCGGCGCCCAGGCCTGCAATGGCCAGCAGCATGCCCACCAGGGCCACCGTGAACTGCACCACCTCAAACTGCACAAACAGCAACGAGGGTGAGAACACAAACGCAAAAGGCACCAGGGCCTTGCCCATCGAGAGCCTAAAAGCCGTCATGCCCGTGCGCATGGGCTCGCTGCGCGCAATGCCCGCTGCCGCAAATGCCGCCAGGGCAACTGGTGGCGTCACATCGGCCAGCACCCCGTAGTAGAAGACCAAGAAGTGCGTGGCCAGCTGCGGCACACCCAACTGCGCCAGGGCGGGTGCCACGATCGAGGCCAAGATGATGTACGTGGGCGTCGTGGGCACACCCGAGCCCATGATGATGCAGGCCAGCGCCGTGAACAGCAAACCAAACACGATGGTGACTTGCTGCAGTTCAAACCAGTTCATCACATCCCAGTGGTCGACCCACTGCGCGACGACGCCCGACAAGTCCAACACAAAGGCCGAGAACTTGAAGCCCATGCCCGTGAGGGTGGTGATGCCCAGTACAAAGCCCACGCAAGCACAGGCTGCCCCGATACTCAGGGCTGACTTGGTGCCCATCTCAAAGCCTTGGATGAGCGCGCGCGGGGTCACGGCCAGGCCGGTCATGTGTCGCCCCCACGGACCGAGCAGCCGCGGGATCCAGGAGCACGCCACGGTCAGGGTAATGCCCCAGAAGGCGGCCAGGAAGGGCGTGTACTGCATCAGCAGCAGTGTCACCATCACCACCAGCGGGATGAACAGGTGCCACGAGCTCTTGAGCACCAGACCCAGCGAGGGAATTTCATTGGGGTCCATACCGGCGAGCTTCAAGCGCTTGGCCTCCAGATGCACCATCCACAAGATGGCGATGTAGTGCAGCAGCGCTGGCACGATGGCAATGATGATGAGCTGGTTGTAGGGCACTCCCAGCGTTTCGGCCATGATGAAGGCCGCTGCTCCCATGATGGGCGGTGTGATTTGACCGCCGCACGAGGCGCTGGCCTCCACCGCGCCCGCAAATCGGGGCGAGAACCCCACTTTCTTCATCAGCGGGATGGTCATCACCCCCGTGGTCACGGTATTGGCAATGGCCGAGCCCGAGATCATCCCAAACAGGCCGGAAGACACCACACTCACCTTGGCCGGCCCACCAGCAAAGCGCCCGGCAGCGATGGTGGCCAGGTTCACAAACAACTGCCCCAGCCCAGTGAGCTGAGCCATGATGCCAAACAGGACAAAGTGAAACACGAAAGTGGCCACCACCCCCACGGGAATGCCATAGATGCCCTCGGTGCCCTTGTACAAATGCGCCACCACACGCGGCACGCTGTAGCCACGGTGGGCCAAATCGCCTGGCAGATACGGACCGAAGATGCCGTACAGCACCGTGGCCACGGCCAGCAGGGGCAAGAAAATGCCCATCGTCCGCCGAGCGGCTTCCAGCACCATGGCAATGGCGATCACGCCAAACATCAGGTCCAGCGGCGTGTGCTGTCCCGGTCGCTGAATGAAGATCCCCTCGAAGAAGATCAGCAGATACAGCGAAATGGCCGATGCGGCCAGCGCGAAAATCCAATCTCGCCAGGGAATGTGCTGATGGCTGCCGTCATACACCTTGAGCGGCAGCGACAGCACCGCAATGCACATCAGAACCGCGCCAAAGGCCAGCCGCGCTGCTGTAGGCACTTCGGCCGACACCGAGTGGTTCATCAGGCCCCAGCCCAGCAGCAGATAAAACGCGGCCATGCCGAGTGAGACGATCCACTCCCACGGCCCCGGCAGTCGCTTTTGTCGGGGGAAGACCAAAAAGCACAGGCCCAAGACCACCGACAGATGGATGGCCCGGTGCGCGATCTCGTTGTGCAGCCCAAAGCCCGCGGTGTAGTAGTGCCAGCCCGACAAGCCCACGGCCAACACCGCCACGATACCTGCAGATACCCCGGCCAGACGACGGAAGTTGGACTCTGGGTCAAACTGCTCAATCAGACGGTCTACCTCGTCTTGCGAGGGGGTGTCTGATCTGGGGTGGGTTGTGTGGTTCATGAATCCGCAACTACAGGTTAGGGTCTGGCCATGGGGCATCCCGGTGCATCGAGTGTCACCGAGGCGGCACCCAGGCTGGCCAGAAGCAATTCGCCTTGGGGCATGAGCAAACGCATGCGTTGTGCAGGAAGCGCACGCACGGTCAAAGGCGCTACGGGCCGATGCAGCAACAAGCGCTGGCGTGAGCCCTCGCGCAAGAGCTGCTCACCGTCTTGCGCGGCAGCGGGCAAACCATAGCCCTCACCTTCGAACTCTTCTTCCACCAGTACCGGCTGTGGCGTGAAACGGTAGCGATCGATCACCGTGGTTCCCAGCACCGAGTGTTCAAAAGCAATGCGAACTTCTGGCATCTTCGGGTTCAGGGGCCAGCGACCGAGTTCGCGCTGGCTGCGGGCATCAACGGCGCGCAACTCGCAAAGGGGCACCCGGGTCTGCGACGTGGTGTCATCAGCCCGGGTGCGGACACCCGTGGCACCAGAACTGCTCGCGTATCCCGCGCCGACCCACAGGGCCAGCGCGGGTGCGAGCCATCTCATCACTTCAGCACGCCCTTTTCACGGAAATAGCGTGCCGCACCCGGATGCAAGGGCACGCTGCCCACGGCAGTGGCTGTTTGCAGGGAAATGTTCTTACCCTGCACGTGCACCTGACCCATGATGGCCGTATTCTCATAAAGAGCCTTGGTCACTTCGTAGGCCACGTTATCGCTCACGCCGTCATGTGCCGTCCACACGGCCATCACTGCAATGGTCGGTACGGCCGCCGTTTGGCCCCGGTAGGTGTTGGCCGGTAATTGCACTTGCGTGTAAAACGGCTGCTCGCGCAGCAACGCGGCCACCTCAGCGCCTGCCAGGGGCAAGATCTTGATCGGGTGGCTTTGCGCCGCATCGGTGATGGCCGCCACCGGAATGCCCGCGGTGATCAGCGTGGCATCCAGATTGCCGTCCTTGATCTTGTCCATGGCTTGTGAAAACGACGAACTGTCCTCTTTCACATCGCTGCGAGAA
Source organism: uncultured Rubrivivax sp. (assembly GCA_964400135.1). Lineage (GTDB taxonomy): Bacteria > Pseudomonadota > Gammaproteobacteria > Burkholderiales > Burkholderiaceae_C > Rubrivivax. The sequence goes on along the minus strand of CAYNSW010000020.1, from coordinate 5,123 downwards.
AGACCATTGACGCGCAGCAAGTCGGTGACCAGCTGGTACTGTCCCGAGCCCGGCGCACCCGAGGAGATGCTCTTGCCCTTGAGATCCTTGACGCTGTTGATATTGGCGTTGGCACGCACCACCAGTTGCACCGTCTCGGGATACAGGGCGCCCAAGGCACGCAGGTTCTTGATGGGTGCGTTGGCAAACTGCGCCTTGCCATTGAAGGCCTGATCCAGGATGTCAGCGGCCACAAAGGCCGACTCGATTTCCTTGTTGCCCAAGAGCTTGGCGTTGGCCACCGAGGCGCCTGCAGCCTCTGCGGTAGCAGCCAACTTCCTGCCGTCTACCGTGCCTTTGTTGGAGATGAGCTGGGCCAGCATGCCGCCCAGGGGGTAGTAGGTGCCGCCGGTGCCGCCCGTGGCGATACCGAAAAACACCCGCTGCTGCGCCAGCGCGGTGGTGGCGGCCGCGGCAACGGCAACGCCAGCAACCACAAGTTTCCAATTGAAAGCCATGAGAAATCTCCCGTCTGAGGTGAGTCAATCCACAAGTTCAGCCACGAAGGGCTAGGCGGGCCACAGTATGGGCCCAGTGGGAATTTGACCATTCGAGGATACCCCTGAGGCAGGCAGTGGACAATTCGCCCCATGCAGTCGGCAGACGTGGTCGTCATTGGGGCTGGGGTCGTGGGATGCTCGGTGGCTTACCACCTGGCGCGTTTGGGCGCCCTACGGGTGGTGGTACTGGAGCGTCGGCGAGTGGGCGAGGGCACCACGGCCCAGTCCAGCGGGATTTTGCGCACCCACTACTCGGTGCCAGAAAACGTCGAATTGGCCCAACGCTCCTGGCAGGCCTTTGAGGCGTTTGACCAGTATGTGGAAGACCCCGAAGCCAGCGCCGGATTGGTGCGCTGTGGCTACCTGATTACCGCGCCTGAGGGCAAGGCGCAGCAGGCCCTGGCGGCTTCATTGCAGCATCAGCACGACATGGGCATCGCGGTGGAACACCTCTCGCGCGCCCAAGCCCAAGATCGCCTGCCCATCGCCCAGTTTGATGACGCCGCCCTGATCGGTTGGGAGCCGCAAGCCGGCTTCGCCGATGCCTATCTGGTGGCCACGGGATTTGCCCGCGCCGCCCGCCGCTTGGGGGTGCAGGTGCGGGAGGGAGTGGCCGCCCAAAGCCTGTGGGTGCAAGACGGCCGCGTGTGCGGCGTACAAACCGATCAGGGCACTTTCAGCGCCGGCATGGTGATCAGCACCCAAAACATCTGGGCGCAGCAACTGCAAGAGTGGACGGGCATGCGCTGCCCCCTGGTGGCCGAACGCCACCGTGTGTTGGCCCTCAGCGGCCCCCAGCCTTACACCACCGAGTGCCCGGTGTTCAAAGACCTCGGCTCGCGCGGCATGTTCTATGCCCGCAGCTACGGCGGGCAACACATGCTGGTCAGCGAAGGCACGCCGGGCGAGGTCCTGTCTGAGGCCAACGACACACAGGGTGATGTGTCGATGGACTTCGTGGCCGATCTGGGTGAGCAAGTCGCCCAGCGCTTTCCAGCGTTCGCTGAAGCCGGCTTGGCCTCGGCGTGGACGGGGGTGTACGACGTGACGCCCGACTGGAACCCGGTGCTCGGGCACTGGCCCGGCTTGTCGGGCCTGGTGGTGGGCCTGGGGTTTTCAGGCCATGGGTTCAAGCTCTCGCCGGCGGTGGGGCGAGTCTTGGCGCAGGCCGCGCTGGGGCTGCCCACCGATGTGTCGTTGGCCCCTTACGCCTTGGAGAGATTTGAGCAGGGTCGGTGGCTGCGTGGCCGCTACGGCCAAGGGGCAGTGTCCTGAGCTGCTGAATTCGAGTCAGGGCAGGCCGCAGGGCGATCAGCGCGGCGGGCCGGCCAACTCCAAGGTCACCAGCATTGCCATCAGCCGCGTGCGCTCGCGCTCGGCGCGACCGAGCTCATCGCGCAGCTGCTTGCGCTCATCTTCCTTGGTGGCTTTCTTGAGATCGTCTTCCAGTTTGCTCATGCGGCTTTTCGTCTGGTTCAACTCTTGCCGGGCGCGGTAGACCAGCTGGCCCGCGCGGTGGTAGCGCAAGAAAGTGGCCTCGTCGAGCTCGGCGCACGAGCCCAGGTAGTAGCGGTTATTGACACCCGCATTCCAGGCCGAGTTGGGCGTGCAATACGACTTGATGCCTTCTGCCCACCCCAGACGCCAGCGTTGCTCGTCGGGCTCGATACCCGCCTTGCCGCAGGCCTCGCGGTGGTCGGCGATATAGCTCGCCGAGAAGCCGGCGCGCCCATCTTCCAGCCCGCGGCGCTGCCAGTCGGCGTGCTTGCACTCGCCTTGGCTCATGGAGGCACAGCCCGTGAGAAAAACCCCTAACAGGGACAACGACGGTAGAAGACAACGCCTGAGCATGACGGTTTCTCTTTGCCTTAAAGACAGTCAAGGATATGAGAATACCCGAACTACACCCTGCTGCATTGGGTAAATACCTCGTTGGGATCGAGAGTCTTTTCGTGCAGACTCGCCGGACAAAGCCCTAAAGGACGCTGGTTCAACATGAAAGTACTTGCATTGCTCTTGTCGGCGGGATGGGGTTTCCTGGGGGCGACGCCCGCTCAAGCCCAAGCCGAAAGACCGCGACAGGTCGTGGCCACCGGGGGCATGCCCCAGTGGAAGGATGCACAGCCCTACTCGCGCCAGCACGCGGCCAATATCTTGGAGCGCAGCACCTTCTACCTGCCGCTGTTTGGCGGCACTTATCGGGAGAAGTTTGAATCCCTGCTGTCTCGGATGCCCGCTGGGTCGCTGCGAGGGGTGGTCATTCACAACCACGGTTGTGGCGGCATGTGGTCACTCGAAACCAATGTGGCGCAGTTTTACTACCAACAAGGTTTTGCCGTGGTCACGCCCGAGTTTGTCACCCGCGAGGGCAACAAGACGGGATGCCCAGGCGGCTCGGAAGACGAGATGCGGCGCATGTCAGGAGAACGGCAGCGTGAGGGGATCTTTCAGGCCACCAACCCGGCACGTTTGGCTGCGCGCGCCGATGAGGTCATGACCGTGGCGCAATGGCTCAAGGGCCTGACCGATGTACCCATCATCTTGAGCGGCCACAGCGAGGGCTGCCGGACCGTGTACTCCCTGCACCTGACCCAAGAGCCGCGCATTGCCGGCGGCGTGTGCATCAAGCAGGGGCTTCAGCGGCCCTTTGAGCACACCTGGCGCTGGAACTCCAAGGTGCCCATGTGGCAGTCACTGGAGGAATTCGATCCGTGGGTGGTGTTTCCTGAAGGCACCACGGTGCGCGACGTGACTTTTGAGCGCAAATTCACCGCTGAGCCGCAAAACCTGACGGTGGTGACCGTGCCGGGCAACACCCACTTTCCGCTGAATCAGGAGGCCGAGCGTGCCAGCTTGCGACAGTGGCTCAGCGCTCGGACCCCCATTGCCCATGTGACCGGACAAAACGGCTTCAATTACGAGACGGCGCTACCCGACATCCAGTCCCGCTTGAGGAGCAAGGCTCCACGCTGAGCCTTGCGCAGGCTCAAGCGTCTGCCGAGGTTGGCGCATCGGCGGGATTCACCCGCGTAGCCGATGCGATGGATGCCGCCATCTGGCGCAGGTGCGACTCCACAGCCGAGATCACCAGGTACAGTGCCAGGATCAAGAACATGCCAAAGGCACTGCCCGCGACGATCAGACTGACCACCGCTTGGGCTTTAGCTGCCGCCACGCGCGCTTGCTCGGCATTGCGCTCGGCATTGACCCGATCCGCCTCGTCTTTCTCAAACTCTGCCTTCTCCTCCTGAAGCGCATCCCAGGCTTGGATGTGAAAGTTGGCTGTGGCGGCCAAGAGGTTTTCCTGCGGCTGTGCTTTGCGAAACTCAATGACCTTGGCGTGGAGCAGCAACTCACACATCACCCGCACGGCATCGTTCATATAAGGCTCGCCGCGTGATTTCTTGGGGTCATCGGCGATACGCTGAAATTGGGGCTGGTACTCCTCGGCTATTCCTCCCCAGTTCAGATCGGTGCGGCTTCCAGACTTTTCATTGGACTGTTTGAGACACGAGACGATCTTGTCCACTTGCTCCTTGTACTTCTTGGGCTGAGGCTTGGGTGCGGCTTCGGGCGCCTTAGGGGCCTCATTGGGCTTTTCGGCGTCCTGCGGCTTGGGGTTCAAGCTGTCCAAGAACTTCTGAATGTCCACGGCCTTGTCGGGTGCCTTTTGAGCGGGTGCGGGCTCTTTGGGCGATTGGTTGTACAGATAGGCCGAAAAGCCCAGGGCACCCAAAGTGCCCACGAGTAACAAAGTCATCACCGCCAGAATGAAGAACTTCAAGATCTTGAGGTAGAGGGCTTCCAATGAGGCTTTTGGGGCTGCCAAGGCGGTACTCCGTGAGTTGATCAACACCACCACTGTAAGTGACCCCCGCCACCACCGCCCCGCTATAATGCGATAGCATGGCCAAGTAGCTCAGTTGGTAGAGCAGCGGACTGAAAATCCGCGTGTCGGTGGTTCGATTCCGCCCTTGGCCACCAGATCCCGTACCAGGGCGTGCCAGTGGGCACGATCAAAAAGCACGCGACCGGCAAGGGCAACGCCAGCAAGGACGAGATGGTGGCTGCCGTCCGTGCCCGTGGCCATGCCCCGGCTGACGACAACGAAGCGGATGCCATCGCCCTGCTGTACCTGGCCCGTGAGATGGCCACGGAGGGGGTGTGACATGAAAGTGCCGCAATACCGCTACCGCTGCCCCTTGGGCAATTTGCAGCCCACCACGCCCGACCTGGATGCCGTCAAACGCGAGGGCTGGCGCACCGATCACATCCTGGTGGTCTCCGAGCACGACGAACGGCTCGACTGGGTGGAGAAACAGTTCGTGCGCAGGCTGGGCGAACGTCTTTACGGGGATGGAGGCAAGCGCCATGACTGAGGCCCGAACCGGATGGACTGTGGACGACGTGGCTGCCCGGTTTGCCGAGGCCGCCGAAACCGCACACAAGCTGCCCCGAGTCAGCCCGGGCGGCTACTTCAACCCATGGATGACGCTGGCCATGCAGGTGCCCGAGCGCTACCCCGATCCCGAGCGCCTGTACCGGCCCATGCCGCCCAGTCCACAAGCGGTGGAACGGATGCTC
>CAYNSW010000019.1:0-53274 GCA_964400135.1 uncultured Rubrivivax sp. | reverse complement strand
GTTGTGCTTGCCGCCCGCGCGGATGCACTTTTGGCTGGTGGCCGCCCGAACATAGGGCCGCTTGTCAAACCCAAGGAAGACATCCTTGAACTGGTTCATCCCCGCGTTGGTAAACAACAGCGTGGGGTCATCGCCCGGCACCACGGGGCTGGAGGCCACGATCTGGTGGCCCTTGGACTCGAAGAACTTCAAGAAGGTGGCGCGGATCTCGGCGGCTTTCATGGGGCAATCAGGTGGCTTGAAGAGAACAACCCCCGATTATCTCCCCACGCGCGCCCAGTCCGCAGCGCCAGGGCCCACAGCGCCCTTTAGCGCTTTTGCAGGTGCTGCGCCAAAAAGGCCTCCACGCGCTTCCAAAAGTCGAAGTTGGCCTGCTCCTTGCGCCAGCCGTGTCCCTCTTCTTCATAGACCACCCATTCGGGCTTTTGGCCGTTTTTGATCAAGGCCTCGCGCATCTTGCGCCCATGATCCAGAGGAACGCGCCGATCTTTGCCGCCGTAGGCCAACAGCAAGGGCGACTTGATCTTGTGGGCCTGCTCCACGGGGGCCACCGCAGCCAGCTTCTCGGCATCGGCCTTGGGATCGCCAATCAGCTGCGGCATGGAGTACCGCCGGGCGTCAGCACCAACGTCATCCCAAAAAATGGAGAACAACAGCCGCGGATCCGACACAGCCACCCACGCCACTCCACAACGGTACAGATCGGGATCCTTGGCCACTCCCATGAGCGTGGCGTAGCCGCCGTAGCTGGCCCCTGCAATGCACACGCGCGAGGGGTCGGCCCAGCCCTGCTTGACCGCAAATTGAAAGGCGTCGGTCACGTCGTCTTGCATGGCCAGGCCCCACTGCTTCCAGCCCGCCTTGAAGTGCGCCTTGCCGTATCCGAGGCTGCCCCGAAACTCCGGCTCGATGACCACATATCCCCGCGAGGCCAGAAATTGGGCATCTGCATCCCACTGCCATTGCGATCCCCGCACCCAGGGGCCGCCGTGGACGAGTACCACGGCTGGTTTGGGCGCAGCCCCGCGCGGGGGTGCCCCTGTCACCCACACGGGCACCTCGTGGCCATCACGTGCCCGGATTCGGTGCAGGCCAACCGCCGCCATGCGGGCAGGTGCAATATCGGGCCGGGCCGTGCCCAGTCGAATCCATCGACCTTCCTTCGGTCGAAACACCAACCATTCGCCTGGCATGCGGTCCGAGTAGGAGTACACCAGCACGATATCGGCGTCGGTACAGCGCGCGCAACTCAGCAAGTTCACCCGTCCCTTGAGAAAGTCGTCAACGCGGGTTTGCAGGGCTTTCATGGGTGCGGCGGTCCACACCTGGGCGCGGGCGTCGGTGAGGACGCTGTAGCCCAGGACTTCGCCCGAGCGACGGTCTTCCAACACGTCGATGCTGTCATCAAATCCTGGGGTGACCACCAACACCTCCGTGCCTGGCTTGCCGGTGGCAAAGTCAAACTTACGAAGCTCTGCACTGCCTTCCGGTTGGCGCGGCACCTGAACGTACAGCGTGCCATCCCGGCTCACGTACACGGGCGAAAACGGAGGGTCGAGCTCGTCAAACTCGGCCAGCACGCGCCACTTGCCCGTTGGCAGGTCATGCCAGTGCATCGTGGCCCTGCCCTTTGCCGCCGACATCCCCAGCCGGGCGTTGCCCTGGCGGTCAAACAGCCACTGGCGAATGTCCTCGGGCACATCGCCCTTGAGCAGCGAGCGACGGGCTCCGGTTCGGGCATTGAGCACGATGGGGTTGATGGACTTGACTTCGAAGCCGGGGCCGAAAATGTATTGCCCGACGATCACCTCATCCGTACCTTCTGCGGCCATGGCCAGAAAGTCGTGATTGCCCTCCAAGGGCCCAGCGCCCACGGTGGGGTACAGGGTGTTGAAGCTGCGCTTGATCAACTCGCGCAGACCCTCGCCGTTGCGCCGGATCGACAACAGCCCAGGCAAGCGCTGCTCTCCCGCGCGCGCAGGCTCCACCGAAGCCAGTGAGAACAGCAACAGGTCCTCGTTCACCCACCTCAGGTTGAAAACATCCGACTCCTCGAACGAGGCGATCACCTTGGGGGGTTGCGAGTCCTGGGTGTCATAGATGGCCAGCGACACCTTAGCGCCCTTGGGTGTCACCAACATCGCCACGTAGCGGCCCGAGGGCGAAAACTGCGCGCCTGACATGGCCGGGCGAGAGAAGAAAGCCTCCACGGCAATGGGCGCCTGGGCGGCGGCATCGGCCGTCTGCGCCGGCTGCGCCGGCTGGGCCTGGACACCGGCCGTCAGGCTTCCCCAGACTCCGCAGGCCACCCAGACCAACACCTGGCGACTCAACAAGGCGAAAGGGCGCTTCATGAAAAAATTCTCCTACAGGGATGAACGCGGGTGGCGGCGATCAGTGGAGCGGGTGAAGGGAATCGAACCCTCGTATCAAGCTTGGGAAGCTGGCGTTCTACCATTGAACTACACCCGCGCTCGGTCATTGTATCCACGACTATTCGCCGCGCATTATCCTTGCGCCTTAGACTCAAACTCTGAAATGTCTTTCATCATGGACACTCGCCAAACGCCGCTTTCTGCCCTCCAAGACCCAAGCCTGCTCAAAACCGATGGCCTGATCGACGGCCGTTGGGTGTCAACCGAAGACCGGTTTGCCGTGACCGATCCGGCCACGGGATTGCACCTGGCCGATGTGTCCAACTTGCAAGCCTCTCATGCCGAGCAGGCCATCGATGCGGCGCAGCGCGCCTTTGCGCCTTGGCGCGCGCGGACGGCCAAAGATCGCGCCGGCGTGATGATGAAATGGTTTGCGCTGATTCACGAGAATGCCGATGACCTGGCGCGGATCATGACGGCCGAGCAGGGCAAGCCACTGGGCGAGGCTCGGGGCGAAGTGATCTATGGGGCGAGCTTTATCGAATGGTTCGCTGAAGAGGCGCGTCGGGTCTATGGCGAAACCATTCCCACCACCGACCCCAACAAGCGATATGTGGTCATACGCCAGCCCATCGGCGTGTGCGCGGCCATCACGCCCTGGAACTTCCCCATCGCCATGATCACGCGCAAGGTGGCACCGGCCATTGCAGCCGGCTGCCCCGTGGTGATCAAGCCTGCGGAACAAACGCCGCTGTCGGCATTGGCAGTGGCCGAACTGGCCGTACGGGCCGGCATGCCTGCAGGCGTGCTCAATGTACTGAGCGCCGATGCGCAGCGCTCGGTAGACATCGGCAAGGTGCTGTGCGCCAGCCCACGGGTGGCCCATTTGTCCTTCACGGGCTCCACCGAAGTGGGCCGTATCCTGGCGGCCCAGTGCGCCCCCACCATCAAGAAGGTCAGTCTGGAATTGGGTGGCAATGCGCCGTTCATCGTCTTTGACGATGCAGACATCGACAGCGCCGTTGAAGGGGCCATGATCAGCAAGTACCGCAATGCGGGCCAGACCTGCGTGTGCGCCAACCGCATGTACGTGCAAGACCAGGTCTACGACGAGTTCGTACAGAAGCTGGCGGCCAAGGCCAAGACCATCCGTGTGGGCAATGGGTTCGAATCTGGCGTCCAACAAGGTCCGCTTATCGATGACCAAGCCGTGGCCAAGGTTCAGGCCCATGTGGAAGATGCCGTCGCCCAAGGTGCCCAGGTGATCACCGGGGGGCGCCGAATCGACGCGCGATTCTTTGAACCCACGGTGCTGGCCCACGTCACGCCCAAAATGCGCTGCTCACGCGAGGAGACGTTCGGCCCTGTGGCCCCGGTATTTCGCTTTCAGACAGAAGCTGAGGTCATCGAACTGGCGAATGCCACCGAATTCGGCTTGGCCAGCTATTTTTACAGCCGCGATATTGGGCGCATCTTCAGGGTGGCAGAGGCCTTGGAATACGGCATGGTGGGTATCAACACGGGTTTGATCTCGGCCACCGAGGTGCCCTTTGGCGGTGTCAAGCAAAGTGGCTTGGGCCGCGAAGGGGCACGCCAGGGCATAGACGATTACGTCGAGATCAAGTACCTGTGCTTGGGCGATATTCAAAAGTGAGGCTAACTGGCTGGTCGGGTAGGTTGGCGGGTCGAGGACCTGTGGCGCTGAGCCTTGTGCTCAGTGCCCTGTGCGCGCCTGTGATGGCCCAGGACATGGTTGGCATTGGCACTGCCTTTGAAATTGACCGCACCGAGGTCACCATAGGCGCGTTTCGCGCCTTTGTCACCGCTACGGGTCAGCGCACGCGCGCCGAGGCGCAAGGCGGTGGTCAGACCTTCGAGGCCGGGTGGGAACGCCGTCGCGGTTGGGTCTGGCACTCGCCCTACGGACAGCCGGGCGCCGACAACGAACCGGTCGTGCACGTCACGTTGCAGGAGGCACGGGCCTATTGCCGCTGGGCGGGCAAGCGCCTGCCCAGCCGAGAAGAATGGATGGAAGCGGCCTACACCGAGAGGCGCCCCCGACCCGAAGCCCCATGGGTGACCGGGCGTACCTACCCGTACCCAACGGGAGACACCCCGGCAGGCGCCAACTGCCTGGCCGATTGCGGCGGCACCGCGCGCCCTGTCGCGCACGCTCAGAGCAGTCGCGGCAAGGGACACGCCGCAGTGGCCACCACTCGGGCCGGGGTCAATGGCCTGTACGACATGGGGGCCAACGTGTGGGAGTGGGCCGAAGGCGGCACAGAGCAAGCCACGCCCACCATGGGGGGGTCTTGGTGGTACGGATCGGGGCCCATGCACCGTGACCATGTGGCCACCAAACTGGCAGATACCGCCGTGGTCTACATCGGGTTTCGCTGTGCAAGAAGCCGCTGAGCGCCGACCCATACGCAGCTACGTGCTGCGCGGTGGGCGCATGGGGCCCGGACAACAACGGGCCTGGCAGCAATGGGGCCCACACTTTGTGGTGCCGTATTCGCCCTCTCCTGCTGACTGGAACCAGATATTCGCTCGCCAGGCGCCTTGCGTGCTGGAAATCGGCTTTGGCATGGGCGATGCCACTGCCCAAATCGCCCGCGCCTGTGCGCATCTGAATTTCATTGGCGTGGAGGTGCACCCACCTGGAGTGGGAGCATTGCTCAAGCTCATTGGCGAGAAGCACCTGGACAATGTGCGGGTTGTATCGCACGATGCCGTGGAGGTGCTGCGCCACATGGTGGCCCCGCGCAGTCTGCACGGCATACACATTTTCTTCCCCGATCCCTGGCACAAGAAGCGTCACCACAAACGCCGCCTGATTCAGCCCCCGCTGGTGGGCTTGCTCGCGCAGCGTCTGAGCGCGGGGGGCTATTTGCACTGCGCCACCGATTGGCAGCCCTATGCGCAACAGATGCTGGAGGTGCTGTCAGCCGATACGGGGCTGCGCAACACCTGCAAGGGCTATGCGCCGCGGCCCGACTACCGGCCTTTGACGCGCTTTGAGCAGCGGGGCCTGCGGCTGGGCCATGGGGTCTGGGATTTGGTATTCGAGGCCGTTTAGGCTACCGGCCGGCGAAGCGCTTGCACCATGATCTTGCGCAGGATCATGGCCCCACCGACATGACACCCTGAGACTTGCCTCGGCTTGGGTGGCGGGGAGGCCAACAGTGTCGGACTTGAAATCTTTGTTGCTGCACTTTGACGGGACGACCCAGTCGCTGGCGCGACTGCAGTGGACCCGCCACTTGGCCAGCGTGCATGAGGCGCAACTCACCGTCTTGTATGCGGTAACGCCTGCTACCCTGCGATTTCCTGCGACTTATGCGATGGAAGCGGGATTTGGGCCCTCATTGGCCGATTTCGATCAGGAATTGCAGGCCCAGGCACGCCAGAGTTTTGAAGATGCGCCTGCTCACGGCGCTCCAACGGGTCGGTGGGTGGAGGGGCTGGGGATTGCCGAGCACAGCACCACGCAAGTCGCCTGGTACCACGACCTCATGGTGCTGGGGCAGTCTTCACCACCCACCCATGAAGCAGGCGGCGTCGACCGTGACTTCGTTCCCAATGTGGTCATCGACAGCGGACGGCCCGCCCTGGTCGTGCCGTACATCGGCGCCCCACCCACTTGGGGTCAACAGGTGGTGGTGGCCTGGAAGCCCTGTCGGGAAAGTGCGCGAGCCGTGACAGCTTCACTGCCCATCTTGAGAAAGGCCCAAGGCGTCACCGTGGTGCACTTTGGAGATGGGGCTACCCAAGGGCTGATGGACTACTTGGCCGCCCACGGGGTGCGCGCCGTCTTGCGGCGACTCCCCTTGCCCCAAGAGGATGTGCTGGGAGATCTGCTCTTGTCCCAAGCCAGCGACTGGTCGGCCGACATGCTGGTCACGGGCTGCTTTGGGCACAGCCGTGCGCGCGAATGGATCTTGGGCGGCGTCACCCGCACACTGCTGCGATCGATGACGCTGCCGGTGCTGATGGCCCACTGAAAGGCCCCGCTCAGGCCTTCCACTGCACCCAGCCGCCCCAGGAGGTCAACAGCACCACCGCCCCAAATCCGATGCGATACCACGCAAACCACTTGAAGTCGTGGGTGGCCACATAGCGGATCAACCAGCGAATACACAGCAAGGCGCTGACGAACGATACGACCAGCCCTACTGCAAACAGGGGGATGTCACTCAGATGCAGGGCGGATCGCTCGCGCCAAACGGAGTACACGCCCGCCGCCGTCAGGGTGGGAATGCCGAGAAAAAAACTGAACTCGGTGGCACAGCGCCGAGACAAGCCCAGCACCATGCCGCCAATGATCGTGGCTCCGCTGCGGCTGGTACCCGGCACCATGGCCACGCACTGCACCAAGCCCACTTTCAGCGCGTCCCAGGCGCTCAGGTCATCAACGCTCTGCACACGCGTGCGGCGCTCGTACTCCTGTCGGGCGGAGTCGCGTTCCACCCACAAGATGATCAGCCCCCCCACAATGAAGGCCAGGGCCACGGGAACGGGGTGAAACAGGTGGGATTTGATCCATTTGCCAAGCAAGAGGCCGAAAATGACGGCTGGGATGAAAGCGATCAACAGATTGCGGACAAACCGCTGCGCCAAGGGGTCATGGCCCACACCGGTCACGGCATGGGTGAGTCTGAGCCGATACTCCCATACCACCGCCAACATGGCCCCGGTCTGGATGGCGATTTCAAAGACCTTAACGGTCTCGCCCGTAAAATCGAGTAAAGACGCCGTCAAAATCAGGTGGCCGGTGGACGAGATAGGCAAAAACTCGGTCAAGCCCTCGACCACGCCCATGATCACGGCCTTGATGAACAACAAGGGATCCAAGCGCGCTCCGCAACTGTCTTCAGTCGGTGGACGGGGATGATAAGCGCGACACGACCTCCTCAGGTGAATAGACCATGAAGATTTCTCGTCGCTGGCGCATCGCGTTGGTGGTCTGGGTGCTGTTGCTGGCGCTGGGCGCGATCATCGCGCGCGCAATCTGGCAGCGGCAAGCCGCCGCCGATGCCCAGGCGCGCTCCGCGGCCGCCGGCAAGGCCGTCATGGTGCTGGACCTGACAGAAGGCGACATCGTGGCCGCGCGGGTCGGGGAGCTCACACGCGTGGTCGACGTCTCGGGCACGGTGCGTGCTCAACACTCGGCTTGGGTCAAGGCCAAGCAATCGGGCGAGATCATTCGCCTGACCGTTCGCGAAGGTGATGCGGTAAAAGCCGATCAGGTGCTGGTGGAGCAGGACACCGCGGAGGCAGAGCTTCGAATACAGCAAGCCGACCAACAGGTGGCCTCTGCGCGTGCGCAGCTGGAAATCGCCCGGCGCAGCCTGAGCAACAACAAGTCCCTGGTGGCTCAAGGCTTCATTTCGCCCACCGCATTGGAAACATCGGCCAGCACCGAGATGTCGGCCCTGGCGCAAGTGACGGCGGCACAAGCGGCCTTGGATTTGGCGCGTAAGGCGCGCGCCGACCTGACGCTGCGCGCTCCTATCGCGGGCATGGTGGCCCAGCGCACTGCCCAGCCCGGTGAGCGCGTGGGCATCGATACGCGACTGTTGGAAATCATTGACCTGTCCAGCCTGGAAGTGGAGGCGCCGATGTCGCCGCAGGACGTGGCCGAGCTGCGCGTGGGCCGACAGGTAGCCTTTCGGGTTGACGGCCTGTCGCAGCCCGTTACAGCCCGTGTGGCGCGCATCAGCCCCGCTGCCCAGCCTGGGTCTCGGGCCATTTCGGTGTTCTTGAGTCTGAGCGCCAACCCAGGTCTGCGGCAGGGGCTGTTTGCCAGCGCCGCCATGCCCTTGCAAAGTCGTCAGGTGTTGTGGGTTCCCGAGACCGCGATCCGCCAGGATCGGCCTCGCCCTTATGTGTGGTTGCTCCAAGGCCAACAGATCGCAGAACGCAGTGTGGTGCTGGGTCAGCGGGGGCAGGTGCAGGGTCAAGACGCCTGGGAAGTGACGCAGGGACTGCAGTCCGGTGAGCGCCTGCTGGCTGGGCGGGTTGGCGGCGTCAGCGAAGGCACGGCCTGGCGTCTGAGCGCTGCCGCTTCGAAAAACGGCGCCTCGGCAGCCTCCCGCTGAGCCCGCTGCCATGTGGTTCACCCGCGTCTCGATTGCCAATCCGGTATTGGCCGTGATGCTCATGTTGGCGCTGGTGGTGCTGGGGGTGGTGGGCATTGCCCGGCTCAAGGTGGACCAATTTCCGAACGTGGAGTTTCCCACCGTGGTGGTGACCACCGACTACCCGGGCGCCTCACCCCAGATCGTGGAGATTGAGGTGACCCGACGCGTGGAAGAGGCACTCAACACGATTGCGGGAATCAATCAACTGTTTTCACGCACCTACGAAGGCATGTCGGTGGTGATCGTGCAGTTCGACTTGTCCATGGACGGTCGACGTGCGGCCGATGACGTCAGAGAAAAACTCGCCTTGGTGCGGCCGCAATTTCGCGCCGAAGTCAAAGAAAGCCGCGTTCAGCGGTTTGACCCCACCTCGCGCCCCGTCTTCACCCTGGCACTGACCTCTCCAGACGGCTCGCGCAGCCCCACGGAGTTGGCCGATGTGGCCGAGCGGTGGGTCAAGAAGCGGCTGGAAAACGTGCGCGGTGTGGGGGCCGTGACACTGGTGGGCGCTCGCAAGCGCGAGGTGAACGTGTACCTCAAGCCTGCGGCCATGCAGGCCATGGGCGTGGGCGTCGAGCAGGTGTTGTCGGCCCTGCGCACCGAAAACCGCGACCTCCCAGCCGGCGCGTTGCGCTCCTCAGATAGCGATCGTGTGGTCCAGGTAGATGCGGCCATCGCACGCCCCGACCAGTTGCGCGAGATTGTGGTGGCCAGACGGGGATCGCCGGCACAGGCAGTGCGTTTGTGGCAGGTAGCCGACGTGGTGGATGGCGCACAAGAGGTGGAGTCACTGGCGCTGTTCAACGGGCAGCGAACCTTGGCGCTGGACGTGCAAAAGAACCAAGGGGAAAACACCCTCGAGGTAGTAGACGGCCTGCTGCAAGCAGCCCAGGCCTTGAAGGCCGACTTGCCAAGCGGCGTGGCAGCCGAGGTGGTGCGCGACAACTCTCGGCAAATTCGCGTGGCCGTGAGCACCGTCAAGCGCACCCTGATCGAAGGCGCCTTGCTCACCATCCTCATCGTGTTTTTGTTTTTGAACTCCTGGCGCTCTACCCTGATCACCGGGCTGACCCTTCCCATTGCGCTGGTCGGCACATTCCTGTTCATGTATGCGCTGGGTTTTTCCATCAATATGGTCACCCTCATGGCCATGAGCCTGTGCGTGGGCCTGCTCATTGACGACGCCATCGTCGTGCGTGAAAACATTGTGCGTCACGTCCAGATGGGCAAGAGTGCCCATGAGGCGGCCCTGGACGGGACCCGTGAGATCGGCTTGGCCGTCTTGGCCACCACCTTGTCCATCGTGGCCGTGTTCCTGCCCATCGGGTTTATGGGCGGAATCATCGGCAAGTTCTTCCACGAATTTGGATTGACCATCGTGGCGGCGGTGCTCATTTCGATGTTTGTGAGCTTCACCCTCGACCCCATGCTCAGCGCGGTGTGGCATGACCCGGCCATTGATCGCGAAGGTCAGCCCTTCACCCCCCGGTCATGGTACGACCGCACCCTGGGTCGACTGACTCACGCGTTTGACCGGGCGCAGCACCTGCTGGGGCAAGCCTATGTGGCCATCTTGGGGTGGTCGTTGCGACACCGCCTGGCCACCTTGGTGATGGCCGCGTCCACCTTAGTAGGCAGCGTGGTGCTGGTGCCGCTGATCGGGACCGAGTTTGTTCCCAAGGCCGATTACTCCGAAACCACCGTGACCTTCCACACCCCGGTGGGCTCATCCATTGAGGTAACGGAAAACCGCGCGCGTCAGGTTGATGCGGCACTGCGCGAGTTCCCTGAGGTGCGCTACACCCTCACCACCATCAATACGGGCATGGCACAGGGCCGCATCTATGCCAGCGTTTATGTGCGGTTGACCGACCGCAAAGACCGCCAACGCAGCGTGGACCAACTCACCGGCCCCATCCGTGAGCGTCTCATACGAATTGCCGGCATCACGGTCACCCACGTGGGCTTACTGGACATGGTGGGGGGCAACAAGCCGATCTCCTTGTCGTTGCAAGGGCCCGATCTGGGTGAGCTTGATCGGCTCACCCAGCGACTCGCGCCCGCACTGCGCGACATTCCCGGGTTGATCGATTTGGACACCTCCATGAAACCCAGCAAACCCACCATCTCGGTACAGGTCCGACGCGATGCAGCTGCCGATGCCGGGCTCTCGGTAGGCGCTGTGACGTCTGCATTGCGTGGCTTGATCGCGGGCGAGACGGTGGGCCAATGGCAGTCTGGCGGAGACCAAACGACAGACATCTTGGTGCGCCTGGCCCCCTCGTCGCGAGACTCGATGGCCGACCTGGAGCGGTTGTGGCTGGTGGCCGGCACGCACGCCGATGGCTCGGCCCGGCTGGTGCGCTTGAGCCAGATCGCGGAGTTGACACCCAGCTTGGGGCCCAACCAAATCAATCGGCGCGACCTCAGCCGCGAAGTGGAGATGACCGCCAACACGGCAGGACGGGCCTTGGGCGAGGTCGCCGACGACATTCGCCGCGTACTGCAGGCTCAACCCCTGCCACCCGGTTATCGGGTGCAATTTGGGGGGTCCACCAAAGACATGCAAGAAAGCTTTGCCTACGCACTTCAGGCGCTGGCCTTGGGCGTGGTGTTCATCTACATGATATTGGCCTCGCAGTTCCGCAGCTTTTTGCAGCCCGTCTCGTTGATGGCCTCATTGCCCCTAACGCTCATTGGGGTGGTGCTGGCCTTGTTGAGTTTTGGCAGTACCCTCAATCTGTTTTCCATCATCGGGGTGGTCATGCTGATGGGGCTGGTGACCAAGAATGCCATCTTGCTGGTGGATTTCGCCAACCGCGTTCGAGAACAAGGCATGGAACGCTCTGCGGCCTTGCTCGAGGCAGCCCGCGTGCGACTGCGCCCCATCTTGATGACCACTTTGGCCATGATCTTTGGCATGATGCCGCTGGCGCTGGCCATGTCTGAGGGCAGCGAGCAGCGAGCCCCCATGGGCCAGGCGGTCATTGGAGGCGTCATCACCTCCTCGGTGCTGACCTTGGTGGTGGTGCCCGTGATCTATACCTATCTGGACGATCTGGCCGCTTGGGCCCGCCGGGCCTGGCGGGCCTAGAATTTGGGGACTGGAGGAGTACATGGCCATGAATCTTGAGCAAGCCCGGGCCAATATGATCGAACAACAAATCCGCCCCTGGGAAGTACTGGACCCGGCGGTTATCTCCGTTTTGGGCAGTCTGCGGCGAGAAGACTTTGTGCCCAGCGCCCACCGGGCCCTGGCATTTGCCGATCTGCAAATTCCCCTTCTAGATACCCCTTCTTCGCTCACCCAAGGCACTTGCATGCTCGAGCCCAAGGTCGAGGCCAAGCTGTTGCAGGAGTTGCAGCTGCAACCCGCGGATCGGGTTTTGGAAATTGGCACAGGATCGGGCTTCATGGCCGCCCTCCTCAGCCGCATGGCCGCCCAGGTGGTCACGGTCGAAATTCTCCCTGCCCTGTGCGAAACCGCTCGCGCCAACCTTCAACGCGCTGGCGTCAACACGGTGCAGGTGGAGCCAGGCGATGGGGCGCAGGGGTGGGCGCAGGGCGCTCCCTGGGACGCCATCTTGTTATCCGGCTCTGTGGAGCAGGTGCCCCAAGCTCTGCTGTCGCAGCTGGCGGTGGGTGGCCGACTGGCCGCCATCGAGGGGCAGTGGCCGGTCATGCAAGCCTGTGTGCATACTCGGGTCTCCGACAGTGCCTGCCGACGGGAAGTCATATTCGAGACGGTGGCCCCCCGACTGCTGCATTTCCCTCAAGCAGCCCGTTTCAAGTTCTAATGGGCCCTTGGCCCCCAGCGAAAGTCCTTTTTTATGCGTTTGAACCGAGTACTCCGTGGCGTTGTGGCCTTACTCAGTCTGGCGGGTGCCTGCGCGACCCAGGCTCAAAGCCTCAAAGAGCTGCACGAGGCTGCACGGCGGTACGACGCCGCTTTTCTGGCTGCACAAGCCTCCGCGCAAGCGGCTCAACTGCGCGTCGCGCAGGCCGAGGCGGCCGCCAAAGGCACCATCAACCTCACGGGCAGTGCCACAGCGACGCAACTGGACCTGCCCCGCATCGGCACGGGCGATACCAACCCGATCACTGCGGCCGTGGCCGGACGCTACCCCCTGGTCAACCGCACCACGGGCGTGACCATCGAACAGGCCCGCAAGAGCCTGGTGGGAGCTACCGCCGATCTGGATGCGGCCGAACAGGACCTCATACTGCGCTTGAGTCAGGCCTACTTCGATGTACTGGCCGCCCAGGATGCTTTGGCCACCTCCAAGGCCAACAAGGCAGCCATCACGGAGCAATTGGCCTCGGCGCGGCGCAACTTTGAAGTGGGCACGGCGACCATCACCGATACGCGTGAGGCTCAGGCGCGCTTCGATCTGGCCACTGCTCAAGAAATTGCTGCGGACAACGATCTGCAAACCAAGCGCATTGCCCTGGATCAACTGGTGGGACGACAAGGCGTTGCGCCCAAAGGCTTGTCCTTGCCCATAACGCTGCCTGCTGTTCAACCTGCCGATGCGCAGTCTTGGGTCCAGAGGGCCGATGAGCGCCACCCCAGCGTCCGCAAGGCTCGCATGGGATTGGAGTTGGCGCGTCTGGAAATTGACCGAGCGCGCGCGGCCACCGCTCCTACGGTAGATGCGGTGGGCTCACTCAACGCCAGCCGCGCGGCAGGCAGTTCATTGAGCGTATCCAGTTCGCGTGGGGTGAGCCAAAGTGCCTCGGTGGGCGTGCAGCTCAACTGGCCCTTGTATACGGGTGGAGGCGCTGATCAACGCGTCAAGGAAACCCAGGTGCTGGAAGACAAGGCGCGCAACGACCTGGAAGCAGCTCGCCGAGCAGTGGCACAGCTGACCCGACAGGCCTTTTTCGGTGTGCAGTCGCTCATGGCGCAGGTCAAAGCCCTGGAAGCGGCAGAGTCCTCATCTCAGCTGGCGCTGGAGGCGACCCAACTGGGGTACCGCGTTGGGGTGCGGGTCAACCTGGATGTGCTCAATGCCCAAACGCAGCTGTTCCAGACCCGCCGCGATCTGGCCAAGTCCCGCTATGAGGTGTTGCTGGGTCAACTGAGGCTGAAACAAGCCTCGGGGCAGCTGCAACCCACCGATGTAGACGCAGTCAACGCCCTGCTGCAGCGCTGAGCGCGATCGCCTCGATCGCCCGGGCCTGCGTCTGGGCACTTCCCTGATGCCTGCGTGCAAACTGCTCGGCCTGAGTCGAGGGCGAAAACGCCTGAGTCTGTTGCTGTAGCCGCCAGGCCTCTTCGGCCCACTTGAGTGCCTGCGCCACTGCGCCAGCCAAATGCGCGACGCGCACGGCCGCCCCAGCGTCCAGGGCTTGCTGCGACGCTTGCGCAAAGTTGTAGGTATGAGGGCCCATGATCACCGGGCAGCCACAGGCTGCCGCTTCGATCAGATTTTGACCACCGAAGGGCTCGAAGCTTCCGCCCAGCAGCGCCACATGCGCCATGCTGTAGTACAGCGTCATCTCACCCAGTGAGTCGCCCAACCACACCCAGCCGGTGTCCGTCTCTTGGGCCCAAGACGGCAGGGTCGAGGCCCACTCGGCACGCCGGCGCCAGGCCAACCCGCTGGACGCCATCAGATCAGCCACCTCGTCAAAACGCTGAGGATGGCGCGGCACGATGATCAGCAACGGGGTGGGACCTGCGGTCGGGATACGCTCTCGCAGGGCCTGTTGCCAAAGCCTCAGCAATGGCGCCTCTTCACCCTCTCGGGTGCTGGCTGCCACCACCACAGGTCTGTGAGTGGCAAGCCGCCATTGGGCTCCCTGCTGCTGCTGAGACCGCACGGGCTTCATGTCAAACTTGAGGTTGCCGCACACCTGCAGGCCACGCGCCCCGAGGCGACCCAGCCTGATCGCATCGTCCGCAGACTGGGCCAACACCGCCTGCAATTGCTGCACAGCCGGCAGCACCAGAGCCGGCCACCGTTGCGCCTTGCGGCCGCTGCGCTCAGACAAGCGGGCATTGGCCAGCACCACCGGGATGCGCGCCTCCCAGCACGCCTGCAGCAGATTGGGCCAGACCTCGGTTTCCATCAAAACCCCCACATCGGGCCGGTAGTGCCGCAGGAATCGGCGCACAGCGCCAGGCGTGTCGTAGGGAAGCCAGGTTTGCACATCCTCTGGCCGAAGCGACCACTGCGCTCCAGCCTCCCGTCCCGTGGCGGTGCCGTGCGTCAAGACCAGACGAGCCTGAGGGAGTCGTTCTCGAAGCGCGGCCCACAGCGCAGCCGCCGCGCGCGTCTCGCCCAGCGAGACGGCATGTATCCACACACACGGCCCCGAGGACGCCGCTGATCCCGCGCACGCCGTGGGCAGGCGGTACCCCCAGCGAGCGGGCAAGTTCAAACGGTACAGGGGCTCGCGCCAACTGCGGTACCACCAACGCAGCAGCACCCCAGGCGCGGCCAGGCGCAGCAGCGCCGAGTAGACCGCCAGCGCCCCTTGCTGCCTCAGTGATCTCAAGGCGTTACCCGGTGGGTGACCCGCTGAGCATGCCAGGGGCAAGCCGCCCGCTCAGTGAGCGGCTGCCTCAATTCGCGCATCGGGTTTGACACGCAGCAGTGCGGCCATGAAATCACTCTGAATGCGGCGCAAGGCTTGCGGCGTGTGGCCCTCAAATCGCAAAACCAAAACGGGCGTGGTGTTGGAGCCCCGTATCAGCCCAAAGCCATCTGGAAAATCAGCCCGCACCCCATCGATGGTGCTGACTTGAGCGTCGGGGAAGCGGGCGCTGCGCTGCAGGGCTTGCACCACCTGAGCGGGTTCTCCCTCCTGACACGGCACGTTCAGCTCGGGCGTGGCGTAGCTGGTGGGCAGCGCGTTGAGCACGGCGCTGGGGTCATCACTGCGCGAGAGGATCTCCAACATGCGCGCTGCCGTGTAGGTGGCATCATCAAAGCCGTACCAGCGCTCGCCAAAAAAGATATGGCCGCTCATCTCGCCCGCAATGGGGCAGTCGAGCTCTTTCATCTTGGCCTTGATCAGCGAGTGGCCCGTCTTCCACATCAAAGGCTTCCCACCAGCCTGTCGGATGGCAGGGGCCAGTCGCTGGGTGCACTTCACGTCAAAGATGACGGTTGCGCCCCGGTGACGCGCCAAGATGTCGGTGGCCAACAACATGAGTTGTCGGTCGGGAAAAATGATCTGTCCGTCACGGGTCACAACGCCCAAGCGGTCTCCGTCACCATCAAATGCCAGACCCAACTCCGCCCCGCTCTTGCGCACTTTCTCGATCAAATCTTCCAGATTCTCGGGTTTGCTGGGGTCGGGGTGGTGATTGGGAAAATGGCCATCCACTTTAGAGTGCAACTCAATCACCTGACAGCCTAAGGCGCGCAAGACATCGGGAGATGACGCGCCGGGGATCCCATTGCCTGAATCCACCACAACCTTCATGGGGCGTGCGAGTCGACAGTCCGTGGCGATGCGGTGGGTGTATTCCGGCACGATGTTCATGCGCGCGCTGCGTCCGCAGCCTTCGCGGTAGTCCTGCACCGTCATGCGCTCACGCAGACGCTGAATCTCGTCTCCGTAGATGGCCCGGCCTGCCAACACCATTTTGAAGCCGTTGTAGTCCTTGGGGTTGTGACTGCCAGTGACCTGTATGCCAGACGAGCACCCATGCTGCGACCGCGTGGCGGCTACGTAGTACAGCATGGGCGTGGTCACCGCACCCAAATCCACCACATCCAGACCCGTAGATTCCAGTCCACGAATCAGCGCCGCTGCCAGTCGCGGGCCCGACAAACGCCCGTCGCGACCCACCGCCACGGCCTTTTCTCCCGCCAGCAGGGCTTGCGTTCCAAACGCCCGGCCCAGGTGAACGGCAAAATGCTCATCGATGGTTTGCCCCACGATGCCACGAATATCGTAGGCCTTGAAAACAGACGGGTGAACTTTCATGGGGGCGTCGCAGCAAGCAAGACAAACCCCTATTCTAGAGAGGCCTCACGCGCCCAACGCGAATCGCACGGATCAGGGCGAAATCAAGACCACGTCCACCCCATAGTCCGAAGCTCGGTAGCTGGACTGGGGAAAGGCCAGCGAACTGCCGTATCGGTACACGCCGTTACCGCCTCCCGAGCCGTCTGCCGCAGCCGTCAGGGGCCCTCGTTGCACCGACGATCCCGAAAACCGCTCATATTCAGCGGCGTAGCGCCCCCGAGGCGCAAGATAGGACGCCACATACGTTTGCCCGGCTTGAATGGGAACGGGTGAGGCGAGATTCACCTGCTGCCAACCCGTCGCAGCAGAGGCAGGCCATTCAGCCGAGGCCAACAATTGGCCCGTGGCACTCCACAGCGCCACCGGGTGCGGCCCGTCGTTGCCCGCGCCTTTATAAAAGCGAATCGCCGCTATCGATCCACTGACCGAGGACGTGAAACGAACGCCCAAGTTGACGGCAGCCGTGTCGGCGCTGGCCGTGATGGCCGGCACACGATCGGCTGCCCACAAAGAGCAAGGACATGCCGCGTTGACGACCGGCCAATCCCGGCCCGGTCCGGGCGACTCCAGCCATCCACTGTCGTCAACGGCTCGCGTACGCAGCGCGATACGGCCCGATGTCAACGCCGCTGCCGATGGGGTGAAGGTATAGCGCCAATTCTCCAGGCCCTGAGCGGGTCGCCATGTCAGGCCTCCATCGATGGAGACCTCCACTCCCCCCACACGCCCGCCGCCCGCATCGAAGGCCACGCCCTGCACCGTTACTGGCACGCCCACGCTCAAAACCGAAGTGGCCAGCGGCAAGGTGACCGAAGAGGTGGGAGCCTGATGGTCGGCACTGCTCGATGGCCGTACCAGCCCGGCGCTGGGCGTGGCAGGCATCACCGCCATATCGGCCAAGAGATTCATCGTCGCTTGCTGCATACGCCGATCGACCGGTGTTCCGGCACGATCGTGCTGGGCATCCAGGCCCCACGACCACTGCACAGTACCCGCGCTGAAGACCAACGCCCCGCTGGCGTGCCGATACAAGGTGATGGCATGGCGCGCGGTACCTCTGCCATAGGTGCTGCCCCAGTCTTGCAAGACGGGTGCGTCGGCCACCTCGGTGTCGGACAAGCGTATCAGACCAGGCGGGCGGTGAGCGTTGTCCGCATCGACATTCCATTCGTATCCCAGCGTTCCCCACGGCAAGACAGCACTGGCATTCGGATTCAGTTGCGCCATGTCGGTGTGCCGCCAAAACCGCAAGGCGCCCAAATCGGAGGGGATTCGAATGCTTCCGGTGGCCCCATCGTTCACCACAAACCAAGTACCGGTGAGGCCGTTCTCAGGCCGCCCTCCATCGTAGGGAGGCGAAAAACGAGGATCACGCCAGGTCCCGGTCCATTCTGGGGAAGGGTCGATCTTGGCATTGGCATGCGTTTCTTTGTAGGTCACCAAGGTCCGCATGGGCGAAGATGTGCCATCGATGCTGGCCTCCCACCGGGTCTTCCAAAACATTTCATTGCCGGAGAAAAAAGCCAGGTGCATGCCTGCTGCTCGGGCGGCCTCGACGTTGGCCCGCTGAGTGCCAGACCAATATTCGTCGTGCCCGACAGAGACAAATACACGGTGCTGCCTTGGGCCCACGCCATAGCGGTGCGTGTCTACCCCACTTTGGTAGGTGACGTGATAGCCATTGGCCTCCAACCACCGCGCCATGGCGACCTCGGCGTTGAAAAAACTGTCCTGTCCACCGTCTACCGCACGGGTGTGCAACGGTCGGTTGTAGCTCACCTTATAGGCGCGCCCTGCGGGTCCTCCACTGTAGAGGCTGGCACCCCCATAGGTGTTGTAGGCCTGCCAGGTGGTGTCAGAGGTTTGAAACACCACGTCGGCCGCGCTGGGGCCGTCGCGAACCACAAACAGCACATGACTGGCCCCACCGGTATCGGGTCTGACCAAGCGCGCCAGATACACCCCCGATACCGCAGTGGTCGGCACCGTCCACCGTGCCGACACGCGCCAGTTGCCGCAGTCCACCAGCCCCACATCGGCTTGCTGCAGGCAGGCCGGTTGGATCTGCGGCAGGGTCACATGGGGCTGCACGGTATCCACCCGGCGCGCTCCCAGCCCCTGGTAATACCCCAGCCGGTACAGCTCGATGCGATAGGAAGAAGCACGGGTGTCCACCTTGAACTCGATGGTCTGCCCACGCTGCACGCTCATCTCAGTGGCAAATCCTTGCAGACCAGGGTCACCAATGCCCGAAATGTCCCACTGTGAGGCGGGTGTGCCGGGCAGGCAGTTCTCCGCCACGACAGGGTTGGCTGGCGATGCGCACGCATCGGTGGGCGGGGGTGGTGGTGGTGGCGTCGAAATCGTGGTTTCAAAGACCACGTCCACCCAGTAATTGCTGGATCGCCACGATTGCGAAGGAAAGGTGGAGACCGAGCTGTAGGCATAGACCCCGTTGGGACCCGATTCGCCGTCACGCAGCAATCGTATGGGGGTGCGATCCACACCCGTTGTACTGAAGAACCCGGTGTCAACGGCATAGGCACCCATCGGCGCAAAATATGACGCCACATACACCGTATTGGCCACGATGGGCACCGGCTGGGCAAACCTGACTTCTTGCCACCCACTGGCCGACTCAGCCTGAAAGACAGCGGAGGCCAGCAACTGACCATTCACGCTCCACAAACTGCCTCGGTGCACGCCCACATTGCCACTGCCCTTGTAAAAGCGCACGCCCGAAATCCAACCGTCACGATCAGAGCGAAACTTCACCCCCAACTCCACCGGCAGCGGATCGGCAAAGGAAGCGGTGGTCGGCGTGGAAGCGCTGGGCCACGCGCTGCACGGACAGCCATCGCTGCCCACACCGCTTGAATCGGTGTACACGGCCTCGTGGCGTCCTGAGGTCGCGGGGAAAAAGACATAGTCCACGCCCTTGACCGTGAAGATGCTGGTGGGCACCGCCACCCCCTCACGCTGCAAGGAGGTGAGCGTGCGGCCCGCCACGGTTTTGGGCAGCATGGCGCGCAATCCACGCGCTGCCGCAGCAGCCTGCACATCGAAACGCCAGGTGCGACCATCCCAACTCAGCGGAGTCCACGTCGACGCATTGCGCGCATCCAGCCAACTGAGCATCTGGCGTGCAGACACCACCGGCACCTGTCGGGACTTGGCCGTGGCCACAACGGCATCGGCAACCAGAGAAATCGCTTGATCGGTGTGCGCATTGACGGTGTACACCCCGTAATACCCTTGAGGGCCCAATGCACGATCGAGCAGGGCTTCAACCGTCTGCGGATACGGCTGACCCGACTCATCGGTCATTTGGGTGGGAACCTGAAAAACATCGACCATGCGCCCTTGCGTGCTGGCAAAACGCATGGGCAGAGCCGATCCTGTAAACACGCCCGCACGGCGGTTCACCCAGGTGGGAGGCCAGTGGTAGTACGTGGTGTCCAAGCGCATCCCGAAGCGAGACTGGACCTCGGCTCCCGATGTCCAGTCGCTCCACACCACGCAGTGGTGGCGCTGCGTAGACGGAGGCAACAGTGTCGAAAACTGGCGTGACCACTCTTGCAATTGCTGCTGGTAGGCCACCTCCAGGGACTCGAGGCTGTAGTTGGCACAACCGGTGTTGATGTGCAGGCCCACCTCAAAGCCCTGTGATTCATAAGCCAGCGCTTGGTGGGTGGCCAGCGGTGTCCCCGGGTACAAATACGACGTGCCCCGCACACATTGCCAGTCTGGTACCGAGCAGCCCGCTGGGCTGGCGGCCAACAACTGATCGAAACGGGCGGCCGTGCCGTTGTTGCCGTGGTCATCGCCCGTCATGACAACCGCCGCCTTGTGCCCATGTGGCAAGTACCAAAACCTCGCAATCGGCTGTCGCGGCTGATTCATCCAGACAATCAACTGGCTGAACAGGCGCAGCTGCTCATCGGCCTGCGGGATTTCGATGCGCTGCGCATCGACCCAATCCGCTCGCGGGTCGGTGGCCGAGGCACCAAAGAACTTGTCGTTGGATCGGATGGGCTGCAAGCCGTCACGCTCTTGCGTGGCCCAGGCAGGATTGCCTTGGCGCGTCATCACGATGGACGAGGCCAGGTCATAGCTGAATGCGGCAGCCTGACCAGCACCCACCGCGCGCCAACTCACCGCAGGCGATGAGGTAGCGTTGAGCGCATCGGCATACAACCAGGCCACCGCCTGGGCACCCTGGAGTCGCCAGAGGGCCGACTGCCCGTGGTACTGAAGGGTTTGGTTGTTCAGACCCCGAGCTGCCGGGTTGTCCACGTTGATGCGCATGTAGCCTTCTTGCAGTACTTGACCGGTAGGTGCCAAGCCCAATAGTGGCAACAATCGATCGTCTGGCGCCATGGC
Source organism: uncultured Rubrivivax sp. (assembly GCA_964400135.1). Lineage (GTDB taxonomy): Bacteria > Pseudomonadota > Gammaproteobacteria > Burkholderiales > Burkholderiaceae_C > Rubrivivax. The sequence continues at coordinate 32,387 of CAYNSW010000019.1, read as the reverse complement.
CAGCAAAAGGCCTCCAGCTTGCACCCATTGCCCCAGCAGGCTCACCTGCGCGTCAGACAGCGATACGCGGGGCAGCACCACGGTCTGATGAGTGGCCAATACAGAAGCATCGAGCGATGCCACCGACACGGAGGTAAAGGCGTTGAGTCCCTCCGTTCTCAACAACTCCGCGTAATAACCACTCCACGGCCGTTGCGGATCGGTGATCAACAACACCGGCCCTCCCGGACCCACCTCCAGACTGGCAGCCGCGGGCAGCGTGGCACGAATGAACACCAGCGCCATCAGCAGCAAGACCCCTAAACGCCACCCACGCCACTGCCAACGCCACATGGCGATAACGCCACGAATAGCATTGCGTGGCCAGAGACTGGAAAGTAAGGGCGATTTCAATATCATGGGGACATGCTGGTGATCCGCGGCGCCCACACGGTAGCCCCGATCGGCTACACGCACATAGTGCTCAGTCACATGCCATGGCAGTGCATGTCCCTAAGCATGGGGATATCACCTGCGCTGTGAACATGGTGAACTTCACTGCGTGACGAGTGCCTCGACCCTGACCTCCCAATGCGTGGGCTACCCAGGCAAGCGCACTTTGGACTGGGTAGGGGCCTTGACGCTGATCATGCTGACGGCCCCTGTGATGCTCGGGGTGGCACTGGCCATCCGCTTGGGCTCTCCCGGGCCGGTGCTGTTTCGTCAAAGGCGCATTGGCCTGGCCGGACAGCCCTTTGAGTGCCTCAAGTTTCGAACCATGACCCATGGCAGCAGCGACGAGGCCCATCGCGAGTTCACCAAAAGGTGGATGACCCCGCCATCAACTGACGACTCACAGACCGTGGAGACGACCCGTGCGCCGTCTGCCGCGTCCTCACCCCCGCTTTATAAGCTGCACGAAGACCGGCGCGTCACGCCCATAGGCCGCTGGTTGAGGCGAACCAGCCTGGATGAACTGCCGCAGTTGTTCAACATCTTGCAAGGCCACATGAGCTTGGTGGGACCGCGACCCGCACTGCCCTATGAAGTCGAGCAGTACCAACCTTGGCACACCACTCGATTTTCTCGCGCCAAGCCCGGTCTCACCGGGTGGTGGCAGGTTTATGGGCGCGGACAGGTTTGTTTTGACGAGATGGTGCGCATGGACCTGCTGTATCTGCAGCGCTGCAGTCTGGCCACCGATCTGCGTCTGTTGTGGCTCACCGCCGGAGTCGTGTGTCGTGGTGTAGGTGCCGCTTGAGCACAATTTTGAGCGATAGGTCAACATGAATCCACAAGGCGCGAGAATTCTGATCACAGGAGGCTGTGGCTTCATTGGTTCGGCCACCGCCCAGCTCCTGCTGCAAGAACACCGACCGGCCAAGGTCATCTTGCTGGACGATCTCAGCCGGGGCCGCCTAGACAATGTGTCGCACCTGATGCCCGATCCGCGGCTGAGCTTTGTACACGGCGACATTCGCAACTCTGCGTTACTGGATACCGTGACTGCCGGTTGTGATGCGGTCATCCATCTGGCGGCTCTGCGCATCACGGCTTGTGCCAGCGATCCACGCACCGCCATGGAGGTGATGTGCCAGGGCAGCTTCAATGTGCTGGATGCCGCCCGACGAGCCCATGTTAAGCGCGTTGTTGTCGCCTCATCGGCATCGGTGTACGGACATGCCGACCAGTTTCCCACTCCAGAAAATCACCACCCGTGGAATAACGACACCTGGTATGGGTCCTGCAAGGTTTTGCTGGAGGGACTGCTGCGCTCGTTTCATCAAATGTATGACCAGCCTGGCATTGCCCTTCGCTACTTCAATGTCTATGGCGAGCGGATGGATACCTTGGGCAAATACACCGAGGTCTTGGTGCGGTGGATGGAGCGTATTGCCCAGGAGTTGCCGCCCGTGATCCAGGGCGATGGAAAGCAGACCCTGGACTTCATCCATGTGCGCGACGTGGCGCGTGCCAATGTGGCCGCCTTGCAAAGCGAACATGTTCATGGCGCGTTCAATGTGGGCAGCGGCGTTGAGACCAGCCTCAATGATTTGGCCCGCCTGGTTCTCAAGACAATGGGCAGCCGCCTCGAGCCACGCTATGAGCCGGCGCGCGGCGTCAGCGCAGTCAATCGCCGCTGCGCCGATACCCAGCGCAGCGCCGATCTGTTGCAATTTCAATCTCGCGTGGGACTGGAACAGGGCATTGGCCACTTGGTGACCTGGTGGAAGCAACAAGCCGCTCAGCCTCAAGCAGCGCAGAGCCTCACATGATCGCCCTTTCCAAGCCGCAAATGGGGGATGCCGAGGTCGAGGCGGCACGCCGCGCGATTCTCAGCGGGTGGTTGACCCAAGGACCCGAAGTGGCCGCCTTCGAGAACGCCTTTGCGCATCAGGTGGGAGCCCCTCACGCCTGCGCGGTGTCTAGCGGGACGGCAGCGCTTCATCTGGCCTTGCTGGTGGCCGGTGTGCAGCCAGGAGATGAGGTCATTACCGTCAGTCACTCTTACATCGCCACGGCCAACAGCATCCGGTATGTGGGTGCCACACCGGTGTTTGTGGATATAGAGCCCGAGACATTCAATATCGATCCAGAGGCTGTCGCCAGAGCCATCGGCCCCAAAACCCGGGCTATCTTGTGTGTCCACCAAATGGGCATGCCCTGTGATCTCAGCCGTTTGCTGGAGATTTCCAGGCGAAACGGGCTGCCTCTGATTGAGGATGCCGCTTGTGCATTGGGATCTCGCATTCTCATCGAGGGGCAGTGGCAGGCGATTGGTCGACCCCACGGCGATATCGCATGCTTTTCTCTACACCCAAGAAAAATCATCAGCACCGGCGATGGCGGAATGATCACCACTTCGCACGCGGGGTGGGATGCCAGGCTCAGAACCTTGCGCCAACATGCCATGAGCCTATCGGATGTGCAACGTCACCGCGCAGCTCAGGTGTTGTTTGAGACCTATCCCGAAGTGGGGTTCAACTACCGCCTGACCGATGTGCAGGCCGCCATCGGCCAGGAGCAACTCAAGCGCTTGAACGGATTGGTCGATCAGCGTCGCCGCATCGCCCAAACTTACCGGCGATGGTTCCCTGACTGGCTTCGCCCTGGCCTGCCCAGCGAGCCCGCAGACCGCCTGACCAACTGGCAAAGCTTTTGCATCCGGCTTCCAGAGGGAGTCGATCAGCGAGCTGTCATGCAATCGATGCTAGACCAAGGTGTGGCCACACGTCGCGGCATCATGTGCGCTCACCGAGAGCCTGCCTACCACCAGCTCGACAAACCGCACAGCCTGCGGCATTCTGAGCAGGCCCAAGACCGGTGCCTTTTGCTCCCGCTGCATCCCGAGCTCACGCGCCAAGAGCAGCACCAAGTCCTGCAGGCCTTGGCTCGCGCTTGCTTGCCCTCCAGGCCCGATGCGCCCGCCAGGGCGGTGCCTGCTGCATCCCACGCGGAGGTGCGGTGAGCGGTCCTGGGGCGGTGGCGGTGTCGCGATATACCGGGATCTTGAAATCTTCGTCCTGGATGGCGGCCGCCTCGCTCATCAGCATGGTCTTGGCCGCCGTGCGCACCAAACTGTTCGCCTTGTGGTTGGGTCCCAGCGGCGTGGGACTCTTGGGCACGCTGTCGTCCATTGCCGATGTCAGCCGCAGCCTGGCCAGCTTGGGCTTGCCCAACAGCGGAGTTCGACATATCGCGCAAGCTCAGGCCCAAGGCGACCTGCCTAGGCTGTATACCTGCGTCTATGTGCTGCGCATGAGCACCTGGTGCCTGGGCGTGGTGGCCTGCCTCGTGCTGTGGCTGTCAGCCGAGACCGTTTCGCGGTGGACGTTTGGCGATGCGGCGCATGCCACAGCGGTCGCGTGGTTGGGGCTGGCCGTTTGCTTGCGGATGGTGGCCGATGGTCAGGGTGCGCTCTTGCAGGGTCTGCGCAGGATCCCAGACCTGGCACGCGAGAGCATTTTGGGCAGCACCCTGAGTCTGGTGGCGGCAGTGGCGTGTGTCTATGCGCTTGGCATAGACGGCGTTGCCCTGTCGCTGGTGGCCATTTCCGCAGTCTCGGCGATCGCGGCGTGGCTGTATGTTCGACGGGTTCCTTTGCACGGCGCTCCTCCGCCTGCCGCTGAATTTGCCGGCGAACTTTCCCGTCAGGTGCGACTGGGCCTGAGCTTCATGGCCAGCAGTGTGGTGGTTCTGGGCGCGGGCTATGGGGTGCGCTGGCTGCTGATTGGCCAATTGGGTCTGGAACAGGCAGGCCTGTACCAGGCGGCCTCAGCACTGGGCACCTTGTACGTCAGTCTGGTGCTGCAATCCATGAGTGCAGACTTCTTCCCGCGCCTGGTGGCCACGGGCCACGACAGCGATCATGGCAGTCGCATCGTCAACGAGCAGGTTCTGGTGGGTGTGCTGCTGGCGGGCACCGGGACAGCCTGGATGTTGACGCTGGCGCCCCTGCTGATCAGCGTGTTTTACAGCCCTCAGTTTGTCGTGGCGGCAGAGACCATGCGGTGGGTCTGCTTGGGCATGGCCGTCAAAGTGATCACCTGGCCGGTGGCCACCTTGCTGCTCGCCCGCGAGGCTCAAATGCTGTTCCTGCTGCTCGATGTGGTGTGGGCCGTGACGCTCGTGGGACTGGCTGCGTGGGGCGTGCAGGTCTTGGGCCTGCCAGGCGTGGGCATGGCCCTGGCTGCAGCCTACTTGGTTCAAGCGGCGCTGATGCTGCCGCTGGCCCAGCGGGTGACCACACTGCATTGGACGCCCACGGTCATTCGAACCGTGGTGATGGTGGGCTTGGCCGTCCTGGGGTGCTTCTGCGCCAACCTATGGCTGACCGAACCGTGGGCGGAAATTGGCGGGGCTGCCGTGGCGCTGACCCTGTTGATCTACAGCGTGACGCGCTTGCGCAGACTGGTCGGCAGGTGAGCTGTGCCGTCGAGCATGCCCTCGACCACACCGATGCGATTGCGCAGGCTTGGTGGGAACAAGCCCGCCTCCACTGGCAGTCCGGCCAGGCCGATGCGGCTCTGGCCAGCGCCCAGGAAGCCGCGCGGGTGCGCTCGGGTCAGAACCGCTGGTTGGTGTGGCCGCAATGGGAGTTCTTCGTGGGCCAGATGGGTCGAAACCTCTTGTCTGGCCACAAGCCGACTGGCAAGCTCAAGGGCCCAGCAACTACCTTCCATGTCCTGAACGAAGCCCTGCCGGCAGGTGGCGTCACTACCATGGCCACCCGGTGGATTCAATCTGACCCCTGGGTAGAGCAACAGCATGCCGTGGTGCTCGACGACACGTCCACGATTCCGGCGAGACTGCAAGGCGCCGTGCACGCCCGTGGCGGACGTGTATGGCGACCAGACCGACGGCTGCGCTGGGCCGAGCGGGTGCAGTGGCTGCACCGACTGCTGAATACACAAGCCAGCCGGGTGGTGTTACACATCGATCCGGCCGACGTCTTGTGCACCGCCGCGTTGGCGCCACCCGGTGGCCCTGCCGTGTTGTGGGTCAATCACACGGCCCATAGCTTTTCAACGGGAGTGTCGGTGGCCGACACCGTGCTCAACCTGCGCGGTTCACCTCTGGAGCGGAACTGGAGCCGCCATCACCGCGGCGCCGCGCGTATTGCGACCCTGCCCATCCCGGTCGCCGATGCCCGTCACCCCGGCCAGTTGTCGCGCCAGGCGGTTCGTCAGGCTTGGAATTTGCCGCTTGATTCGGTGGTGGTGTTGAGTATCGGCTCACGATTCAAGTTCGATCCCCTGGAGGAGCCCGATTTCCTTCGCACCTGGACCCATATCCTGCAGTGTGCCCCGCGCGCTGTGCTGTGCATGGTGGGATTTCCCCCTGACCGGCGTTGGCACAACGCCCAGGCGCAGTGGGGACACAGACTGCGCGTGCTCGGCCCATTACAGGCCGAGCCACTGGCACAACTCCTGTGCGCTGCCGATATCTACGCCGAAGGCTTTCCTCTGGGTACCACCACAGCCTTGCTCGAGTCGGTCAACGCCGGTTTGCCAGCTCTGATGGCTCCGCCGCCCTACGGTCCACCTTTGGGCACCGACGGCGTGGCCATCGATGAATTCTGGCCCCGACCGGACTCTCGCGCGACCTACGTGCAACAAGCGCTGCTCTGGCTCAATGAGCCTGAGATACGGCAGCAGCATGCTAAGCGCATGCAAAGCAGCGTTCAGGCGCATCACACGGGCATGGGATGGGCGCACCATCTGGCTCGGGCCTATGACACCTTGCCTCGGTACCACCAACCGGCCCCGATTTTGCCAATTCAGCCCACAGACTGGGCGATCCACGAACGCTGGATGCGCTTTCGCGGCGTTTGGGGCACACCAGCCGAACAATTTCTGAGCGAAAGCATCATGCGCGGATGGCGTCAAGGCGTGCGTCTGAGGCCACAGGCATTGGACAGACTGCTGCAACAGCGTCGTCCCTGGCTGGCGCACAGTCGCCGCTGCGAAGAAACTGCCTTGCGCGGTTTGAGCCACCTGCCCGCCACCGGCTCGCCCGACCTGCGCTGCCTGATGCTCAGAGGGTGTCGCTGGATCAACGGCCAGCGCAACGCCCGCCGCCCGGGTGCCTATGACGAATACCGACACATGTCGGATCGCCAAGCCGGAGCGGAGCGATGAATTCCGTGTCGGTCATCTTGCCCACCTACAACCGCCAGGTCTGGGTGTGCAATGCCATCGACAGCATCTTGGCCCAGCGCTGCCAGCCCATGGAGATTGTGGTGATCGATGATGGGTCGACGGACAACACCCCTGAGGTACTCAAGAGCTACGGATCGGCCATTCGAGTCATCTCCCAGCCCAACCGCGGGGTCGCAGCCGCTCGCAATGCGGGCTTGATGCAATCGCGCGGAAACTGGGTGGCGTTTCTGGACTCAGACGATGAGTGGCACCCACGCTACCTGGAAACGCAATGGGCGGCCCTGGCGCAGTCGCCTGGCGCGGTCTTGTCGGTCACCAATGCCCATCTGGTTGGCCACGGCCATTCCGAAGACACCTACTTCGACCTCAATGGATTGCGACATCGATGGGGTGTCTTCGATACCTCACGTGTGGCCCGATGTGATGCCATGGCCTTGCTGGTGCGACATCTGCCTTGGCAATTGGGCGCTGCCATGGTTCATCGACAGGCCTGGCAGCGTGCGGGGCTATTTGATGAATCCTTGCGGCTTTCGGAAGATGTGGAATGGCTGGCGCGTGTGGCGCGACAAGGCCCTCTCGTGCTGACCGATCGCCCACTTCTGGAGGTCTACCGCCGACAAGGGGCCCGGGATGGTTTGAGCGACTCTCATGTGCTTTCTCCGGTACAGGCTCGCCAGCTGAACGATCAAGCCTATCGGCGCTGGCTGGACCTGCCCGGCCTTTCGTGGAAGGAAAGACGGGCCATTCGAGGTCGTATCAGTGCCAACAGCGTATCGTTGGCCCACCTCCTGTCGGCAACCCATGACCGCGCAAGTGCGCGTGGCTGGTACAGAAGGTCGTTTCAAACCTGGCCCAGTGCGGCGGCCATGATGGGCTGGCTTCGGCAGTGGCCCCCCGCGACCAAGGGTGGGCCGCCACTGGCCGCCCGTCACCGTCGCCAGGGCTGAAGCCGCATGACGATACCCAAGCGCATCATCCAAACGGGGGCAACTCGCCACCTGAGCCTGCGCGATCAGGCCAGCGTCACCGCATTGCGCCATCTGCACCCGGATTTCGCCTATGACTTCTTTGATGACCACGACATCCACTGCTTTGTGACAGAAGAGTTTGGCGACTTGCTGCCGGTGTTTGAGGCGTTTGAGCGTCCCATACAGCGTGTAGACCTTTTCCGCTATTTGGCGGTTTATCGCCTGGGCGGTTTTTACTTTGATTTGGACATGCTGCTGGGCCACAGCGTGCACGATTTGCTGCAACTCGAGTGCGTCTTTCCCTTCGAGGAGCTGTCCATACAACCCTACTTCTGTGGCCAACTGGGCATGGACTGGGAATTGGGAAACTACGCGTTCGGTGCGCGAGCCGGGCATCCATTCCTCGAGGCCTTGATCGATAACTGCGTCAGGTCAAGAACCGACGGCAAATGGGTGGCACAGACGCTGCAAGGTCTGCCCCGAGTCTTGCATCCGGAGTTCGCCGTTCTCAACGGCACAGGGCCTGGACTGGTCACCCGCACCTGGTCCGATGCGCCGCAAGCGCGGTCGGACGCCACTGTCCTGTTTCCACCTGACGTCTGTGATGCCTCGACCTGGCATCAGTTCGGTCGCTACGGCATCCATCTGCAATCGGGGAGTTGGCGTGTCAGGGGCTCGGCGTGGCAACGCCGCTGGGGACGGTGGTGGGAGCAGCACCGTCGAGGCGTCACCCTTCGCGAAGCCCGAAAGCTCGGCCCGACACGGCAAGTCACTTCCCACGCTGTGTCCTTGTCTGGCGCTGCCGCATGACGGCATGGGTCGCCCGCTTGCGACAGGCTTGGCAGCCCACGGCAGACCTTCAGGATGACCCGGTGTTCCCAGAGGCGGTGCGCACTTTGAGCAGCCTGGCACCACCGGGCAGCGAAGTGCGTACGTGGCGCCATGCGGGCTTGGGGGTGGATCTCGCCTGGCTCAGTGCACCGGCAGATCACAGGCGTGCAGACGGGCCGGTTCACCCACGTTGGTATATTCAGGGAGAGCGGCGCTGGCTGGTCTGGTCAGAAAGCGCAGCCTGGGCGGCCATTCATGCCTCCATGCGGCGCGAGGAGTCGCTCACGCAGACCTTACAGCTCTGGCCTGGTCGTTTCTGTGGTGTCTGTCTGGATACAGCCGAGCGGCGCACGCATGTATTCACCGACCGCTTCGGTCTGCAGCGGGTATTCACCTGCCGCCAGGGGTCGGCGTTGTACGTGGCGTCGCGCGCGCTGCCACTGGTCAGATCGCTGCCAGCGCTGCAGACCTGGGACCTGGAGGCGGTAGCACAGGTGATGGCCACTGGCAGTGCGTTACACGGCGCTACGCTGTTTCGAGGGCTTCAGCTTGTGCCACCCGCCTCGTGTTGGTCTCACCATCCGGATAACCGGCTACAGCAGACGTCCTATTACCGCTGGCCGCCAGCCGCCGCCGAAACACCGAGCGCCCCCTCGGTCTGGGAAGAGCAGTTACATCACCATCTGCAACAGGCTGTGACCCACGTGACCCGGGATGAGTCGCCCATGGGCATGTCGCTGACCGGTGGATGGGATGGGCGCTTGATCATGGCCTACTGCGAGCGACCTCCCTCCGCTTTGCCTTGTTACACCTTTTCAGGACCTTGGCGTGAATGCGCCGATGCCCGGATTGCCCGTGAAGTAGCTGGCATTTGTCAGCAACCTTTCCAGATCCTGCAGGCCGCCTCCGGTTGGACAGACCGGTTTGCCGGTCTGGCCACACAAGTGGTCCGTGCCAGTGACGGCGCCATGGATGTCAGCGCAGCCTTGGAGCTGGAAATGAACCACCAGGCCCGTCAGGTGGCCCCGATTCGCCTGACGGGCAATTGGGGCTCTGAAGTGCTCAGGTCTCATGTGGCCCTGAAGAGTCGACCGGATCGGGTCAGGTTCCTAGATCGGTCCTGGGCACCCAGGCTGCAAGAGGCCCATCTCGCCTACCTCGCCCTGAGACAACAGCCGCCACTGCCCTTCATCTTGCAGACCCAAATGCCGTGGCATCACACCGCCCGCCTGGCCGTTGAGGACGCCGTCGTCGAGGTGCGATCACCCTTCCTCGATCACGCCCTGGTGGAGTGCATGCTGCGCCGCAACGTTCCACTGCAGTCCATGGGTACCGTACTGGGCCGCCTGCTCCAACGTCAGGCGCCCGCGCTGGCCCAAGTCCCCACAGACCGATCGGATCGTGCCATTGCGCAGGTGGGGTGGCCCGCCTGGAGGCACCGCTGGAAACAGGCCATGACAACAGCCCAAATCAAGGCCGAATACTGGAGCGACTATGGCATGCCCCAGTCTCTGGTCCGGGTCGATCATTGGCTAGGCCCGTGGTCGCCCGCGCAAGTGTTCTTGGGTCGGCACAAATTTGCGCACTATCGACGATGGTATCAACATGAACTGGCTCCCTGGGTGCAATCTGTGCTGCTCTCCTCCCGGGCACTAACGCGTGGCATTTACGAGCCCAGCGCACTGCGGCGCATGGTGTTGGAGCATCTGAGCGGACGCGGCAATCACACTCTCGAGTTGCACCGCGCCCTCACGCTGGAGTTGGTGGCACAAGAGTTTTTTGTGCCGCCAACGTCACGGTCATGCTAGACCGCATTCCCGACACGCTGTGCGTGTGCTTGTGCACCTACCGCCGTGCAGATCAATTGGCGCGGCTGCTGCGCCGTTTGGCACAACAAGAAAATGACGGTCGCTTCATCTTGTCGATTGTGGTGGTGGACAACGATCCGCTACACAGTGCGCGCGACGTCCTCCAACAATTCGCCGCTCAGACCCCCATCCCATTTCGCTACCTGCACGAACCCGTGGCCAATATCGCCCGGGCACGCAACCTTGCGGTACAGGAGGCCCAGGCCACCTGGCTGGCTTTCCTGGACGACGACGAGATGCCGCCGACTGACTGGCTGCTGCAATTGCTCATGTGCGTACAACGCACCGACGCGGATGGTGCCTTGGGTCCGGTGCTGCCAGAATTTGACTCTCCACCTCCACGATGGCTGCAAAAAGCGCGGTTCTGTGAGCGCCACAATCCGCCTGCGGATGCCGAGCTGCGCTCCACTCGGCTGCTGCGCACCGGCAATGTGCTCATCCGCGCCCAGTACGCTCAAGACCGGTCGCCTGCGTTTGATGAACGACTGGGGATCACCGGTGGGGAAGATGTGGAATTCTTTGCGCACCAGCTGCGGCAAGGTCGACGGTTTGTCTGGTGTCGAACGGCTGCAGTGCTCGAGCATGTGCCTTGGCAGCGCATGACCCGCCAGTATTGGATCCGCCGGGCCTTGTTGCGCGGCGTTGCCAACGCCCATCATGCCTCGATATTGAGCGCAGACACTGCTCGCTCGGTAGCGGCCCTCATCATCTACACCAGCCTATTGCCGATGGTTGCACTGTGGCCTCATCACCTCTTCATGCAGTTGCTCATCCGGCACTGCGACCATCTGGGCAAGGTACTGGCCCGGATGGGTTGGCGCATCCAAAGCAGCCGGCCCGCACCGGGGTGAGTCGTGCAGACCTGATCCGGCTGCGGGGATGGCTGGTGCTCCTGATGACGGTCTACCACGTCATGAGCATCACCTGGATGAGTCGGCCTGAGGACTTTTGGGTTCTTCGTTTCGTCAGCGGCGCTTTCATTTTCATGAGCGGTCTGGCCTGGTCCGGTCAGTCATCCGCCCATCGCGGCTGGCGCTTGCTGGTGTTGTTCGTGGTTCTCAATTTGGCCATCGAGCTCTCCGGCGTGGGGAATGCCGAAAAGGCCGCTTGGGTCCAGGCGCAAGCGCATTCGCCCTGGGAGCGTGTGCTGTGGGTGCTGTGGGGTGGACATCCTTCTGCGGCCTCCTTTGGGATCTTGCTGCCCATCGCCCTGCTGCTGGTGAGCACATCGTGGCTGAGCCGATTCTGTGCCGCTTTTGGTAACAGGCCGGGCGTGTGGCTGCTGGCTGCGGCGCAACTGGTGATGCTGGCCAGTGGTGCCGTGCAAGCCTCGGCCACGCTGGCGTGGCTCAGCTTGGGCCTGTGGGGCATGCTGGTGTCGCTGTGGCGGGACCGCAGCGAATTGCCCTGTGCGGGCCCCACTCTCGCGGCGCCGCCCGCGGCTTCACGCAGACAACACCTCCTGCGCCTGAGCGCGTCGCTGGTAGGTATGGCCTTGGCGGTGATGCTCATGACTTACTTCGCGTCGTATGCCATGGCCTATGCCGCCGGCACTATGGCGATACTCGCCTGCTTGCATCAGTGGGTCCGTCCGTCAGCAAGCGCTGTCGCTTGGGCCGGATGGAACGCCCATCTGGACCGCCTGGGCGCGTACTCGCTACCCCTTTACATCCTGCAAATCGTCATGATCCACGGCTTGTGGCGTCTGGGGTGGGAACACCGCCTTCCCATGGCACCCCAGGGTCTGCTCTTTCTGGGCATGGTGCTGTTTGTGCAGTCTGTGATCTGTGATGCATGGGAACGCCTGCGCGCGCGAAGCCCCTGGGCCAATCGCGGGTATCGCCTGGTGTTTGGCTGAGCCGCCTTACTCCCCATGACCGATATCATGACCTTGGCGTGCCTGGCGCTGATTGTGGGCTTGTGGAGACGAGAATCACGCCAGGGCATACCCAGCACGGCGTCGTTGTGGATCGTGTGGATCTGGATGTTCTTGGCTGGCTCGCGGTGGCTGTCTTCCTGGCTGGGGTTGCAACCGGCCATCGTCGATGTGGCAGGCTATGAGCAGGGTCACCCACTGGATCGCTGGGTATTTGCCGCGCTGACAGTCGCAGGCGCCGTCGTCTTGTGGCAACGCCAGGTGGATTGGGCCGCGTGGCGCATGACGCACCGTTGGGTGTTGGTGTACGCGGTGTACACCCTAGTGAGCGCACTGTGGGCGGATGACCCTGCCTTGTCGTGGCGTCGCTGGATCAAGGATCTGGGACCGCCGATCATGGCACTGATCGTCCTGACCGAGCCTCACCCCGCTTTGTCGCTACAGCGACTGTTGCTGAGACTGGCCATTGTGTGGTTGCCCTTGAGTCTGCTGCTGATCAAGTACTACCCCGCATGGGGCCGCGTCCATCATCTCAATGGCACTGCGCTGTATACCGGCGTCACGCAGCAAAAAAACGAGCTGGGCCTGTTGTGTCTGATCTCTGGCCTGGTGCTGGCCTGGATCGCCCTGCGCCGGCCCGTGTCGCAGGTGCGGTTCGACTGGGTGTCATGGTGCGTGCTGACAGGATTGACCCTCTGGCTGCTGTGGCTGTCCAACAGCCAAACAGCCTTGCTATGCCTGGTCATCGGTGTGAGCCTGCTCGTTTTCTTGCGGTGGGCCGATCCAGCTCTGAGCACCCGTGGGGTGGTCTTGGGAGCCCTGGCCACAGCGGGCGTGGCGGCGGCAGCCCACACGGTCTGGGACCTTCCGGCACAAGTCCTGGGCCTGATCGGGCGCGATGCGACCTTGACACAACGGACGGCGCTGTGGCAAACGCTGCTCAACTTTGAAACCTCCACCTGGTGGGGAGAAGGCTACATGGGGTTTTGGAGTGGCTGGCGGCTGCACACCATCTGGCAATCGGTGGGATTGGGGGTCAACCAGGCGCATAACGGGTATCTGGAGCAGTTCTTAAACCTGGGCCTGATCGGCCTGGGCCTGCTTCTCATCTTGCTGATGGGCGCTATCAGGAGAAGCTGGAAATTGAGGGCCACGCAAGCCCACTGGGGCAGCCTCTTGTTGACCCTCGTCGTCGTGACCATGGTCTACAACATCTCGGAGGCGACGTTTTACGGCGTCAATATCCTGTGGATGCTGCTACTACTGGGAATTTTGAACCCCTGCCCCATGGTGGCTGCAGCTCGTCATCACACGTGCGGAGTTGTGCGCTGAACGGCTGGATACCCGACCCATGGCGCCAACGCCTGGACCGCCGGCTCGCACAGCACTGCAGTGGGCTGACCGTACCGCTGTCGTGGTCCCAGGGTGTGGTCTCGATGACGTTTGACGACGCCCCGATCTCCGCCTTCGAACGGGGTGGCGATGAGGTGCGAGAAGCCGGAGGCTACGCCACGTATTACTGCAGCCTGGGTCTGCTGAATCAGCCATCGCCTTGCGGACTTTTGGCCAGCCCCACTCATCTGCAAAACGCGTGGTCGGTAGGACATGAATTGGGCTGCCACACGTTTGACCATCTGGACGCCTGGTCTTGCGATGTCCCCACTTTCTTGGCCTCGGTGAGCCATAACGCCCGTGCCTTCAGCGCATTGATTCCGGGTTTTCGCCCGCGCACCTTCGCCTACCCCAAGCAAGGGCCACGATGGGTGCTCAAGCGTCGGCTGTCCGATCAGTTTTGGGCCTGCCGCGGTGGTTGCAGCGACACCCATACCCGGTCGGTCGATTTGCGGATGCTGCGCTGCGTATTCCTCGACCGAGGTCGTCGGCCGCCCGACTGCGTATTACACGATCTGATCGATCGCACGATGCGTGAGCAGGGCTGGCTGATCTTGGCTACGCACGATGTCAGTACGCAACCCTCAGTCTATGGCTGTCACACCCGCGACCTGCGCCATTGGCTGCGTTGCTGTACATCAGCCGGACTGCGACTGCTCACCGTGGAACAGGCCTGTCGGGAACTTCGAGATGGTGCTGGAGCCGGCGGAAGGAATTGAACACTTCATCTGCCAATCACGAGTTTGGCTGCTCTACCGTTGAGCTACACCGGCCAGCTTTTGATCACGACCTGGGACATTGAAAATGGCGTGGAAGGCTCTCCACCACTGCCGACGGATGCCACGCGCCAGACCCACAAGCCGCGCTGGCGCGTGCTGGGCCCAGGGCCGATCCCAGCCCATACGCACGCACCATCGCCCCCAGGGTGTCAAGGCGGCAATCACCACGGGATAAGCCACCGCGTCAAAACCGTGGCGGCGCTTGAATTGGACCAGTGCGTCCTCAGACGCACTCGTATAGTGCATACGCCCATAAATCAGGGATCGAAGACCATGCGCATGACACTCAACGACTGCTTGGGCGATGAGGGCCGTCATGACCCGCTTGTCGTGGTGGCGCTGCAAGCTGAGAATTTGCATGATGCGCGCCTGATCGCCTACCTTCACCCACTTCAAAAAACCTACCAATTCATCACGCCAATAGGCGCCGAGAAACTGAGAACGCTCGGCGTAGCTGCCGTTGTCTGACAAGACGGTGCGGACATCCTTGCCGAAGTGCCAAAACGTTCTGCCCTGCCGTGTCGGCGACTCGTTGTAGATTCCCGCAATTCCCTGTGCCAGCCGTTCGTCCAACACAACAGGGCGCACTTCCACAGCGCGCCGCTTGGCGCGGCGCACATTTTTGCGGGTCTCTTGGGGCAAACTCGCCCACCATGACTCCACATCCTGTGTGGAGATTTGCGCGGTGTCTTCCCAGCGAACTCGACAGGTCGTGAAGGCCTGAAGCTGCGTACGGCTGTGTGCATCCAGACCCACCAACCGCAGGCACGGTGGGCGGCGTCCACTGCGCATCAGTTGCTGGACCAACGCCACGGGATCGCTGACCGGCTGATCTTGCCATTCCTCATCCCACAGCTGTGCCGTTTGCCACAGGCCAGGTCTTACCACTACGCGTCCATGCTCACCCTTCCATACGCGGTGTTCAAGGTGCCGGCCACGCCAAGGCAATCGCTCGACCCGCCAGGTCGGTGCGGTTGACGTGATCCGAGACTGCCAAGGTGAACACCATTGCCGCAACCGTCGGGCCTGCTCAGCACGCCGAAACGACACCAAAGCGGGATCCACGCCAACGGGCCGACCCTGCGCCAGGGCTTGGTAGTACCCCCATAAAAAGGCCAGGCCGCCTCGAATTCGAGGCGGGCGGGTGAGCAAGGCCAATCCCTTGAGCGTTTCCCACAGCGGCAGGCCCCCCGTCGCCTGCGCCTTTCGTCCCTGATCGTATCGAGCCTGTACCCGGGTGCGCCCCGCGGTTCCTATGGGCCGGTGATGCAGGCACACGCGATCGGTAAAGGTTTGGGTCCGCCACCCTTGCATCCGTGCGGTGGTCACGGCCACCCAGTCCACGCCCCCGGTGGTCAATTCGCGGTAGCCGCCTACGGACTCATAACAGTCACGCCGAAAAAACTGGCACGCGCCGGATACATGATTCAGATCGGCGTGCCGGTGAGCGTAGGCATGTCGCTGCGGATGTTGGGGGTCATCGGCGTAAGGCGTCCCGGCCACCCCCAGACGATCGTCGGACTCAAACTGCGCCATGAGATAGCTCACATGATCGGGCGCAAAGCTGATATCCGCATCCACGAAGCCGACCACCTCAAACTCATCTCGCGCCAGCCGCTCCAAGGCAGCCCGAGCGCAGCGGGCCTTGGCGCTGAAATTGCGCTGTTGATGAGCGGGAATTCGCTCTAGCTCGATCCAAGGATGACGCGCACTTGCTGCTTTCACCAGCTCGTCGGTTCCGTCCACAGAGCCGTCACTGACCACCACCCAACGCTGCGGCAAGCGGGTTTGTGACACCACGCAGTCGATGAGCCGACCCAGGTGATGCGCTTCATTGCGCGCAGCCGTGATCAAGACGTACTGCAAGAGCTGCCCGCGATATCAGGATTCAAGGCGCCCGACAAATGGGTCAGCGCCTTGAACATGGTGGCCTGGCCCCAATGCAGCATGGGGATTCGGCTTCTGAACCATCCATGGTCCCGGTAGTAAAAATACCCCGTCGGGTCTTGCATTCGATGCACCGCCCAACGCGCCACCCCTTCAGCTTGATCCAAGGCGCATCGGTCGTGCTGCCTGAGCAAGGTCAACGTGTCGATGCTTTGGGCCACGCATTGGATATCCACCGGCCACAAGCGATCAGGCGTGTAGCGTGGCCGCCCGAGTCGGTCGAAGAATCGGCTGCGAAAGTACCGCCACCCGCGCAGCTCGTGCAACTCAAACCGATACGCCTTGGGCACAGCCGCGTTGTAACGGTGCAGACTGTCCAGGTTATAGCCCGTATGAAAATTGTCGATCCAGTGATACCGAGGCTCCTGCGCATAGAGCCAGGCGCCATCTTCCTGCTGGTGCTCGCAGCTATAACGCATGGCCTCGTGTGCCAGATCCTGCCAAGCACCCCGCCCTTCGCGTCGCCCGACTTCGGCCAAGATGGCCGCTCCCAACATATTGGCGTTATGAACCGATAACTGTCGGGTGGGCACATAACTCAGGCACACACCATGGGCCGTTTTGTGCCTGGGCAAGGTATCGATCCACTGACACGCCCCTTTGGCCACTTGCCAGTGCTGCTCATCACCCCACGTGTCGTAAGCGGCCAAGAAAGCCTGGGCAATGAGCGACGTCCACACGATCGTCGGTTCGCCCTTGGCGATCCGTCCGGCCCGGGTGGTGAAGTCAAAGTGGTTGCCCCATGCTGCGCCTGATGGGCAGGCACTGCGGTGGTCCATCAGCCACTGCAAACAGGCTTTGGCCTTCACGCTATCAATCGGGTCACGGCCCTGCCGGTATCGCAGGGTATATCCCCAGGCCATATAGCCCATCGCCTTGGTCGAGGTATGCGGCGTAATCCCCAACAATGGGCGCAAATTCACGGGAGACCGCAATACGGCAGCAGTCAGCCACCGCTGCAGTGAGGGGTACGGGCGCAACCAACGCGCATAAGGCGAGCGCTGGCCATCGCCCGGATCATAGGCACGATACTCATGCTGCTCGACCCACTGCGACACGCGCTGCGCCCGATCCGCCAGACCCTTGGCCACCACAGATCTCACTGCTGCCGGTGTGGCCACCAGGCCCACCTCGCTTCGTGAAGACCAAGGAGCGGTAGCAGATAACTTCATGACACCTCCCTTCTGAGGGCAAGCTTGTCGACCAAGGCCAGGTAGCGTGTGTGATGACGCTGCCAGCTCCATTCCTGGGCAAGATGGCGGCCCCGTCGAACCAGAGACTGTCGGCGTGACACGTCCCTCAGTACCCGCTCGATGCCTTGAGCCAAGGCCTTCGGGTCTGCTGGCGTCACAAATTCGATGTCTTCAGCAGAAAACAAGAACTGCTCGACCGCGGTAGCTGATGCCACCACTGGCAATCCCACGCTCATGAATTCCAAAATCTTGGTACTCACCGCCTCATTGCCAAATCCATCGGCGCGCTTGGGTACCAGACCGACATCACACGCCGCCATCTCATTGGCTATCTGCGCCATATCGGCAACGCCCCGGAACCGCACCATCTCACCCAGGCCCAGCCGGTAGCTGAGTGCTTTGAGGGCCGCTTCTTCAGGCCCGGCCCCATAGATGTCCAATTGCACCGCTACCTGGAGTTGGCGCAGGATGGATACCGCCTTGATGGCCACATCCACACCTTGGTGGTGGTGTAACCCTCCGGGGAATATCAATCGCGCCGGAGCAGCCAACACGTCTGTTCGACTGGACGCCCGTGGCGAAAACACGCGCTGCTCCACATGATTGATCACCACCGAACAATCAGGCAACCGATTGGACGGGGTGGCCACGCGGTGTCGATACCGCTCCAGCCACAGCGGGCTGGCCAAGAGTATGTGATCAGCATGCGATGCTGCCCAGCGCTCTGCGCGTAGCAGCCATCTCACCCTCCGATCGGCCGCATCGGCAGCAAACCGAGCACTGAAGAATTCCGGCATCAGGTCATGGATATCCAGGATCACGCCAGTACCGCTTCGACGATAGGGCACTGCCGTCTGGATCAATACATCCGGTAAGTTATGGACGTGCAGCACATCCCACGCCCGGGGGGTGGGCGCCGGCCGTGAACGCAGTTGGCGTAGCTTTTGATGCGCGAGCCAACCAAAATGCAGCGTTTGGCGGGCAGATGACAACACTGAACCCCCATACCGGTCATCTCGCGCGCACAGGCGATGGACGTGGACCCCTTCCATCTGGGCGTAAGCGGTGGCATCGGAGCGGGGCGATAGCGACAAGACATGTACCTCATCGCCTCGCTGCGCCAACGCTTGTGCGTACCGCATGACGCGGTTGTCACGCTCATAGACCGAGTGGGACACCATGCCCACCCGAAGACCTCGGCGCTGCCGCGACCGCTCACTCACCGCACTGGGTAGCATGATTTGGCGTTGAAGGGTGAGTTGTTGAGCAGGTTGAGTCGGTCCCAGCACAGTTGGGCGGGGATGGGGTGCGCGTAGCCTGAGGTTTGACCGAAGGCGGTGCCGCCTTGGACATCGGGCCCGATGGGTGGCCACACGGCGGTGCCGAACCACGCCGGCTTGACGTCGTAGACGTAGCTGGCGCGCAGGGTTTGCGAACTCGGAACACTCAGGCCCTGCGGAATCTCGGCCGCGTTGAATCGAGCAGTACGGCTGTAGGTATCGTAGTTGCCCCAACGCAGCAGCGTGGACTTCACCTTCGCATCCGGGTAGCTCATCCCACCTGGCACACCGTAGCCGGTCACATCGGTGAGGCTGCAGTTGCCAATGTTCGGATAGCCCAGCCGGAAGATGGCCACCCCGGCGCTGCAGTTGTCGCTGGCTTGATCGTACTGCGTGGGCTGCCACAGGCTCAAGCCCAAGACGTTGCCCACCAAGCTGTAGTGGTAGCTCAGCCGGTTCAGCCGCACCGGCTCGTCAAAACGACCCGAGTTGCGGTTGTAGCCTATCAAGTGGTTGCGAAACACGGTGGCGTGGCTGGAGCTGCCGTAGTACCCATCCGCACCAAACATCTCCCCCACATTGCCCTCCCACAGGTTCATCATGTCGTGCGGGCCGTGGTTGTCATCAAATGTCCAGCTCACCGGCGCATTGGTGGGCGTTGCGGCAGAGCCGTAGGAGAAGTTGTAGCCCACGTAAAAGCCGCTGGAGCTGTTTTGCAGCTCAATGGCGGGGAAGGTCTTGTTGAAGATATTGTTCTCGATCTTCCAGCTCGAGTTGGAGCCGTAGGCCGGGTTGCCGTAGACCTGCAGCCCGGCGTTGTTGTTGCCAAAGGTCTGCGCATCGTGCACAAAAGAGTCCCGAAACTCCCCGTTGACCGTGCCCAGGATCGTGAAGTGATACCCCGCGGGCATGGTGGACTCCACCCCCTTGATCCAGCAGCTGTCGCAGTACTGGATCATGAAGTTGGTGCATCCGCTGGTGCCCGAGTGATCAATCTTCAGATCCTCCACCCCGCTGCGTCGCGTGTTGGTAAAGGTGTACTTCACCCGAGGATTGCCCGCGTTGAAATCCCAAATCAGCGGGTTGCGCAGCGTCAGCGTATTGCCGCTGATGCCCACAATCACGTTGACCTGGCGGATGTGGCGGCTGCCCCCCGAGGTACTGACCACAAAGCTCGGATCATTGTCACGGTCTACCTCGATCATCGTGCCCACAGCCATCCCCGTCGTCGAGGACACGGTAATTTGCCGTGAATCCTTGCCGCCCCCGCCCGTGATCGCCGCCCCAGAGACCGTGTTGCCACCACTGCCCAGATTGATCGCGTTGCACGCCTTGATCACCGTCTGGTCCGCCCCCGCCCCGCGCAGCGTCACATCGCTCTTGTACACATTGATACCACCCACGTTGTACGTGCCCGCCTGCAGCTGCACCACCCCGTTGCTGCACGCCGAAATCGCCGCATTGATCGCCGACGCACTCGCCCCAGGCGCAAACGTCGCACACACCACCTGACGATCCGGTATCCCACCAGGTACACCAGCAACCACCCAGTCCGTACGACGCGATAACACCACAGGGTCTTCACCAGACCAACAGGCGCCCGCACACACCTGCCATGCCGTGCTGTCGCATGAGCCCAATGCCAATGAAACGGTGCCCAACGCCGCTGCCATGGGGAGGGCCTTACTCCACGTCAGCGTGTTCATCGACCGGGCCGGATTCCTCGCGCATCTCCATCTGAGCCTCATCCACATGCTGCCCGTCGATATACCCGCGCTGCTGCAGCATTTCACGCAACAGCACACGAGTGCACAGGAGGTGGATGCGCCGCGGTATGCCTCGTGAGGCCAAATGAATCTTCGTAACCGCCTCGGGCTCGAACACTGGCTGGCCAGTCCATCCAACGCGCTGCAGCCGAAATCGCAGATAGTCCTGCGTTTGGTCAGGTGTGAGGGCGCTCAAATGACAGGAGGCAGTGATGCGTTGCCTCAATTGCTCCAGTCGAGGAGAACGCAAGCGCACCCGCAAGGCGGGCTGACCCACCAAAAAGCTTTGAAACAAGGTGCGCGAGCCCGACTGGAAATTGCACAGCATGCGCAACTCTTCCAAACCCGCATGGGTCAGGTGTTGAGCTTCATCAACGACCAGCAAGGCTCGCCTGCCTTGCAACATCAAATTGAGGAAATGTGCCTCCAGCGCGCCCAGCATGCGTGCCTTGGACCCCTCGACTTGCGCCACTCCAAAGGCCTGCGCCACGCTTTGCAGCAAATCCCGGTCATCCAGCTGGGTGCTCACCACCTCGGCGGCCTCGACATCGGACCCTTCGAGCTCACCGAGCAGCTTTCGGACCAAAGTGGTCTTGCCCGCCCCAATTTCCCCCGACACCACAATAAAGCCTTCGGCCTGAGATACACCGTATCGCAGGTAAGACAAGACCCGTGCATGCCCCGGACTGTCAAAGTAAGCATCGGGGTCAGGACTTAGCCGAAAAGGAGACTCACTCCAACCGTAATGGCGCTCGATCACCCTGCCCTCGCCACCCCGTCGGGGAGTCGATCTACCTGGTTGAGTACTCCCCACACAGCAGGGAACACCTGCAGCATTTGGGCCACTCGCTGCACCTCCGACCAGGGCTGACCAGACCTGGCGACCATCACCGCCTGCCCCATCGACTGAAGTGGGACGATGCTGCTGCTCGCGGGCATCAAGGCCGGGGTATCCAACACCACCCATCGGTCGTGGTGCCCGCCAACCCACTGCCCGAGAAATCGTCGCCACCGCACCATACCCGGCTGTGCCTCGACCTGCTCGACGCCACCGGCCATCGGCAACACCTGCAAACCGGGCCAGTCCGTGCCCAGCACCACCTGCGTCCAGTCGTCGACCTGACCGCTGAGCAAGGCGTGCAGGCCTCCTCGATCGGTGGGCAGACCCATGCGTTGGGTGAGTGATCCCGCACCGCCGCAAGCATCCACCAACAAGACCGACTGCGCCTGCTGCTGCAACAGGCTGGCTGCCAGATGCCAGGCGCAATAGGTTCTGCCATCGCCACGCCTTGCGCTGACCACCGCCACGGCCGAATCCAAGGGCTGGCGTGACGATCCAAGCTGCGTCTGTTCCTGCGCGCGGTGGGCCATGGCGGCGCCCAGCGCGCGAAATACTGCTGAGGCGTCCTCGGTGCTCGATGCGTTCGGGTCTCCCCAAGGGCCGGCGAACTCCCGCACGCGGGCACGGTCGAGGCTGACCTGTTGAAGGGGAATACCGTGATCGCCTGCCGATCGGCTGGCCATCACCGCAGGGGTACTCACGGCAACACCTGCACGCGATAAGCGGGTCAGCCGTTGTTGGGCACGCTCGATCGAATTCATCCGCAAAGCTCCGGTCCGGCTGTGGCCATCACCACGACGGGGCCACCATCCCCCACCAGGTCAGGTGTACCGCATGGACCGCCACCAGACCTACCAGGGCCAAAACCCATAATCCGGGTGCCCAACTGCGCGAATCAGCACGATGAGATTGCCAAGGCACCTGCCCCAGGACGGGTTGACCCAATGCCTGGTGCAGGTCCAGCGCGTTGCGTATCTGTGGTCTGAGGCCTTGCATCCACAACGAAGCCGTCATGGCCACTGCCAAGGCCAGCGCGGCCACCCCCATGGCCAGATGAAAGCGCGCTGGAAACAACACCGCCGGGTGGGCTCGGGCAGGCTCTACGACGCGCACAGCACGAGCCTGAGGGTCCGAGTCTGCCCGCCAGGCTATCGAGCTCGACTCTGTCTTGCTCATCAAGGCCTCGTGATTCTTCTGGGCGGTCTCCCAATCCAAGCGCAATTGCTGCCACTCAGACTCCAAAGCCGGTGCAGCCTCGAAGGGCTTGCGCCACTGCGCCAGCTTGGATTCCTCGGCCGAGAGGCGGGCACGAAGCAAGGCCACCTGCGCGCTTGCATCCGCCAGTGACGCACGAAAGCGCTGCTGCAAGGCGTCGGGTCCGGCCTGAGGCGCGGTCGCACCACTCCCACCGGGGCCGGCCTCACTGGCCTGGCGGGCCGCAATCACTTCGGGGTGGTTGTCCCCGAGGCGATGCAGACCACCCGGCAAGGGACCGCCGGCCCCTGGGGGCGCCAACACAGAGGCTTTCACCGAGGCCTCTTGGGCCAGCTCGTCGCGATAGGCTTGTCGAACCTGCTCGGCGGCCCGAACTTCTGCACGCAGACGAGACACCGAATCTTGTAAAGCCGCTCTCCGGCTCGCAATATCTTGCCCTTCAGCAGGAATCTGCAGGCTGTGCTGCCGCATAAACGCTTCCAAGCGCTGCCGCGCCTCAGCCAGTCGCTGATCGGACAAACGGGTTTGCTCTTCCAAGACCTGTAGGACACGCTGCGCCTCGCGTTGGCGCTGACGTTGGCCAACTGACATGAAAAGATCGACTACGCCATCGACAACCTGACGGCTGCGCTGCTGATCCGTGTCGCGGTACGAAATGGTGTACAGACCCGGCTCGTCGGCCACCAGGCGGATGCGCGAGAGCAGACCTGCCACGATGGCCTCGCGCTGCGCAGCCCCGGCGGCGGCACTTGCTTGCCCAAACAGGTCAACCAGTCGATCCAGTTCCGGCCCTGCCGTCACCGACTTGGCCAGCACCCGAATCTGTCGATCGGCTTCCCCGGCCGCATTCCAGCTCCCATTGCCCTCGTGCGCAGCGCCAGCCGTTTCCACAAATACCCGGGCACGCGATTCGTAGCGTTGCGGCGCCCAGGGCAATGCGGCACACCCAACCACCGTCACCAGCCAGGCCATGCCCACAGCCGCACGGCGATGCGGCCACCACTGAGACCACCACAAACGCGCTGACGAGGCCAAGTCCCGCTGGGCATCCAGCGGCTGTCCCGACCCCCAAGACAGGGAGCTCATGCGAGCACCCCGCGCTGCAACAGCGCCCTGGCGGGGGTTCCTGCCACCCATGTACTGGCCGGTACATCGCGCAAAACCACGCTGCCCATGCCAGTCAGGGCTTGGTCTCCAATACGCAGCGAGGGTCGCACACTGGTGCGACTGCCCAAATAGCAGTTTTGACCCACCTTCACACCACCGGCGAGCATCGTGCCTGAGCACACCAAAGTGAAGTCGCCCACCTGACAATCGTGGTGAATCACTGCCTGGGGCAGTACCACCACATGGTCACCGATGACCGCATCGGCGCAGATCACCGCCCCGGCCATGATCAATACATTGCGCCCGATCTTGGCGCTGGGCGATACGCTGGCATGAGGATGAATCACCGTCGCCCACCGGCTGGGGTCGATGTTCAGCGCCTCGATCAGGGCACGTCGTTGCAAATACGATTTTTCGCTCCCCGGAACGGCCAGTACCTGCGCACGCGGGTGGCGGGTCAAGCCACTGCGATCCATGACAGACCAAGGCCCCAACGCCCAAGCCGAGGGCCAGGATTTGCTTGGCTGATCGTCAATGAATCCAATCAAATGAAAGGCCTTGCCCAGCGCATCAACGGCTTCTCGCGCATTGCCATTGCAGGGAAAAATCAGTAACGGAGCAGGCGCCCCCTCAGCAGGCGCAGGCATGGAGGTGCTCATACCGCCTGAGAGGGTCGAACAGCCTGCTGCGCGAGTGCTTTGACTGCCAGCGCCACTTGTTGACACTGGTCAGCAGACAGTTCTGGATACATCGGCAACGACAGCACCTCCTGCGACGCTTTTTCGGCGTGCGGAAAGTCTCCAGCTTCGTGACCCAAATTGCTAAAGGCTGGAAGCAAATGCACGGGAGTCGGGTAGTGAATCCCGGTGTGGATGCCCTGAGCCTTCAAGGCCTCTTGCCAACGCGATCGATCGGGGCTGCGAACGGCATAGACGTGATAGACATGCTCAAGTCCATCTCGAACCGGCTGCTGGCCCAGTGCCACTCCATCCAGGAGCACATCGTATTGGGCTGCACGCGCTTGTCGCTGCTGCGTCCACTGCGCCAAGCGCCTGAGCTTGACACGCAAGATGGCGCCTTGCAAGCCTTCCATGCGGGAGTTGTAGCCTTTGATCTCGTGCTCATATTTGCGCTGAGCCCCCCAGTCGCGCAACATGCGCAGCTTGTGCGCCGCCTCGGCATCCTGGGTCACCACCATCCCGGCCTCGCCATAGGCCCCCAAGTTCTTGCCAGGGTAAAAGCTGAAGCAGCCCAGGTCTCCCAATGCGCCAACACGCTGGCCATCAATGCGCGCCCCGTGGGCCTGAGCGGCGTCTTCAATGATCTTCAGCCCATGTCGCCTGGCCACCTCCGCAATGGCGCCCATCTCTGCGGGTAAACCGTAAAGATGGACGGGAATGATGGCCCGTGTTTGCGGCGTGATGGCCGCCTCGACGGCTTGCGGATCCAGATTCAAGGTGGCGGGGTCGATATCCACGAACACTGGCGTGGCCCCGGTGTACTCGATGGCCGATACCGTGGCCACAAAGGTAAATGGCGTGGTGATGACCTCATCGCCAGGACCAATGCCCGCAGCCAGAAGTGCCAAATGCAAGGCGCTGGTGCCGTTGTTCATGCCCACGGCATGAGCGGCCCCTACATAGTCGGCAAACTCCCGCTCAAAAGCGGCGACTTCATCGCCCAGGGTGAACTGCGATGACTCCAGCACGCCACGGATGGCCTGATGGATTTCATCTTGCAGCGAAAGATATTGCGTGCGCAGGTCAACAAAGGGGATCACAGCTCAAGCCTCCATCAGAGGAAGGCAGTCTGCCCCTTGCTGTGCATGGAGTTGTGCGCAGCCTCAATGAGTTGAACGACACGCAAGCCCATGGCGCCGCCAGTCATCGGCGGAGTATCTTGATCAATGCACTTGACAAAGTGCTCACCCTCGGTTCGCAACGCCTCGGTCATCGACAGTTTGGGCGACCACACATCGCCGCTTCGATACCCGATACGTAACTCGTCGCTGGAGCCGGCTTGGGTATCCAGACTCACGCCCTTGTCATAGACCTTGAGCTTCTCGCTGGGCTGCAGATCATCGTAGGTGACCATCTTCTTGCTGCCGCCAATGAGAATTTGCCGAACCTTCACAGGCGACAGCCAACTGACGTTGGTGTGGCCGATCGTGCCGGAGTCGTAGTACAGCGTGATGAAGGCGAGATTCTCGGGCGTACCGGGAAAATGATTCACCCCGCTGGCCGAGACGGCGCTGGGCTGCTCTCCCAACAGATAATCCAAGATGGCAAAGTCATGGACAGCCAAGTCGCATATGACACTGGCGTCGCGCTGAAAGAGTCCCAGATTGATTCGGGTGGAGTCGTAGTAGTACACGCGTCCCAATTCGTCGCTGCGAATGAGCTGGGCCAGGCGCTGGATCGCATCGGTGTAGATGAAGGTGTGATCCACCAACAAGACCCGGTTGCGCTTGTCGGCTTCCTCCACCAATTGCTTGGCCTGATCGGCCGTCTGGGTCATGGGCTTTTCCAGCCACAGGTGTTTTCCCGCTTGAAGCACCTGCATGCCGATGTCGAAATGAGTGGCCACCGGCGTGGCCACGGCCACTGCGTCGATACTGGGGTCATCCAGCACATCACGCAAGTGCCGCGTGGTTTTCACACCGGGATAGCGCCTTTGCACCAGGCCCAAACGTTGGGCGTCCAGATCAGCTACCGCTTTGATCTGTGCGCCTGGCGTTTCTGCAAGATTGCGCACCAGGTTGGGCCCCCAGTATCCATAACCCACCACACCGACCCCAATCATGCAGCCACCTGCGCGCGGTCGGTCATCTCGGGCTCACGGTAACCCACCACGCGAGCCGGTACCCCCGTCACGATGGCCCGCGCCGGTA
This sequence comes from uncultured Rubrivivax sp., assembly GCA_964400135.1. Classification (GTDB taxonomy): domain Bacteria; phylum Pseudomonadota; class Gammaproteobacteria; order Burkholderiales; family Burkholderiaceae_C; genus Rubrivivax. The sequence continues at coordinate 5,793 of CAYNSW010000019.1, read as the reverse complement.
CATCTCGCGTCACGGTCGCTCCAGCGCCTATCAGGGCCCCCTCGCCAATGCGCACACCACACAAGATAGTGGCCTGACTGCCAATGGATGCCCGACGCCCCACCTGGGTCTGTACCAACTCCCAATCGTCGCAGGACTGCAGGGCCCCGCTGATCGTGGTGGCTCTGGGGTACTTGTCGTTGGTGAACATCACGCCGTGTCCCACAAACACTTCATCTTCGATATGAACGCCTTCGCAGATGAAGGTATGCGATGAAATTTTGCAGCGCTGTCCGACGCTCGCGTTTTTTTGAATCTCGACGAAGGACCCTATCCGGGTGTCTTGCCCAATGCGGCAACCGTAGAGATTGACCAAGTCCGGATGTGGGATCGACACCTGAGCGCCTAGGTGTACGTCAGCGGCAATGGGCATACCGAATACTCCTGAGTCAACGCCAGCACAACGGCGTCGTGTTCATGACAATGACCAAGCGGCAAGCGTATGAACGCTTGCCGCTTTGCACAAGACTCAAGGTAGGGGTAAGGCCTTTGCCAGATCAATCGGTGATGACCTGGCGCTGGCTTACGTCACCGCACTGGGTAGCATGATTTGGCGTTGAAGGGTGAGTTGTTGAGCAGGTTGAGTCGGTCCCAGCACAGTTGGGCGGGGATGGGGTGCGCGTAGCCTGAGGTTTGACCGAAGGCGGTGCCGCCTTGGACATCGGGCCCGATGGGTGGCCACACGGCGGTGCCGAACCACGCCGGCTTGACGTCGTAGACGTAGCTGGCGCGCAGGGTTTGCGAACTCGGAACACTCAGGCCCTGCGGAATCTCGGCCGCGTTGAATCGAGCAGTACGGCTGTAGGTATCGTAGTTGCCCCAACGCAGCAGCGTGGACTTCACCTTCGCATCCGGGTAGCTCATCCCACCTGGCACACCGTAGCCGGTCACATCGGTGAGGCTGCAGTTGCCAATGTTCGGATAGCCCAGCCGGAAGATGGCCACCCCGGCGCTGCAGTTGTCGCTGGCTTGATCGTACTGCGTGGGCTGCCACAGGCTCAAGCCCAAGACGTTGCCCACCAAGCTGTAGTGGTAGCTCAGCCGGTTCAGCCGCACCGGCTCGTCAAAACGACCCGAGTTGCGGTTGTAGCCTATCAAGTGGTTGCGAAACACGGTGGCGTGGCTGGAGCTGCCGTAGTACCCATCCGCACCAAACATCTCCCCCACATTGCCCTCCCACAGGTTCATCATGTCGTGCGGGCCGTGGTTGTCATCAAATGTCCAGCTCACCGGCGCATTGGTGGGCGTTGCGGCAGAGCCGTAGGAGAAGTTGTAGCCCACGTAAAAGCCGCTGGAGCTGTTTTGCAGCTCAATGGCGGGGAAGGTCTTGTTGAAGATATTGTTCTCGATCTTCCAGCTCGAGTTGGAGCCGTAGGCCGGGTTGCCGTAGACCTGCAGCCCGGCGTTGTTGTTGCCAAAGGTCTGCGCATCGTGCACAAAAGAGTCCCGAAACTCCCCGTTGACCGTGCCCAGGATCGTGAAGTGATACCCCGCGGGCATGGTGGACTCCACCCCCTTGATCCAGCAGCTGTCGCAGTACTGGATCATGAAGTTGGTGCATCCGCTGGTGCCCGAGTGATCAATCTTCAGATCCTCCACCCCGCTGCGTCGCGTGTTGGTAAAGGTGTACTTCACCCGAGGATTGCCCGCGTTGAAATCCCAAATCAGCGGGTTGCGCAGCGTCAGCGTATTGCCGCTGATGCCCACAATCACGTTGACCTGGCGGATGTGGCGGCTGCCCCCCGAGGTACTGACCACAAAGCTCGGATCATTGTCACGGTCTACCTCGATCATCGTGCCCACAGCCATCCCCGTCGTCGAGGACACGGTAATTTGCCGTGAATCCTTGCCGCCCCCGCCCGTGATCGCCGCCCCAGAGACCGTGTTGCCACCACTGCCCAGATTGATCGCGTTGCACGCCTTGATCACCGTCTGGTCCGCCCCCGCCCCGCGCAGCGTCACATCGCTCTTGTACACATTGATACCACCCACGTTGTACGTGCCCGCCTGCAGCTGCACCACCCCGTTGCTGCACGCCGAAATCGCCGCATTGATCGCCGACGCACTCGCCCCAGGCGCAAACGTCGCACACACCACCTGACGATCCGGTATCCCACCAGGTACACCAGCAACCACCCAGTCCGTACGACGCGATAACACCACAGGGTCAGATGCTGGTGCTGGTGCTGGTGCTGGTGCTGGTGCCGGTGCCGGTGCCGGTGCCGGTGCCGGTGCCGGTGCCGGTGCCGGTGCCGGTGCGGGTGCCGGTGCCGGTGCCGGTGCCGGTGCCGGTGCGGGTGCTGGTGCCGGTGCGGGTGCTGGTGCTGGTGCTGGTGCTGGTGCCGGTGCGGGTGCGGGTGCTGGTGCTGGTGCTGGTGCCGGTGCCGGTGCCGGTGCCGTCAGCAGCACGTAGGCAGATGCCGGTGAGTTGGCGTAGCGTGTACCCACGCTCCAAGTGGTGGGCAATGTGCTCAGAGCCGATTGACTCGATGTGACAGTACCGCCCCCACCCGAGGCCACGTCACGAAACTTGATCGTGCCGGCGTTAGGCGGCGTCAATACTGCGATCCAATAGCGGGTATTGGCCGTGAGCAGGGTCAACGGCACCGTGGCATCGTTCCATGCGCCTGGCTTGACCGATGCGAGGGCACCCGTTGCCAATAGCGTGCCCGGGTTGCCGCCATTGTCGGTGTAAAGACCCACCACCACCCGGCTGGCCGTGCTGGTGCCATCCAGAAAGACACGCACCGTGTCGATCGATGTGGTGACCGTTGCTGTGTAGATGAAGGCCTCTGCCATACCGGACGGATTGGTATCGATAGACGGCTGAATGCCCGCGTAGCCCAAGGCGGAGGTAGGCACCGAAGTGCTAATGGCTTTCTGGGTTTGGCAAGTTTTGGCCATGCCCGGTGCAGGATCACCAAATACAGTGCTCGCGCACGCCACATTGCCGGAGACATACTTTTGTGTCCAGGCATCGCCCGCGCCAAAGCGCACCAAGGTGGTACTGCCCAGTGACAACATTTGGCCCGAGTCGGCCAGCCACATCCATGCCGTGTTGGTCGTGGTCCGCGTCCTGCTGTGAGCCAAGGCCTGTACTTGCGGCACCCCTGCCGTATCTACTGCAGCGGCCTGCTGCGTGGCCGTGGGCGCCAAGGCATCGGGAGTTCCCCCTCCGCAAGCGGCCAGTGCGGCGGCGGTCAGGGCGCTCAGCGTGGTCCGCCAAGGGTAGCCCAGAGTGACCGAGAATCGAGGCGCAGCGCTCGCATGCGAGCGCACAGATTGAAATGTTGTCATGGAAGGCTCCGTGGCAATGGGAGTGGAAAAGGCCGGACATCCAGCCTCAGGCTAGGGATGTCCAGGGATCACGAGGCCATTCTTTGCTGCTGCGCAACGAGCCGCGTGACCATTTGTGTCAGTCGCGGGACGTCTTCACCCCACAAACGAGGCGGGCATATCGGCACTTACGCTCCGAGTGGTCCGAATGACGCGCTTACATCTGGTCACCAATGCTCACGCACCGACACGACATGGGATGACCCGGGCCGGCTCCTGATTGATGCGGAGGCTGCGCTTGCGCTGTGTCAAGCATTTATGCACTCACCCCCTAGGTGAGCAGTCTCCCGGCGCCCCCAGACGTCTGGAAAGATGTCGAGCATGGAAACAATTGCAGTGGTGGGTCTGGGCTATGTCGGCCTACCCCTGGTGGTGGAGTTTGGTCAATTGGGTCCGGTCATCGGATTTGACATTGCCCGTCACAAAGTCCAATCGTGTCAAAACGGTGTCGATCCCGCCCAGGAACTCACCCCCGCCGACATGGCCAAGGCCTGCGGCGCGCGCTACACACACAGCGCCCAGGATTTGAACGCTGCCGACATTGTCATCGTGGCCGTTCCCACCCCAGTGGATGCCCGCAACACCCCTGACTTTTTCCCTTTGCGCAGCGCCATGAGCAGCCTGGGTCCCCATCTCAAACAAGGCGCACTGGTCGTGTTTGAAAGCACCGTCTACCCAGGCGCGACCGAAGAGGTGTGCATCCCCGCGCTGGAAGCGGCTTCAGGCAAACGCTGGAAAGAAGATTTCTTTGTGGGCTACAGCCCCGAGCGCATCAATCCGGGCGACCGCGAGCACCAGTTGACGACCGTGGTCAAAGTGGTCGCAGGCGATACGCCCAACACACTGGAACGGGTGGCGGACTTGTATTCGCGTATCGTCAAGCCGGGTGTACACCGCTGCAACAGCATCAAGGCAGCAGAGGCCTGCAAGGTCATCGAAAACACACAGCGTGACTTGAACATCGCGCTCATGAATGAACTGGCTCTCATTTTGGATCGCATGGACATCGACACCCAGGAGGTGCTCGATGCCGCTGCGACCAAGTGGAACTTTCTACCCTTTCGACCGGGACTGGTCGGCGGCCACTGCATTGGCGTGGACCCGTACTACCTGACCCACAAGGCGCAGCAGCTGGGCTATCAGCCACAGCTCATTCAAGCCGGGCGAAGTCTCAACGACAAGATGGGGCAGGTTCTGGCGGAAAAGACCATCAAGCAACTCCACGCCGCCGGACATCCGGTCAAGGGCGCCCAGGTCAATGTTCTGGGTTTGACCTTCAAGGAAAATTGCACTGACTTGCGCAATAGCAAAGTGGTGGATCTGGTGGCCACCTTGCGCTCACATGGGGTACAGGTTGCCGTGCATGATCCCCTGGCGCCTGCGCCAGTTGCCCGCAGCGAATATGGCCTGGAGTTGACCGCCTGGGATCAATTGCCGGTGTCGCATGCCATGGTGGCAGCGGTGGCGCACCGGTGTTTTCAAGACCTCAGCGTTGACCAAATCCGCAGCAAGCTCACCGATGGGGGGTGTGTGGTGGATGTGAAATCACGCTTGAATGCCCAGGCTCTACGCGAGGCTGGGCTTCGGGTATGGCGCCTGTAAGCCCTTGAAAACGTTCAATGCCGCTGAGCGCGGCTCACATGGCATTCACGCTGATCATCAAGCGCAATTCCGATCCGTTGGGCTCAAACCCAGATCCATGCTTGATCCACGAGGGAAACAGCACCAAATCTCCTGGGTCGAGATGAAATCGCGCCATTTCAAATGTCGACTCTCGGTAGGTGTCCGGGCGGATCAGGTGCAAGACGGGATTGGGATTTTCAAACCATAACTTCGAGCTGTGGGCATCAGACACCACGCATAACGCCGCCGACACGCGTGAATCGGGGTGGACGTGATGCTTGAGCACGCTACCGGGCCGCTGGATGTTGAACCACGAATTGGTGATCTTCACGCCCGAAAAGCCCATCTCTTCGGCATAGGCGTCTACCAGAGTCTGCAAGCCGTCTTTGAGTCCGCTGAGTTGCGGGTAAAGGGTGCCAAGCTGATCAATCAGCCGCGAATCAAGACCAAACGTGGACTGCGCCTCGCCAACGAACGCACCGTGGGCGTGCGTGGTGGCGTTCAGGCAGTGCTCTGAGATGCAAGCCAGTTGCTCGGGCGAGAGCACATGCTTGAAGTAATGAATAAGCGTTGGAAACAGCTTGAGAGTTTGCTTTTCCACGCGAGCCCTCGGGCAATATTGGCGGAGTGGACGGGGCTCGAACCCGCGACCCCCGGCGTGACAGGCCGGTATTCTAACCAACTGAACTACCACTCCGCGTGGTTGCAGCATTGTAGGCTTGAAAGCCCCAAGCGCTGCACAACTTGGCGTCCCCTAGGGGATTCGAACCCCTGTTACAACCGTGAAAGGGTCGT
>CAYNSW010000018.1:49457-53361 GCA_964400135.1 uncultured Rubrivivax sp. | reverse complement strand
CTTGCGCAGCACCGAGAAGATGGTGCCGATGCTCACGTTGACATCGATGTTGGACGAGCCATCCAAGGGGTCAAACAGCAGCAGGTACTCTCCCTGCGGGTAGCGGTTGGGCACCACGTGGATGGAGTCCATCTCCTCACTGGCCATGGCCGCCAGGTGGCCTCCCCATTCATTGGCTTCAATGAGCACTTCGTTGCTGATCACATCCAGCTTCTTTTGCACCTCGCCTTGAATGTTTTCAGAGCCCGCCGAGCCGAGCACATCGCCCAAAGCGCCCTTGTTCACCGAGATGGCGATGCGCTTGCAGGCGCGTGCCACCACCTCAATGAGCAGGCGCAGTTGCGCCGGGATGCGCCCGTGTTGACGTTGTTGCTCTACCAGGTAGCGGGTGAGGCTGATGCTCGAGGACATGGGCTACTCCTCCAGGCTGCGAGTGACGATTTCGCGGGTGTCGGGGCTCAAACGCGGGCTAGCAGCCACGCGTGCAATGGCCTCGCGGGCCGCCTCGCGCCACGGCGAGGCCAGCTGACGCCAGCGGTCCAGCGCCCGAGACAGTCGCGCGGCCAATTGGGGATTGATGGCGTCCACCTCGAGTACGCGATCGGCCCAAAACACATAGCCGGCCGCATCGGTGCGGTGGAACGCCGCCGGGTTTTGCATGCACAGGGCAAACAAGAGGCTGCGCGCGCGGTTGGGATTGCGCAAGGTGAAGTCCGGATGCTGCAGCAGGGTCTTGACCCGCGAGAAGGTGGCACCGGCCTCATCGCCCAAGGGTTCGGGCGCTGCGGCCTGCAGGGCAAACCACTTGTCCAGCGCCAGGGGCTCGTGGCGGATGGCACCATGGAAGTGGTCGAGCGCGCGCTGTGAGAGTTCGGCATGCGACCACAGCAAGGCCTGCAGGGCCGCCAGTCGCTCGGTCATGTTGCGAGCGTCCTTGACGCGTTGGTAGGCGCGCCCCGGCCATACGGTGTCGCCGCTTTCGCGTGCATGCAAGCACAACATGGCCAGGGCCATGCCGGTGAGTGCGCGCTGTCCGGCCTGCCACACGCTGGGCTCATACCCTTCGCGCACCTGGTGCGTCTCGAAGGCCCAGACCCAGTCCTCGTGCAGGCGCTGGGCCAGCTGCAGCCGCAAGCCTTCGCGCACGGCATGAATACGCTGGGGATCGATGCGCTCGACCTGCTCGGCCACATACCCTTCGCTGGGCAGTTGAAGCGCCAGCTCCTTGAATGAGGCGTCAAGCGTTGGGTGGCGCAGCACTGCCTTGAGGGCATCGGCCAGTGCATCATCAAGTTGCACAGGCGCTTGATCTTCCAGGGCGCGCAGCATGCGGGAGAGCATGAGCCGCTGAGAGGCCTCCCAACGATTGAAGGCGTCGCTGTCGTGGGCCAGCATCGTCAGCAACTGCGCTTCATCCAGACCGTCGCGCAAGATCACCGGGGCACTGAAGCCTCTGAGCAGCGACGGTACGGGCGCAGCGTCCACGTGGTGAAAGGTGAACTGCTGCTCAGGCTGCTCCAGCACCAGCAGCGCTTCGTCTTGTGCCTGACCATCAACTGTCAGATGCAAGCGCAGGCTGTGACCGTGGGGGCTGAGCAACCCCATGCGCACGGGAATCACAAAAGGTGCTTTGTGCGGCTGACCAGGTGTGGGGTTGCAGTGCTGGCTCAGGGTGAGGATGTAGGTGCGAGCCGCCGCGTCGTACACCCCGTGCGCCTGCACGCGGGGTGTGCCGGCTTGGGAGTACCAGGTTTTGAAGGCCTCGAGTCGTGACGAAAGGGCACTGCCCGGGTTGGCCTCGGCAATGCACTGCGCAAAGTCATCGCACGTGACGGCCTGGCCATCGTGGCGGGCAAAGTACAGCGACATCCCCTTGGCAAAGCCCTCGCGGCCCACCAAGGTGTGCATCATGCGCACCACCTCGGCGCCTTTTTCGTAAACGGTGGCGGTGTAGAAATTGTCGATGGCCGCATACTGTTCTGGGCGCACCGGATGCGCCATGGGGCCCGCATCTTCGGGGAATTGCGCGGCGCGCAAGGCGCGCACATCTTCAATGCGCTTGACCGCACGCGCCGAGGGAGTGCCGGCCATGTCCATGCTGAATTCCTGGTCGCGGAACACCGTCAGCCCCTCTTTGAGCGAGAGTTGGAACCAGTCGCGGCAGGTGATGCCGTTACCCGTCCAGTTGTGAAAGTACTCATGGGCCACCACGCTCTCAATGCCCGCGTAGTCTGTGTCGGTGGCGGTGGCCGCACTGGCCAGCACGAACTTGGTGTTGAACAGGTTCAACCCCTTGTTCTCCATGGCGCCCATATTGAAGTCTTCCACGGCCACCACCATGAAACGCTCCAGATCCAAGCTCAGGCCAAAGCGCGCTTCGTCCCATGCCACTGAGGCCATGAGCGAGCGCATGGCATGTTCGGTCTTGTCCAAGTCGCCCGGTCGTACCCACACTTGCAGCAGGTGCTCCTTGCCGCTGCGCGCGGTGATGCGCTGTTCGCGCGCGACCAGACGGCCGGCTACCAGCGCAAACAGGTAGCTCGGCTTGGGAAAGGGGTCGACCCATCGGGCCAGGTGGCGCCCGCCTTCGAGCTCAGCTTCCTCAACCAGGTTGCCGTTGCTCAGCAAGACCGGGTAGCGTGCCTTGTCGGCGCGCAGCGTCACGCTGTAGACAGCCATCACATCGGGGCGGTCCAGAAAGAATGTGATGCGGCGAAACCCTTGAGCTTCGCACTGGGTGAACAAGCCACCGCCACTGGCATACAACCCGGAGAGTTCGGTGTTTTTCTCAGGTGAGCAGGTGTTGCGAATCTCCAGTGTGAAACGCTCGCCCGCTGGTGGCTGTTCGATCACCAGCAGTCCCGCCTCGGCATCGTGGCGAAAAGACAGGCTGTGCTCGCCGCTCATCACGCGCAGCAGGGTCAGCCCTTCGCCCTGCAATTGCAGCGGCTGATCGGCGCCGGCCTGGGCATTGCGCTCGAAAGTCAATCGGCTGGTGACCAGTGTCTTGGTGGCGTCAAGATCAAAGGTCAAGTCGACCTCCCGTATCCAAAACGGGGGAGGGGAGTAGTCGGTACGTCGCACGACGACCGGCGCTGAGCCTTCACGCATGAAATGTTCTCCGTTCGTTACAGCCCGTGCTTTAGGCTGGCTTCAATAAAGGGGTCGAGGTCGCCGTCGAGCACCTTTTGGGTGTTGCTGATTTCCACGCCCGTGCGCAGATCCTTGATACGGCTTTGGTCCAGCACGTAAGAGCGGATCTGGTGGCCCCAGCCCACATCGGTCTTGGAGTCTTCGAGTTTTTGTTGCGCTTCCATTTGCTTGCGCATTTCGTGCTCGTACAGGCGGCTGCGCAGCATGGCCCAGGCCTCGTCGCGATTGCGGTGTTGGGAGCGGTCGTTTTGGCACTGCACCACGATGCCGGTGGGCAAATGCGTGATGCGCACGGCCGAGTCGGTTTTGTTGATGTGCTGCCCACCCGCACCACTGGCGCGGAAGGTGTCTATGCGCACATCGGCTGGATTGATTTCAATTTCGATGGAGTCATCCACCTCGGGGTAGACAAACAGGCTGGCAAAGCTGGTGTGGCGGCCACCAGCGCTGTCAAAAGGGCTCTTTCGCACGAGCCGGTGTACCCCGGTTTCGGTGCGCAGGTGACCAAAGGCGTAATCGCCCTCCACCTTCAGCGAGGCGCTGCGAATGCCAGCCACATCGCCTTCGGTTTCTTCCAGTACCTCGGCCTTGAAGCCTTTGCGTTCGCAATACTTGAGGTATTGGCGCAGCAGCATCTGCGCCCAGTCGCAGGCCTCGGTTCCGCCCGCACCAGCTTGGATGTCGATGAAGCAGTTGCTCGGGTCGGCCGGGTTGTTGAACATGCGCCGAAACTCCAGCTGCTCCACCGTCT
>CAYNSW010000018.1:0-49447 GCA_964400135.1 uncultured Rubrivivax sp. | reverse complement strand
TGTCATAAGGGTGCCAGTTGTTCCACCGTCTCGCGCAAGGCCTGGGCCTCGTCGCGGATGGTGGCCAAGCCCACCATGTCCTGGTCGGCTTTGGACATGTCGAACAACTCGCTGTTGTCGCTGAGTTGTCCTTGCAGATGGTCGATGGTGTGTACCACCGTCTCCAAAGACTTCTTTTCCTTGCCCAGTTCCTGGGCCCGCTTGGGCTCGTTCCAGATGGCGGGGTTTTCTAGCGCGGCGTTGACCTCGCGAAGACGCAAGGCTTTGCGATCGTAGTCAAAGATACCCCCGAAGTTGCGCGGTTCGTGCCGTCAGGTCTGCCAGCAGGGAGCCGATGGCGTTGATGTCTTCGATGTCCATGAGAAGTGGGGTCCTGTTGGTGGGGCAAGGGTGAGCGCCCCGCAAAACTCCTCATTTTCTCACGAGCCCGCCCCGACGCTGACCCAAGCCCGCCAAGCCCGAACTTGCGCATGCGCAACGTCGCAGCCAGGCGGAGCGCCAGAAACTCAGGGGTAACCCTAGTAGTTCCGGCGTTTTCGCGATATCCGAGCGTGGCGTAAGGGCAGGGTAAGAGCCAAAAATCCCAATGCGCCTTGGACACACTTTTCCTGCCCGATGCTATTGCTCGCCTCTGCTGTCAAGCTGGTTGCTGAAATTGCGCTCATGGCTTTTTTGGGCCAGGCCTTATTGGCGCTGCTGGCGGGCGACAAACGACACCACAACTTCTTTTATCGACTCTTGCAGGTGCTGACCAACCCCTTCATTCGAGCTGCTCGATTTATCACCCCCAAGGTGGTGATTGACCGCCATGTGCCGGTGGCGGCTTTTGTGATGTTGTTGTCGGTGTGGTTGGTGGCCACCATCTCCAAGGTGTCGCTGTGCGTGCAAATGGGGGTGGCCCAATGTCGGTAAGCCGCCGCCCGATGTTGTATTGGTGGCTCAAGCTGGTGGCCATGGCCAGTCTCACCTTGGGCCGACGCGAACGGGCGCTGCAGATTTTTAACGACATGCTGCACCTCGTGCCCCAAGACGCCTATGCCTTGGCCAGCCAGGTGCATGTGTTGGCACAGCTGGGTCAAAAGGACCGGGCAGTGGCGGTGGCCCAAGCCCTGGTGCAGGCGCACCCTGAGGGCAGCGCCGGTCACTGGTTCAACCTGGCCTTCCTGCTGGATGAGGCGGGTCGACTGGAAGAGGCTGAGGCGGCGTTTCGCCGCGCGGTCCAAATGGATGAGAAGCTCGACCGGGCCTGGTACGGCTTGGGGCTGGTGCTCATCCGACTTCATCGCTTGGACGAGGCCATCGAGGCCCTGAAGCGAAACACCGAATTGCAACCCATGAGTCCGTACGGCTGGTATCAGCTCGCACGGGTTCATGTGGACCGTCAGCACCCCGAAGAGGCTCAGCGGATCATCCGCCACCTCGAGGGGTTCGAGCCCAAGGTGGCTGCGCAACTCAAGCGCGAAACCGGACTGCTCGTGAGCTGAATTTCGTGGGGGGGCTTGCGCAATACCGACGGGTAACCGACGGGAAGCCAACCGAAGCAGGTGCCGAGAGGTGCCTGGGAGACAACTAGAGGAAGCCATGCAACAAATCAGCGAAAAACATCGCGCGTACTGGCAAAAGAACCTCAATATCACTGGCGTTTTGCTGTTGATTTGGTTCTTGGTCACCTTCGGGGTGGCCTACTTTGCCCGCGACTTGAGTTTCACTTTCTTTGGCTGGCCGTTCAGCTTCTGGGTAGCCGCCCAGGGTGCGCTGATCGTCTACGTCATCATCATCTGGTACTACGCCCGCGTCATGGAGCGTTTGGACCAGGAACACGGCGTTGCCGAGGAGGAATAACATGGCTGGCTTCGATCACGAACCGGGCGATGTCGTCACTGCGGCATCCACCCGTGCGTTCAAGTCGCAACTCAACAAAGTCTATGGTTGGTACACGGGGGGGTTCATCGCCTTCATCGTGGTGCTGGCTATTGCGGAGCAGATGGGCCTGCCGCGCAGCTGGATAGGCTTCATCTTCTTGCTGGCCACTGTGGCCCTTTACGCCGGCATCGGCGTGATGAGCCGCACCTCAGATGCCTCGGAGTACTACGTGGCCGGCCGGCGCGTGCCGGCCATCTACAACGGTATGGCCACCGGCGCCGACTGGATGAGTGCAGCGTCTTTCATCGGCATGGCCGGTACGCTGTACCTCACGGGCTACGGCGGCTTGGCGTTCATCCTGGGTTGGACGGGCGGCTACTGTCTGGTGGCCTTACTGCTGGCGCCGTACCTGCGCAAATTCGGTCAGTTCACCATCCCTGACTTCCTGGGCGCTCGCTACGAGGGCAACCTGCCGCGATTCCTGGGCATCCTGGCGGCCATTCTGTGCTCCTTCACTTATGTGGTGGCGCAGATTTATGGCGTGGGTCTCATCACCACCCGCCTGTCCGGTTTGGCCTTTGAGATCGGCATCTTCGTGGGTCTGGGCGGCATCCTGGTGTGCTCGTTCCTGGGTGGCATGCGTGCGGTGACCTGGACGCAGGTGGCGCAGTACATCATCCTGATCATCGCCTACTTGGTTCCGGTGGTGTGGCTGTCGGTCAAACAGACTGGCAACCCCATCCCGCAGGCGGTCTACGGCTACCAGCTGGAGAAGGTCACAGCCAAGGAAAAGCAACTGCGCGAGGACCCCAAGGAGAAGGAAGTCATTGCGGCGTTCCAGGCAAGGGCTGACGAATTTACGGCCAAGCTCAAGGACGTGCCTGCTGCCATGGCTGCCGACAAGGCGGCTGCGGAGAAGAAGATTGAGGAGTTGAAAGCGGCCAATGCGCCTGCGGCTGAAGTTCAGGCTGCAGAAAAGGCGCTGGCTTCCCTGCCTGCCAACGAGGCCGATGCCAAGAAGGCCTGGACAGCGGGTAAGACTTCCAACGAGGCGCGTGCCAAGCCTTTGGCAGGTATGCCGGGCCACGCGAACATCTTCGCCGGCGACCCCAAGGGCGACGAGAAGGCTCAGAAGACCTTCAACGAATCTCGCCGCAACTTCCTGGCCTTGGTGTTCTGCCTGATGGTGGGTACGGCTGCACTGCCGCACATCCTGATGCGCTACTACACCACGCCGTCTGTGCGTGAGGCTCGCGAGTCGGTGTTTTGGAGCTTGTTCTTCATCTTCTTGCTGTACTTCACGGCGCCGGCCCTGGCCGTGCTGGTCAAGTACGAGGTGTTCAACGTGCTCGTGGGCACGCCGTTTGACAAGCTGCCGGTTTGGATCCAGAACTGGAGCAAGGTCGATCCCGCCTTGCTCTCGGTGGTGGACATCAACAAGGACGGCATCTTCCAGCTCGGCGAGATGCGCATTGGCGGTGACATCATCGTGTTGGCCACGCCTGAGATCGGGGGCTTGCCCTACGTGATCTGCGGCATGGTGGCCGCTGGTGGCCTGGCCGCGGCGCTGTCAACCGCTGACGGCTTGCTGCTGACCATTGCCAACGCCTTGTCGCACGACCTGTACTACAAGATGCTCGACCCCAATGCCTCGACGGCGCGTCGGGTGGCCATCTCCAAGGCCTTGCTGTTGGTGGTGGCGTTGGCTGCGGCCTATGTGGCGGCGCAAAAGCCGGCTGACATCTTGTTCTTGGTGTCTGCGGCGTTCTCCTTTGCGGCGGCTGCTTTCTTCCCACCCCTGGTCTTGGGGGTGTTCTGGAAGCGCGCTAACAAGTGGGGTGCCTCGCTGGGCATGATCGCAGGCCTGGGTGTCACCATGTACTACATGATCACCACCCAACCCTGGCTGCGTGGTGTTTTTGGGGTGACTTCTCCAGTGGCCGACAACATCTGGTGGGGCATTGCGCCCATCTCGGCTGGCCTCTTCGGTGTGCCGGTGGGTATTGCGGTGATCATCATCGTCAGCCTGGTGACCCCTGCTCCCAAGCAGGAGACCCAAGACCTGGTGGAGCATGTCCGCTACCCCAATCTCAAATTGAACTGATCTGGGGTGCCTGGGGGCGGGTCATCCGTCCCGGGGCACTGAGGACAAGTTGATCACGGGGCCCCTGCAGGGGCCCCTTTTTATTGGATTCAAGCGGCCGCTCACCCTGCGGGCAGCTTGGCTTTTGATCTATGTCTAGTCATGCCGCCGCGTAATTCCTAAGATGAGCGTTGATCACCCCGGGCCAGGGGACAGGGAGAGTACGTGAAGGTCACCCCGTCGCAGAGTCTGATGTCCAACCTGCGAACCGAATGGTCTCGCTGGCACCCCTTTGACCGAATGGCGGCCCATCAGCTGGATGCCTTGATCCACTCGGCGCAGGAGGTGTACTTTGCGCCGCAGGAGGTGGTCGTGTCGCCGTCACAGGGCGCCATGCGCGATGTCTACCTCTTGCGCCGTGGGACTGTGAGCGCACAGCGCGAGGGGACGCTGGCCATATCGTATGAGGCCGGTGACCTGTTTCCGGTGGGTGCTGCCCTGGCTGAACGGGCGGTGAGCGCCACCTACCGGGCGCAAGGCGATGTCTTTGCCTGGCGCCTGCCGCTGTCGGTGATCAAGGCCGTGGCCGCCGCCAGCCCCGAATGGGCAGACTATCTCAGCGGACGTATCACGCAGCTTCTTGAAGATTCGCGCCGGCAGCTGCAAGAGACCATGAGTTCGCGTGCGCTCATGCAAGGCACGCTTGAAGCTCCTCTGGGCAGCTTGCCAAACCGCAGGCCTGTGACGCTGGACATGCAGGCCAGCGTCCGAGACGCCTTGCAGCTGATGCACGACAAGCGCATCGGCTCGGTACTGGTGCAAGACGCGGGTGGTGTGCTCAGGGGAATCTTCACCCGGCACGATGTGTTGGGTCGGGTGACCCTGCCGCAGTTGGACTTGGATGCGCCGCTTGGTGCGGTGATGAGTCACCCGTTGCACACCTTGCCTGCCCAGGCGCCTGTTCATGAAGCGGTCTTGTTGATGTCGCGCCAGGGCGTTCGGCATGTACCGGTGATGGAGGGTGAGCGCCTGCTCAACATCGTCTCTGAGCGCGACCTGTTTGCCCTGCAGCGACTCTCGCTTAAATCGGTGAGCAGCGCCATACGCGCAGCCGGTGATGAGGCGCATCTGGTCAGTGCGGGGCGTGATATTCGCCAACTGGCCACCCACTTGCTGGCCCAGGGCCTGAAAGCGCAAGCCTTGACCGATCTGATCAGTCACCTCAACGACCTGTTGCATCGGCAAGTGGTTCAAGTGGTAGCTCAGAACATGCAGATGGACCTGCATCGGGCCTGCTGGCTGGCCTTGGGATCGCAAGGGCGGGGTGAGCAGACCATTGCCACCGATCAAGACAACGGGCTGATCTTTGAGAGTGATGACCCCGATGTGGACCGCCCCCGCTGGTTGGCATTTGCGCAAACCGTCAACCAAGTGTTAGACGCCTGCGGCTACCCGCTGTGCAAGGGCTTCATCATGGCCAGCAACCCTCAGTGCTGCCTGACCACAGCACAGTGGGTGCAGCGGTTTGAGCACTGGATGGATCACGGCGCGCCGGAAGATTTACTCCGGGCCAGTATCTACTTTGACTTTCAACCCATCGCTGGGCGCACCGAGCTTGCCGCTCCCTTGCGCGATCTGGTCACACGCCGCGCCCAGGCATTGCCCCGTTTTCTCAAGCAGATGGCTGACAACGCCTTGAGCCACCGTCCGCCCCTGACGTGGTGGGGAGGGCTGGAGACTCACGATGTGCAGGGCCAATCGGTCATTGACTTGAAAATGCAGGGCACGGCGTTGTTTGTCGATGCGGCGCGGTTGCTGGCCTTGGCCCAAGGGGTACAGGAGGTGGGAACCCGCGCGCGCCTGATGAAAGTGGGCCAAGCGCTGGGCTTGTCGATGCAGGAAACCGAGGCCTGGGCCACCGGTTTTGAGTTTTTGCAAATGTTGCGCTTGCGGGCGCAGATTCAGGCCGAAAGCATGCACTCCGATGCCAGCGCTCCTGCGCCGGGGCACGGCCAGCCCAATTTGATGAAGATCGACCAGCTCAATCACGTGGACCGGCGCATTCTCAAAGAGGCCTTGCGCATGGCCCGCCAATTGCAGCAGCGCCTGGAAATGGACTACGCACGATGAGGTGGTGGCCACGCCAGGTGAAGGTTGACGACCAGCGCTGGCTGGTGGTGGATGTGGAAAGCAGCGGCCTGGATCCTCAACGCGATCGCCTGTTGGCCATTGCCGGGGTGGCCGTGCAACGCCAGGACCTCGGATGGACCATCGACCTGGCCGACAGTTTCGAGGTGGTGCTGTTGCAGCCAGCAGACCACTCCGTGGACAAGGCCAATATCCTGATTCACGGCATAGGCGTGCAGGCCCAGCGCAGCGGAGTGCCACCGACCGAGGCACTGCACGCCTTCGAGCGTTGGGTGGGGCAAGGTGTGCTGGTGGGCTTTCACAGTGCATTTGACAAAGCCCTGATCGACCGATGCAGCTCCCAGTGGCTGCGTCGACGCATGGCCAACCCGTGGTTGGACCTCGCCGAGCTGGGTCCCGCAGTAGCCCCAGCAGGCGCCGCATCGACCGCGCAGCGCTCATTGGACGACTGGATGCAACGCTTTGGCATTGAGTGTGCGGTACGCCACCAAGCTGCCGCCGATGCGCATGCCACGGCGCAGCTGTTCTTGAGCTTGTGGCCGTATGTGAGGAGGCAGTGGCCCCAGACCACTCAAGCGATTGCCTTCAGGCAGGTCGCTGATCTGGCGTCGCGGGCGCGCTGGCTACCCCGTTGAGGTGCTCAAGCGGAGCCTGCAAGAAGTCCAGCAGATGCCCGGCCAGTGCGTCGGGCTGGTCGTGGTGCAGCATATGGCCGCAGTCTTTCAGCACTTGCTGCTGCACGCAGCCGACCGCTTGCAGACGCTGCTGAAATTCGGCCAAGGTGTAGCGACCTTTCCACCACCGCTCGATATGGTCGTCATCGCCCTGGATGCACAGCAGCGGCGCGGTGATGCGTCGCCACAGGGCTTCGTTTTCTTCCCAGCGGTAGAGATGGGGGTGTACCCGCTTGTGCGCTGGGTCTCCTTGGATTTCCCATCGACCCTGGGCGCTGGGCCGACTCCAGTGCGGTGCCAGCCACGCCGCTTTGTCTGCGCTGAGCCTGGGATTGTTCGCTTGCAGGCGCTGGGCCACGCTGCCCAGGCTGTCGTAGTCTTTGAAGGTTTGGGGCTCCCGCAATTCATCGAGCCATTGGGCCAAGCGCGTGGGCGCTTGACTGGGTCGCGTCTGAGGCATCCCAAACCCCTCCAGATTGATCAGACGCCTGACGCGGTTCGGGCGAATACCGGCATAGCCCATGACCACATTGCCGCCCATGCTGTGACCACACAAATCCACCGGTGCTTCGGGGCTGAGCTGATCGAGCAGGGCATCCAGGTCTGCGTAGTAATCGGCAAACCAATAACTGTCGGTCGCCGGGCCGCTGGTGCGACCAAAGCCCCGCCAATCGGGCGCGACGACCTCTCTGGCCGCCCCCTCGCGCCGAAATAAGGCGTCCACCAGAAACTGATACGAGGCACCGACGTCCATCCAGCCATGCAGCAGCACCAGCAAGGGTGCGGGCTCGGAAGGCGCCGCAGCAGACCATCGGTGCACGTGATAGCGCCAGCCGCGAACGAAGAGCCACTGCGATTGCGCTGACCATTGCGGGGCGTAGACCTTGGGGATTTCATGGGGCTGCGTCATGCGAGCATTGTCGGTGAGAATGCGCGGGTGGATACCTCTTGGCATATTCGCAACGCGCAACCCGGCGATGCAAGCACGCTGGTGCGGCTCATTGGCGAGTTGGCCGAGTTTGAAAAACTCTCGCATTTGGTGCAAGTCACGCCACAGGCGCTGAGTCAACACCTGTTTGGTCCGCGACCCGCGGCTCACGCCTTGCTTGCTCACGCCGCTGCCACACCCGACGCCCCCGTGGTGGCCTTTGCGTTGTACTTCGCTAATTTTTCTACCTTCTTGGGGCGGCCCGGCCTGTACCTGGAAGACCTCTACGTTCAGCCACCCTGGCGTGGCCGTGGACTGGGTCGGGCGCTGCTGCGGCACCTGGGAGCACTGGCCGTTGAGCGCGGCTGTGGACGCTTTGAGTGGAGCGTGCTGGACTGGAACGAAAAGGCCATTGCGTTTTACGAGAAGATGGGAGCCACGGTCTTACCCGATTGGCGCATTTGCCGGGTCACTGGCGACGCGCTGCAAACCTTGGCTTCGTCTGGTGGGGAGGTGAGGCCATGACCACAGACCGCTACGATGTCTTGCACAGGACCTTTGCGTGGCACGTGCCCGCGCAGTTCAACATCGCGCAGGTGTGCTGTACCCGCTGGGCGCGGGAGCGACCGCAACGGGTGGCGGTGCGGTGTGTCCAAGAAGACGGCAGGCGCAGCGATCACACCTACGCGCAACTACAACGCCAGGCCAATCGCTTGTCGCAGGCTTTGCGATCGTTGGGCGTACGCCGCGGTGATCGGGTGGCCTTGCTGTTGTCGCAACGATTTGAGACGGCTGTGGCCCACATGGCGCTTTATCAGATGGGCGCGGTGGCCATGCCGCTGTCCTTGCTATTTGGCCCCGAGGCGCTTGAATACCGGCTGCAGCACGGCGAAGCCGTGGTGGCCATTGCCGAGACCTCAGCGCTTGAAAATCTGCGCGCCGTAGGCCGCGCTTGTAGCAGCCTGCGACACACCGTGGCCGTGGGTGTGCAGCCCCACGCCCTGCATACGGCCACTGAAGCCTCCTGGGATGAGCTGCTGCGCGTGCAGCGCCCCACCTTTTCACCTGTGAAGACCCTGGCCGATGACCCGGCCGTCTTGATCTACACCAGCGGCACCACCGGACCACCCAAGGGAGCCTTGATTCCCCATCGCGCGCTCATTGGGAATCTGCCGGGGTTCGTGTGCAGCCAAAACTGGTTCGCGGGCGACGATGCCGTGTTTTGGTCGCCGGCAGACTGGGCCTGGACGGGTGGCCTGATGGACGCCTTGTTGCCGACTCTGTACTTTGGGCGTCAGATTGTGGGATATCCAGGCCGATTTGACCCGCTGCGCGCACTGTCGCTGATGCAGGACTTTCAGGTCACCCACACCTTTTTGTTTCCCACCGCGCTCAAGGCCATGATGAAGGCCTGTCCCCACCCGCGCGAACAGTTCTCTTTGCGGCTGCGCGCCATCATGAGTGCGGGTGAGGCAGTTGGGGATGCGGTGTTTGCCTACTGTCGCGATGAGTTGGGTGTGTCGGTGAACGAGATGTTTGGGCAAACCGAGATCAACTACATCGTGGGCAACTGCGGGGCCAGTCGTGACGGCCGCCGCCGTTGGGCTCCTGGTTGGCCCGCCAAGCCCGGTAGCATGGGGCGGCCATACCCTGGGCATCGCGTGGCGGTCATTGACGAGAACGGCCAGGAGTGTTCCCGTGGAACACCTGGCGATGTGGCGTTGCACCGTCTGGACATTCATGGGCGTCCCAATCCCATTTTCTTCTTGGGCTACTGGAAGAACGAAAAGGCCACACGCGAGAAATTCACCGGCGATCCGACCCACAGCTGGTGCCGCACAGGCGACATGGCCATCATGGATGAGCAGGGCTACCTGTGGTACCAAGGGCGCAGCGACGACATGTTCAAAGCGGCCGGCTATCGTATTGGCCCCAGCGAGGTAGAAAACTGTTTGGTCAAGCACCCTGCAGTGGCCAACGCCGCCGTTGTGCCCAAACCCGATGAGCAGCGCGGCGCGGTGGTCAAGGCCTATGTGGTGCTGGCCCCGGGGTATACCGGCGACGAGGCATTGGTGGCCCAGTTACAGGCGCACGTACGCGGTAAGCTGGCCCCTTACGAGTACCCCAAGGAGATCGAGTTCATTGAGGCTTTGCCCATGACCACCACTGGCAAAGTCCAGCGGCGGGTGCTGCGTTTGCAGGAACAACAGCGCGCTGCTGCAGCCGCTGTAAAGCGCTCGGGCTGACCCAGGCTCAGGCCCGGACCTGCGTCACCGCATGGTGCCATTGGGCCATGCGTGCTTGGGCTTCATCGCGTGATATTTGCGGCTCAAAGCGCCGTTGAACACGCCACTGTTGGGCCAACTCCCCTAAGTCGCAGAACACACCGCAGGACAAGCCCGCCAGATAAGCCGCACCCAGCGCGGTGGTTTCAACAACCTCGGGGCGTACCACGGGCAGGCCCAACAAATCGGCCTGGCACTGCATGAGCAGGTCGTTCACACAGGCTCCGCCGTCCACGCGCAACTCGCTCACCGGGGTGCCGCCGGCGAGTTGTGCGTCTTTTTGCATGGCCAAGAGCAGCTCGGCACTTTGAAAGGCGATGCTCTCCAGCGCAGCGCGCGCGATGTGCGCGCCGGTGGAGCCCCGGGTCAGACCTAGGATGGCACCTCGTGCTTGGGCGTCCCAGTGGGGCGCTCCCAGGCCGGTGAAGGCAGGCACCACCATCACCCCCTGCGAGTTGGGCACGCTTTCGGCCAGCGCTTGCACATCGGCGCTGCGTTGAATCAACCCCAAGCCATCGCGCAACCATTGCACCACGGCGCCGCCGATGAAGACGCTGCCCTCCAGTGCGTAGGACCGCTGGGCACCCACCTGCGCCGCACAAGTGGTGATCAACCCATTGTGGCTGGCCTGGGGTGTGGCGCCCGTGTGCATGAGCATGAAGCAGCCCGTGCCGTAGGTGTTCTTGGCTAGCCCGGCGTGGAAGCAGGCCTGACCGAAGAGGGCGCTTTGCTGATCACCGGCCACGCCACCAATGGGAACGGAAGAGCCGAGCCACTGCGATTGGGTGTGACCGAAGTCGGCGCTGGAGGGCAGTACCTGCGGCAGTACCGAAGCCGGGATATTCAAGGCCGACAGCAACTCCTCATCCCAGCGCCCAGAATGGATGTTCAGCATCAAGGTGCGAGAGGCGTTGCTGATATCGGTGGCATGGACGGCGCCGCCGGTGAGTTTCCAAATGAGCCAAGCGTCTACCGTGCCAAACGCCAAGTCGCCAGCCTCGGCACGGGCTCGGGCCGAGGCCACGTGATCCAGAATCCACGCGAGCTTGGTGCCGGAAAAGTATGGGTCCAGCACCAAGCCCGTGCGCTGTGCAAACCAGGGGCTCAGACCCGATTCGCGCAACGACGCACAAACCGGCTCGGTTCTACGGTCTTGCCAGACGATGGCGCGATAAATCGGCTCACCCGTGCGGCGGTCCCACACCACGGTGGTCTCTCGTTGATTGGTGATGCCAATGCTCGCCACTTGGCGGGCGGTGATGCCCGCTGTGCTCAGGGCCTGCCGCGCCGTGCGCAATTGGGTTTCCCATATTTCCTGGGCATCGTGCTCCACCCATCCGGGCTGGGGGTAATGCTGGGTGAACTCTTCTTGCGCCATCGCCACGATGCGCCCGGTGGCGTCGAAGACGATGCTGCGTGAGCTAGAGGTGCCCTGGTCCAGGGCCAGAAGGTAAGTGGGTGAGCTCATGGTGGGGTCTGTCGTGATTCGCCGTGGGCGCGCATGAGGGTGCTCTTGCCAAAAAGACTTTCCATCAGGTCTACGGCCAGCGTAGCCGTGCGGTTACGGACGTCCAGTGCCGGATTGAGTTCCATCACGTCCAGGCTGGCGAGCCGACCACTGTCGGCGATCATCTCCATACACAGCTGCGCCTCACGGTAGGTGGGCCCTCCGGGCACGGTAGTGCCCACGCCCGGAGCAATATCAGGATCGAGAAAGTCCACATCAAAGCTCACATGCAGGTGGGTGTTGGCATCCAGCGTGGCCAGTGCCAGCTCCATGGTGTGGCGCATGCCCATCTCGTCGATGAAGCGCATGTCAAACACCTCCAGCCCCTCTTGGTGGACAAAGCGTTTTTCCAGCGGATCCACGCTGCGGATGCCGATTTGCCGGAACCACCGGGTCTTGACGGCCGGCACCTCGCCCCCCAAGCCGGTGAGCTCTTCAGGTCCGTGCCCGGTGAGCACCGCCACTGGCATTCCGTGCACATTGCCGCTGGGGGTCAACACATGGGTGTTGAAGTCGGCATGGGCATCGAGCCACAGGATGCGCAGCTTGCGCTGGGTGTTGCGGCAGTGACGGGCTACGGCGCTGATGGAGCCGATGGCCAGACTGTGATCGCCACCCAAGAGCACTGGCAGATGGTCTTGTTGCAGTTCCGACCACACCGCCTCGTGGACGGTTTGAGCCCATTGCGTCACCTCTGGCAGGTGCCGGTAACCGTCCACGGCATCTTGCCAGGGGTTGCCTGGGCCGCTCAAGTTGCCACGGTCTACTACACGCAAGCCCCTTGCCTCCAGGGCCGCCTGGAGCCCAGCCACCCGAAGCGCCTCGGGGCCCATGCTGGCTCCCCGGGTTCCGGCGCCGATGTCGGTAGGCGCGCCAATCAGCGCCACGGTACGCGACGCGTTCATGGGTTGCACACCGCACAGCCGGCTTGAGCGGGCACTTGCACCTCCGTCCACTCCATCTGCCGTGCATCGAGCATGAGCAATCGGCCCGCCAGGGACTGTCCCACCCCGGCCAGCAGCTTCAAAGCCTCGGCGGCCTGCACCGTACCGATGATGCCCACCAAAGGAGCAAACACCCCCATGGTGGCGCAGTTCGCCTCGTCTACGGTGCGATCGGCAGGAAAGACGCAGGCGTAACAGGGGTGGTCATGGCGGCGACGGTCGTAGACCGATACCTGTCCCGAATACCCAATGGCCGCGCCAGATACCAGGGGCACGCGGTGTTGTACGCACGCCCGATTCACCGCTTGGCGCGTGGTGAAGTTATCGGTGCAGTCCAACACCACTTGATGCTGAGGCACCTGCGCGTCGAGCCAAGCGGTATCGACGCGGGCCACCACAGCCTCAATCCGGATCTCGGGGTTGAGCGCACCCATGCGCTGAGCGGCCGACTCGGCCTTGAACTGACCCACCGCTGAGGTCTGGTGGGCAATTTGGCGTTGCAGATTGGTCAGGTCCACCCGGTCGTGATCCACCAAGGTGATATGACCCACCCCGGCGCTGGCCAGGTAAAGGGCTACAGGAGAACCCAGTCCGCCGGCACCAATGATCAGGGCGCGGGCTATCGCCAGACGCTGCTGGCCCTCAACGCCCCAGTCCTCCAGCAAGATGTGACGCGAGTAGCGCAGCAGCTGCTCGTCGTTCACGGCTCAGCTCAGGGAGTCTTGGCCTCGGCCTTGCGCTCGGTGGCGGTCTTGCTGACCATGACCGGCTGGCCGCGCAGCTGGTTCAAGGCCTGCTGCAGCATGAAGTCCTCGGCGCTGCCAAATTCAGGCAGGGGCTTGAGCTCGCGGGAGCGGGCCATCTCCTCGATCTTGCGGCGCTCCTCGGCGCGAATCTTCTCGCGCTCCTGCTCAGACTTGTCTTTGGCGCCGGACAGGTGCTTTTCCAGGTCGGCCTCGCGGGTGCGTAGCGCGGCAAACACATTGCCTTCGGCCGTTTCGTCCAACCACACATCGGGCACGATGCCCTTGGCCTGAATAGAGCGTCCACTGGGCGTGTAGTAACGCGCCGTGGTGATCTTCAGTGCGGTTTCCGCGCTGAGCTGGCGAACCGTCTGCACCGAGCCCTTGCCGAAGGTTTGCGCGCCCATGATGACGGCACGCTTGTGGTCTTGCAAGGCGCCGGCCACGATCTCGCTAGCCGAGGCCGAGCCCTCGTTGACCAGCACCACCAAGGGCACGGTCTTGAGCGCTGCGGGTAGGCGCTTGAGCGGATCGGCTCCCCGTCGGGCGTAGTCACTGGCGTTGGCACGCAAGGTGGACTTGGAGTCGGCCAGCTGTCCGTTGGTGGAGACCACCGGGACATCGGGCGGCAAGAAGGCCGCGCTGATGGCCACGGCACCATCCAAGAGGCCGCCCGGGTCATTGCGCAGATCGATCACCAGCCCCTTGAGCTGCGGTTCGGCCTTGTAGATCTCCTCGACCTTGCGCACAAAGTCATCCACCGTGCGGTCTTGGAAGCTGGTAACCCGCAGCCACGCGTAGCCAGGCTCGACCACCTTGGAGCGCACGCTTTGCATGCGAATTTCTTCGCGTGTGATGGTGACGGGGAAGGTGCGGTTTTCGGTCTTGCGAAAGATCTGCAGCATCACCTGGGTCCCTGGCTCACCGCGCATACGCTTGACCGCATCGTCCACCACCATGCCCCTGACGGCCGCATCGTCGATGCGGGTGATCAGGTCTCCCGCCTTGATGCCTGCTCGGAAGGCGGGCGAGCCCTCGATGGGGGAGACCACCTTGACCCAGCCATCTTCCATGCCGATCTCGATGCCCACGCCCACAAACTTGCCGCTGGTGCCTTCACGAAAGGCTTTGAACGCTTTCTTGTCGAAGTACTGCGAGTGCGGGTCCAGACCGGACACCATGCCGGAAATAGCATCCGAAATCAGCTTTTTCTCGTCCACCGCCTCCACATAGTCACTCTTGACGATGCCGTAAACGGCGGCCAGCTGCTGCAGCTCCTCCAGCGGCAGTGGCGCCAACGAGCGCTGAGCCACCGCCTGAACCTGGATGGTCGTGAGCGCGCCGGCCACCGCTCCGAGGGCGATAAAACCGGCAATCTTGAGTTTTGAGCGCATGGCGACGGGGTCCTCCGCAGGCGACTACCAGCCGTAGGGATTACAGAACCTAGTATACGGCGGCGGCCTATGGGCCTGCTAGGGGTAGGGCGTGGCGCCCCCGACAGGAATCGAACCTGTATCTAGCGCTTAGGAGGCGCTCGTTCTATCCATTGAACTACGGCGGCGTAGGGCCTGGAGTCTACAGGGGGAAATCAGCTTGCTTTTGGCGCCAGGGTTAGGAATCTCTCTTGCACTTTGACCACATCGGCTTGGTTGAAGTCAAAGTAGTCACCGGACAGAGCACTCCATTTCACCTTGATGGTGACTTCAGCGTTGAAATCCACCGAGGCAAGAGTCGGCGGGAGATCCGCGCTCCATCCATCGGGCTGCCCCCCTAATGTCAAAGTGCCCGAGGTCTTGAGGGTGATCACCGCGCTGGGGCTGCGCTCACCATCCTCAGAGCGGATGTGAAAGGCGGTTCTTTGAGGTTGTGCTGAATTCAGCACAGCCCCCATGCCATATTTTTCTAGGCATCGCGCATGCGCGCTGGTTAACCACCGCTGCTGAAATCCAGACCTTGCAATCGACATGAGATTACGTTTGGCAACCTGGAAAGCGCGTTCCCCCACATGAGAATCGCCAAGACCCGAGGCTTGTCGCAGCCTACTGAATCCAAAATTCACGGCCTCAACGCCTTGTAAATCTGAGCCGGCTTGCCCCGGGACCCCCATGACCAGCTCAAATCCAGAATTTGCATTCTCGATTCGAGTTCTTTGGACTTCGTTGAGTGTTTTTTTATAAAGCCCCGATGACTCATCAACCTCATCCGACACGGCATTGTGGGTTTCTTGCAAAACCTCCTTCCACTTGTCCTCAGTGAGTTCGGGAAGCTCCAGTTTTCCTCCAGCCTGGTCAATTAAAAACTGATCAACCTTACCCGTGATGGTGGAAGCAAAGGTCCGGGCTTGCGCACTGTTCAAACGCTGATCATCTTGAAAAAACTTCGGGATCTGAAAAAGCCGCCCAATGGCTTCTGCGGCGGCCTTGCGTTCGTTCGATTTTCGCTCTCCGGTAACGGCGCTCTTGAGCTTGCTTGCCCAATTTTTCTCCTTAAGCTCTAACACGGCCTGTCCGTTGAGCGTTCGCAGCCGAAATTCATAGCGCTCCGAATGCGCTCGAAATCCGGGGTGAGACTTGGCTGCTTCGAGTAACTTCTCTACGTCATCTTGGGTAACCTGATCCTTTAGATCAGTCCCCGCTGGACCCAAAGAGACGCGAAGCCCGTTACTGAATGAGGTGACACCGTCTGTGGACATGGAAAACTCCCATCAAGTCAAGCCGCGTAGGGCTTGTTGAGTTGAGTTTACAAGTGCTTGAGCGTGCGCTCAAGTGCGCACACCACACTGGCAAATTGGGTCAGTCAAGCCACCACACCGCGCACGCGCACCTTCTCGGCTGTTCGTGATGGGCCGTGGGCGTCTGGCTTGCTATGCCAACTCGAAGGTCTCCACCGGATGTCTGACCCGCGTGCTCAGGGCGGCTTGCAGGGCTTGATCCACATCGTCGAGCCAGACAAACTTCAAAGCCTCACGGGACTCCGCGGGCAGCTCAACGAGATCTTTCTTGTTGCGAGTCGGCAGCAGCACAGTCTTGACCCCGGCACGCTGGGCCGCCAGTACTTTCTCCTTGATGCCGCCTACCGGTAGCACCAGCCCCCGCAGGCTGATCTCACCGGTCATAGCCACTTCAGGCCTGACCGTCCGGTCGGCAAACAACGACGCCAGGGCCACGAACATGGCCACGCCGGCACTGGGGCCGTCTTTGGGGATGGCCCCTGCTGGCACGTGCAAATGCACATCGTGGGTCTCAAAGAGCCGGCTGCTCAGACCCAAGGTGTGGGCATGCGCCTTGACCAGGGTGAGTGCGGCTTGGGCACTTTCTTTCATCACCTCGCCCAGCTGGCCCGTGAGGATGAGCCGTCCCTCGCCATTGACCCGGGTGGCCTCAATGAAGAGGATGTCACCTCCCACTGGCGTCCAGGCCAGACCCGTGGCCACGCCAGACAAGCCCTTGCGCATGGCCGCTTCGTGCTCAACCGTGGGAGGGCCCAGCACGTCATCGAGGTCCTCGCCATCGATAGTGCGTGAGACCAATTGAGCGGCTGCCACCTGAGTGGCCACGTGCCGGGCAACCCGACCAATCTCACGTTCGAGTTGTCTCACGCCGGCCTCGCGGGTGTATTGCGAGGCCAAGCCCAGCAAGGCCGTATCGGTAAAGGAAAGCTGCGACGATGCCAGGCCGCAGGCCTTGAGTTGACGATCGACGAGATAGCGTCGTGCGATCTGCAACTTTTCCTCCAGCGTATAGCCGGGCAATTCGATGACTTCCATGCGGTCGCGTACAGGCGAGGGGACTTGATCGATGACATTGGCCGTGGCAATGAACACCACCCGACTCAGATCAAAAGGCAGTCCCAAGTAGTTATCTCGAAAGGTCGCGTTTTGCTCCGGGTCCAATACCTCCAGCAAGGCTGCTGAGGGGTCTCCTTGAAGGCTCGCTGACATTTTGTCGACTTCGTCGAGCATCATCACCGCGTCGCGTGCCCCAGCCTTTCGTAACGCCTGAACGATGTGCCCGGGCATGGCCCCGATATAGGTACGTCGGTGGCCCCGAATCTCGGCCTCGTCATGTACGCCACCCAAAGAAACACGCACAAAGGGTCGATCCAGCGCCCGCGCGATACTTTGACCCAGCGAGGTCTTGCCCACGCCAGGCGGACCAACGAAGCACAAGATGGGCGCGCGCCCCTGTGGATTGAGCTTCTTGACTGCCAAGAACTCCACGATACGTTGTTTGACCTTGGGCAGACCGAAGTGGTCTTCTTCCAGTACGCGTCTGGCCCCGTCCAAGTCGATTTGCAGGGGTTCTGGCGCTTTCCAGGGCAGCTCACTCATCCACTCCAGCCAAGTGCGCAAGACGTTGTACTCAGCGGAGGTCTCACCCATGCGTTTGAGTCGGCCCAGTTCCTTATGACACTCCTTGAGTGCGTCTTCAGGCATTTGCGCATCGCCTAGGGCTTGCTCCAGGCTGGCCACATCCTGCTGCAACTCACTGCCTTCACCCAGCTCCTTGCGAATGGCTTTGAGCTGCTCTTCTAGCAGCACGCGACGCTGACGATCGTCGAGTTGCGCCTTGGTTCTGGCTCCAATTTCCTGCGACAGACGCAAGACCTCCAAGCGATGCTGCACCAGCTGCAGCACGTGAGACAGCCGCTCCTCCACCGACAGGGTCTCAAGCAGCCGTTGCTTTTCTGCCGGCTCGGCATCGATGAGGCTGGCGGCCAGATCGGCCAGGTGAGAAGGCGAGCGCGTGCCTTGCAAGACCTGCGCGAGCTCGGCCGGAACGCCCGGCATCAACGACAGCACCTCGCCGCCGCGCTGGCGCAGTTGCAGGGCCAGCGCCTGCGCCTGGGTAGAGGCCTCGGGCTCGTCGATAAATTCCACTCTGGCGGCCAAGAAGGGGTGGCCTTCTATGGACTCCAGCACCCGCAGGCGCTGCAGCCCCTGGCACACGATGAGCAATTGACCGTCTTGCGTTCGGGTGTGCTGAACGGCATGGGCCAAAGTGCCCCAGGTACACAACCCCTCTACGCCAGGATCGTCTTGGCTCTCATCTTTTTGCAGCACCACGGCAAATGGAGCTTGGTGGGCCAGCGCAAAGTCCACGGCGGCCACCGACTTGGGTCTGCCGATGGTAAAGGGTGCCATGACATGTGGGAACAACACCGCATTGCGCATGGGCACCAGGGGTACGATGCTCTCGCCCAGAGTGGCGGTGTGCGCGTGCGCGGGGGCAGGCGAAGCAGGCGGTGAAATGACCAGAGCCGACGATCCGGGAGTCATGTGCGGGTGCTCCAGCTGCTGCAAAGGAGATGACAGACTAGAGCCTAAACTCAGGTGGGGTGTTGAGGCTGTGCAATGCTGTCCGCAACAAAACCCTCCGCTTGCGCAGACGGTGGGCAAGCCGTCGTCGCTACTCAGGGCTTCTCAAATCGCCATGTCCAGATCAGATCCAGAGAATTCTCCAGACCACTTTGCGCGCGCAAGGTAAAGCGCTGCGCAATTCGATAGATCAACTGCCAGGTACCGTTGGTGGCATTGACGCCTCGCTCATAGCCCACGTACCACCGCTGGCTGAGCTGTTTGCCCAAGCTGATGACGGTCTCCCGAACATCGCCCTCACTTTGCCGCAAGGACACCGAATCCAGCCCAATGGCGCGCATGAGATTGTCATTGGGACCCTCGCCACCCTCGCCAGCCAACAAGGCCACGGCCGCCCGCTGCAGCACCGCGGTGTCAGCCCGACCCAGGCCATCGGCGCCTCGACCCAGCACCAACCATGACAGCTTGTCCGTCTCGCTCATGGCCGGTTCGCTGTACAGGCGAACCCGCGGGTTGAGCGTGGGCCCTGATATCGCCACGCCGACCCGCGAGTCGATGTTGGGGCGTAGGGCCAGAATGTCCAGGCGCGCGGTCTCGGGGGCACCTTGAAAGGTCACCACACCGCGTTCGATCTCCATCTTTTGTCCATAGGCTGCGTAGGTGCCCTTGGCTGCGCGCACCTCCCCATGAAGGACCAATACCCCGTTGGGTGTACTGGCCCGAAGTCGACCTTGCAAGGCGGTGTCCAGGCCGCGCCCGCGCAGGCGAAGTTGTTCTCCCAAGTCGACATCCAGATCCATTTGAGTCCATCGTGACCACCGGGTGGGGGCGCTTAAGGTCGTCGCGTCATCGGTGACGATCTGTCCGTTACGCCTGACCTTGACATCGTCATCCAAGGTGGGAGCATCGCGACTCGATAGGTCAAACAGGCCGCTGTCCACATGCGCTTGGCCTTGCACCCGAACGCTCTCGCGACCCAGGGCCAAATGCGCATCGCCAGACAGCACCAATTGCCGATCCACTCGGCCCAGTACTCGAAAGTTCTGGGCTTTGATCTTGAGCTGAGCTTGCGGTTGCGCGCCCAGGTCGGCTGAGCCTTCCACCGTCACGCGGCCTTCGCCTGCGCGCATGCTCAACTGTTCCACCCGCGCGGTCTCTCCATCTAAAGCGATACGGGCTTGACCTTCGGTGAGGGCCACCCCCAGCAGCAGGTTGCGAACGGAGACACCTTGCGCTTGCAAACTGCCAGTGAGTTGGGGCGAGCCCAGGCGTCCGCCCACACGCGCATCGGTCTGCAAACTGCCCGCCAGGCGCCAGCCAGGCGGAATCCAGGGTGTCCACACCCCCAGGTTGGGAACCGACAGATCCAGCGTGCCTTCCAGCGGGGCTTGGTCATCGGGCCAGCGCAAGGCAGGGTCTGTTCGCAGCGACAAGACACCTCCCACATTGCCCAAGGCCCGACCCGACAGACGCGGCGCAAAGCGCCATTGGCCGTCTTTGGCCGAGAGGGATACCTCGGCGGCCGTCAAACCCATGGCCTGAGGGGCGCCGTTTTCGCTCCATTGCAAGTCGCCGCTTTCTCGCCGAACCCGCACCTGCGCTTCAAACGTCTGGGCGGCCCGAACCCCAACCTGGGCACTGACACGTAGATCGCCACTCCATGCCCCCGACGGTGAGCCAGAGGTTGAACCCAAGGCCCGCTGCAGGAATGGCGCGATGGCTGTGGGCTCCACCTGCGCTTGAATATTGAAATCTGCACGGCCCTGGGCCGAGGTGGGGCTGCGGTACTCGAAGGCCTCCCAGCGAAGCGGCAAGCCACCGGCCAGCACGGCTCGCCCGGCTGAGGCCTGGATG
This sequence comes from uncultured Rubrivivax sp., assembly GCA_964400135.1. GTDB lineage: Bacteria > Pseudomonadota > Gammaproteobacteria > Burkholderiales > Burkholderiaceae_C > Rubrivivax. Next base: position 29,101 of record CAYNSW010000018.1, on the reverse strand, counting down.
GCCGTCAGCTCCGCTTGCGCATTCCACTGGAGCTGGGCTCGCAAGTCGCGCGCATCCAGCCACGAGGACTCAGAGACGCCCCGTGTGAATCCGCGACCATCCCAAACACCCGCAGACAGCCGATCCACCTGACCTCGCCATACCGAGACAGACGAGGAGGGCTCCCATGCACCTTGACCCACCAGCTGGGCTTGGGTGCCAGAGCCTGCGGGCAGCCCCAGCGTGCGCTCCACCGCGGCTGCGGGTCGCCAGGCGGTGGCCAGGTCTAGCGCGATGCGGTGTTGGCGAGCAGTGCCCAGCACCTCTGCACGAAGAAAGGCCGCTTGCTGACCGGGCAGCCGCAGATCGCTGACCTCGGCTTGCAATGTCACCGGCTCTTCCGCCCCAGTGGCCATGGACCACTGGGCGGTGGCATCTCGCAGTGCCAATCCACCCATGCGCACATCGCGCAGGCCCACTTGACCCTGAGTCTGAATCTTGGGCCATCGCCCCGATAAGCTCAGTTGCGCCTGTGCCGTGCCCTGGCGCGGTATCCATCCGCTCCAGCTCGGATGCAGCCGAGCCCAAGGCGCCAGATCGGCCAGAGCCTGCGCCGCCACGCGCAGATTCAATTTGTCGTTGTCGCCCGACTCCATGGGATCACCCGAGCCCGAAAACTCCACCGTGTTGCGACCGACTTGCAGCGTTCCCTGCAGGCGACTGCGTGATGACAGGGACGCCACCTGACCCGAATTCGAAGGGGCGTCGCGTTCCAGTCGAATCTGGCCTTGCAGGGGTACACCGGCCAACTCAGAGGGGTCGATTTGCATGCGGGCATCGCCTTGCAGTGATTGGAGCCACTGGGGTACGGACCGGGTATTGCTGAGCTTGGGCGCCAACAGGTCGATGGTCCATTGGGCATGCAAACGGTGCGGGCCACGTCGCCAGGCTGACCCTGGCTCGCCTGCAAACCACGCAGCCGGATCAAAGCCCGCCAGTCGTCCGCTGCTTTGGGCGCGCCACAGTGAGTTGGGCAACTGGCGTAGCTGCAGCTTGACATCGGCGCTGGCAGGTCCTGCGACCGCGCGCAGCTGAAGCACCTCTAAAGACTGGGGGCTGGCTTGACCTTCCCACTGCAGCTGCACCGGGTAGGGGGCCCCATCGAGTCGTCCTTCCAGATCGCCTCGCCAGTGCAAAGCCCACGGGGTGGACCCACTGGCAACAGAGGACTGCGTCTGCCAACGCAGATCCAGCGGGCCGGAGACCACCATGGCCGGGGCACGCTTGTCCAGACTCTGGGGTCTGACCTCCGACAGACGAGAGGTCAGCACCAGGGTGTGGTCTGACCATGTCCCTTTGCCGCGCCACCGGCCTGCCGCGGCCTTGCCATCAAACAGGCTGACATCGAAATTTGGCAGTGTCAGCTCGCGCGTGGGGGACCCCGATGCTTTGGCATCGAGTATCAGGCTGCGCAGGGGCAACTGGCCCTGGTCCCACCGACCAGGCTTTTCATTGGTCAGTTGAACCACCGCCTCAAACGGCAGATCCAGACCCGCACGCAAGATCTGCAGGCGGCCACTGAGCTGCGTCTGGGGAGCAGCGGGCCACAGTGCCCGCACATCCAGTTGTCGGGTGGTCAGCGAGACCCGACCCAGAGGCCATGCCGACAGCGGCAGCACCTGCACCACGGCATCAAGTTGAGGTGAATGACGCTGCTGCGTGGCATGAAGCTGCGCGGTGACCGAGAAGTCGGCCACCGTGCCTGAGGCCTGAGCCTGGCCCTCCCAAGGGGCGTCCCACCAGGCGGGCGATACCGAGGCCGTGGCTGATGAAGCAGCAGGAGATGCCGCCGGGGCAGCCATTGGGGGGGCACCCGACTGCGCCTGGGCTTGCGCGGTCAGTGCAAAGGGCCGTTGCGTTTGCACACTGGCCTGCGCTTGATAGCGCGCGTGGCCCCAAGTGGCCACGGCCTGGGGGATACGGTGGTAGGCGCCCCCATCGTCGCCCAGACGCACCTGCGCGCTGATATCTTGCCAGGCGGGCAGGGCGTTGACTACCACCCGCTTGGCCTGCACCTGATCGACCCACACGCTGATGGGCAGCTTCAACGAAGCGGGCAGGGGCTTGTCCTGGCCGGTAGACGCTGGGGTTCTCACCACCACCTCCTGCGCCTGGAGCGACTTGGCGTGAACACCTGCCCACACGCCATCGCCCAGCCACCACCGCCACTGGGCCCCTTCCCAACGGAAGTGGTGCACTTCGACGACGCCTTGCCCTGAGGCCCAACGCACCTCCAGACGCGCCGCACCAAAGTGCTCGCCCAGTAGTGCGCCCTGAGCGCCCATCACCTTCAGACCGGGGACCAGGGCCAAGGCCAGTTGGGTGCCCAAGGATGTGTGCAGCAGCGCAATCAGCAAGCCCACCGCCACCACCGGCAGACCCAAAACGGCTGCCCACACCGATCGCAACAAGGCGTGCCACAGGGCTCGGCGGGCTCGGGGTGGCGCCGGCCTGGTGGGTGGCAAAGGGGCGGAGTCGTTGACCTCAGGAGCCGTCATCGATGCACATTGTCCACGGCCTGAGGCCGCTCAGGCAATCGAGGGCTCAGAAAACGATGCCGACGCTGAAGTGCAATCGCACCTTTTGGGTCTCCCGGCCCCAGGCCAGGTCCAGCCTCAGGGGGCCCACGGGGCTGCGCCACCGCAACCCCAGCCCCGTGCTCCAGACGGCCCGGTAGTCTCGAAATGTCTGGGCCGCATTGCCCGCGTCCACGAACACGGCTCCCCACAACTGGGGCAAGGCGTCTGACAGCGGCCGGGCCACTTCTACGCTGCCAGTGAGCAACACCTTGCCACTGCCCACCACGCCGTCATCCTGTGGGCCCAAAGACCGGTAGGCGTAGCCACGCACCGAGTCGTCGCCACCGGCTCGAAATCGCAAGCTCTCGGGCACATCCAGCTGGACCGGCGCCCACACCTGCCCCGCTTCCAGGCGGCTTTGGCTGTACCACCGCTCACCCAAGGGAATGTAGGCCGTGATTCGACCGTAAGCGCGCCCGAATCCGCCGGCATCACTGCCGCTGGAGCGCGCCACCCCAGCGCCGCCTTGCAGAGCTACCGTCCACCCCTGAGTGGGCAGCAGCGGGTTGTCGATATCACGCCATGACCAATGCAAATTCAATGAGCCGGCCACCGATTCGGTGCGCGACAGGGGGGTGCTGCGGGCTGAGCGGTCTAACTCGGCGAAGGTGAATCGGTCGATTCGCAGCGAATCTTGGCTGCGTCCGAACTTCAGGCGCTGCGACAGCACGGTATCGGTGCTGCTGACCAGTCGCTCCAGGCCCACACCGGTGACCCAACGGTACAAACCTTCGCGGTGGTGGGTGCTGAGCTCGCCGTCCCAGGCCTGCCGGCTGCGAGCGAGCTCTACCTTGTTGCGTGCCGTGGCCGCTTGTGACAACACATGCCGGTGCACGTGCTCCAGCGTCAGACGGGGCCCCGTGTTGGCGCTCACGCCCACGCCCAGCGTGAGTTGCTGAGGAGCCAGCTCAGACAGCTGCACGGTGACCCGCGCGTTTGCCGCCTGAGCAGGGTCAGGGTCGATCACGATGGCCACGCGCTCGAACAGCCCGGCCTTTTGCATGCGGTCTTGTGCGTCCAGAATGAGCGACTCCATCAGGGGGGAGCCCTGCGGCAAGTCCAGCAGGTTCATGACGGTGGAGGCTTCGTGGATCTTCAGCCCCTGCAGCACCACCTCGCCTCGGCGAAACAGCGGGCCAGCCCTGGCCTGAACCACCAAGAGGGCGCGGTTGTCTTGGGGGTCAATGTCCACTTCGGTGCGCACCCATTGCGCGGCCAGGTAGCCCGCCGAGCGCAAGCGTGCCAGTGCCTGGTCCTTGGCCTGGGTCCAAGCGGCATTGCGAAAAGGAGCGCCCACCGGCAGCGTCCAGGACTGAGCCCAGCCCGGCGGGTCTTGTGGCGTGTCGAGAGTTTGCAGGTCCAGGCGGTCGATTCTGACTTGCGGTCCAGCCTCCACGCGCACGCGCACGCGCTCTGGGCCGGGCGCTGGTGTTGCTTCACGCTCAATGGTCACCCGCGGATTGAAAAACCCCTCGGTTTGCAGCAGCACCCGAACCTGCGCTGGCGTGGCCTCTACCAGGCGTGACAACTCGCCGTCGCTCACCACCTCGCCCTGCGACAAGCGAGCCAATCGGGCCAAATCCAGGTGCTGCAGCAGCACCGGTCGCAGCGACGGCGCTGCCTCGATTTCCACTTGCAAGGCGCCGCTAGGTGTTTGCGTTTGCGCCGCAGAGGCTGCCTCGCCCCCTCGCTCGAGCCACGCAGGGCGCAGTGCGGCACATCCTGCGCCCAAAAGGGGCAAGATAAGTGCCAGCAGTAGACGCAGCAGCCTGAGGCGGTGGGCCAACACGGAGGGTGTCCTATTTGCTCAGCAGCCGCATGGCGCCTTCCAAGCCGGCCAGGGTGAGGGGGTACATACGCTGATTCATCAACTGCTGGATGATGGCAATGCTTTGGCGGTATGACCACAGCCCTTGAGGCTCGGGGTTGATCCAGACGAATTTGGGAAAGGCTTGGGTGAGGCGTTGCAGCCACTGGGCGCCGGCCTCCTCGTTGTTGTACTCAACGCTGCCGCCGGGCTGCAGGATTTCGTAGGGGCTCATCGTGGCATCGCCCACGAAGATCAAGCGCCAGTCTTTGTTGTATTTGCGAAGCACATCCCAGGTGGGCGTTTTTTCGCTGAAGCGACGCCGGTTGTCCTTCCACATGAAGTCGTACACACAGTTGTGGAAATACAAGAACTCCAGGTGCTTGAATTCATTGCGCGCGGCGCTGAAAAGCTCCTGAACGCGGTGGATGTGTTCGTCCATCGTGCCGCCCACATCCATGAGCAGGAGCACTTTCACCTTGTTGTGGCGCTCGGGGACCATCTTGATGTCCAACCAGCCGGCATTGGCCGCCGTGCTGTGGATGGTGTCGTCCAGGTCGAGCTCTTCGGCGGCACCTTCACGGGCAAAGCGCCGCAGCCTGCGCAAGGCGACCTTGATGTTGCGGGTTCCCAGCTCCAGCGTGTCGTCGTAGTCCTTGAAGGCTCGTTGGTCCCACACTTTGACCGCGCTGCGATTGCGGCTCTTTTCTTGGCCGATGCGAACGCCCTGCGGGTTGTAGCCCCAGGCCCCAAAGGGACTGGTGCCAGCGGTGCCGATCATGCGATTGCCGCCCTGGTGGCGATCTTTTTGCTCCTCAAATCTCTTCTTGAGCGTTTGCATGAGCTCGTCCCAGCCCATCTTCTCAATGGCGGCCTTTTGCTCGGGGGTGAGCTCCAACTCCAGCGTCTTGCGCAGCCACTCCAGAGGCACATCACGCGTGAAATCGGCCAGCATCTCCACGCCACGAAAATAAGCTGAAAACGCCTGATCAAACTTGTCAAAGTGCGCCTCGTCTTTGACCAGGGTAGTGCGCGCCAGGTAGTAAAACCGATCTAGGCTCGGGCCACCGGTTTCATCGTCGATCACCCCGGCGCGCAAGGCCTCCAGCAGGCTGAGGTACTCGCGTACCGACACCGGTACTTTGGCCGATCTGAGCGTATAGAAGAAGTTGATGAGCATGGCTCGATTCTGATGGGCCCCAACTTAGCGAGCAGAGCGCCGCGCGCGTCGGCCCGTCGGCGCCGTAGCGTCGTCGTGTTGACGCAGCCAGTCAAAGAACTCCGCATACCACTGGGCGCTGTTGCGAGGTTTGAGGATCCAGTGGTTCTCGTCGGGAAACCACAGCAGCCGTGATGGCACATTCAGCGCCTTGAGTGTGTTGTAGTAGGCCAGACCTTGCGCATCGGGAACCCGATAGTCCAAGGCGCCGTGCACCACCAGTGTGGGCGTGCGCATGGATCGGGCATGCGCGTGGGGGCTTTGTCGCTGGATTTGCTTCAGATCGTCCCAGTACCAAGCCCCCAGCTCCTTGGCGTGCCAGGCCCAGGCGTCGTCGGCAAACATGGCAGTCCAGTCAAAACAACCCGCATGGCAGATGTAGGCGCGGTAGCGTCCCGGGCGAATATGCGCGTTCATCCAGGCCACCATATAGCCGCCGTAGCTGCCGCCAGCAGCAAACACCCGACGGCGGTTGACCCAGGGCTTGCGCAGCAAGGCTGTGGTGGCTGCCTCGATATCTTGCAGTTCCAACTCTCCCCAGCGGTGGGTGATGCTGTCCAAGAAGGCATACCCAAAGCTTGAAGAGCCGTGATAGTTCACCGATGCCACCACATAGCCCTGAGCAGCAAACACATGCGTGTTCCAGCGAAAGTGCCAGTTATCACCCGCGGCCGTATGAGGCCCGCCGTGGATGTTGTGCAGCAGCGGGTACTGCCGCTTGGGATCAAACCCGGGCGGAAAGGTCAACCACACTTGCACGCGGTCACCCTGAGCCCCGCGGATCCACATCTCCTGCGTGCGCCCGAGTTGCCAGCTGTCTAGCAGGTCTTGATTGAACGACTCGATGCGTTGCGCCGATTGCCCAGGTCGGTGGACGGTCAGGCGCGGAGGATGCGCCGCCGAATCCGACAGACACACAATGGCCTCCCAGCCCACCTCCGCCTGGTGAACGCAGCCGCCTTCAACGGCAATCGAAGCGGTCTTCGAGTTCAGATCAAATTGCCACAGGTGCCGCCTGCCTTGATCCTCGGCGAACAAAAACACCGATTCGCCCTGGGGGTGCCAGTGAAGCGGCCCATGGACGTCGTGGTCCCAGTCTTGACTGATCACGCGCCAGCTTGAGCGACGGGCGACACCGGAGTGCGCTTTTGGACGCTGCGCAATGGCCAGGTGGCCCGGCATGGTGTGCTTTTGGCCTTGGTGGCTGGCAATGAACGCCACCTGGCTGCCGTCTGGGCTGTAGCGAGGATTGGAAAAATCCCATTGCGCATCGCGCACCCACTCGCGGATTCGGCCTGTGCGCAAATCCACCTCGGCCAAGGCAAACCGTCCGTCCATGCGCTTTTCGCTGGCAGGGTCGAACGCGAAGACCACGCTCTGGCCATCAGGCGAGATATCAAAGGTGTTGGCGTCCGGGTCAGCCCGGGACAGCTCGTAGGGCGTGCCCTCGAACAGGTCACGCACCTTGCCGCTGACTGTGTCTATCCGCAGCAAGTGCGCCACCCGACCTTGGGGGATGTGGTGATCCCAATACCGGTACTGAGATTGAGAGGTGGCGTAGCCGGTTTCCTTCCTGGCTTTGAAGGCTTTGAGTCGGCTGGCTTGCTGGGCCTGGCCGCGGGCATCGGGCCACACCCAGGACACGGCGATGACGTGCCGAGCATCCGGACACCAACGGAAGGCCTCGACGCCAGTGGGTACTGTGGCTGCCCGATGGGCTTCCCCACCGTCGGTGGCGATCAGGTACAGCTGCGGCAACTCATCTGCGCCGCTTTCCGTGCCCCGACGGGCCACGAACGCCACTTGCTGGCCCGAGGGGCTGAACCGTGGTTGCCCGTCTTTTTCGCCGCACTGCGTCAACCGCCTGGGACGGCCGCCGAGGGTCGACAACAACCACAGACTGCTTTGCGACTTGTTGTCCGCCATCTGGTAGGAGGTCACCGACGTGACCACCTGTGCGCCATCGGGCGACAGGCTGGGTGGACCAGGCCGTTGAACCTTCCAGAGGTCGTCAACCGTAATCTTGTGTCGAGTAGGACGGGCCATGTGGTCTTCCCCGGGCGCTGTCAGGGCCTGCGGGAGAGTTGAAAATCCAGATGTGTTTTCACGGTGGGCCACTCAGCGGCCGTGATGCTGTAGACGGCCGTATCGCGCAGGCTGCCATCCGCGCCGATTTGGTGGGCACGCAAGATGCCATCGAGTTGCGCGCCCAAGCGCTCAATGGCTTGTCGACTTTGCATATTGAAGCGGTGGGTCCGAAACTCCACGGCAATACAGCGCAAAACGTCAAAAGCGTGTCCGAGCAACATGCGCTTGCACTCGGTGTTTAAGGCCGAGCGCTGGGTGCTGAAGGCGTACCACGTGTGGCCAATTTCCAGGCGGCGGTGGACGGCATCTGCATGCATATAGGTGGTCATGCCCACCACCCGGCCTTGGCTGTCCATCACGGTAAAGGGCAACATCGAGCCGGCAGCTTGCAGGCTGAGACGGCGTTCGATTTCGCCTTGCATCTCTTGAGGAGAGGGGATGCTGGTGTACCAGAGTTTCCACAGTTCGCCATCGCGAACGGCATCACACAACGCTTGGTGGTGCTCCCGCGCCAGAGGCACCAGGCGTGCATGAGCGCCGGTCATCATGACCGGCTCCAGCCAGGGGGCACTCATCTGTTGTGCCGCTGCATGAACACCAGCTTTTCAAACAAGGTCACATCTTGCTCGTTCTTCAGCAAAGCACCGACCAACGGCGGAACGCTGACCTTCTCGTCCTTTGACTGCAACGCCTCAAGCGGTATGTCTTCGGCCACCAGCAGTTTGAGCCAGTCCAGCAACTCTGAGGTAGAGGGTTTTTTCTTCAATCCCGGCAAGTTGCGCACATCGTAGAAAGTCTGGAGCGCCGAGGCGAGTAACTCGCGCTTGATCCCCGGAAAGTGCACGTCCACGATGGACTGCATGGTGGCTGCGTCGGGAAACTTGATGTAGTGAAAAAAGCAGCGCCGCAAGAACGCATCGGGTAATTCTTTCTCGTTGTTGGACGTGATGAAGACCAGCGGCCGATGACGGGCTCGCACCGTCTCACGTGTTTCATAGACGTGGAACTCCATGCGGTCGAGCTCGCGCAGCAAGTCGTTGGGGAACTCGATGTCGGCCTTGTCGATTTCGTCGATGAGCAAGACCTGGGGCTCGGCGGCGGCAAAGGCCTGCCACAGCACCCCCTGCACGATGTAGTTGCGAATGTCTTGCACCTTGCGCGAGCTTTCGGCGTCGGGCAATTGGCTGTCACGCAACCGGCTCACGGCGTCGTACTCGTACAGCCCCTGCTGCGCTTTGGTGGTGCTCTTGACGTGCCACTGCAACAGCGGCATCCGCAGCGCCTGAGCCACCTCTTCAGCCAGCATGGTTTTGCCAGTGCCCGGTTCGCCCTTGATCAACAGGGGACGCTGCAAGGTGATGGCCGCATTCACGGCCAGCATCAGATCGGGCGTGGCCACGTAGTGTTCGGAGCCTTGGAATTTCATGCGTAAGGGTTGAGAAAGGAGTGGGCCCGATTTCGCGGGAAAGGGTGCTTTTTGAGTATACGCCGCCCCTATAATTCGACCGTTTCTTTGGCAGAGCGCAACGAACCCATGTCCAAATCGATCATCTTGGTGCTGGCCCTGGCCGGCTGGATTTCCTCGGTGCAGGCGCAAGACGCCAAGGCCGGTGAGCAAAAGGCAGCCATGTGCATAGGCTGCCACGGCATCGTGGGCTATCAGGCCACTTTTCCCCAGGTGCACCGGGTGCCGATGATTTCAGGTCAAAACGCGGCCTATATCGTGGCGGCGCTCAACGCCTACGCCTCGGGTGAGCGCAAGCACCCCACCATGCGGGGTATTTCGCAGTCTCTGAGCGAAAAGGATATGGCCGATCTTGGGGCGTTTTATGAGCAGCACGGCAAGGCCCCCCGCGCGGTTGCTGACACGCCGGCCAATCCAAGTGCGCAGGTGGCTGCCTTGTTGACCAAGGGTGCCTGTGCTTCATGCCATGGCGCCAATTTCAACAAGCCCATTGCGCCCAACTACCCCAAGATTGCGGGGCAGCACCCCGATTACCTGAACGTGACACTGCAGGCCTACAAAAACTCCTCGCACGGCCTGACGGGTCGCGGTAACGCCATCATGGCCGGGCAGGCCAAGGGCTTTACGGCCGATGAGCTCAAGGCGATCGCGCAGTACGTGGGTTCATTGCCCGGTGACTTGCGCACGGTGCCGCAGTCACGGTTTCGCTAGTTACTGAGGCGAGGGCGCAGCGACAGTGCCCGCCTGGGGCTGCCAGCGGCGAAACAGCAAGGCGTTGGTGATGACGCTCACACTGGATAACGCCATGGCGGCTCCCGCGACGACGGGGCTGAGCAGACCCGCGGCGGCCAAGGGGATGCCCACGACGTTGTAGGCAAAGGCCCAAAACAGGTTTTGCCTTAACTTGCGCTGCAAGGCCCGCGACAACAGCACGGCCTGTACCACCAGACCCACATCGCCGCGCAATAGCGTCATGTCGGCCGTCTCCATGGCCACATCGGTGCCGCCGCCGTCTCCAGCCATTGCCATGCCCACGTCGGCCGCAGCCAATGCGGGGGCGTCGTTGATACCGTCTCCCACCATGACCACACGCCGTCCGGGTCCGGCGCTTTGCTTCAGTTGGGCCACTGCCGCGGCCTTGTCTTGCGGCAGCACTTCGGACATGACCTCTTGGATGCCAACGGCGGCAGCTACCGCGTGCGCGGCTCTGGCGTGGTCGCCGCTGATCATGAGCGTGCGCAGGCCCAGCGCCTGGAGCGCCGCAACGGCCGCAGCGGCCTCGGGCTTGACCTTGTCGGCAAAACTCAGCAACCCGCGCACCGCCTCGTGGCCCGGTGGGTCTTGCGTGACCACCCAAGCCAGACTGTGGCCCAGCTCGGCCTGACGCTGCGCCTGTTCCTGCAGACCCGTGGACGGGGTCAGCCCCAACTCTTGCAGCCAGCGCTCGCTGCACACGCGCACCCGCGCTCCGTTGAGCGTTCCCTCCGTCCCACGCCCTGCAACAGCGCGCACGTCATGCGCCGCAGCCAGTGGCTGACCGGCTTGCTTGGCGGCCTCCAGGATCGCTCGCCCCAGGGGGTGCGCCGCACTGGATTGCACCGCAGCGGCCAGCCCGAGGACCCGCAGTGAGGCGGCGTCTGCTGGGTGGTCCGATGGGGCAGCCCATACGCCCACCACCTCGGGTCGACCCCGGGTGAGGGTGCCGGTCTTGTCGAATGCCACGATGCCTGCGAAGCGCAAGGTCTCCAGCGCCTGTAGGTCGCGCACCAAAATACCACGCGAGGCCGCCAGCCCGGTGCCCACCATCAAGGTGGCGGGCGTGGCCAGGCCCAGCGCACAGGGGCAGGCGATGACCAGTACCGCCACCGCGTGCATCGTCGCGCTGGCCCAATCGTCTGGCGTCAGCCCCCACCCCCATACGAGTGCGGTGAGTACGGCTGCCAAGACCACGGCAGGCACAAAGATGGCACTGATGCGGTCCACCAGGTGCTGAATCGGTGCCTTGTGGGCCTGCGCGGACTCCACCAGGCGGATGATGCGCGAGAGCTGGCTTTCTGCCCCTACCGCCACCGCGCGAACTACCAAGGTTCCCTCGCCATTGACCGAGCCACCTACGACCTGCTGGCCCACCTCGCGGGCCACGGGCAAGCTCTCGCCAGTGATCAGCGATTCGTCCACATGGCTAGCACCCTCAAGCACTACGCCATCGGCTGGAATTCGCTCTCCCGGATTGACGATCATGTCGTCTCCAGGGCGCAGTCGATGTAACGCCAGATCAACCACCAATCCTTCGCGTCGAACATGGGCCAAGGCCGGACGAAGAGCACGCAAGGCGTCCAGTGCCGCCAGCGTCTGACGCTTGGCGCGGGCTTCGAGCCATTTGCCCAAGAGCACCAGGGTGATGATCATGGCCGCACTTTCGAAGTACAGATGCGCAGATTGCGACCCACCTTGCCACCACAGGGCCACGCTCAGCGCCCAGGCAGCCGAGGTGCCCAAGGCCACCAGCAAATCCATATTGCCGCTGCCCGCGCGCAAGGCGGCCCAGCCTGCACGGTAAAACCGCGCACCCAACCCAAACTGCACAGGAGTGGCCAAGAGGCACTGCACCCAGGCTGGCAGCACCAGGTGCTGGCCCCACAGCGCAGCCACCATGGGCAGCATCAACGGCAAAGACAGTGCGGCCGCCATGGCCACCTTCCAACCCGGGTCACCGTGCGGTCGAGGCCGTTGGGGGGTGTCGGGCTCGCTGAGGCTGGCCTCGTAGCCGGCACGCTGGACGGCCAGCAGCAAGGCGTCTGTCCAGCCGGCAGCCGGTGCCGTTTCGGACTGTGGCCAGACGCTGGCTTGTTGGGTGGCCAGGTTCACCACTGCCTGCGCAACTCCCGGAGCACCGCTCAAGGCGCGCTCGACTCGACCCACGCACGACGCGCAGGTCATCCCATCGACATCCAAAATGACCGGTTGCATGACCTGACTGTAGCCTTTTGAACCGTAGTGCTGGCCAATTCCGAGTTGGGCGCTCACAATAGTCCACATGGTGATCACCGCCGTGTTTTGAAAGGGACCCCCATGAAAATTGAATTGACCTTGCCCACCATGACCTGTGGGCATTGCGTGAAAAGTGTGACGGCCACCGTGCACAAAGTCGATGCCCAGGCACAGTTGCACATCGATTTACCTACCCATCGGGTGAGTATCGACTCTGACAAGCCGCCAGAGGTGTTTGTTCAGGCTTTGGCCATTGAGGGCTATGCCCCAGCGGCCTGAGGGCGGCGCTCGCCTGAGCGCCCTGTGGATCTGGTGCCTTGCGGCGTTGGTGGCCTGCACCACGTTGGCGCCAGCGCGCGCCCAAACCCTGCGTTGGGCAAGCCAGGGCGATGTGCAGACCCTCGACCCCCACGCCATGAACGAGGGACTGACCAATATGGTGTGGGGTCAGGTGTATGAAGGGTTGGTCGCTCGCGACAAGGACTTGACGATCGTACCCAGTTTGGCGACGAGCTGGACGGTGGTCAACCCCACCACCTGGCGATTTCGCTTGAGACCGGGGGTTCGTTTTCATGATGGCTCGCCGCTGACGGCCGAAGACGTGGTCTTTTCCATTCGGCGGGCCCAAGCGCCCACCTCGCAGGTGGCTGTGTACGCCAACGCCCTGGGTACACCAGTGGCGGTGGATGCCATGACGGTGGAGCTGCGCATGGAGCGCTTCAATCCGGTGGTGCTGGAGCACCTGGCCTTGCCCATTGCCATCATGAGCCGCCAATGGGCTGAAAAGCACCGGGTGACGCGCCCATTGGATTTCAAAAACCGTGAAGAAAGCCACGCCTCGCTGCACATGAACGGCACGGGCCCCTACCAGTTGGTCAAGCGTCAGCCCGGCGTGCGCAACGCATTCACCCGCTTTGCGAATTGGTGGGGCCAAATGGAGGGCAATGTGCAAGACATCGTGCACACGCCCATTGCCAATGACGCCACGCGACTGGCCGCTTTGGTGTCGGGCGAGGTGGACATGGTCTTGGACCCAGCGCCTCGAGACATCGCCCGGCTGCGACGCACCGAGGGTTTGAAGGTGGTGGATGGACCGGAAAACCGCATCATCTTCATCGGCATGGATCAGCACCGTGACGAATTGCTGCACGGCAGTATCAAAGACCGCAACCCCTTTAAAGACCTGCGTGTGCGCCAGGCGCTGTACCACGCCATCGACATCGAGACGCTGAGGTCGAAGTTGATGAATGGGCTGAGTGTTCCCACGGGGGGTATCACGCCATCGCCCCTGGCGAGTTTTCGCGATCCCCAGGTGGAGACACGTCTGCCGTTTGATCTGAATCGGGCTCGACAGCTGATGGCGCAGGCAGGTTATGCCGAAGGATTTGACGTGACACTGGACTGCCCCAACGATCGCTACATCAACGACGACGACATATGCGTGGCCTTGGCGGCCATGTGGTCACAGATCAAGGTTCGGGTGCGCGTCAACGCCATGACACGCTCGCTGTTCTTTCCGAAGATTGAAAAGTTCGACACCAGCATGTACCTGCTGGGCTGGGGCGGTGCGGTCACCGATGCCGAGACCACCTTGACCCCCCTTTTGAGAAGCCCCGCCGACAAGGGCGTGGGGGCCTACAACTACGGTCGGGTGCGCAACGACAAATTCGATGCGCTGGCCCAGCGCAGCAGTGTGGAGCCCGACGCTGCCAAGCGCGAGGCGCTGATTCGCGCAGCCCTGCGCGAGTACGTGGCGCAGGCCCACATACTGCCTTTGCATCGGCAGGTGATTCCCTGGGCGATCCGCAGCAACCTCGAGGTGGTGCATCGAGCCGATAACTGGCTCGAGGTGCGGTGGGTGCGCCGTCGGTGAAGCTGCCCACCCACTAGCGGGACGTGGACAACCGGCGAACTGCCTCGACATAGGCCAGACCGTCTGGCGGCAGACCGCTGCGCTGGCTCTCCCAGATCATCACGCCCAGACACTCCATCACGGCGTGATGCGCCTCGTGCAGCGAATCGCGTTGCTGGGTCAAGGCCAGTACCGCGTCCCGTATGCCGGTGGGCTGGTCGATGGCCACTTGCTCGGCAATGCTCAAATGCATGCTCAGGTGCAAGAACGGATTGGACTGGCCCTGCTCGACCGGGTAGTGGGCAGCCAGCGCCGCCTCCTCACTGGCCAGGGCGCTGTCGTATTCGGGGTGTTCTCGAATCCAGGAGGCGGCCAAGGATTGCATCGGGTCCAAGGGCTGGGCAGCTCTCATCTTGTGCCAAGTCTGGCAAAAAAAGCGCCGAACATCGTGCTGCGAGGGCTCGAACATGCTTGCATTGTCGCCCGAGTGGCGACTTCACGGGTGCCGCGGGGGTGATATCGGGGGGATGATTCATCCGGTGGACAATCGCCGCTATGAGCAGCTCTTTTCGTGTACTGGGGTGTTTGGCCTTGTGGTTGGTGGCCACGGCCGCGTGGCGGCCCTTGCTGGTGCCTGACGAGGGCCGATACGCCAGCATTGCCTTTCACATGCTGGTGGGTGACCCGCTGGTGCCCATGCTCAACGGCCTGCCGTTCTTTCACAAGCCGCCGCTCTTGTATTGGATCGATATGGCGGCCTTTTCGGTGCTGGGCGTGAACCCCTTTGCGGCGCGGATGGGTCCTGCCTTGGGAGCGTTCGTACTCGGTGCCAGCCTGTACTTCCACCTGCGCCATTGGCACGGGTTGCGTGTGGCCGTGGCGGGGGTGGTGATCGTGGCCACCACGCCTCTTGTATGGGTGGGCGGGCAGTACGTCAATCACGACATGGGGGTGGCCGGATGCATCACCGCTGCGGTATTGGCTGCCGTGCGCGCGTTGGAGGTTACCGGCCGCCAGCGTTACGGGTGGTGGGTGCAGGCCTGGATGTTTTGCGGGCTGGGGGTGTTGGCCAAGGGCTTGATTGGCGTGGTCCTGCCAGGATTGATCGTGTTGCCGTGGCTGATGGCCCAGCGCCGCTGGTCGGACTTGTGGTGGTTCTTGCACCCGCTGGGCTGGTTGGTATTGGCCACTGTGGTGGGCCCCTGGTTGTGGGCCATGCACATGCGCTTTCCCGAGTTCATCGACTATTTCATCGTCGAGCAGCACTTTCGCCGCTATGGGGGCACCACCTTCAACAATCAGCAGCCAGCTTGGTTTTTTGTGGCGGTGCTGCCGCTGCTGACCCTGCCGTGGAGTTTGTGGATAGTGTCTGCCACCCGAACGGCGTGGAGGCGCCGCCTGGACCGTTTTCAGGAACGTTGGGATGCACCGGCTGAGCCGCAAGCCCAGCCCATTACGTCCACACCCTTGCTGGGTTTGTACTTGTGGTGGATCGTGGTCATCATCGGTTTCTTTTCGGTGCCACGATCCAAATTGGTGGGCTACGTCTTGCCTGCTGCGGCCCCCTGGTGCGCGCTGTTGGCCTGCGGGCTGGCACACCGCGCACGTATCTGGCAAAGGGTGGGCGTGGTGTCTGCCCTCTTGTGTGTGGCCATCGTGGCGGGCTTGGCGTGGCACGCGCCGCACTCCGCGCGTTCTGTGGCCTTAGAACTCAAACGGTTGATGCAGCCGGGTGACCGGGTGCTGTTCGTCAACGAATATTTCTACGACGTGCCGTTTTACGCGCAGCTGCAACAACCCGTTTGGGTGTTGTCCGACTGGGACGATCCTCAAATCAAGCTGCGAGACAATTGGCGAAAAGAACTTCACGATGCGCGGCGATTTGCCACGGCGCAGCAACAAGCGGTGCTGTGGCCCGTGGCTCAGGCACATGCGCTCGTGTGTGAAGGCTCAAGCACCAGCTGGGTCGTGGCGCACAGCGGTTGGCAGCGAGACGGCACCGCAGTGCCGCATGGACAGCAAGTGTTTGAAGCTGCCGGTGTGCGGCTGTGGCGGATCTTGCCATCAGATTGCCGTGGTGCCTCGCGATGATTGAATATGGCCACTCTCTGATGCGTTACACCGCGGTGGGAGCCGTGGCCACTGCCGCGCACTTTGCGGTGTTGGCGCTGTGTGTGGAGGCCTGGCACTGGCCCGCCTGGTGGGGGTCTGGAGCCGGGGCGGTGGTGGGTGCGCAGGTGGCGTTTTGGGGAAATCGCCGCCTCACCTTCGATCACCATGGACCGTGGCTGGGTGCTTGGTGGCGCTTTATGTTGACGGCTCTGGGGGGTGCCCTGCTGGGTATGGCCATTGTGGCGGCCCTGACGGCAGCGCAGTGGCACTACCTGGCCTGCCAAGCCGTGGCCACTGTGGTGGTGCTGGTACTCGGCTACCTGGTCAATCGCGGGTGGAGTTTTGCCTCACCAGGCTGAGCCCAGGCGAACACCGGCGGCCTGCAGGTCTTGCGCAAACTCGTCGCTGCGCAGATAAGCCCATTCCCGCTCCCGCGCTCCACCGATGGGGTCGGAGGGATCGGGAGCGACACCGGGATGACAAAACAGCAAAGCTCCGAGGGGCGGGATGGCCTGGAGCCACTGCTGCATCAGCAAGCGATAGTGGGGCGAGGCAAAGTCATACACCCCCCACAGGCTGGCGTTGTGGGGGCGCTGGTGCTCCCGCAGCCAGCGCGCCAGGGTCTGCGCACCCGTGTGACGGATGACCCAGCGCTTGAAGCCAAATCCGCGCCCCGGGAGTGCCGCGGTATTGCGCACAGCCACCTCGGGTAACCCCGCCTGCTGTAAGAAGTCGATCAGCACATCACGCACCTGAGGCAGGTGGTGCACGTGCTGGTGACCGTCGATGAAATCCGGGGGCTTTCCCCAGGCCGCTACGAAAGCATCCCACTGCGCCTGCCACTCATCGCGCAGTACCTGCTGGTCAAGTTGGCGTGCATGGGCCCTCCAGATGAGTTGCCACAAACTCGCGTGGCGGGCAGTGCGCCGCTGCAGTGAGGCAGACAAGGGTGAGCCCTCGGTCAGATTGAAATGCAAGCCCACCTGCACCGGCAGCGGGCTGCAGGCCACCGCCTGAGCCAGCGCGCCCGCGTGCGTCTTCCAAGCCAAGCCCGTGCTCAGGCAGGATACGGCGCTGAGCCGGCCCTGTGCCACCAACTCGGCGATGCCCTGGCTGACGCCCAGCGCGCAGCCAAAGTCGTCGGCGCACAGGGCCAGGGTCTTGTCGGGCATTGTGGGAGGAGGCGACATGTTTGCAGGTGGGGGCAGCAGACTTTCCCCGATTCTCGCAGCAATGAGATTACGCTACGGTTGGAGGCATCTGTGTTATCCCAAGGAAGCGTTGAATGAGCTCTTCTGCAGAAAGCGAATTGCCTGAAAAGCCCGATGACCCGTTCAAGCTGAAAGCCGCCTTGCTCGTTTCGGTACTGGCCATGGTGCTGGCCATCACCTCCATGGGCGGCAGCAATGCGGCCAAAGAGGCCACCCATTTCAATATCCTCGCTGCCAATGCCTACGCCTTCTATCAGGCCAAGAACATTCGGCAAACCGAGTACAAGATCGCAGCCGACCAGATGCAGATTCAGCTCACCCAAGACAAGCTCAGTGCGAGTACGCGAGCCCTGCTGGAAAAGAAACTGGCGGACTATGAGCGCAATATCAAACGCTATGAGTCAGAGCCCGAGACGGGGGAGGGCAAGAAGGAGCTCATGGCCACAGCCAAGGGTCACGAAGCACAGCGTGACATTGCGTTGCGAAAGGATCCTTGGTTTGACCATGCCGAAGCGCTATTGCAAATTGCCATCGTCTTGACTTCGGTGGCGATCATCACCTCGGTGGCGCCGCTGATCTACACCGCCGCCTTGCTTGGTGCGCTGGGCTCGCTCAGTACGCTCAATGGATTTTTTCTGTTTTACTGAGCCGATGGCGCAGACGCATCTTCGCCAGTCGAGTGTGAAGACGGCGAGGCATGGTCCTGGATGCGCGAGCTGCCCCATTCGCGGTCGACAAGATAGATGGGGCGGCGTTTGACTTCTTCGAAGATGCGGCCCACGTATTCGCCCAGAATGCCGATGGAGAGCAATTGCACGCCGCTGAAGAACATCATGCCGGCTGCCAATGTGGGCCAGCCAGGCACGGGATTGCCCGAGACAAAGTACTCCACAGCAATCCAGCTGCCGTAGGCCAAAGAGCACAAGGCGATGAGGGCGCCAATGCCGCTCCACAGCCGAAGCGGCAGATTGGAAAACGAGGTGATGCCGGTCATCGCCAGACGGCGCAGGCCTTTGAGGGAAAAGGTCGAACGTCCGGAGGCCCGGGGGTCGGGTAGGTAGGGCAGATAGACCGTTTGAAATCCAACCCAGGCGTACAGCCCTTTGAGAAAGCGATTGCGTTCGGGTAAGGCCACCAGGGCGTCGACCACACGCCGATCCATCAATCGAAAGTCGCCCGCTCCCTGTGGAATCTGCACGCTCGAGCCCGCGTTGACAATGCCGTAAAACAGTCGTGTGCCCAGTCGCTTGATCCAGCCCTCGTCTTGGCGGTGGCTGCGCACGGCGCAAACCGAATCTGCCCCCTGCCGCCAAGCCTGCAGCATGGGCTCCAGCAAGGAGGTGGGGTGTTGCAGGTCGGCATCCATGAGCACCACCACCTGGCCGCGGGCGCTTTCCAGGCCGGCCGATAACGCAGCCTCCTTGCCAAAGTTGCGCGACAAGCGCACACAGCGAACGCCGGGTGTGAGCAGCCAGGGTGAGAGCACCTGCACGGTGTCATCTGAGCTGCCATCGTCGACCACCAGGACTTCCCAATGCGGCGTAAGTTGAGACAAAGCGGCGGTCAGCCCCGTTAACAGCAAGGGCAGGTTAGCCCCCTCGTTGTAGGCCGGTACCACCGCAGAAATCGACGGTATACCGGGTGCGCGCGGCCGGGCAGATGCCTCACCAGCAGCGCCGTGAGCAAAAGACTCGGGGGGGTGGTTTGCCATGGCATCAAGTGTAGTGGCATGTCATCATGTGGGCTCGATGCTCCAAGTTGTGGGGAGAGGTCATGGATGCAGTTAGCGCTTGGGTGGGCTTGTGTGCCCTGGTCGCAGGAGGTGCGTTAGCCGCGTGGTGGACCCAACGCGCCGCGGCGCAGCGGGAAATGGGTCTTGCACAGCAGGCCCTGCAAGACGCCCAAAGGCAGGCGCAGGAAGCTGCCGCTCAAAGCGTAGGGCTTCAGGTGCAGGTAGCCCAATTGCAAGAGCAGCTGCAGGCGGCTCGTGAAGATGCGGCGGAAAAGATTCAACTCCTGCAAGATGCCAGGCAGCAACTGAGCGATCAATTCAAAGCGCTGGCAGCCGATGTGCTGCAAACCAATACCCAGACCCTATCGGCTCAAAACAAAGAGCAGTTGGGGGCTGTCCTGGCTCCGCTTAAAGATCGATTGGAGAGTTTTCAAAAGAAGGTCGAGCAGGTGTATGTAGACGAGGGCAAAGACCGATCAGCTCTGAAGCAGCAGGTGGAGCACCTCATGCAGCTCAATCAAAGCCTGTCGAACGAGGCGCGCAGCCTGACCCAAGCCCTCAAGGGCTCTGTCAAGAGCCAAGGCAACTGGGGCGAGCTCATCTTGGAGCGTGTGCTGGAGGCGTCGGGGTTGCGCCGCGATCATGAATATGTGGTGCAAGATACCCAGACCAGCACAGACGGCCACCGGCAGCAGCCAGACGTGGTGATTCATCTACCCGAAGGTCGTATGTTGGTCATCGATGCCAAGGTCAGCTTGCTGGCCTATGAGCGCTACACGCGGGCTGAGGATACGCAGCAGGCGCAGCTGGCCTTGCGCGAACACTTGGGCTCGCTGCGACAGCATGTCAAGGGCTTGTCGGAGAAGAACTACCAAAAGCTTTACGGCGCCACCCTGGACTTTGTCTTGTTGTTTGTGCCAGTAGAGCCCGCCTTTGTGGCCGCGGTGGGGAACGACGCCGAGTTGTATCTCTATGCCTGGGACCGCAACGTCTTGCTGGTCAGTCCGTCTACGCTGCTGTTTGTGGTGCGCACCGTAGCACACCTGTGGCGCCAGGAACAGCAAAGCAAGAATGCACAGGACATCGCCCGGCGTGGGGCCGATCTGTATGACAAGCTGTGTGCGTTTGTTGCAGATTTGGAGGCGGTGGGTGCCCGGTTGGATGCTGCTCAGGGTGCCTACCACGATGCCAGAAAAAAACTCTCGCAAGGCCGTGGCAACGTGGTTCGACAGGCGCAGCAGCTGCGAGAGTTGGGCGTCAAACCCAGCAAATCTTTGCCAAAGGAATGGGACGAGCTGTCTGCATCCGATGCCGATGCAGCAGATGACGCCGGCTCAGGGCATGACCGGCATGTGCCAATAGGGCAGACTGACCAGCAGCTCTAGTCCCTTAGGTTTTCGCGCTTCTATTTGCAAGGTACCGCCGAAGAACTTCACGCGTTCTCTCATGCTCAGCAGACCGGTTGCCGAGCCATCCAGTTTTTTCAATGGCACCATGCCGTGCCCATCGTCGCTGATCCTGAGAACCACACGGCCTTCCAAATCCAAATGAAGTTTGACTTCAAACCAGGAGGCGCGGGCATGCTTGCGGATGTTGTTCAAGCCCTCCTGCGCGATTCGGTATAGGCAAATGGCCACATCCGGGTCTACTTCTCTGTGAAAGATGGAGTCGTCGCCCTGGCCCAGCCGAAATTCCCCCTTGAGTCGCGTTTGTGAGGCAAAGTCGCGTGCCAGTATCTCCAATGCGCTGGCCAGCCCGAGCCTGTCCAGGGCATGAGGATGAAGGTCTTTGACCACCCGTCGCATTGCCGCCAGCGTTTCGTCGACCAAGTCGATCAGCCTACCGCACAGGTTCTCGGTCGTACGGGCCGCACCTTCTTCAGGCTGCGCAATCTGCCAAGCCATCATGCGAATGGCCGCTAGATTCTGCTGGAGATCGTCGTGCAGATCCCGCGCGATACGCCGACGTTCGTCCTCCTGCGCGTGCTCGACTTTCAACACCAAGCGTCGCAAGTCACTTCGTGATTGATTCAAGGCATGAGTCAACGTCCTTTCAAGGGTGATGTCCTGACAGGTTCCCACCAAGAATCCTTGCACGCCGTCGGATCGGTCCATGATTTCGGCGTGAACGCGACACCAGCCCCACGTCCCCCCATAGGGTTTGAAGCGCACGTCAAGTTGATAGCTCTGTCCCGTGACCCGTGCCTTGGCAATGTGTTCTTGGATGCGCTGCCAGCCGTCTACGGAAAAGAATCGGGCCATCGCCTGCAATTCTGGCGCTGTCTTCCCCACTTCGAGGCCGAAGATGCGAAACATCTGGGCGCTCCATTGGATGACATCCGTATCCAGATTCCACGCCCACGACCCCAGTCGACTGGCCGCCTCCACCTGAGGCATGAGCCGAGAAGTCCAACTGGCGGGCACCTCAGGGACGTGCTCCAAATCCGCTGTCAAGGACTGCTGAAGGATTGAGGAGAACATCCGGGAGGCCATCGGTCATTCAAACACATCTTGAATGAGACCAGGAATTCGGGGGGGGAGATAATCCTGACCGGTCTATCAGGCCATTGAAAAGAGACCCGTCAGAAATTGCCGACCCAAAGCAGCCCGCCACTTCGTGTGAAGCGGCGGGCCCGGCGAAGACCCCCGGTGCCGTTCTTGCGTCAGGCCATCGGTCTGAGATTCGTCTTCGTCCCCCGCAATGCACCCGAAGGCGTATCACGATTTCACCCCGCTGGGAGTGTCCCATCATCGCCTCTCGCAGGAGCTTGGCTCCTTCGTTCAGCGCGAGGCCATCTTGCTTGACCGTTGCGGTGTGGGCCATGAGCGTGCGCAAGGCTCATGCAGATGGCCGCTTGTGTGCTGGTTCAAGGCCTGATGAGAAAGGCGGCGCGATCTCTGCCCGCGATCCATTTGGGCGCCAGTCCACGTCCGCTCCACAACGCACCCGAAACGGGGTCGCGATACTTGGCGGCCACTTTGCTGGGAGAAGGCCGGTGAGGCCGTTTACCAACCCCGTTCAAATCAGCGGGCCGCAGCCCCAACTCGTTCATCAGGTGCTTGACTCGCGAGATCTTTTCCGTTCGATCAGACAGCCGAGCCTGCGCGATACGTTTTTCGAGGGCTTCCTTTTGGGCAATGAGATCTTGAAGTGAATTCATGGTGTACGGTGCAATAACCAGAAGTGAAGGAAACTCCATGATCGGGTTTGATCCCTGGTCAGTATTGTCAATTCTCAACAACGCACCACTTTCAATATCAGCCTGAGGTGCTCGCGGCCCCATCTGATACAGAGGCCGCATGTTCAGCCAATACTTCCTGTGCACACCGAAAGGCTTCGACACCCGCGGGGACGCCGGCATAGACCGTGGCCTGAAGTAAAGCTTCTTGAATCTCCTCAGGGGTGACACCATTGGTCAAGGCGCCCCGCAGGTGGAGCTTGAGTTCGTGTGAGCGATTCAAAGCGGTGAGCATGGCCAAATTCAACAAGGAGCGCGTGCGACGGTTCAAGCCCGGGCGGCTCCAAATCGCGCCCCAGCAATACTCGGTGATGAGCTCTTGCAGGGGTTGCGCAAAAGCTGGGGCCTGCGCCATGGCGCGCTCCACGTATTCGGAGCCCAGGACGGCTTTGCGTATCTCCAGGCCTTGGTCTCTCAAGGTCTTGTTCATGGTGCGTTCCTTCTCCCGCAAGGGGCTGAAAATTGAGGGAAAACCCGTATTTGAAGGCGAGTTTCCGGTGGGCTTGTCTAATCAAACGCGGCAAAGTATCCGTCTAAATACGACTGAAGGCCGGGATACTCTGGCCGTCCCCTTCAAGGAGCTTTCATCCATGCGAATCGCTGCTGTGTGGTGCCTGGCCGCAGCCTGGGGCCTCAGCGCTTG
This sequence comes from uncultured Rubrivivax sp., assembly GCA_964400135.1. Lineage (GTDB taxonomy): Bacteria > Pseudomonadota > Gammaproteobacteria > Burkholderiales > Burkholderiaceae_C > Rubrivivax. The sequence continues at coordinate 6,125 of CAYNSW010000018.1, read as the reverse complement.
CTCGGCGCTGCCGTCTCTGCCCGCTTTGTCCTCGCTGCCCATTCCAAGCGTATTTTCCGTCCCGCCTTCTCCTTGGCCTGGTACGCCAGTGATCCCGGCAGCACCGGTGGGCTCACCTCCGATGGTGATGGCCATTCCAACGGGTACGGTGCCGCCCCCCACGCAAGGGGACCCCACCAAGCCCTACCACGCCTTGGCGGTGACGCGCCCGCCCGTGGCCAACGATTTTCCTGTGACCTACCGCGTGCAAGTCCCCTCGGTTGACGAGCGTGTCCGCTTACTGCCGGAATCGATACTGAACTCGGAAACCGCAGTGGTGTCGGTAAGGGGAACTGGGGCGCCCGCAGCGCCAGCGGCTGTGGTCATGAAGATTCAGCGCAGCACGCAGCCCGCACGGTCGCAAGGGCCGGCTGATGACATGTCCTACGTGCACTGAGGGAGACACTGAAGTGAAATCGATGATCCAACACGCATTTGCGGCCGCGCTTACTGCTGCCGCATGTGGCGGCGTGGTCGCGCAGACCGCCGTGACTGAAGTCCGCAATATCGCCATTGTCAGAGATGCCGTGGAAGTTTCGACCACTCCCCGGTTTGAGCCGATCATGACGCCCAACAGCTCGTTGCCCTCGGGAGTGTTCAATGCGAGCATGATGTTCCTGGCCGAGCAACTCGATCGCAATGTGGCAGTGGACATGCGTCAGCGGCCCACTATCGTGACCAACGTGGTGACGCTAAACGCCTTGAATGAAACCTCGCCCTTGGGACGTCTCATTTCTGAGCATCTCATGCATGAACTGCAAGTGAGGTCATGGGCAGTGATGGACATTCGCCTGGCCAAGGAGCTCATGATCAATGACCAGGGTGAGTTCACGCTCAGCCGCGACGCCAAGAAGTTGCGTGACAACATGCCGGCTCTGAACGTCATCACTGGCACGTATACCGCCACCACCGACGGTGTGTTGGTGAGCGTGCGGGCCGTGGATCTGCCTTCAGGCCGGGTTCTGTCCACCGCCCAGACCCGCTTGGCGCGCGATAAATTCACGCTGGGACTGCTGGAAAAGGCGCAGCCGGCTCCCGCTGCCGCGCTGGCTCGCTAGTGGCGTAGGCCGGTCTTGCCGGCCGGGCGGTGGGCATTGGTGCAACCTGCACCAATGCCGTAATTCTTTTAATATTTGTCAATGCGAAAGCTTTTGCTCGTATTGATGATGGCGCTGTGGTGGCCGCAAGCGGTGATCGCGCAGTCCAAATGGCCCGCTTGCTCTGCGGATGCCGCTCCCATGCGTTGGCACCAGTGCACGGGCACGCGTACGTTTCCAACGGGCACCCAGTATGTGGGGGAGTTCAAGGACGGCAAGCCCCATGGACAGGGTGTGCTGGTCTGGCCGGACGGTACTCGCTATAGCGGTGACTTTCGCAATGGCATGCGCAATGGCAAGGGCGCGTCCACACGACCGGATGGCCGCCAGTACGTTGGCGAGTACCGGGAAGACAAGCCGCACGGCGTCGGAACCCTGATTTGGGCCGATGGACGCAAACATGCTGGGGAGTTTCGTGATGGCCGTCCGCAGGGGCTGGGCGTGCGCTACCGCCCCGATGGTGGAGTCGACAAGGCCGGTCGCTGGGACGGCGACTCGCTAGTCGAGGCTATGGCGCCACAGGGCCCTCGCTGGGTGGCGTTGGGGATCACCGCCCTCACTCCACCCGGGGCCAAGCAGGCGGCTGCTCCCGCAGGGCCTAAGGATTCCAAGGATTCCCCATCGACCGAATTGCGCGACAAAAGCCCGCAGGCCGAACTGGAGACCGAGCGGCGAAGGCGACTGGAGTTGGAGCAGCAATTGGCGGCACTACAGGCTGCAGAGCGTGACCGTACACAGGTCAAACCCAAGACCGTCCCGGGATCTCAAACTCAGCGATCCGAGAGACGCGTGGCGCTCATTGTGGGAAACGCTGCCTACCGGGGTAGCCCCTTGGACAATCCGCTCAACGATGCGGTAGATGTCGAAGCCAGCCTTCGCCGTCACGGCTTTCAGACCACACTTTTACGCAATGCCAATTTGATGCAGATGCGCGAGGCCACGCGTCGATTCGCGGCTCAACTGTCCGCTGCAGATGTGGCACTGATTTACTTTGCCGGGCATGGCATCGAATCCAAGGGCAAGAACTACATGATTCCCATTGGCGCTGACCTGCAATTTGAGTATGAGTTACCTGATCAGGCCTACGATGCTGGTAATTGGTTGGAGATGCTCGAAGGCGCGCGTTCAAGTAACGCAGATCGCGTCAACATCGTGATTCTGGATGCCTGTCGCAACAATAACCTGCTCGGATCTCGAGGCACTGGCCGGGGTTTGGGGCGCCTGGATGCTCCGTCGGGTACTTTTCTGGCCTATTCCACCGCACCAGGCCGTGTGGCCTCTGATGGTCCACGCGGGCAGCGTAACAGCCCCTTCACGCGACATCTCCTGGCGGCGATGGATCGACCCAATTGGCCCATCGAGGAAGTCTTCAAGGAGGTCAGGCGAAATGTCAGCCGGGAAACCCAAGGCGCACAAGTGCCCTGGGAGAGCACCAGTCTGACGGGATTTTTTAGTTTCAAACGAGACAAGTAAAAATCGAGATCGCATTGGCACAGGGGCGTTAAACTCCGCCGGGCAAAGCGATCACCTCAGGGGCGCCCATGGACCGTCGTCTTTTCCTCTTCCTGTTGGCCCACGTGATGATGTGGTTGAGCACGCCCGCTCAGGCGCAAGTTCTGTCAGGTCGCAGTGCCCTGATCATAGGGGTCTCCAACTATGCCTCTGCAGATGTGCCCGCCCTGGCGGGAGTGCCCTTTGATATGGTCAGTGCACGCACCATGGCGCGCGCCATGGGGATTCCTGACCAGCGCATCACCGTCTTGCGCGATACCCAGGCCACAAAAGCCGCGGTCATGCGTGCCCTGGAGACGCTCGCCTCCAGCATGGCGCCTGGCGGCCGTGCGTTTGTGTATTTTTCTGGGCACGGCACACGTTGGTATGACCCCTCTGTACAGGGTTGCAAGGAGGGGCTCCTGACCTATGACAGCCAGACCATCACCAACGAAGAGATTGCGCAGAAGACCCGGCGCATGAGCGAGGTGGCTGACAAGGTGGTGGTGCTGTTTGACGCCTGCCACTCTGATGGCGTTGCCGGCAAGGCGGGCAAAACCCGCTCAATGGCCACCACCAGCCTCACCCCTAAATTCTTTTTAAAAGGGGGAGAAGGGCAGAGTGCATGTCACCAAGCGGTGAACCTCAAGACGCGTGGCTTGTTAATGGAGGCAACCCGCTGGGGCGCTCTCAAGGAGAATTTCGTCCAAATCACCTCGTCGCGCGCCGATGAAGTGAGTTTTGATGAGCCTGGCAAAGGCGGTCTGGCCACCCAGGGGGTTCGTGATTGTTTGTTGGCGCCGCAGGCGGACCGAGATGGATCGGGTTCTGTGTCGATTGAGGAGATCCAGCAGTGTGCCCAGCGTGTCGTGGAGCAAAAGCTCAAGCCTTTCCCGGATATTAAGCCGCACCACGTGACGATCACGGGCAATCGCAACATCGTCCCGGTGGCGCTGGTACAGAACCCCGCGCCAACACCAGCACCAGCACCAGCACCTGCACCTGCACCTGCACCTGCACCTGTAGCGATTCCAACCCCGGCGCCCACCCCAACGCCTACTCCGGTGCCCGTGGCTGCTGCGCCGGCGCCAGCGCCAGCGCCAGCGCCAGCGCCAATACTGACCCCTGCACCGTCGCCTGCTCCGAGTCCCGCAGCGCCAGCGCCCGCACCGGTGGTTTCGGTTCTGCCGCCGCCTGCGCCCGTTCCTCCGGCATTGGCTTCATTGGCGACCCTCAAAGACATCGAGGCACAGGCCAACCCCAAGCGCCGTGTCGAGGCGGTACTGAGCAAGGCGGCCCTCAAGATCGGGCAAGACCCTCTGGAGCTGACGGTGAAGTCCAGCCACCCGGGGTATGTCTACCTGATCATGCTGGGCAGTGATGCGAAGAGCTTTTACGTGCTCTTTCCCAACGGACTCGACAGGAACAACCGCATAGCGGCGCAGCAGGCCTTGAAAATTCCACGCCCCGATTGGCAACTCAAAGCCCAGGGGCCGGCGGGCACCAATCATTTGCTGGTGGTGGTGGCCGATGGTGAGCGTGACTTGCGAGCCCTCACGGCCTCACCACCCACGGCCGCTGCGCCCTTTACCTTTTCTTTGAACAACCTCCCGGGGCGCTCGGCGTTGTTCGAATTCATTGCAGGCCAGGGCGTACAGGGGGCATCAGAAACGTTCGGCGCCCGCCTGTTGCAAATCAAGGAGGTGCCATGAACCGATTGCTGATGGGGTGCATCAGCTTGTGCCTGAGCACGGGGGTGTGGGCGCAAGCACCATTGAAAAACGCCACGGTCGAAGAGATGGTCAATAAGTTGGCGCCGGCGCCGGCTGCCGCCGCGACCCGCAGCCTGCGCAATATCGTGCCCCAGGTTCGGCAGATCGATCTGGTTGTGAACTTTGACTTTGATTCGGCCAAGCTCCAACCGGCCAGTCGACCCTTGTTGGAGAACCTGGCCCAGGCCATGAATAACGAGCGGCTGAAGGCCACCCGTTTCAAGGTAGAAGGCCACACCGATGCCAAGGGATCGGTCAAGTACAACGATGAACTGTCAGCACGGCGCGCGCAGGCTGTAGCGGAGTTCTTGTCTGCGCAAGGTGTGGCCGTTGAGCGCTTGCAATCTGAGGGCAAAGGCTTTTCGCAGCTTCTCAATGCGCAGCAGCCCCAGGCGGCGGAGAACCGGCGGGTTCGGATCGTGGCTATCGACTGACTTTCGCTGACGATCACAAGGAGGTGGAGCGTGCTTTGGCGTCGGTGCTTATGGATGGGCCTGATGGGAATGGGGCTGGCGACTTCGGCGCTCGGTCAGTGGTTGGTGACACCACAAGAAGCGCAGGCCTCTCAGGAGGCTCCGGTGCCGCCCGATACTCGCTCGGTTCCCGAACAAGGTGCGCCTCGGGTAAGCCTGTTGTCACCTGACATCAGCTCAACCGTTCGCCGACCCACTCGGATTCAAGTGCGGTTTGAGGCTACTGCACCGGCGGCGATCAGGCCGGAGACTTTCCGGGTGCTGTATGGATCGTTTCGGCTCGACATCACCGAGCGCGTGACGGCGGCCTCACAGGTGACTGCTTTGGGTATTGATGTGGCCGAGGCATCCTTACCCCCGGGGTCGCATCGACTGTTGATTGAGATTCAAGACACCCAAGGCCGTATTGGGCGGCGAACGGTGGGATTCGTTGTCGAGTAGTTCCGTTCCTCGGTGGTTGTGTGGGGCCACGGTCGGGGCGCTGGTCTTCATCGCTCTGGCGGTGGCGTGGTCAGGTGGGCCATTCAATTGGGTGCGATGGAATGCGTTGGATTGGTCGGCTCGCTTTTCGAGCGCAGATGACGATACTGCGCCTGCATACCGGCATGTGCACTACCGGATCGACCGTCCTGATCGTCTTGGCGGTCCTCCTGGGCTCCTCAGCATTCGGGAGGAAGCCTGGGCAGATCGGGAGTTCGGGCCCGTGGGGCAGATATCGCTGACGGGCACATTCAGCCACTGGAAGGACACTGGGATTCATCTGCTGCGTCTGGTCTTTCTCGGACCTTCGGATGACAGGTCTTGGAGTGAGCTGGGTCAGGCTACGCCCATGTGGAGCTATCGGATTCGTGAAGTGCAATTTGAGTATCTGTGCTCCAGCCATGAGTTCCGAGAAATCCAAACCCGGTACCAAAGCGCTAGTGGACACCAGGCAGTGGACCGAGTAGCGCATTACCAGGCCTCTTCAGGCTGGCGCTCGGTACCTTGGCATGCCTTTGTGGATGGACTCTTGGCCGCCCACGAAGTGAGGCTCAGTCCGGCCTCGGCTTTGTGGCCGGTGATTTGCGGTGAGGTACACATTAGCGAGCAGCTTTTGCGTGCACACGAGCGTGCGGTGGCGTCTGCCCAGCACGTGATCTATGTGCCGTTTCCTGAACAAATCGACTTTCCGCGCAATCACCCCGAGTTTTCTATCCCCTTCATGGACATCTGCGCAGAAGCCGTTGACGATACGGCGACGCGATTTGGCGGCG
>CAYNSW010000017.1:53089-53408 GCA_964400135.1 uncultured Rubrivivax sp. | reverse complement strand
CCGCACCTTTCAGAACCTGGCGCTGTTCAAGGGCATGAATGTGATTGACAACATCATGTCGGGGCGCAATCTGAAGATGACGACCAACATCTTTCAGCAGGCCATCCGCTGGGGAGCAGCCGAGCGCGAAGAGGTGCAGCACCGCGCCTTTGTGGAACACATCATCGACTTCCTGGAAATCCAGGCTTACCGCAAAACACCCGTGGGCAGACTGCCCTACGGCCTGCAAAAGCGTGTGGACCTGGGTCGGGCCCTGGCCATGGAGCCACAGGTGCTGCTGCTCGATGAGCCCATGGCCGGCATGAACGTGGAAGAGAAG
>CAYNSW010000017.1:0-53079 GCA_964400135.1 uncultured Rubrivivax sp. | reverse complement strand
ATGTGCCGCTTCATTCTCGACGTGAACGACGAGTTCGGCACCACCATCGTGCTCATCGAGCACGACATGGGCGTGGTGATGGACATCTCCGACCGCGTGGTGGTGCTGGACTACGGCAAGAAGATTGGGGATGGCACGCCCGATGAGGTGCGCAACAACCCAGAAGTGATTGACGCCTACCTGGGCACCTCGCACTGAGGCCCATCCCGGCAGCCCAGCGCCTCAACACACAGGATCAACAGGAGAGCAGTCGTGGGATTTTTTCTCGAAGCACTGATCGGCGGGCTGATGACCGGCATGTTGTACTCGCTGGTGGCCCTGGGTTTTGTGCTGATCTTCAAGGCCTCGGGCGTGTTCAATTTCGCCCAGGGCGCGATGGTGCTGTTTGCAGCCCTGGCCATGGCGCGTTTTGCCGAGTGGATTCCGCAGTGGACGGGGCTGGACAACAAGGTGGCCGCCAACATCCTGGCCTTTGTGCTGGCCATGGTGGTGATGATCGCCACGGCCTGGGTGATCGAGCGCTTTGTGCTGGGCAAGCTGGTCAACCAAGAAGGCATCACCTTGCTGATGGCCACCCTGGGCATCACCTATTTCATGGATGGCTTTGGCCAAACGGTGTTTGGCTCGGACATTTACAAGATTGATGTGGGCCTGCCCAAAGACCCCATCTTTCTCATGGAGAGCACGTTCCAGGGCGGAATTCTGGTCAGCCAAGAAGACCTCGCCGCCGCCTTGATCGCCGCGGCACTGGTGGCCGCACTGGCGGCCTTTTTCCAGTACACCGCCACGGGGCGTGCGCTGCGCGCCGTGGCCGATGACCATCAGGCCGCGCAGTCCATCGGCATTCCACTGACCCGCATCTGGGTCATCGTCTGGAGCGTGGCTGGGTTTGCCGCCTTGGTGGCCGGCATCATCTGGGGCTCAAAGTTGGGCGTGCAGTTCTCGCTGTCGCTGGTAGCGCTCAAGGCCCTGCCCGTGGTGATTTTGGGTGGCCTCACGTCGGTGCCCGGTGCCATTGTGGGTGGCCTGCTCATCGGCGTGGGTGAAAAGCTCTCTGAGGTGTTCATCGGCCCCATGCTGGGCGGGGGCATTGAGATTTGGTTTGCCTACGTCTTGGCCCTGGGCTTCTTGCTGGTGCGGCCGCAAGGCCTGTTTGGCGAGAAGATCATCGATCGCGTGTGAACCTGACGTCTACGAACACAACGGAATTCCCATGCTCTACCGCGAAAACGGACAGTTCAAAACCTCTTACGGCGCTGACCAGCAGATCTTCCCCATCTTGCAAGACCGCTGGTCCATCGCCTTGTTGCTGGCCTTTGCCATCGTGGGCGTGCCCCTGCTGGCCAACGAGTACCTGTTTCGGGCCATCTTCATTCCCTTTTTGATCCTCTCGCTGGCGGCGCTGGGTCTGAACATCTTGGTGGGCTATTGCGGCCAGATCTCATTGGGAACGGGCGGCTTCATGGCCGTGGGGGCCTATGCGGCCTACAACTTCTTGGTGCGCATCGAGGGCATGCCGCCGGTGATCGCCATTTTGTTGGGCGGTGTGTGCGCCACCGTGGTGGGCGTGCTGTTTGGCATCCCGTCACTGCGCATCAAGGGGCTGTATCTGGCGGTGGCCACCTTGGCCGCGCAGTTTTTCTGCGACTGGGCTTTCTTGCGCATCAAGTGGTTCACCAACGATTCGTCCTCGGGCTCGGTGAGTGTCTCGGAGCTCAGCGTGCTGGGCTTGCCCATTGACACACCTCAGGCGAAGTATCTTTTTTGCTTGGCTTTCTTGCTGGTCTTTGGTCTGATTGCCAAGAACTTGGTGCGCAGCCACATCGGACGCGAGTGGATGGCCATTCGCGACATGGACGTGGCCGCTGCGGTCATTGGTATTCGCCCGGTTTATGCCAAGCTCACCGCCTTTGCCGTGAGCTCGTTTTTTGTGGGAGTGGCCGGCGCACTGTGGGGCTTTGTGCACCTGGGTTCCTGGGAGCCTGCGGCGTTCAACATCGACCGCTCGTTTCAGCTGCTGTTCATGATCATCATTGGCGGCCTGGGCTCCATCATGGGGAGCTTCTTTGGCGCGGCCTTCATCGTGGTGCTGCCCATCGTGTTGGACATCCTGGGTTTGGCCATTGGCTTTGACACCGCCATGGCCTCGCATCTGACTTTCATGATCTTTGGCGCCTTGATCGTCTTTTTCCTCATCGTGGAGCCCCACGGCCTGGCCCGGTTGTGGTCCATCGGCAAGGAAAAGCTGCGCTTGTGGCCCTTCCCGCATTGAGTTCCCGTAGAAAAGTCGCTACTCAGCGATTGCTTTTGAGCATGTGTGTGCATCGTCAAACCACCTAGGAGGTCGACATGAAACTGAAGTCTTGGACCCTGGCAGCCAGCGTAATGGCCGCCACCGCAGGCCTGCTGGGCACGCCTGCGGCATTTGCCCAGGCAGCCCAAAAGGCGGCCCCGGCCGCTGCGCCTGCCGCGGGCAAGGAGCAGTTCTTTCCCGTGCTGGTGTACCGCACCGGCGCCTACGCGCCTAACGGCATTCCCTTTGCCAATGGGTATGTGGACTATCTGAAATACGTCAACGCCAAGGGCGGCATCAACGGCGTGAAGATCGTTTTTGAAGAGTGCGAGACGGGCTACGCCACCGACAAAGGCGTGGAGTGCTACGAGCGCCTGAAGGGCAAGAACGGCGGGGCCACGGTGTTCCAGCCGCTGTCCACCGGCATCACCTTTGCGCTCACCGACAAGGCGCCCGGCGACAAGATCCCGCTCATCACCTCGGGTTACGGCCGCGCCGATACGGTCGACGGCATGGCATTCAAGTGGAACTTTCCGCTGCTGGGCACCTACTGGACGGCCGCTGACATTTTGATTCAGCACCTGGCCAAGAAAGAAGGCGGCTTTGACAAGCTGCGCGGCAAGAAGATTGCGCTGGTTTATCACGACAGCCCCTACGGCAAGGAGCCCATTCCTTTGCTGCAAGAGCGCGCCAAGATGCACGGCTACGACCTGAGCCTGCTGCCAGTGGCTCACCCTGGTGTGGAACAGAAGGCCACTTGGCTGCAGATTCGCCAAAACCGACCCGACTAGGGCCTGCTGTGGGGCTGGGGCGTGATGAACTCTGCAGCCCTGAAGGAGGCCGTGGCCACGGGCTACCCCCGCGAGAAAATGTATGGCGTGTGGTGGTCGGGTGCAGAGCCCGATGTGAAGGACGTGGGCGCCGCCGCCAAGGGCTACACCGCCTTGGCCATGCAGCACGGCGCCGAGCCCAACTCCAAGATTGCCAAGGACATTTTGGCCACCTTGCACGCCAAGAATCAGGGCACGGGCCCGAAAGACGAGGTCGGACAGGTGCTGTACATGCGCGGTCTGATCGCTTCTATGCTGGCCGTAGAGGGCGTCAAGCGCGCCCAGGAGCGTTACGGCAAGGGCAAGGTCTTGACCGCCGAGCAAGCGCGTTGGGGCTACGAAAACCTGGCCCTGGACCAGAAGAAGCTTGATGCTCTGGGCTTTTCGGGTGTGATGCGCCCTGTTTCCACCAGCTGTGCCGATCACATGGGCTCGTCCTGGGCTCGTATCCACACCTGGGACGGCACCAAGTGGACCTTCCTGCCGGATTGGTACGAGTCGGACGACTCCATCATCAAGCCGATGGTGCGCGCCTCCGCCGAGAAGTATCTGGCCGAAAAGAAGATCCAGCGTCGCACACCGGCTGACTGCCAGTCGTGATGCACCGATCGTGATGCACCCGGGGGCCGCGGCTGCGGCCCTCTTCTGAGTCTCGAGCGCAGCTGGGGATTCAGAAGAGCTGAGACAAGGAAGTTTTCTCATGAGCACCGCGCAAGCATTCCTGAACGTCAATGGCATCGAGGTCATCTACAACCACGTCATCCTCGTGCTCAAGGGCGTCTCGCTGAACGTGCCCGAGGGCAAGGTGGTGGCGCTGCTGGGGGGCAATGGCGCGGGCAAGACCACCACGCTGCGTGCGGTAAGCAACCTGCTGGCCGGCGAGCGCGGCGAGGTGACCAAGGGCTCCATTGAGCTGCGCGGGGAGCGCATCGAAAAACTCTCGACCGCGCAAATGGTGGACCGCGGCGTGATTCAGGTGATGGAAGGCCGCCACTGCTTTGCCCACCTCACCATCGAGGAGAATCTGCTGACCGGTGCCTACACCCGCCAAGACGGCAAGGCCGCGGTGGCGCAAACGCTGGAGAAGGTCTACAACTACTTTCCTCGGCTCAAGACGCGGCGCACCTCGCAGGCCGCCTACACCTCGGGTGGCGAGCAGCAAATGTGCGCCATTGGCCGCGCGCTGATGGCCAACCCCAAGATGGTGTTGCTCGATGAGCCCTCGATGGGCCTGGCGCCGCAGATCGTCGAGGAAGTGTTCGAGATCGTGCGTGACCTCAACACCAAAGAGAAAGTCACCTTTTTGCTGGCCGAGCAAAACACGAATATGGCGCTGCGCTACGCCGATTACGGCTACATCCTGGAAAACGGCCGCGTGGTGATGGACGGCGAGGCCAAGGCCCTGCGTGAAAACGAAGATGTCAAGGAGTTCTACCTGGGCATGGGCGGAGGCGACCGCAAGAGCTTCAAGGATGTCAAGAGCTACAAGCGGCGCAAGCGCTGGCTGGCCTGATCTGGAAGTGCGCGCGTGAGCGAATCCGCGTCTCCACCGCCCGAGACCTGGGGCTTTGCCCCACCGGCCTTTGATGCCCTGGCGGCCATCGCCCGGCTGCGCAAAGACCTGCGCGAGATGGGTCTGAACGAACGCGAAGGGGTCTTCGAGCGACGCGGTGTGGCCATCGCGCGGCTGCAGGAAGACAGCGGCGAGGTACAGGCCGCCGTGGTCAAGCGACCCCTGCGCCAGCGGCCGGGCTTGCACGATTGGGACACCCGTTGCCTGAGATCCTCAGCCGATGTCCGCGATTGGGCGGCCTCGGTCAAGAAGAAGCTCGCCCAATGGAGCGATCACGATGATTGATTTGGTTGCGTATCAAGCCCTGGAGCGTCGAAGCGCGGCGCAGCGGCAAAGCGATTTGGCCCAGGCCTTGCCCCGCGCCATCGCGGCAGCCCAGCGGGTCAGCGCCATGGCCGAGCGGCTGCACGGCATAGACCCCACAACGGTGACCTCACGCGAGGCCTTGGCACGCCTGCCCGTGACGCACAAGAGCGAATTGCTGGAGCGGCAAAAGGCCCAACGCGCGACCGATCCCTTTGGGGGCTATTCGGCCATTGGCTGGCGCGCCCTGTCAGGCCGATCGGGGGCCACGCGGGTGTATCAATCGCCCGGCCCCATCTATGAGCCCGAGGCTGAGGTGGCCGACTACTGGCGCATAGCACGCGCCCTGCTGGCTGCTGGGTTTGCAACAGGTGACTTGGTGCACAACAGTTTCAGCTACCACCTCACCCCAGGTGCGTGGATGATGGAAAGCGGTGCGCGCGCTATTGGCTGCACGGTGTTCCCGGGCGGGGTGGGCAACACCGAAATTCAATTGCAAGCCGCTGCTGACCTGCGGCCCGACGCCTACTGTGGCACCCCCAGCTTCTTGCGCATCTTGCTGGAGAAAGCCGCCGAGATGGGCGTGCAGCTGCCCTCGCTCCAGAAGGCCTTGGTCAGCGGTGAGGCCTTTCCCCCCTCTTTGCGCGATTGGCTGCGTGAGCGCGGCATTGAGGGCTACCAGGCCTATGCCACCGCCGATGTGGGCCTGATTGCCTACGAGACGGCCTCCCGCGAGGGGCTGGTGGTGGATGAGGGCGTGGTGGTGGAAATTGTGCGACCCGGCACGGGAGACCCCGTGCCCGAGGGCGAAGTGGGCGAGGTGGTGGTGACGGTGCTGCATCCGCAGTACCCCCTGGTGCGCTTTGCCACGGGCGATCTCTCGGCCGTGTTGGCCGGCCCCTGCCCCACCGGGCGTACTGGGCAGCGCATCAAAGGCTGGATGGGCCGTGCCGATCAAACGGCCAAGGTGCGCGGCATGTTTGTGCACCCCAGCCAGGTGGCCGATATCGTGCGGCGACACCCCCAGGTGCGCAAGGCGCGTTTGGTGGTGGAAGGCGAGATGGCCAATGACCGCATGATCTTCAAGGTGGAAGCCGAGGCCGCCGAGGGGCTGAGTCAGGCCGTGGCCGAGTCGGTGCGAGAGGTGACCAAACTGCGTGCCGACGTACTGTGTCTGGCCCCAGGCAGTCTGCCCAACGATGGCAAGGTCATAGAAGACGCCCGTAAATACGATTGAGTCCAAGACAAGGGCGCGGCAAGCCGCTACCATTCGCGCCTGCCTCATTTCTCGGACCGTAACAGTCCGCTCTATTCAGGGAGTACGCAAGATGTTCAAGAAGATGGTGTTGGCCGCTGCGGCCGCCGTGGTAGCCGCCAGTGCCTGGGCCTACCCTGACAAGCCGGTCACGATCGTGGTGCCGTTTGCAGCGGGTGGCCCTACCGACAAGGTGGCTCGTGACCTGGCCGAGGTGCTTCGCAAGAGCCTGAACAACCAGTCCATCGTCATCGAGAACGTGGGCGGCGCCGGTGGCACGCTGGGCGCTGCCAAGGTGGCCAAGGCCGCTCCCGATGGCTACACCCTCTTGCTGCATCACATCGGCATGGCCACATCGCCTGGCCTGTACCGCAAGCTGCCCTACAAGACCCTGGAAGACTTTGAGTACCTGGGCATGGTCAACGACGTGCCCATGACGGTGGTGGGCCGCAGCACATTGCCGGCCAACAACATGGCCGAGCTCAAGACCTGGATCAACGCCAACAAGGGCAAGATCAACCTGGCCAATGCGGGTCTGGGCGCCGCCTCACACCTGTGCGGCCTGCTGTTTCAGCAGGGCATGGCCGTGGACATGACCACCGTGCCCTACAAGGGCACCGGCCCGGCCATGCTCGATCTGGTGGGCGGTCAGGTTGACCTGATGTGCGACCAGACCACCAACACCACCGGGCAGATCGAGTCGGGCAAGATCAAGGCCTTTGCGGTGACCACCACCAAGCGCCTGACCACACCGGCGCTGGCCAAGTTGCCCACCTTGGACGAGTCGGGCATGAAGGGTTTTAATGTGACGATCTGGCACGGCCTGTACGCCCCCAAAGGCACGCCCAAGGCCATCCAGGACCAACTCAACGCCGCCTTGCGCAACGCCTTGAAGGACCCCGAGTTCATCAAGCGCCAAGAAGCCCTGGGCGCGGTGGTGGTGACCGATGCACGCCTGAACCCGGCCGAGCACAAAAAGTTTGTGGAAGCCGAGATCAACAAGTGGGGCCCGGCCATCAAGGCGGCCGGCCAATACGCCGACTGATGGCGTTTCACCGGCCTGGGTCGTTCAGCCCAGGCCGGCGTCCCGGCCCCGACTCACAGCAGGTCTTGGGGGTCGCCAAAATGGGCCTCCACCTCCATGGGCAGAAGCTGGATGGTGGCGCGAAGCCCCGGTACAGCGCTCATGAGGGCCTGCTCCACGGAGGTCCGCACCGCTGCGGCGCGACCGAGCGTCCAGCCTGAGGGCATGTGCATGTGCACATCCACAAAGCGGCGCTTGCCCGCTCGGCGGGTGTGGAGGTGATCAAAGCGAATGGCGTGGTGGGTGAAGCCTTCTAGCACCTGGTCAATTTGCTGGCGCACCTCGGGTTCAACCGCCCGGTCCATGAGCCCCTCGTAGGACGAGCGCACCAAACGCGCCCCCTCGCGCAAGATGTTCAGGGCCACGGCGATGGCCACCAGCGAATCGATGACCAGCCACCCCGTGAGCGTGACGCCCACCAGGCCCAGCACCACGCCCAAGGATGTCCACACATCGGTCATCAGGTGGCGGGCATTGCCCTCCAAGGCCGCCGACCGGTACTCGCGCGCACGGCGCAACATCGCGTAAGCCAAGATCCCATTGAGCAGGGAGCTGCCCAAGGACAGGGCCAACCCCAGGCCCACTGCCTCTAGCGGCTGCGGGTCGACCAGGCGGTGCGCGGCCGTCCACACGATGCCCACGCCAGCCAAGAGGATCATCACCCCCTCGAATCCGCTGGAGAAGTACTCGGCCTTGTGGTGACCGTACGGGTGTTCTTCGTCTGCCGGCTGCACCGACAGCGCCACCATGGCCAAGGCAAATACCGCCGCCACCAGATTGACCAGCGACTCCATGGCGTCGGACAGCAAGCTGACCGAGCCGGTCACCCACCAGGCAGCTGCTTTCAAGGCGATGGTGGCCACGGCCACGGCCACCGACAGTTTCAGGTATCCGGTTGCGGAATCCGGCGCCATGCTGCCTACGGTCTGGGTCTGGGCAGGCTCACCCCAGCGTGACCCGTGCGAACTTGCGCTTGCCCACCTGCACCACATACGACCCGGCGGCCAGCTTCAGGCCCCGATCGCTCACCGCGGCGCCGTCTACCCTCACCCCGCCTTGATCCACCAGGCGCAAGGCCTCTGAGGTGGATGGCGCCAAACCCGCGGCCTTGAGCAGCGCGCCGATGCCCAGCGGCGCTCCCGACAGCGTGAGCTCGTCGATCTCATCGGGAATGCCGCCGGCGGCGCGGTGACGAAAATCTGCCTGCGCCGCCTGCGCCGCTGCCGCGCTGTGAAACCGCGCCGTGATCTCGGTGGCCAAGGCGTCTTTGGCGTCGCGCGGGTTCAGGCCCTCGCTGACCTGCGCACGCAAGCGGGCGATGTCGGCTTCGCTGCGAAAACTCAACAGCGTGAAGTAGCGCCACATCAGGTCATCGCTGATGGACATGAGCTTGGCATACATGGTGTTGGCAGGTTCGGTGATACCGATGTAGTTGTTCTTGCTCTTGCTCATTTTTTCCACACCATCGAGCCCCTCGAGCAAGGGCATGGTGAGGATGCATTGGGGCTCTTGCCCGTACTCGGCTTGCAGGGCACGGCCCACGAGCAGGTTGAATTTCTGATCGGTGCCGCCCAACTCCAAATCAGACTTCAAGGCCACCGAGTCGTAGCCTTGCATGAGCGGGTAGAGCAGCTCGTGCACCGAGATGGGCTGGCCTGACTTGAAGCGCTTGTCAAAGTCGTCGCGCTCGAGCATGCGCGCCACGGTGTAGCGCGAAGCCAGCTGAATCATGCCCCGCGCACCCAGCGGGTCGCTCCACTCGCTGTTGTAGCGAATCTCGGTGCGATGGGGGTCCAGCACCAGACTGGCCTGCTGGTAATAGGTTTGGGCGTTGGCCTCGATCTGCTCGCGCGTGAGCGGCGGGCGGGTGGTATTGCGCCCCGAGGGGTCGCCGATCATGGAGGTGAAGTCGCCAATCAGGAAGATGACGGTGTGCCCCAGGTCCTGCAGCTGGCGCATCTTGTTGAGCACCACCGTGTGGCCGATGTGGATGTCGGGCGCGGTGGGGTCCAACCCCAGCTTGATGCGCAGCGGCACCCCCGTGGCCTGCGAGCGGGCCAGCTTTTTGACCCAGTCGGCCTCGGGCAGCAGCTCCTCACACCCCCGCAGCGACACCGCCAGAGCGTGCCGGACGGCATCGTCCACTGGATGTTGTGCAGATGCGACATTTTCAGGGGCAGACATGGCGAGGAACTCAGGGTTGCGGTGGATGGGGTGACAGGGCGGCCTTGGCTATACTCGCCGGTCCCGCTTCAAATCCACAGGATTCTAGGCGCTGGTCGAGCCCTGTGGATCTGGAGCACCGGTTCATGAACGCCCCTTGGGGGCGGAGAGTGTGGTCACGTGGCATCCAGATTTTTCTTGCGGTTGGACAACGCCTACGAGCGCAGCGCGCGCTGGGCGATGCGCGTCCACGCGCAGGTGCTGACGCAGGCCGCCTGGGCGGTGGGCCAACTGGCCCTTGCGCGCCGGCACCACGCCCGCGCCACGGCGTGGGCTGCCGGCTTGGGGCTGGGCGGCGCCACCGCATTGGCCCTGGCTGTGTCTCCGCTGGCGCCCGATGCAGCCGACTTGCCCACCCGCACGATCGAAGAGGTGGTGCCCACACTGCCGGTAGAGCCCCAGCTCGAAGCCTTGGCGGCTTTGGATATGCCGCTGTCGCGCACTGAGGTCACGCGCTCGGGCGAGAGCGTGGCGGCGCTGTTCAAACGGCTGGGCATTCAAGACGCGCCCGCCCTGCGCTTTGTGCAAAACGACCCGGGGTTGCGGCGCTTGGTAGACGGACGCGGCGGCCGCTTGGTCAGCGCCACGGTCACCCGCTCGGGTTTGTTGCACGAGTTGGTGGTACGCAGCGCCTCCGAGCGCTCGGATCAAGAGCGCAGCCACTTTGTGCGCTCCACGCTGTCGCGGGTAGACCGCTCCAACGTACCGCTGTTTGAAAAGCGTGTGGAAACCGAGGCGCTGTCCTCGCAGACGCGTTTTGCTGGCGGCACCATCCGCTCGAGCCTGTTTGCGGCCACCGACGAGGCCCGCATTCCCGATGCGGTGGCCACGCAAATGGCCGAGATTTTCTCGGGCGACATCGATTTTCATCGCGAGCTGCGCAAGGGCGACAGCTTCCATCTGGTCTACGAGGCCGTCACCGCCGACGGCATGCCCGTGCCCTGGAACGGCGGCTCTGGGCGCATCCTGGCCGCAGAGTTCCACAACGGCGGGCGCATGCATCAGGCCCTGTGGTTTGAAACTGCACCGGGCAAGGGCGCTTACTTTGACCCCAGCGGCAAGAGCCGCAAGCGGGTGTTCTTGGCCAGCCCCATGGAGTTTTCTCGGGTGACCTCGGGCTTTGCCATGCGCATGCACCCCATTCACAAAGTGTGGCGTCAGCACTTGGGCGTGGACTACGCCGCCCCCACCGGCACGCCGGTTCGCACCGTGGGCGATGGGGTGGTGGAGTTTGCCGGCTGGCAAAACGGATTTGGCAACGTGGTGCACGTGGCGCATGGCAATGGCAAGGTCACGGTGTACGCCCACCTCAGCCGCATCGATGTGAAAAAGGGCCAGCGCATCAGCCAGGGCCAGCGCTTGGGCGCCGTGGGCGCCACGGGCTGGGCCACCGGACCCCACCTGCACTTTGAATTCCGCGTGGGCGGCGCTCACCAAGACCCGCTCAAAGTGGCACGTGCCTCCGAGACGGTCACCTTAGACAACGCCTCGCGCCCACGATTTGCCGACACGGCCCGCGTGGCCCAGGGCAAGCTGGAGGTGGCCAGTACCTTGGCCGCCTCGCGCCCGGTGTTCGAATAAGTCCGCGCCGTTCAGGCTGTTGGGCGCTGAGCGCACAAGTCAACTTCCGGCCATGACGCGACAGCCGGATCCCCTGTGGATAGGCTGCATGTCGGGCACCTCGCTCGATGGTGCCGACACGGTGCTCAACCGCTGGGTGAGCGGCCCGCAGGGTTTGCGTCCTGAGGTCTTGGCCCATGTCCACCACGCGTTTGCGCCCGAACTGCGGTCTGAATTGCTGGCACTGAATACGCCAGGGGCCAACGAGTTGCACCGGGCCGCGTTGGCGGCCAATGCCTTGTCCACCCACATCGCGCAAGGTGTGCGCGAGGTGCTGGCCAGCGCCGGCGTGGCCGCAGCGCAGGTGCGGGCCGCCGGCGTACACGGCCAGACCGTACGCCACCAGCCCGGGGCCCATGACGCCACCGGCTACACGGTGCAGTTGCTCAACCCGGCCTTGCTCGCCGAGTTGACGGGGGTGGCCGTGGTGTGCGATTTGCGCAGCCGCGATGTGGCCGCCGGCGGTCAAGGTGCGCCTCTGGTGCCGGCCTTTCATGCGGCCCTGTGGGGATGCGCCGACCCGCCCGTGGGCGTGCTGAATGTGGGCGGCATCGCCAACCTCACGGTGCTGTCGTCTTCGCAGCTCATGGGGTTTGACTGCGGACCTGGCAATGTGTTCCTGGACGCCTGGTGTCAGGCCCATACCGGTCAGGCATTTGATGCCCAGGGTGACTGGGCCCGGCAGGGCCACGTCCATCAGGGGCTGCTGCATCACCTGCTCGATGAGCCGTTTTTGAGCCGCCCGCCACCCAAGAGCACGGGGCGTGATCTGTTTGACGCAGCGTGGCTGGCCCAGCGACTGCAGCGCCTGCCCCACCCCCCTTCGGCGCCCGACGTACAGGCCACCCTGTGCGAGTTGACCGCGGTGTGTGCCGCACGGGCCTTGCAACAGCAAGCGCCCCTGGCGCGCACGCTGCGAGTGTGCGGCGGCGGCGCCTACAACCTGAACCTCATGCAGCGGCTGCAGGCACACCTTCCCGGTGTGGCGGTGCAGTCCACCGCACAGGCGGGGGTGCCCCCCGATCAGGTCGAAGCCTTGGCCTTTTCCTGGCTGGCACGGGCCTTCGTGCGCGAAGAGCCCCTGGATTTGCGCGGCGTCACGGGCGCGCGCGGACCGCGGCGGCTCGGGGCCTACTACCCGGCCTGAAAACCCACCGGGCCCTCAGCGGGGCCCACGCTCAAACCGAGAACGACGAGCCGCAGCCGCAGGTGGTGGTGGCGTTGGGGTTCTTGATCACAAACTGCGCGCCTTGCAGATCGTCTTTGTAGTCGATCTCCGCGCCCATGAGGTACTGCAAGCTCATGGCGTCGATCAGCAGGGTGACGCCGTTCTTGTTCATCTGCGTGTCGTCTTCGTTGACGACCTCGTCAAAGGTAAAGCCGTACTGAAACCCCGAGCAGCCGCCGCCTTGCACAAACACGCGCAACTTCAGCTCCGGGTTGCCCTCTTCATCGACCAGCTGCTTGACCTTGTCGGCGGCACTGTCGGTGAAGATGATGGGCGCGGGCATCTCGCCTTGTGCGGGGGCAATGGGTTCTGCGATGGCGTTCATGGCAAATTCCTTGAGTGAATTGCTAGGGTATCAGCTTTCGTTGGAGGCCGCCAGGGTCAGGGCGGGTTTTTCCGCACTCCGAATGGGGCGAAGCTCACCGTCGATGACGGCGCCCGGGTGCATCTCCAGCAGCTCGTAGCGCACATCGCCCACCACCTTGGCCTTGGCATGCAGCTCCAGCAACTGGGTGGACTCCAGGGGGCCCAGCACCTCGCCACTGATGATGACGTGCGCGCCCTTGACGCGGCCGTGCACCTTGGCCTTGTCGCTGATGACCAAGATGCTGCCCTCGCCCGAGCCGGTGACATCGCCGTGCACCTCGCCATCGACGCGCAAGCCCTCGGTGTAACTCACATCACCGCGGACGACCGTCCCCTCGCCGATCAGACTGCGGATGGGCGGTGTTTTCTTGCCATTGCCAAACATGCCAACTCTCCAAAGGACCCAACTTGCGGGGTCATAGACGGGCCGTGTGCGAGGCGCGCACCGCGCCTTGGGCATCCAGCACCTTGATCTGCAAGGTTTTTACCACGGCCTGCGGCGGCACGTCGATCAGGCCTTCAACCCGGGCGTACTGCTTGAGCTTGAGCTCTTTGGCCACCGGTGGGCTCACCTGGGCCCAGGGCTTGCCCCCCAACACGCCAGCGGCTTGCACTTCGTAACGGCCTGAAAATTCAGCAGGTGAGCGCCCACTTTGCATTACCAGCATTTGGTATTTGAGCTGACCGGGGCCAGACTCTTCGGCCTTGAGGCCGCGAATCATCAGCCCCTCGGCCGTGGCGGGCAGCAAGCGCTCGAAGAAGCTCAGGTCGGCTTTGAGTGACTGGTTGTCCGATTCCAGCTGGCGCAACGACTGCGCCAAGCGCTCCTGCGTGGCGCGCTCGGCGCGCAGCAGGCTCTCGGCCGAATTGGCCACCGTGGTGGCGCGTTCTTTGTCGTCGCGCAGCTGCACCACCTCTTTGCGCAGGCGGATCAGCTCTTCCTTGGCGTCACGATCCAGGCCGGCCAGGTCTTTGCCCAGCTCAAAGGCCCACAGCGCAATGGCCGCGGAAAACCCCAGTACGAGCGAGGCCGCAGCCCAACGCAAGGGCCAAGGCAAATGGGGCCGCACGATCATGCGCGGCAGCGAGCCCGATACCCTTCGGCGAAGCTGCTTCCAGCGCATGGTGATCAGGAGGGCGGGATGCCGCAGCACCCCGCAGTGGGATCAGCGCTTGCTGAACTGCTTGCGACGACGCGCGCCGTGCAAGCCCACCTTCTTACGCTCCACCTCACGCGCATCGCGGGTGACAAAGCCCGCCTGGCTGAGTTGGGGCTTGAGCGCAGCGTCGTAGTCGATGAGGGCGCGGGTGATGCCGTGGCGCACGGCGCCGGCCTGACCCGATTCACCACCACCGTGCACGTTCACACGCACATCGAAGGCTTGGATGTTTTCGGTCAGCAGCAGCGGCTGCTGCACGATCATGATCGAGGTTTGACGCCCGAAATATTGATCCAGCGGCTTGCCATTGACCTCAATCTTGCCCGTGCCCTTTTTGATGAACACGCGCGCGACCGACGACTTGCGACGGCCGGTTCCATAGTTCCATTGTCCAATCATGGCCGACCTCAGATTTCCAGCGTTTTGGGCTGCTGGGCCGCGTGCGGGTGCGATGCCCCGGCGTAGACCTTCAGCTTCTTGATCATGGCGTAGCCCAGCGGGCCCTTGGGCAGCATGCCCTTGACCGCCTTCTCGATGGCGCGACCCGGATGGCGGGCCTGCATGTCCTTGAACGGCGTGGCGTAGATGCCGCCGGGGTAGCCCGAGTGGCGGTAATAGATCTTGTCGGTGGCTTTGGAGCCGGTGACGCGGATCTTGTCGGCGTTGACGACGATGATGAAGTCACCGGTGTCGACGTGAGGCGTGTAAATGGCCTTGTGCTTGCCGCGCAAACGGAGTGCCACTTCGCTGGCAACACGTCCGAGCACCTTGTCGGTGGCGTCAATCACAAACCACTCGTGCGTCACTTCGGCCGGTTTGGCGCTGAAGGTTTTCATGAGTGAAATTCCCTGTGCCGTTGGACCCAACACGGAGCCCGCCAGCGGTTGACGGCTGATGGCCGCATCCCGCCGCCCTCGGTGCCCCTTGTGGTGTGGGGCCTCTCGGCAACGGGCCGGATGAGGCCCACGCTTTCCCCTGCCGTTTTCGAGGAAAGCCCGCCAGTATACCCGCTCGCCCGGCCGATTGGACAGCGGGCGACGCGGGCGCTAGGATGGGTGAGCCCATGGACAAGCCCCCCGGCGCGCCCCACCCCAATTCCCCCGCCGTTGCCCCAATGGGTTACGCGCAGCTCACGCCCGACGTGGTGCTTGACGCCCTGGACGCGGTGGGCATTCGCGGCGACGGGCGCATTTTGCAGCTCAATTCCTACGAAAACCGGGTCTTTCGCGTCATGTGCGAAGACGGATCGGCCGTGGTGGTGAAGTTCTACCGCCCCGGGCGCTGGAGCGACGCCCAGATCGCCGAGGAGCACGATTTCGCCCATGAATTGGCGCAGGCAGAGGTGCCCGTCATCGCCCCGCGCGTGTTGCAACCAGGCGACGGCGTGGCGCCCGAACACTTGCAGCTGCACGGCCTGCACGCCAGCCTGGCCTGTTGGCAGCCGCCGCACGGGCCGGCGCTGCGCTTTTCGGTCAGCCCGTGTCTGGCCGGTCGCGACCCCTCGGTGGAAACCGATGCGCAGTGGCAGCGCCTAGGCCGCTTGATGGGGCGTGTGCACGCCGTGGGGCAACGCCGGGCGTTCTCGCATCGGCTGCGCTGGCATGGCCACCTGGCGCACGAGGCCATCGACACGCTGGAGCAGACGCAGGTGGTGGACGACAGCGTGCGCGCACGCTGGCTGAGCCTGGCCCGGCAAGCCGCAGACGCCGTGGCGCAGGCCTGGCAAGCCTGTGAGCACGCCGCTGGCCCTCAGGGTCTGGGCATTCGCCTGCACGGCGATGCGCACCGCGGCAACCTGCTGGAGCGCGAGAGCCTGTTGTATCTGGTGGACCTGGACGATGCCTGCACGGGCCCGCCCACGCAAGACCTGTGGCTGTTCCTGGATGGACAAGACCGCCAGCAGGGGCAGCGGCAACTGGATCAGCTGCTGCGCGGCTATGAAGAGTTTGCCAACTTCGACGACACCCAGCGACGGCTCATCGAGCCCCTGCGCACCCTGCGCGTACTGCGCCACAGCGCCTGGATCGCCCAGCGCTGGTCCGACCCCGCCTTCGCCCTGGCGTTTCCGGGATTCGGCTCGCCCAACCATTGGGCCGATCAAATGGTGGTGCTTCAGGAACAACTCGATCGGATGAATAATTTGTCTCCCCTGTAGCGAACCCCAGGAAACCTCCATGGTCACCCCCATCAGCGGCAGCAAGGGCATCTCTGGCGATCGGACTGAGCGGCTGCGGCAGATGGCCTCGCGCATCGAGCAAGGCCTGCAAAGTGCCGGCGAGCGCGATGCGCAAGCACAAGCAGCGCGTACTGTGTTGGCCACCTTGATGGGCAAACTCGATGGCCAAGGCAAACCCCGATCGGGCTACCTCAAGCTGATTCACTCTACCGACTCCACGCGCGAGATGGCCTTCAAGACCAAATCGGGCTGGGGCATGAAGCTCACGGCCGACCGCAACCAGGAAACAGCCGCCGCTCTTCGGGCCCTGTTCCAAGCGGCTGGCTACAGCACCGACAAGCTCGATGCCTATCTGTGTCAGCGAAAAACCGCAGGCAAGGCGAGGCTGCAAAGTGGCGAGGTGCTCAAGCTGCTCAAGGAGCAAATTGACGAGCCTCGGCTGCCCGACGACACCGTCTTGAGCGCCAAGAATGTGGGGCACTTTTTCAAGCAACGGTACGTCGACGAACTGCTCAAAGACCAGGGGTATTCGCGGTACGTCAGCGGCCTGTGTCGAGAAAACGGGCGCAGCCTTCGTGGTGTCCTTTTGGGCATGACCGCTGGCGAGGCTCGAGAGTTTTTAGACGGGCACCATACCGACTACCTCAGGGCGATGGCTGTGCAGATGGAAGACGAAGCGGCAGCCCAAGCCAAGGCCTCTGTGACTGAACTCCTGCGCGAAGCCGGCTTGAAGCCCTTGAACGTGCCCGATGACGGCCACTGCGCTTTCCATGCCCTGGCTGTGGCCGAGGGCGGTGAGCGTCGTCGGGCCTTTGATGCCGATCCCTACGCTGCCAATGATCAGCACCGGCTCGATTTGCATACCTGTTTGAGTGCGCTCACTGAAGATCAGATGAAGGCCCTGAAATGGACAGCCATTACCCAAGCGGAAAGTGAGTCTCGACTGCTGGCAGGTTTGTACCAAAAGCGCGTGACGGGCGAGGCCTGGGGATGCGGCCAGGAACTGGCGCTCAAGGCCATCGAATGCGGGCGGCGCGTGATCTCGCTCGTACCCGGCCAGATCAATATCTACCATCCCGATGGCAGCAGCCGGGTGATCCAGGACCCCGACCGCCACGGACTCAAGGGCCTGCTGCAAGACCCGAAGTGGGACTCCGCAGGCGCCCCACTGATCGTGTGGAACGAAACCAATACCCATTGGCAGGCCACCGAGCCCCTGGGCGGCCCATCAGCACCGGCGCAAGTGGTGCCGCCAGCCGAGCCCGGGCCAGCCCGCGTGGCCAACCCGGTCGGCGCGGACAAGGCCGTAGCGCCAGGCGCGCCAAGCTATCTGCACACCTTCAAGCGTGCACAGATTGACGGGGCGGAGCAACCAATCTCGCTGGGGGGCGCTGCCGTTGACGGTGATTGCGGCTTGCACGCGCTCAACCACGCATTGGGGCTGCAACTCACGCGCGCGACGGTCGCCGACGCCGTGGTCGGGCAGCTTGATGACATTCAAGGGCCGGACGATGCGCGCTACCAAATGATGTACGAAGACATCCTGCACCCCAACAGCGGCGTCTTGCAACCCGGGGAACCGCGGTTTTCCTTTGAAGCCTTCAAGGCGGACCGCCAGGGGTGGGCCGCCCGTTGGCGCGAGGCCTTTGCCGGTGAGGGCGGCAAGGAGCGCTTGTGGATCTCCGATCTCCACATTCAGTGGATTTCGCAATCGCAGGGACGGCCCGTGCAGGTCTTCGTCCCTTCGCTGGAAGATCCTGCGGTGCTCGCCCTATCACGCAGCGTCAACCCCGACTTGCCAGGCCCGCCCATTCGGCTGGTCAACACCGATTCCAATGTGCAACGCGGCCGGCGCGAGTTAGACCGCAAAGTGCAGGAATTTTTCGAGCACAATGACCTGACGTTGAACGACCTGCTGCTCGCGCGCCAGGGCAGCTTCGAACACCTCGACCCAGAAGCCCTGTTCGCCCTGTCTGGTCGGCTCGAGGAGGAGTACCCGGACGAGGACCTGCCGGCCAACATCGACAACCCCTACACGGCGCGAATCGACCAGTACCTTCAATCCTTGTTGAGCCAGCAAGTCGGCAACCATTGGGACGCGATCGACATCGCTGTCGATCGCTGAGCCGGCGCACCCACCAGACGGCCGGGGCGGCCGCTTGAACTAGGCCGTCAACAAGCGGGTCATGCGCTGCACATGCGCGGCCGGATCCTCGAGTTGCCCCCCCTCGGCCAGCACCGCCTGATCGAAGATCACGTGGGCCAAATCGTCGAAGTGGGCCTCGGCCTCGAGTTTCTTGACCAGGGCATGCTCAGGGTTGACTTCCAAAATGGGTTGGGCCACCGGCGCCGATTGACCGGCTTGCTTGAGTAGGCGGGCCAGATGCCCGCTCATATCGCCTTCTTCCACCACCAAGCAGGCGGGCGAGTCCACCAGACGGGCACTCACGCGCACGTCCTTGGCGCGATCTTTGAGCGCGCCCTTGAGCCGCTCCAGCAGAGGTTTGAATGCCGAGGCCGCCTCTTCGGCTTGCTTTTTCTCAGCCTCGTCTTGCAACTTGCCCAGATCGAAAGCACCCTTGGCCACGCTTTGCAGCGCTTTGCCCTCAAACTCGTAGAAGTGGCTGAGCATCCACTCGTCCACGCGGTCGGTGAGCAGCAAGACCTCAATGCCCTTCTTGCGAAACACCTCCAGCTGCGGGCTGTGACGCGCCGCCGCCAGGGTTTCAGCCGTGACGTAGTAAATGGCCTCTTGCCCCTCTTTCATCCGGCCCACGTAGTCGGCCAGACTCACACCGCTGTCGGCGTGGGTGGAGGCAAAACGCAGCAGCTTGGCCAGGCGCTCTTGGTTGGCGTGGTCTTCGCCCATGCCTTCTTTGAGCACGGGGCCAAACTCGCTCCAAAAGGTGGCGTACTTCTCGGTGTGGTTCTCAGCCAAGTCCTCCAGCATGGACAACACCCGCTTGGTGGAGCCCTCACGGATGGCCTTGACGTCGCGGCTTTCCTGCAGCAACTCGCGGCTGACATTGAGTGGCAAGTCTGCCGAGTCGATCACGCCTTTGACAAAGCGCAAGTACACGGGCATCAGCGACTCGGCGTCGTCCATGATGAACACGCGCTTGACATACAGCTTGACGCCGCCGCGCTTGTCGCGGTTCCACAGGTCAAAGGGCGCCTTGGCCGGCACAAACAGCAACTGCGTGTACTCGGTGCGTCCTTCCACGCGGTTGTGGGTGTAAGACAGCGGCGGCTGACTGTCGTAGCTGATTTGCTTGTAGAACTCGTGGTACTCCGACTCGGTGACCTCGCTCTTGGCGCGGCTCCAAAGCGCAGCGGCTTTGTTGACGGTTTCCCACTCATCTTTGACCACCTGCTTTTTGGCCTCGGCATCCCACTCTTCCTTCTTCATCACGATGGGCAGCGAGATGTGATCAGAGTACTTGCCGATGATGGTCTTCAGGCGCCACGTGCTCAGGAACTCGTCCTCGCCCTCGCGCAGGTGCAAGATCACATCAGTGCCACGCTGCGCGCGCTCGATGGTCTCCACCTCGAATTCGCCCGTGCCGGCGCTGCTCCAGCGCACGCCCTGGGCCGCCTCCAGACCAGCGCGGCGGGTCTCCACGGTGATGCGGTCGGCCACGATGAAGCCCGAATAAAAGCCCACCCCAAACTGTCCGATGAGGTTGGCGTCTTTCTTTTGGTCGCCTTGCAGCTGCGACATGAACTCGCGCGTGCCGCTCTTGGCAATGGTGCCCAGGTGCTGCACCGCCTCATCGGCGCTCATGCCAATGCCGTTGTCACGGATGGTGAGGGTTTTGTTTTCTGCATCGAAAAACACCCGGATTTCCAGGGTCGGCGCATCTTCGTACAGGGCAGGCTTGTCCAGCGCCTCAAAACGCAGCTTGTCGCAGGCGTCTGAGGCGTTGGAGATGAGTTCGCGCAGGAAGATTTCCTTGTTGGAATACAGCGAGTGGGTCACCAGGTGCAGGATCTGCTGCACTTCGGCTTGGAAATTCAGGGTTTGCTTGTTCATGGTGGTGCGAAACGAATGAGGTCGGGCGGGGCCACGGATCCCCATGACCTTGTTGCCAAGCAGGTCATATGCGCGCTCCCGGGCGCTTTTTCAAGCCTGGCGGAACTGGGCAAAACCCGCAATTCCACAAAAGCGGGCGAATAGGGGACAATTTTTGAATTCTCCCCCGCGCTGGAGGCGCCATGCCCACCTTGAACGTCAACGGCCAACTGCTCGAACACGACGCCGAGCCGGACACCCCGCTGTTGTGGGTGATACGCGACCACCTGGGGCTGACGGGCACCAAGTACGGCTGCGGCGTGGCGCAGTGCGGGGCGTGCACCGTGCTGGTGGATGGCCTGCCCAAGCGTTCGTGCGTGATCCCGTCTTCGGTGATCTCGGCACAACAAAAGATCACCACCATCGAAGGGCTGTCGCCCAACGCCGACCACCCGCTGCAAAAGGCCTGGGTGGCCCTGGATGTGCCGCAGTGTGGCTTTTGCCAAAGCGGAATGATCATGGCCGCTGCAGCGCTGCTGCGTGAAAAGCCCAAGCCCACCGATGCCGACATCGATGCGGCCATCACCAACATCTGCCGCTGTGGCACCTACAACCGCGTGCGGGCGGCCATTCATGTGGCCGCCGGCGGAGGCGATGCCAGCGCCGCCGGACTCAAGATCGTGCACATCCACCCCGCACCAGGGGCAGCAGCATGAGCGCGCCTGGGGTGGTCTCACGCCGTGAATGGTTGGGCGTGGCTGCCGGCAGTCTGGTGCTGGGCATGGGCTCAGAGCCGCTGCACGCTCAAGGCGCACCTGCGGCGGCTGCATCCGCGGGCGCACGCTCGGGCATGCCCGTGTTCACGGCGCCAGGAGCGCCCGAAATCACGGCCTGGGTGGCGGTGCAGCCCGATGACCGGGTGATCGTGCGCATTGCGCGCTCCGAGATGGGCCAGGGGACGCTGACCGGCTTGGCGCAGTTGGTGGCCGAGGAGCTGGACTGCGACTGGTCGCAAGTGAGCACCGAGTACCCCACGCCAGGCCAGAACCTGGCCCGCCAGCGCGTATGGGGCAGCTTTTCCACCGGCGGCAGCCGTGGGCTGCGCGACTCGCAAGAGTACGTGCGGCGCGGAGGCGCCACCGCGCGCCTGATGCTGATGCAGGCGGCGGCACAGCGCTGGGGCGTGGGAGTGCAGGAGTTGCGCGTCCAGCGCGGTGTCATCACCCATGGTCCCTCGGGCCGCTCACTGCGTTTTGGGCAGGTGGCGGCGGCGGCCGCTGCTCTGCCCGTGCCGACCCAGGTCAGCCTCAAAGACCCCCAAAACTGGCAGCTGATTGGGCAACCGATGGCCAGACTGGACACGGTAGACAAAGTCAACGGCGCCCAGATCTTCTCGATGGACCTGCGCCTGCCAGGCATGCTGTGCGCTGCCATTCGGGCCTGTCCGGTCTTTGGTGGCAAGGTGCAGTCGTTTGATGCAGCAGCCGTGCGTTCTCGCCGCGGGGTGCGGGCGGTGGTGGCGGTGGGCGACAACGCCGTCGCGGTGGTCGCCGACACCTGGTGGCGCGCACACCAGGCAGTGCAAGCCCTGCCCATACGCTGGGATCTGGGGCCGCACGCCCAGGCCTCGAGCGGGTCCTTCGCTGCGTCACTGCGCGAAGGCTTGCAAGCCAGCAACGCGGCCGTGGGCGTCACACAAGGCCAAGCCGCCACCCAACTAGAGGGCCGCGCCTTGGTGGAGGCGACCTACAGCTACCCCCATCAGCATCACGCGACGATGGAGGTGATGAACACGACAGCGCGTTGGACGGCGCAGCGCTGCGAGGTGTGGACACCCACGCAAAACGGCGAGGCCGCTTTGGCCGCCGTGGCCGCTGCCTCGGGCTTGCCCATTGCGCAATGCGATGTGTACAAGTTGCATCTGGGCGGTGGATTTGGCCGGCGTGGTCAAACCGAGTGGATACGACAGGCCGTGACCATCGCCCGTGAACTGCCCGGCGTGCCCATCAAGCTCATCTGGTCTCGCGAAGAAGACATGACCCATGGGGCCTACCACCCCGTGACGCTGTGTCGGCTGCGGGGCCGATTGGACGCGCAGGGCAAGCTCGATGCCCTGCACATGCGCATCAGTGGGCAATCCATCTTGGCCGCGGTGGCGCCGCAAGCCGTGCGCGACGGTCGCGACAACGCGGTGTTCCAGGGGTTGGCCCTCACGGGGGCGGAGGGCAGCCTCCCGTATGACATCCCCCATTTGCTGATCGATCACGCCATGCGCAACCCGCATGTGCCACCCGGTTTTTGGCGCGGCGTGAACCTCAACCAGAACACGCTGTACCTGGAGTGCTTCATGGACGAGCTGGCCCATGCGGCCAAGCAAGATCCCTTGGCCTTTCGCCAAGCGCACATGGCCCAACGCCCTCGGCACTTGGGCGTACTGAACGCCTGCGCGCAGCGCGCGGGTTGGGGCCGAGCGGCCGCGCCCGTCAACGGCCGTGCGGTTCACCGCGGGCTGGCGGTGGCCCATGGATTTGGCAGTTATGTGGCCGCCTGCGCCGAGGTCTCGGTGGCCAGCGACGGCACGTGGCGACTGCACCGCATCGTGGCAGCCATCGACTGTGGCCATGCGGTCAACCCGCAACAAATCGAGGCCCAGGTGGAAGGCTCATTTGCCTTCGGACTGTCTGCGGCCCTGATGGGCCAGATCACGGTGCGCGACGGCGCCGTGGAGCAGAAGAACTTTGACCGCTACCCGGTCATGCTGATGAAGCACATGCCCAAGGTGGAGACGGTGATCGTGCCCTCAGGCGGGTTTTGGGGGGGTGTGGGCGAGCCCACCATTGCGGTGGCCGCACCCGCCGTGCTCAACGCCTTGTTTGCTGCCACCGGACGCCGGATTCGGCAAGTGCCGCTCGGCCCCCATGTGCGCGCCGCCGCATGATGTGCGCCCCGGCAGGCGCACCCCGCGCGATGCGCTGAACGCGGCGATGGTGCTGATGGGGGACTGGGTGATGGGGCACATGAGGTCTGCCATGCTCGCGGCGCTGGGCGTGGCCCTGGGCGGCTGGGCTGCATCTGGCGCATGGGCGCAGGTGGCCCACTATCAGGTGCAAGGCGACGGCATTGAGCAAGCCCTCAACGGGTTACCCGGCGACGCGCAACGCGGGCAAGCCATCTTCCACGACCGACAGCTGGGCCTGTGTGGGCTGTGTCACACCGTGGGCGTGGCAGCGCGGAGCGCCTTGGGCGGTGATCTTGCTGGGGTGGGCTCGCGCTTGAGCGCTGCGCAATTGCGCCTGCGCGTGGTGGACGGCCAACGCCTGAACCCCAACAGCATCATGCCCGCATTTCATCGGCTGCCCAACGCCGCAAGAGTGGCCACCGCCCACGCAGGACAGCCGCTTTTGCAAGCGCATCAGGTAGAAGACGTGGTGGCCTACTTGCAAACCCTGCGATGAGCACCCGCCAACACCTGGGCCGGGGGCCCGAGCCTCTTTGCACCCGTCGCCAGTGGCTGCGGGTGACGTCGCGGGCCCTGGGCGCCGCCTCGGTAGGGGGCCTGGGCGGCGCAGGATGGCTGAGCTCTGTGGCACAGGCCTCCACGCCCACCAACGCCTGGCAAGCGGCCTTGGCCGCCTGGGCCCGCGGGGCCCCGCTGCAAACGGGCCGTGTGAATCTGCAGATCGATGCGGTGGTGGAAAACGGCCACACCGTACCCGTGACGCTGAGTTACGCGGGCCCGCCAGAGGGTGCCCGTGTGCAGACCTTGGCCCTGATGACCGAGCGCAACCCGGCACCCGAGGTGGCCGAGTTTGCCTTGTCGACGCTGGCCCTTCCTCGCGTCCACACACGGCTGCGCTTGGCCACATCGCAAGGGGTGTGGGCGGCTGCGCGCCTGTCCGATGGCAGCTGCTGGGCACAACGCGTGGAGGTGCTGGTGACGCTGGCAGCCTGCGTGGAGGAGTTATGAGGTCTGCGCGCGCGGTGGTGAACATGCCCTCACAAGTCGCGCCCGGCCACGTGGTGAGCGTGCGCACCATGCTCGCCCATCCCATGGAAACGGGCTTGCGCCCCGACGGACAGGGCCGCATCGTGCCACGCGAAATCGTGCAGCAGTTCACCGCCACCTTCAATGGGCAATCGGTGCTGCAAGCGCAGCTTCACCCGGCCATCGCCGCCAACCCGTATGTGGCCTTTGAGTTTGTCGCGCCAGGCAGCGGCGTCTTGGAACTGCGCTGGATCGGAGATGGCGGGTTTGAGCACGTGGAGCGAGTGCCGCTCCAGGTTTCAGCCACTGCGCGATGAGGGTATCGCCCATGCGGCGGCTGGCGCCAACGGTGCTGGCGCTTGCCATGCTCGTTGGCACCGGGCAGATGATCGGGTCGATCTCTCACGCGCAAACGGCGCAAGCCCTGCAAGCCGACGACGCGCTCAACCCCGGCATGCTGTGGGTGCTGCAGGGGCAAGACCTGTGGGAACGCCCCGACGGGGCGGCGCAGCGCTCCTGTGCGAGCTGCCACGGCGGCTCGGTCAGGTCTGCCATGGCCAGCGTGGCCGCAGGCTACCCCGCGTGGGACGCGCGCACCCAACAGCCCGTGACACTGTCGCAGCGGATCGAACAGTGCCGTGTACGCCACCAGCGTGCCCCCGCCTTGGCCTGGGAGCACCCCACCCGTTTGGCGTTGGAAGCGGCGGTGGCCCATGCCGCACGGGGACAAAAACGCGCACCACCAGACCCGCGCCTGGCAGCGGCCGCCACCCTCGGGCAGCAGTGGTGGAACACCCGACTGGGGCAGTTGGGCTTGTCGTGTGCCCAGTGCCACGATGAGCGCGCCGGCCAGTACCTGGCCGGCGTGGCCATACCGCCCGGTCATGCCGAGGGCTACCCCGTTTACCGCCTGGAGTGGCAATCTTTGGGTACGGTGCAGCGACGCCTGCGCAATTGCCAGACCGGGGTGCGGGCACAACCCTTTGCGCCAGACAGCCCGGAGGCGGTTGCCTTGGAGGTGTATCTGGCCCAACGCGACCGTGCAAGGGTGCTGCATGCCCCTGGGGTACGGCCCTAGCAGGCCCGACGGTGAGCCCAGGCAGGTCCCGGGGATAATCCCCTTGTCAAAAACCGGGTCCGGCAGCATGCTGACGGGCAAGACCATTCCGGCTCCAAGGAGACCCCTCATGCGCTTTCGCACTGCCCTCACCACCATCGCCGCCACCACGGCCTTGGCCTTGTCCCTGCCCCTGGGCGCTCAGACACCCCCTCCCCTGAAGGTGGGCTTCATGCTGCCGGCCACCGGTACCTTTGCGGCCCTGGGTGACATGATCGAAAAGGGCTTCAAGCTGTACGTAGACGAGCAAGGCGGCAAGCTTGGCGGTCGCAGCCTGCAGTACTTCAAGGTGGACGACGAGAGCGAGCCCAGCAAAGCCACCGACAACGTCAACAAGCTCATCAAGCGCGACCAGGTCGATGTGATCGTGGGCACCGTCCACTCGGGTGTGGCCTTGGCCATGGCCCGCGCTGCCAAAGAGAGCAACACCTTGCTGATCGTGCCCAACGCCGGAGCCGACGGCATCACCGGGCCTTTGTGTGCCCCCAATATCTTTCGCTCCAGCTTCAGCAATTGGCAGCCTGGCTATGCCACGGGCGTGGTGGCCGCCAAGAAGGGCTACAAGCGGGCGATGACGATCACCTGGAACTACGCCGCGGGGTCCGAAACCGTCAAGGGCTTCACCGAGGCCTTTGAAAAGGGCGGCGGCAAGGTCATCAAGGATCTGAACCTGCCTTTCCCCAATGTGGAATTCCAGGCCCTGCTCACCGAGATCGCCGCCCAAAAGCCCGATGTGGTGTTTGCGTTTTTTGCCGGTGGTGGTGCGGTGAAGTTCGTCAAAGACTACGACGCGGCCGGACTGCGACGCTCAATTCCGCTGATGGGCTCGGGCTTCTTGACCGACGGCACGCTCGAGGCGCAAGGGGCCTCGGCGCAAGGCCTCATCACCGCCTTGCACTACGGCGACAACATCGAGACGCCACGCAACAACGCCTTTCGCAACAAGTTTGCGGTGACCTACCGGGCCAACCCCGATGTGTACGCCATGCAAGGCTACGACGCCGCTCAGTTGCTGGGCGCTGGGCTGACCGCCGTCAAGGGTGACTTCAAAAAGCGCACCGAAATGGTGGCCGCCATGAAGAAGGCCCAGATTGACAGCCCGCGTGGCAAATTCACACTCAGTGCGCAGCACAACCCCACGCAAGACTTTTACGTGCGCGAGGTCAAGGGCAACTACAACGTGGTCACGGGCGTGGCCGTCAAGGCCCTGGCCGACCCGGGTCGCGGCTGCAAGATGTAAGACCCGGCACGCCCATTGCGGCGTGCCGCGGCACTGCGCCTGACATGAACCGAGCTGAGGCGGTGGCGGCGGCCGCCGCCGTTTTAGACAACGGCAGCTTCGTGGCCGATTTGGCTCGACGCGTGGCCATGCGCACCGAAAGCCAAGACCTGCAAAGCGGTCCCCTCTTGCAGGCCTATCTCCACCAAGAGTGGCAGCCCACGCTGGAGGCCGCCGGCTTTGAGGTGGCCGTGCACCCCAACCCCCAAAGCCCCTATGGGCCGCTGCTGGTGGCCTCGCGCATCGAAGACCCGCAACGGCCCACGGTGCTGATCTACGGGCACGGAGATGTCATTCGGGGGCAAGATCGCAGTTGGACCTGCGGCGCAGGACCGTGGGTGTTGAAGCAAGACGGACAACGCCTGTACGGTCGCGGCACGGCGGATAACAAGGGGCAGCACAGCATCAACCACGCCGCACTCGTGCAGGTGCTCAACGCGCGCGGCGGTCGGCTGGGCTTTAACGTGAAATGGCTCTTGGAGACGGGTGAGGAAACCGGCTCTCCGGGCCTGAGTGAGTTTTGCGCCACCCACCGCGAGACCTTGCGCGCCGATGTGCTCGTGGCCAGCGACGGGCCGCGATATCGCAGCGACCGGGCCACCGTGTTTTTGGGCTCACGCGGGGTGGCCAATTTCGAGTTGACCCTGCGCCTGCGCGAAGGCGCCCACCACTCGGGCAATTGGGGCGGCCTGCTGCGCAACCCTGGGGTGGTGCTGGCCCATGCCATCGCCTGCCTGGTGGACGCGCGGGGGACCATTCGGGTCGCCGCCCTGCGCCCGCCGCCCATCCCCGATAACGTCCGCCGCGCCCTGCAAGGGCTGCGCTTTGGCACCGATCCCGGTGACCCGCAGGTAGACGAAGACTGGGGCGAGCCGGGCCTGAGCCCGGCCGAGCGGGTGATTGCCTGGAACACGCTGGAAGTCCTGGCCTACCGCACCGGCAACCCCGATCACCCTGTCAATGCCATCCCCGCTGAAGCCAAAGCCCACCTGCACATGCGCTATGTCGTGGGCACCGACATCGCCCGGCTGCGTGAGCATGTGATGGCACACCTGCAAGTCCACGGCTTTGGCGATGTGGAGGTGTCGCCACCCGAGGTCATGGCCGCCACGCGGCTGGACCCCGACAATGAGTGGGTGCGCTTTGCGCTGCGCTCCATCGAACGCACCACCGGTCACCCGCCGGTGCTGCTGCCCAACCTGGGCGGCTCGCTGCCCAACGATGTGTTTGCCGAGGTCTTGGGCCTGCCCACCGTCTGGATCCCGCACAGCTATGCCGGGTGCCAACAGCATGCCCCCAACGAGCATTTGCTGCTGCCTACCGTGCGCGAGGGACTCCAGATCATGGCCGGCTTGTTTTGGGATCTGGGCGAGCAGGCGCAGCATTTGCCCCGGCAACTGGCCGCCTAGGTGTCTGATGGCCCGACGCTTCGGCGGCCCGGCCCCCTGAGCCCTTTTGGGGCCCGCGCTCAAGGCCCAGCACTCACCTGGGCTGCCAGGCTGTGGTAGCGTCTCTGTCATGCCTGTACTCGAAATTCAAGTCAACGACCAGCCCCACCGGCTGGAGGTGCCCACGACGGCGCTGCTGGTAGAGGTGTTGCGGGAAAACCTGCGCCTGACCGGCACACACGTGGGGTGTGACACCGCCCAGTGCGGCGCCTGCACGGTGCTGATGGATGGGCGACCCGTCAAGAGCTGCAGCCTGCTGGCGCTGCAGGCCCAGGGGCGTCATGTGCAGACGGTGGAATCACTGGCCCAGGGTGGGCGGTTGCATCCGCTGCAAGAGGCATTCAACACCTGCCACGGGCTGCAGTGCGGCTACTGCACACCGGGCATGCTGATGGCGGCCCAGGCCCTGCTGGCCACCCATCCTCAACCCACCGAGGTCCAGATCGTGGAAGCGCTGGAGGGCAATTTGTGCCGTTGCACGGGTTACGTCAATATCGTGACGGCTGTGCAGCATGCGGCACAGGCCATGGCCAGCCAGCCGCCAGCGGCCGCGAGCGCCTCGCTGATCCAACCCGCACCATGAACAGCCCCGTAGACAAGCCGATCGCGGCCATGCGGTTTGGCAGTGGCCACACCGTTGCGCGCCTGGAAGACCGCCCCCTCATCACCGGTGAGGGGCGCTACACCGACGATCTGCACCGGCCTGATTTGCTGCACCTGGTGTTTGTGCGATCTCCCCACGCCCATGCACGCATCGTGAGTATCGACACGGCATCGGTGCGAGATATGCCCGGGGTTCGGGCCGTCTTCACGGGGGCGGAGTTGGCGGCAGCAGGAGTCAAGCCCTTGCCCGCGCCGCCTGCCGCCTTCAAACGTGCTGACGGCTCGCCGGCGGCCACGGCCCCGCGCCGCGCCTTGGCCCATGAGGTGGTGCGATTTGTGGGTGAGGCTGTGGCGGCGGTCGTGGCCAACACACGTGCGGCCGCGGTCGAGGCTGCCGAAGCGATGTGGGTGGACTATGAGAGCTTGAGCGCCGTGGCCGATGTGCAAGCAGCCACCGCTGCAGGTGCAGTGGCCTTGTGCGATCAAGCCGCTGACAACATCGCGGCTGAGAAGCGCTATGGCGATGCCGCAGCGGTAGAGGCCGCGTTCTCACAAGCCGCGCATGTGGTGAGCTTGCAGCTGCGCAATCAACGCCTGGCCCCCTGCTCGCTGGAGCCACGCGTGGTGTTGGCTGAACCGGGTGAGCACGGCCGCTTGGTGGTGCACCTGTCCAGCCAGATGCCCACTGCCGTGAGGGATAACTTGGCGCAACTGCTGCCCGGACTGAGCAAGGAGCAGGTGCGCGTGGTGGTGGGCGATGTCGGCGGTGGGTTTGGCATGAAAACCGGCATCAACCCCGAAGACGTGGTGGTGGCCCATGCAGCGCGCACGCTCCAAGCTCCGGTGCGCTGGCGGGGCAGCCGCCTGGAGGAGTTCAGCGCCTCCGTTCACGGTCGAGATCACCTCACGCACGCCGAGCTGGCGCTAGACGATGAGGGTCGCGTGCTGGCCATGCGTCAACACACACGCTCCAATATTGGGGGATATGCCACCCCCACCGGGTGCGCAATTCCCATGATCCTGGGCCCGTATGTGGCCACCAGCGTCTACCACGTGCCGCTCATTGACCTGCACATCCAAGCCGTGCTGTGCAACACCACGCCTGTGGGCGCCTACCGGGGGGCGGGTCGGCCCGAGGCCATCTACGCCATAGAGCGCTTGATGGACGCCGCTGCCGTGCGCCTGAAGATGGATCCGGCCGAGTTGCGTCGACGCAATCTCATCAAGCCGCAGCAAATGCCCTACACCAACAGCACACAGCAGGTGTATGACAGCGGGCAGTTCGAAAAGATGCTCGACCAGGCGCTGCGTCTGGGCGACTGGGACAGCTATGGAGTGCGCGTGGCGCAGTCCAAGGCGCGCGGACGGCTCAGAGGGCGCAGCATCACCACCTTCTTGGAGTGGACCGGGGGCAATGCCCTGAGCGAGACGGTGCAGGTGCGCATACTGGGCTCGGGGCAGATCGAGCTGACCTCGGCCACGATGCCCATGGGCCAAGGCATCGCCACCAGTTACGCGCAGCTGGCCGTGGATGTCTTTGCCCTTGACATCGACCGCATCCGCATCATCCAAGGAGACACAGACCGCGCCACGGGTTTTGGCAGCGCAGGCAGCCGCTCCTTGTTCACCGGAGGCGGAGCCATTCATGTGGCCAGTCAGCGGGCAGTGGCCTGCGCCGTGGAGCTGGCTGCGCAAGCCTGGGGCCTGGGCGCCGATCAGGTGCTGTATGTGGCCGGTGAGTTGCAGCGGCTGGATGGCTCACAGCGTATCGGGCTGTTTGAGCTGGCTGCTGCGCAGTCTGGAGGATGCATCGAGGCCAGCGGTACGGCCACGGCCAGCGCCCCCAGTTGGCCCAACGCCGCGCATGTGTGCGAAGTGGAAGTGGACCCGGACACGGGCGAGGTGGCCGTTGCGGCCTATGCCAGCGTCAACGACATTGGCCGTGTGGTCAGCCCCCAGATCGTGCAAGGGCAACTCGAAGGTGGAGCCATACAAGGCGTGGGCCAAGCGCTGTGTGAGCAAGTGGTCTACGACGAGAACGCCCAATTGCTCACGGCCAGTTTCATGGACTACGCGCTGCCGCGAGCCGATGGCTTCAGGGCTTTCAAGACGGTGTTTGACACCACTGTGCCTTGCCTGACCAATGTGCTGGGCGCCAAAGGCGTGGGTGAGTTGGGCACCATCGGCGCCACCCCGGCGGTGGTCAATGCCGTGGTGGATGCTTTGGTGGCCGCGGGGGTGCCCCCGGAAGTCGCCTGGTCGGTTCAAATGCCCCTCACACCGCCCGTGGTGTGGGAAGCTTTGCATCATCGAGCCTAACGCTGAGCGTCGCTTGGGCGCACTTGGCTTGAGAGGTCAGTCTGCGGCCTCGCGCGCCGAGCTCAGGGCCTCTTGCAAGACCCGCACATCGCCAATGTGATTGGCCAGCAGCAAGATCAGCCGCGCATTCAGCGCCTGGCTGTCTTCGTTGCTGAGCTCGCGGTGCGCCTCGATGAGCAACTCGTAAAAGTCATCGGCGGCGCTATAGGGCTGCGCCGACCCGCGTTGCGGGTGATGGAAATGGGGCTCGGTGCGCAAAAACTGACTCATGGCGACTCCGAAGAATTCACAACGCGTGGCCCAAGGCGCGGCGCAGCGCCTGGGCCAAAGGCGCAGCTCCCTGGCCATAGGGGTAGCGCTTCCAGCGCGCTGCCACGTGCTGATCGGGGCGCAACAGATAAACGCTGCCCGGCTGCAGGCCCAAGCGGGCAGCCACCAGACCCTTTTGATCCTGCACCACCGTGCAGTCGTTGCGCGCCACCGCGGCTTGGGGACTCACCAATAGCACCCGAACCGCGGGCTGCAAGGCCGCCCAGGCCGCCAGCGCGCGCTCCAGTTGCGCATCCAGGACTTGCGCATCGTCTACCCCGCACAGCACATCAAAGGAGCCCCCCAGCGATTGCAGCAACCAGGCTGCTTGGCCCGCTGCGGTTGCCACGGGGGCGTCGGGCAGCGGTGCGCCAGGCACCACGCCACCGTCAAAAGCCTCGGCATCTGGCGTGTTGAGGGGCGAGTCGTGCAAGACGGTGGGCACCGACAGACGCCCCGAGTTCACCAAGGATCGGGCAAACGCATGGCGTCTGGCCAATTGCAACACGGCATTGCGAAACGATTGAGACACAGCGCTCTTGGGCGTGATGAAGTCGGTCGAGCGCGTGGAATTCATCAGGTTTTCTTCGGCTGCCGCCACACGCTCATCGCTGTAGGTGTCCATCAGCGACGAGGGCGCATGGCCTTTGAGCACGCTGGCCAGCTTCCACGCGAGGTTGTCGGCGTCTTGAATGCCCGAGTTGGCCCCGCGCGCCCCAAACGGCGAGACCTGGTGGGCGGCATCGCCCGCAAACAGCACGCGTCCGTGCGTGAATCGCGACATGCGCCGGCACTGAAAGGTGTAGACGCTCACCCACTCCAGCTCAAAGTCGCGGCCCTCGCCGAGCATGGCCTGAATCCGCGGAATCACACGCTCGGGTTCTTTTTCTTCCTCGGGATCGGCCTGCCATCCGAGTTGAAAGTCGATACGCCAGACGTTGTCGGCCTCTCGGTGCAGCAACACACTTTGGTTCGGGTGAAAGGGCGGGTCAAACCAGAACCAGCGCTCGGCTGGGAAGTCGGCCTTCATCACCACGTCGGCAATCAAGAAGCGGTCTTGGAAGACCTTGCCCTCGATGTCCAGGCCCAGAAGCCGTCGAATGGGACTGCGCGCTCCATCGGCCACCACCAACCACTGGGCGTGCAGCTCGTAGGGTCCGTCGGCCGTCTCGACATGAATCGAGACCTGTTCGTCTTGCGGTCTCACCCCCACGACCTTGTGCTTCCAGCGCAAGTCCACCGCAGGCAGGGCCGACGCACGCTCGACCAGCGCTTCTTCGAGGTAGTACTGTTGCAGGTTGACCATGCCCGGCCGGTGATGGTCGGCCTCGGGCAGCAAATTGAACTGAAACACCTCGTCGCGTCCAAAGAAGGTGCGGCCCACATTCCAGGTCACACCTTTGTCGACCACACGATCGCCGCAGCCCAGGCGGTCCAAAATCTCCAGCGTGCGCTTGGCGTAGCACAGGCCCCGTGAACCCACGCTGACGGTGTCGTCATCATCGAGCAAGACCACCGGCACCCCGTGTTGGGCCAAGTCGATGGCCGCTGCCAAACCCACCGGCCCGGCGCCCACCACCACCACCGGTCGCACAGCGGTGGCCGCCTCAGGCTGGCGCTCTAGCTCGGGCGCCCGTCGGTACGCAAAGCGGGGATAGCGGTAGGTGCTGTGCATGGGGCGCTGTTGGCCTCAGCCCTCCAGCGTTTGCCACATCTGTTGGTCACGCTCGGCAGTCCAGATGCGCGGGTCGGGGTATTGGGTCACCTCGTCGAAGCAGCGGGTGACATCAAAGGGCATGCAGTGATCAAAAATCACCCAGTGCCCGTACTTGGGCTGCAGCTGAGCGTAGGTGTTGCGGTACACCGTTTTCAGATCGTGGCCGGCGCGCACGCCTGCTTCGACACTGCGGCGGACATCGGCAATGAAATCACGCGTGCCCTGCAAGCCCTGGGCCACGGCCTGTGGCGTGGTCAGCGCCGCCCCCCGGCCGGGCACCAGCGCCTTCGGTTGCAAGGCGGCCAGGTTGTCCAGCGTTTGCGGCCAATCTTTGAAATAAGCATCTCCGGCATAGGGTGTGGCGTCAAACTCCACCAGGTCACCCGATAGCAGCGTGCGCTCTTGCGGCAACCACACCACCGTGTCGCCCTTGGTATGGCCTCGGCCCAGCTGCAGCAGTTGCACCTCCAATCGACCCAACCACAGCGTCATCTTGCCGGTGAAGGTCATGGTGGGCCAGGTCAGGCCAGGAGGCACCGACTCCACGTTGCGAAACAGGCGGGGGAAGCGCCCGATCTCGCTGGCCTTGTCTTGTTCACCTCGCTCCACGATGAGATCGCGCGTATCTTGGCTGGCAATGATGTGCTGCGCTTGGTAAGCACTGGCACCGAAGACGCGCACGGCGTGGTAGTGCGTGAGCACCACATAGCGTATGGGCTTGTCGGTGACTTCACGGATACGCCGAATCACATCGGCCGCCATGCTCGGGGTGGCCTGGGTGTCGGCCACGAGCACGCAGTCTTCGCCAATGACGATGCCCGTGTTGGGGTCACCTTCGGCGGTGTAGGCCCAGGCGTGTTCGGAAATCTGGGCGAAGGTGACCTTCTTTTCTTCCAGGTCGGCTTGCGAGGCAAATTGCTTGGTCTTGGCGGTCATGGGGGGTCTGGTGGTGTCGGGGTGCGGTTTTCGCGAGCAAAAACCAACTGTACGCCAGTGTGGCAACCGGGCGCAGTCGCGCCCACGCATCGGGCCTTAGGGGTTGACCCGGTGGCGCAGCCCACAGCGTATGAGGCAATGTACAGTCTATGTTGTCAACTTTCTTTGACCTGACATGAATAATTTGTCGTCTCCTGGTTCAAGTGGGTGGAGCGCCAACCGCACGGCACGTGCCTGGTGGCGCTCGGTGGTGATGGGTGTAGGTGGCGCCGCGCTTTGCTGGCTGGCCAGCAGTCCCAGCTGGGCCCAAGACAAAACGCTGACGCTGGCGCTGGCGCGCAGTGCCATCACACCGGGCGAAGAATTGTTCACCTACGCGGTGCCCAAGCAGATGGGCTGGTTCAAGCGCGAGGGGCTCAATGTGGGCCTGATCAAAACCAATGGCTCCACTGCTGCTTTGCAGGCGGTGGCCAGTGGCAGCGCCGATTTGGCCTATGCGTCGTCGCTCAACATTGCCGCAGCCGTCGACAAGGGTGTGCCGGTCAAAGCCTTTGCCGGGTTGACGGTGCAGTGGCCCTACTTCATCGGCGTGCCGCCCAACTCGCCCATTCGCAAGGTGGCCGATCTCAAGGGCAAGCGCGTGGGCGTGATCAGCCTGGCCTCGGCCTCGTACGCGGATTTGCGTGCCAACCTCAAGCTCGCCGGTCTCAAAGAAACTGATGTCACCGTGGTCCCCGTTGGCGCAGGCGCCAGAGCCGCCGCCGCCCTCAAAGCCAACGAAGTGGATGCCATCGACAGCTACTCCGACTCTTTCACGGTCATGGCGCAAAACGGGGTCAAGCTCAATTTGCTGCCGCGA
Organism: uncultured Rubrivivax sp.; assembly: GCA_964400135.1. GTDB lineage: Bacteria > Pseudomonadota > Gammaproteobacteria > Burkholderiales > Burkholderiaceae_C > Rubrivivax. Next base: position 18,384 of record CAYNSW010000017.1, on the reverse strand, counting down.
CCTGCGCAGATGGAAAAGCTCTTCAGCGTCACGATGGTCACCAGTGCTGCAGCCCTCAAAGCCCAGCCCGAAGCCTTGGCGCGCTTCGCCCGTGCAGCCTATATGGGCATCATCTACACGCGCTTGAATCCCGAGGCCGCACTGAAGCTGAGCTTTCAAGAGTTCCCCGAACTGGCTGGCAGCGCCAACCCCAACAGCCAAGAGGCTCGCAACACGCTGGAAGCCATGAAGATCGCGTTGGGCGACTCCATTCCCGGCGACGGCAGTGACCCGCGTACCTGGGGCGAGTGGCTCAACCTGGACGCCAGCCGCTGGGAGGCCTTGCTGAGTTTTGCGCACGAAACCGGGCAGACCGACAAGAAGCTCTCGCCTGCGCAGGTGTGGGACGCTTCGCTGATGAAGACCATCTTCAGCTTCGATCGCAACGCGCTGCGTTGAACGCCCCCACGCCCACGCCGGCAGTGCTGCGCATTCAGGCGCTGCAGGTGCGCTACCCCTCGCGCGAGGGGCCGCCCATTCATGCGCTAGACGGTTTCAACCTGGACATTGCCCCCGGGGCCTTTGTGGCGCTTCTGGGCCCCTCGGGTTGCGGCAAGACCACGGTACTCAAGATCCTGGCCGGCTTGATGGAGGGTGGCTACGGCGGCAGCGTAGAACTTCAAGACCGTCGGGTCCAAGGTCCCAGCGCCGATGTGGGCGTGGTGTTCCAAGAACCCACCCTGCTGCCCTGGCGCACGGTGCTGGACAACATCTTGCTGCCCGTGGAATTGGCCGGTGCGGATCGAGACGCCTTCATACCGGCGGCCCAGGCGCTGATGGCCAAGGTGGGCCTGGCGGGGTTTGAGCGAAAGTATCCCAAGGAGCTCTCGGGCGGTATGCGACAGCGCGCGGGCATTTGTCGCGCTCTGGTACGCGATCCGCAATTGCTGCTCATGGATGAGCCCTTTGGTGCCTTGGATGCGCTCACGCGCGAGTTTCTCAATGTGGAGTTGCAGCGGCTGTGGATGGACAGCGGCAAGACCATCGTCTTTGTCACCCACTCCATCCCCGAGGCGGTCTTCCTGGCCGACCGCGTGGTGGTGATGAGCCCCAGACCTGGGCGCATTGCCGAGGTGATTGATATTGCGCTGCCGCGGCCGCGTCGTCTGGCCGACATGGCAGCCCCCGAGGCAGCCAGTGCCCTGGCCCGCATCCGCGAGCATTTCTCGGTGGCCTCGTTGTCACACAACCTGGACGCCTGAGGAAATGACGGCACCGCGCTGCCCCCTGCCGCTCAAAGGCGGATGGCGACAACTGCTGTTGGTGGTGTTGGTCTTTGTGCTGGTGACGCTCAGCTGGGAGCTGGCCGTGCATGTGTCGCAGATTCCACGCTTTGTGCTGCCACCGCCCAGCGGCATCGTGGATCACCTGTTCACCATGCTGGGTCAAGTCGCGTTTTGGCGCGATGTGCGCGTCACGCTCTATGAGGTGCTGGTGGGCTACGCCCTGGCCATTGCGCTGGCCGTGCTGCTGGGCACGGCCATCGCCCAGATCGCCGTGCTCGAGCTCAGCCTGATGCCCTACATCGTGGCCTTTCAGACCATCCCCAGCGTGGCCCTGGCGCCCCTGTTCTTGCAGTGGTTTGGCTACGGCCTGCTGTCCAAGGTGGTGATGGCCGCCCTCATTGCCTTTTTCCCTATCCTGGTCAACGTCATCGCCGGCTTGCAGGCCTGCCCGCGGGCCGACCTGGAAATGGCCCGTGCCTTTGGCGCCACCCGCTGGCAGTTGCTGGCCAAGGTGCGCGTGCCTCACTCACTGCCGTACGTCTTTGCGGGCTTGGAGTTGGGCGTGGTGTTTGCGCTGGTGGGCGCGATCGTGGCGGAGTTTGTGGGGGCCAAAGCCGGCCTGGGCAACCGGGTGCTGCAGTACAACGAGCAGTTCAATATCGCCGGCATGTTTGCCGTGCTGATGGTGTTGGCCGGCATGGGCATGATCATGCACGGCCAGATCGCCTGGCTCAAGCGCCGCATCCTTTTCTGGCTGGATTGAGCCCCCGCGCTTGCCCGGGCTGGCCATCTGCCCGCAAAATCGCCCCATGAAAATGCCATGGTGGTTGACCAGCGGGTTATCCCTGAGCCTCTTGTTGGGGCTGATGGTCGCCTGGGCATTCATCAAACCCGGCTCCTACAACGATGCGGTGATCGCCTACAACCAGGGCAAGTTCGACCAGGCCATAGAAATCTGGAGCGCCCTGGCCGAAGACGAAGACGCCATGGCGCAGTACAGCCTGGGCCGTATGTACGACCTGGGTGTGGGGGTGCCCCAAAGCGACGCCAAAGCTGCAGCCTGGTACAAACCGGCAGCACGCAAAGGCAACCCCTATGCCCAAGGCAATCTGGCCGTCCTGTACGCCACGGGACGGGGGGTGGAACAGGACCTGGTGCTGGCCTATATGTACTCCACGCTGGCCGCGCGCGGCTATGAGAAGTGGGCCCCCGATGCCCGCGAAGGCGCGCTGCGCAATCGCGACTGGGTGGCTGCTCGCATGAGCCCCGAAGAACTCGATCAAGCCCAGCAGCGCATCAAGCAGTGGCTGGCGGCCGTGCGTGCGCAGCAGTAGGGCAGTGTTTCGACCGGTGACCCATCAGGATGTGAGATCAAGTGATGAAAAGATGCGTTTTTCTCTTGTGCCTGGGCGTGATGAGCGGCGTGTCGCTGGCCTCACCGCACACTCATGGCGTCTCGCAGGTGGAGGTATCGGTGGAGGGCCAGCGCCTGATGCTGCACTGGCGCGCGGCCCTGGACGACGTGGTGGGGTTTGAGCATGCCCCACGCACGGCCGCCCAAAAGCAGCAAGTCGCCCAGGTGATGGAGCAGCTCAAACAACCGCAAAAGCTTTTTGTACCCGCTGCGCCAGCGCGCTGCGAGCTCAAGACTTCAACGATCAGCGCCCCCTTCTTGGAGGGCGCAGCCGCCGGTTCTGGGCATGCAGACCTCACGCTGCAGATGGAGTGGGTCTGCGCCCAGCCGCAGCAGCTCTCGCACATGGAGGTCTTGGCATTTGATTCGTTCAAGCGCGTGCGCCGAATTGACGCCCAGGTGGTGACACCTCGAGGACAGAGCAAGGTGGCCCTGCGCGGTAAGGCACGTACTATCGCCCTGAGCCCATGAGCACGCCCCAAGCGGTCTTGACATTTGACCGGGTAGGGTTTGGTTGGCCCCATCAGGCGCCCTTGCTGCAAGCGATGTCTTTCACCCTGAGGCCAGGACAACGCCTCTTGCTGCGCGGACCCAGCGGCAGCGGCAAGAGTACGCTGCTGAGTTTGGCCTGTGGGGTGATCACAGCACATTCGGGTACGGTGCAGTTGCTGGGCTACAACTGGCAGGCCATGGGTGCATCGCGTCGCGATGGCTACCGAGCCGATCACATAGGGGTGATTTTTCAGCAGTTCAACTTGCTGCCCTATCTGAGCGTCTGGGACAACGTGATGCTGCCGTGTCGGTTTTCGCAGCGCCGCGCGCAGCGTGCGGGCCCAGTTCAAGATTGCGCTGCTCAGCTGCTGCAGTCTTTGGATATGCCTGCACATCTGTGGCACCGTGCCGCCAGCGAGTTGTCGGTGGGTCAGCAGCAGCGAGTGGCCGCTGCCCGTGCCCTGCTGGGTCGACCCGAGCTGGTGATTGCCGATGAGCCCACTTCGGCTCTGGACGAAGCACGCCGTGATGCCTTCATGCAGTTGCTGCTGACCCAGTGCGAAGCCGCCGGTAGTGCTCTCTTGTTTGTCAGCCATGACCCACGGCTGGCCTCTCACTTTGATGAGGTCTTGGACATCGGGGCCCGATCCGAGGCCACCGCACCATGAGTGCCCTGTGGAAATTGGCCGCTGCCAGCGCGTGGAGCCGACGCTTTGGCTTGATGTGGGTGGTGCTGTCGGTCGCCCTGTCGACCTTCCTGCTGTTGGGCATAGAGCGTGTTCGCACCGACGTACGGCAGCATTTTTCTCAAACCGTCTCGGGCACCGATTTGATCGTGGGTGCGCGAACCGGCTCGGTGCAGTTGTTGTTGTACGCGGTGTTTCGCATCGGGCAGGCCACGCAAAACGTGCGCTACGCCTCGGTCATGGCCTTGCAGCAAGATCCCAGCGTGGCGTGGGTGGTACCGCTGTCTTTGGGCGATTCGTACCAGGGCTTTGCGGTGGTGGGCACCACCACGGCTTACTTTGATCACTTTCGCTACGGCCAGCGCCAGGCGCTGGTGCTGAAAGACGGCAGACGCTTTGAGGGCTTGTTGGAGGCGGTGGTAGGCGCCGAGGTGGCGGAGCGCCTGGGTTTGCGCCTGGGCCAATCGATCGTCCTGCGCCACGGCGCGGGTGTGATCGAGAGCGCGGATCATGCAGACCAGCCCTTCACGGTGGTCGGCGTGCTTCAGGCCACCGGGACTCCCGTAGACCGTTCGGTGCACGTGTCGCTGCCTTCTTTGGAGGCCATCCATCGCGATTGGGTCTTGGGCATACCGCGGCCTGGCAAGCGCCCCAGTGTCCCGGAAGTGGCCCCGCCAGACCTCACGCCACAGTCCGTGACGGCAGCGCTGGTGGGCTTGCATTCACGCTCGGCCGTCTTTGCCGTGCAGCGGCGTATCCAGTCCAGTGCTGGCGAGCCGATGATGGCCATCTTGCCGGGCGTGGCCCTTGATGAATTGTGGGATGCGGTGGGACTGGCCGAGCGCGCCTTGCAGGTGATGGGCGCATTGGTGGCGGTGGTGAGCTTGGCAGGCTTGATGGCGGTGGTGATCACCGGGCTGGAACAACGCCGCCGCGAGTTGGCGGTGCTGCGCTCGGTGGGTGCTGCGCCCCGACATGTGTGGGCGCTCTTGCTCATCGAGGGCATGGGCGTGACAGCCTTGGGCGCCGTGCTGGGCCTGGTGGCGACGACGGTGGCGATGTGGGCCCTGTCGCCCGTGGCGCAGTCTCTCTGGGGCTGGCCGCTGAGTCTGAGCCCGCCTTCGGCCGCTGAGTGGGGGTGGGTGGCCGGTGTGTGGGTGTCCGGCTGCCTGGCCAGCCTCGTACCCGGATGGCGGGCCTACCGGATGTCGCTCAGCGATGGGCTTTCGCCGAAAATGTGAGCGATGAAGAGGTTCAACACGCGTTCTTTTGACCGCTGGCATGCCCGTGGCGGGCCCACGCTGTTGGCGTGGATAGCGGCATTCGTCCTGGGCGGCTCACCAGGAGGGGTCGAGGCTCAAGGGGCACCAGGCAAACCTGCCGCCAAGGGACCCGCGGCCGTGTCCTCGCCTATTTCCAACTGGGAAGACCTGATCCCGCCCGGTTGGGACCCAGCAAAGCTGATCGGTGCGGAGAACCTGGCGCGTGTGCCAGAGGGCAGCGTGCAAGAGGTGCAGCTGATGCAGCGCATGCGCGAGGTGTGGGACAACGCCCCCACCCGGGCCGAGCTCCAAGGCGCGGCGGTACGAATCCCTGGCTATGTGGTTCCGCTCGATGGGGCGGCCGGCTCGCTCAGCGAGTTTTTGCTGGTGCCCTACTTTGGCGCTTGCATCCACAGCCCACCGCCGCCAGCCAATCAGATCATCCATGTGCGCTTGTCCAAACCACAGGCGCTTCGCAGCATGGATGCGGTGTGGGTCAGCGGCACCTTGCGCAACACACGGCAGAACTCGGCCATGGGCATCAGCGGCTATTCGGTTGACGCACGAGCGGTAGAGCCTTACAAGGCGGGCGGCCGTTAGCCATGGCACGCGCTCCCCAGGTGCTGGGTGTCGGGCATACCTCTTGGGATCACCAGTTTTCGATCCAGGCGTTTCCGCCTACCGCCACCAAAATCGCGGCGCAACGCTACAGCAGCAGCACGGGCGGCATGACCGCCAATGCCTGCGTGGCAGCCGCACGCTTGGGTGCCCAGGTTCGCATCGCCAGCCCGGTGGGTGCTGACGATGTGCCGTGGTTTGGCGCCTATTTCGCCAAGGAGGGGGTGGATGCCAGCGCCGTGGTGGGGGTGCCCCAAGCCGACAGCTCGGTTTCTGCGGTGATGGTGGATGCCCTCGGCCAGCGTCTCATCGTGAGCCACCGAGGCAGTGCGCTGCATCAGGCCCCCGCATTTGACACCTCGCTGGTAGACGGCACCGAGGTCTTGCTCACCGACCCTCGGTGCGTCTTGTGGGCTGAGGCCGCCTTGAAACGTGCGCGTCAACTCCAACGGGTTTCGATTCTCGATGCCGACGCCGCTCCCACCGAAGACTTGCAGCGCCTGGTGGGCCTGAGCCAGTGGGCGGTCTTTTCTCAGGCTGGCCTGGCGGCGTTTGCTGCAGGCGCCTCGACCCGGCAAGGATTGGCGGCTGCTCTGGACGCGGGTGCCGAGGTGGCCGTGGTCACACGCGATGAGCAGCCCCTGTGGTGGCAGCGCCGAGGGGGTCAGGCCCAGGAAATGGCAGGGTTTTCAGTGCACCCGGTGGTGGACACCACTGCAGCGGGCGATACCTTTCATGGCGCGCTGGCGGTGGCCTTGGGTGAAGGATTCGATGACAGGCGCGCCTTGCGATTTGCCGCAGCTGCCGCGGCGTTGAAATGTTTGCAGCCTGGCGGCGTCATGGGTGCGCCCCGGCGCGCGCAGGTGGACGCCTTCTTGGCATCGCAGACTTGAGGCCGCGCGCCTCAGGCGTAAAACGCCTACGGTTTGCAAGCCCAGCGCAACAACCTGCCCGGCATCGACTCGGGCGGTGCGGTGGACCAATCAGAAGGCTGGCTGTGCTGTGCCACGACCGGTGAATCTGCGGTCTTGCCCGCATGGGTGGTGAACGCCAGGTTGCGATATTGACCGTCTGAGCAGCGCAACTCCCACCGCGCCTGGGTGGCCAGCACTGCGCTGCCCTGCCCCAGCAGCTGCGGTCGTGCATAAACCAACAGTGTGGTGAGCGCTACCGTGGGCCCTTGAGGGGCCGAAGCATTGGCGTACAGCACATCGCCATCGGTCAAATCGGCCACTTTCACCCAAGCCGCCGCCGACGCATGCGTCCCGGCCGCGGCGAGAATCCAGCTCGAACACAGGGCAGCGCTGCGCCACCCTTTGCGCCATGTGCCTAGTGATGCGCTGCGCACGATGCACTCCCTGATTCAGTCCCAGGAAGCCTATCATACGCTGAATGACAATCATTGTCAGAGTGCTGTGTCTGACGGCTGTCCCACCACGCCCGAGTCCAGGAGGTGGTGGATCTCTTGGCTGGAGTAACCCAAGTCGCTCAGGATCTCGTGCGTGTGTTCTCCTTGCCGAGGAGGCGGACTGCGCACACCCAAGCGCTGACCATCCAAACTCAGTGGCAGCAACGGCACGCGTGCGTGCAAGGGCTTGGCGGCACTGCTGGCATCGGCCGGCACATGCAGATCCACCAACCCGCCACTGGCTTGCAAATGGGGGTCTTCCCACAGGTCCTGAGGCCTGGCAATGGGTGCGTAGGGCAGGCCATTGCGCTCAAACCGCGCCGCCAACTCGGCTGCCGTGAAGGCCTGGAGCCTCTCCCGTACCAGGGGCAGCCACCACGGCCTTGCCCGCACACGATCGTTGTTGGTGCGCAGCCTTGCATCCTCACGCCAGTCCGACCACCCCATGTCCTCGCACCAGACGGCCCACTGTGTGTCGCTGACCACCGCCAGAAAGATTTGCTCGCCACCCGCCACGGTGAAGACATCGTAGACGCCCCAGGCACTGATGCGCTCGGGCATGGGATCGGCCGGGCGACCCGTGACCACCATTTGCATCATGTGCTGCGCCATGAGCAGCACGTTGTTCTCAAACAAGGCGCTTTGCACCTTCTGGCCACGCCCGGTGCGCTGCCGCTGCGCCAAGGCCGCCAGCGCGCCAATCGCGCCGAACATGCCCCCCATGATGTCGTTGACGCTGCTGCCCGCTCTGAGGGGGCGACCGGAAGGTCCGGTCATGTAGGCCAGCCCACCCATCATCTGCACCACCTCGTCCAAGGCCGTGCGGTGCTCATAAGGGCCGGGCAAGAAGCCCTTGTGAGAGACAAAGACAAGACCCGGATTCAGTGGGGCCAGGCTCTCGTAATCCAGTCCCAAACGGGTCAAGGTCGCAGGCTTGAAGTTTTCACTGAAGACATCGCAGCGGCCGACCAGCCGCAGCACGATTTCGTGTCCACGGGGATCGTGCACATTCACTGCCAGGCTGTGCTTGTTACGGTTGAAGGCCGCAAAAAATCCAGCGCCCGATCCCTGCAGGCGGCGCGTGCTGTCACCTTGCAACGGCTCCACCTTGATGACGTGGGCTCCCAAGTCGGCCAAGATCAGGCCACAGGTGGGCCCCATGACCATGTGCGCCAACTCCACCACCCGCACGCCGGCCAGGGGCAAAGCCGATGGTGAGATGCTGGCGTGTGCGCTAGTGGCTTTCATGCGCCGCGGGACCAGTCTGGAGGCAAACCGGCCGCGGCCACCATGCCGTACAAGGGCTCGTCTGGCAGCCCCTGGCGCAACACCTCCCGCGCCTGAATCAGACGCTGTACATCCACGCCAGTACGCACTCCCATGGCCTCGAACATATAGACCAGGTCTTCGGTCACCACATTGCCTGTGGCGCCAGGGGCGAAGGGGCAGCCACCGAGCCCGGCGTGCGAGCTGTCAAAGGTGCGCACGCCTTCGTCATAGGCCGCCAAGCAGTTGGCAAGTCCCAAGCCCCGGGTGTTGTGTAGATGCGCCGCGCCGGTTCGCTGACCAATCTCAGCGCGAACGCGTGCAAACAGCCGCCGGACCTGCGCCGGGTGGGCCATGCCTGTGGTGTCAGACAGGCCCACCTCGTCCACCCCGGCAGCGGCTAGCGCAGCGGCCAGGCGCACCACATCATCCTCGGCCACGCGGCCCTGTATGGAGCACCCAAAGGCAGTGGAAATGCCCACTTCCACGCGCACCCCGGCAGCATTGGCCTGCCGCCATTGCAGCACCTGCTCAAGTTGCGCCACCATCTGCTCGGGGGTCTTGTTCACATTGGCCAGGCTGTGGGCATGACTGGCCGACACCGGCAAGGTGATGCGATGAACTCCCGCCGCCATGGCAGCCTGGGCCCCACGCAAGTTGGGCACCAGTGCCACCACCGTGAGTCCACGCAGTCGCAGCGCGTGCGCCACCACATCGGCCACATCGGCCATTTGGGGCAGCAAGCGTGCGGGCACAAAGGAACCCACTTCGATCTCGCGCAGCCCGGCGGCATACAGCGCGTCGATCCAGGCGCACTTGGCGGCAGTGGGCATCGTGCGCGATATGCTTTGCAGGCCATCTCGCGGCCCCACCTCGCTGATGCACACGTCCGGGGGTGAGGGGTTAGGGCGGTCAACCGCTGCCAAAGAACTGGCCCTCAGGCAGGTCGGCGCCAACGGCGCCACAGGGCCGGCAGCACCAAGAGCAATCCCGTGATCACCAGCAGCGTGCCGGAGATGGGACGCGTGATGAACGTGGACCAATCGCCCTGGCTGATGGTGAGGGCTTGACGCATCGATTGCTCCGCCATGGGAGCCAAGATCATGCCTACCACCAAAGGCGCCGCGGGAAAGTCAAATCGGCGCATGACGTAGCCGATGAGACCAAAGACCAAGAGCAAGCCCACATTGAAAACCGAGTTCCCAGCGCCATAGACCCCGGCAATCGAGATCACGAGGATGCCGGCATACAGCCACGGCGGTGGAATCTTCAGCAGCTGCACCCACAGCCCCACCAAGGGCAAGTTGAGCACCAGGAGCATCACATTGCCGATGTACAGGCTGGCAATCAAGGTCCACACCAAGCTGCCTTGCTGGCTGAACAGTTGCGGGCCGGTTTGAATGCCGTAGCCCTCAAAGGCCGAGAGCATGATGGCTGCTGTGGCCGAAGTGGGAATGCCCAAGGTGAGTAAGGGCATCAGTACGCCCGCCGCGGCGGCGTTGTTGGCAGCCTCCGGCCCGGCCACGCCTTCGATCGCACCCCGGCCAAATTCCTCCGGATGCTTGCTGAGCTTTTTTTCTGTGTAGTACGACAGCAGCGTGGGCAACTCGGCGCCACCTGCAGGCAATGAGCCGATGGGAAAGCCGTAGCCGGCTCCACGCAACCAGGGCTTCCACGAGCGCGCCCAATCACTGCGGCTGAGCCACAGCCGCCCGCTCAGCGCCATGACCTCCGAGCGTTTGGACTCGCGGCCTTGCCAGGCCAGGTACAGCGCCTCACCCACGGCAAACAGTCCGACCACCGCCAGCGTGACCTCGATGCCATCGAGCATCTCGGCCTTTCCAAACGTAAAGCGCGGCTGACCCGTTTGCAGGTCAATGCCCACCAGGCCCACCAACAAGCCAGCCGACAGACTCACCAGACCGCGCAATACCGAGCGGCCCAACACGGCCGAAACCGCCACCAGCGACAGCATCATGAGACTGAAATATTCGGCTGGACCAAAGGCCAGCCCGGCCTCCACCACCCAGGGCGCCAAAAAGGTCAGCGCCAGGGTGCCGATGGTGCCGGCCACGAAGCTGCCGATGGCCGCTGAGGCCAAGGCGGGTCCGGCACGGCCGCGACGGGCCATCTGGTAGCCCTCTAAAGAAGTGACCATCGCCGAGGACTCTCCGGGTGTTCGCAGCAAGATCGAGGTGGTGGATCCCCCGTAAGCGGCACCGTAGTAGATGCCGGCAAACATCACAAACATGCTGGTGGCCGGCACGTGGTAGGTCAAGGGCAAGAGCAGCGCAATGGTCAGCGCCGGACCGATGCCCGGCAAAACGCCCACCAGGGTGCCCACAAAGCAACCGATAAACCCCCACATCAGCGTGACGGGTTGCAGCGCGCCAGCAAAGCCGCCCAACAGCGAGTCCCAGGCACTCATCGCTCAACGGCCTCCAGGCAAGGCCGGCCCTAAACCAATGCCCAAGATCTGGGCGAAGACCACCCAAAACACCGTGGCAATCGCGGCGCAGATGAGCGCCGAGCGCACGCCCAGCGGCGCATCGAAGGACCGCGCCACGCCCATGCCGCACAAGGTGGCCGGGATGAGGAATCCCAAAACACCAACACCCACCATGAACACCACACCACCGCCCAATAGGTACAACATGCGCTGCACCGCGCCGGGCCAAGCGGACTGATCGGGCGCTTGGCTCTCGTCGACCTCACGCCCCTTGAGCGCGCTGAGGACATACAGCACCGAGACCAGCGCCAAGCCGGCCACAACGGCCGCGGGCACCAAAGTGGCACCCACGGTCATCTGCATGGCGGTCTGGGGAATGAGCGTGACCTGCCAGGCGGCCACTGCGCTGATGATCAGCAACAGCAGCCCCACATGCAGGGGTCTCATGCCAGACCCAGTTCCTTCATCAGCACTTCCTTGTCGGCGATGTCCTTCTTGATGTCCCGCTCAAAGGGCCTCTCCGTCATGAAGGCACTTGTCCACTTCCGGGTCTCGAGCTCTTGCTGCCACGGCGCCGAGGTGTTGACGCGGGTGATGAAGTCGATCATGGCGTCTCGAGCGGCGTTGCTGACGCCGGGGGGCGCGAACACCCCGCGCCAGTTGGACTCGGTGACGTTGATGCCCAACTCCAGCAGCGTGGGCACATTCACGCCTGGAATTCGGCTCTTGCCCGAGACGGCCAGGGGAATCATGCGCCCGGCCTTGATCTGGTCTTCAAACTCCGAGTAGCCGGAAATTCCCGCCACCACCTGCCCGCCGATGATGGCCGCATTGGCGGGGCCGCCACCGGCAAACGCCACGTAAGCGGCCTCTCGCGGATTCTTGCCCAAGGCCTTGATGAGCATGCCCAGAATCAAGTGGTCGGTGCCCCCCGCAGAGCCGCCGGCCACCGATACGGCCTTGGGATTGGCCTTGATGGCCGCCTCCAACTCTTTCCAAGTCTTGATCTTGCCACTGGAGGGCACCACGATGACGCCCGCCTCTTCAGTCAGGCGGGCAATGGGGGTGACGTCCTTGATCGTCACCGGGCTCTTGTTGGCAATGCCCGCTCCGATCATCACGGAGCCCGCCACCATGAGCGTATTGCCTTGACCCTTGCGTTGGTTGACAAAGCGCGGAAGGCCCACCATGCCCCCAGCGCCCCCCACGTTTTCAAACTGCATCTGCCGCACCAGGCCCGCTGCTTTGGCCGCCCGCTCAATGGCCCGGGCCGTGCCGTCCCATCCGCCACCGGGGGCTGCCGGTACAAACATATTGATGGAGTCCACCAGGGGCTTGGGCTGAGCCCAGGCGGGCAAGGCACCGGCAGCACCGATGGCGGTGCCCCAACCTAGAAATTCGCGCTTGGTGAGGGTCATGTCAGTCTCCTTGGGTGTGTGGTTGCATCCCAGCTCAGTGGGCTCACCCGACATGATAGTCGCCCCGAATTTGAAGCTGCGCAATCGCGGCAGACCCGCGCTGAACACAATGGGGTGGCCCCCTTGATGCCGGCAGCTCGCCCCTGCCGCGCCCCGTCATGCCGGACCGCCCCATCTTCGTCGCCCGATCCCTGTACAAACGCTACGGGAGCGGGGACACCGAGGTGGTGGCGCTGCGCGATGTGTCGCTGAGTATCAGCCAGGGGGAATTTGTGGTCTTGCTGGGACCCTCGGGCAGCGGCAAGAGCACGCTGCTCAATATCCTGGGCGGGTTGGATGTGCCCACATCGGGTGAGGTCTGGTTTGCCGACCATCGGCTCGACGGTGCTGATGAGGCCGCGCTGACGCGCTACCGCCGCGAGCATGTGGGCTTTGTCTTTCAGTTCTACAACCTCATTCCCAGCCTCACGGTACGCGAGAACGTGGCCTTGGTGACCGAAATCGCCTCAGCGCCCATGCCCATCGACGAAGCCCTGCGCATGGTGGATCTGCTGCCCCGGGGCGATCACTTCCCGGCGCAGTTATCGGGCGGCGAGCAGCAGCGCGTGGCCATTGCACGGGCCATTGCCAAGCGTCCTGACGTTTTGCTGTGCGATGAGCCCACCGGCGCCCTGGACTACGCCACCGGCAAGCGCGTGCTGCAGGCCATCGCACAAATCAACGCGCAGCTGCACACCACCGCCGTCGTGATCACACACAACGCCGCCATCGCCCGCATGGCCGACAGAGTGCTGCACCTGGCCGATGGGCGCATCCAGCACGAAGAGCGCCATGCCCAACGCGCCAGTGCCGAGGAGGTGTCGTGGTAGTCCGCGCCCTGCATCGCAAGCTGCTTCGCGATTTGGTCCGTCAATGGAGCCAGGCCTTGACCATCGCCTTGATTGTGGCCAGCGCGGTGGCCGGTTTCTTGACCACACTGTCCGCGGTGTCGTCCTTGCAGCAGGCCCGCGATCAGTTCTACGAGTCCGGACGCTTTGCGGATGTCTTTGCTTCCGTCCGTCGAGCGCCCATGTCCTTGCTGCCGGTGCTGGCGCAAATACCCGGCGTGGCCCAGGTGCAAGCCACCGTCGAGCGTCCTGTGCGCCTGCGCCTGGCTGGCTTAGCCGACCCCCTCATGGGTCATCTGGTCGGTGTGGATGCGCGCGGTGCGCGCCAGCTCAATCGCCTGGTCTTGCGCAGCGGTACGGCCGATGACGACTCCATGTCGCCTGGCCCCATGCTCGCTGATGGAGGCATTCCCGCCTGGGTATCCGAGGCCTTCGCGCAAGCCCATGACCTGAAACCGGGCTCCCGGTTGCAAGCGGTCATCAACGGCCGACAACGTGATGTGGTGGTGCGCGGCGTGGCCCTGTCACCCGAGTATGTCTTTGCGGGCATGTTTGGCATGCCAGATCCACGCGGCTTCGGTGTGTTTTGGGTGGACGCGCAGGTGTTGGCTGCCGTCTGGGATTTGGAAGGGGCCTTCACGCGGGTGGCCTTTCGACTGGCACCGCAGGCCCAAGAGCAACGTGTCATCGCGGCCATCAAACCCCTGCTGCAGCGCTATGGCGGGCGCGACCCCCACGGGCGCGAGCATCAACCTTCGCATGCCATGCTCCACAACGAAATTGAAGAGCAACGCATCATCGGCACCGTGCTGCCTGGCATCTTCTTGGCCGTTGCGGCCTTCTTGCTCAATGTGGTCGTTTCTCGGATGGTGACCACGCAACGCGAGCAAATCGCCGCTCTCAAGGCACTGGGATACGCCAACCGAGCCGTGGTCTGGCATTACCTGGGCTTTGTCTGGTGGGTGGTGAGTTTGGGATGCGTCTTGGGCGTTGCCCTGGGCAAGGTGCTGGGCGTCATGTTCACGGGCTTGTATGCGGAGTTCTTCCGTTTTCCGACGTTTGATCACCACCTGCCGCCCCACTTGGTGGTGTGGGCGGTCGCCGTGACCACCGCCACCGCCGTAGCCGGCACTTTGCACGCGATCATGGCTATCGCACGCCTAGCCCCTGCCGAGGCCATGCACCCGCCCGCTCCGGCGCGCTACCGGCCAACGCTGTTCGAGCGCGCGGGTCTGCGCGGTTTGCCCTTGAGTCTGCGCATGATCTTGCGCCAACTGGAGCGACGTCCTTGGCGCAGCCTGCTGTCAGTGGCGGGGGTCGCAGCAGCGGTTGCCATTGTGGTGCTGGGCAATTTCTTTCGCGATGCCATCGAACACATCGTCGAGCATCAGTTCACGGTGGCCATGAGAGCCGACGTGCAGTTGTGGATGCTGGAGACTTCTCGTGACGACGCTGCCCACGCGCTCAGCCGTATTGAGGGCGTCTATCGGGTCGAGCCGACGCGACAAGTCGTCGCCGAGATGGTCAACGGACCGCGCCGACAGCGTGTGCAGTTGCGGGGTCTGGATCACGATGCGCAACTCAACCAGGTCATTGACGCACAAGCTCGCGTCTTCCATCCCTCTGCCCATGGTGTGGTGCTGACCGACCGACTGGCCCAAAAACTGGGGGTGCGCGTCGGCGACACGTTGCAGGCGGTGATTCTGGAAGGTCAAACGCGTACCTTGAGCCTGAGCGTGGACGCCACGGTGGCCGAGACCATGGGGCTGAACGCCACCATGGAGCGTACGTCGTTGAATCGCGCATTGGGCGAAGGCGATGTGGCAGGTGGATTCTCTTTGGGCGTTGACAGAGGACGCGAAGCCGATGTCTTGCAGGCCACGGCCACCATGCCCCGCGTGGGTGGCGCATTCAGCAAAGCGACGCTGCTGCGAAACATGCAGCAAATCAGCGCTCGCAATATTCGCATCATGAGCACAGTCATGACCGCATTTGCGGCGGTCATCGCCGTGGGGGTGGTCTACAACAATGCCCGGATCGCGCTGTCTGAGCGTGCCTGGGAGTTGGCCTCCTTGCGGGTCTTGGGCTTCACCCGTGCAGAAGTCTCCTCCTTGCTGCTGGGCGAGTTGGCGCTGTGGATCGGTGCCGCGTTGCCAGTGGGCATGGCGGGCGGATGGGCGCTGGTGACGCTGCTGTCCGAATGGCTCAAGACCGACCAATTTCATTTCCCCGTGGTGATCCTGCCGCGAACCTACGCGTGGTCGGCGGTGTGTGTGGCCATCGCGGGAGTGTGTAGTGCGCTCATCGTTCGACGGCGCATAGACCGGCTTGACTTGGTGGCCGTGCTCAAGACCCGCGAGTAGGCGACTGCTCCTCAAAGGGATGGACGATGAAGCGTAAAACCTGGGTGGCGTTAGCGGGAGCTGTTGTGGTCATCGGCGCCGTGCTGGGGTGGGCTTTTTCTCCACGCCCCATTCCAGTGGAAACGGCCCCAGCCAGCGTCGGGCTGTTTGAAACGGCTGTACAGGAAGACGGCCGCACCCGGGTGCTGCGACGACATGTCGTGACTGCACCGCTTTCGGGCAGGCTTCGCCGCTTGGCCTGGCGCGAAGGCGATGCGCTGACGACGGGGCAAGAGCTGGCCATCATCGACCCCTTGGCTTCGCCTTTGCTGGATGAGCGAAGCGAGCAAGAGCAACTCGCGCGGGTGGCGGCCGTGGAGGCCGCACTGCAGCGCGCTGCAACACGGGTCCGTGCAGCACAAGTGGGGCTGGAGCAAGCCACACTGGAGCAACAGCGCAGTGCCGAGTTGGCAGCTCAAGGGTTTGTCTCTCAAGCGAAACTTGACGCCAATCGGCTGGCCACTCAAGCAGCGCAGCGAGAAGTCGAGACGGCGCTGGACAGCCAGCGCATCGCCCAATTCGAACTGGCCCAAGCACGCGCCACCATGGCTCCTGCACTGGGCCAGGCCGCCGCCTCTGTGGTCCGACGCCCCCATATCGTGTACGCGCCGGCTTCGGGCGTTGTGCTCAAAGTTCATCAAATCAGCGAGGGTCAGGTGGCAGTGGGCACGCCGCTGCTGGATCTGGGCAATACCCGCGAAATCGAAGTGGTGGCGGAGTTGCTCAGCTCCGATGTCAGCGCGATCCCGCCCGGTGCGTCGGTCCGTATCGACCGCTGGGGAGGCGATGCTGCTCTGAATGGACGGGTGCGACGCATAGAGCCTGCTGCCTTCACCAAAGTCTCTGCCTTAGGCGTAGAGGAGCAGCGCGTCAACGCGCTGATCGACTTGGATTCCGGTGCCGACGGCCTGCCCTCCCCACTGGGTGACGGCTGGCGCGTGGTCGTCAACATCATCACCCGACGCGAGCCGCAAGCGCTTCGGGTTCCGGTCAGTGCTGTCTTCCCCTGGCCTCAGGCGGTTGAGTCGGCCAACCCACAGCGCATGGGCGTCTTTGTGGTGCAAGGTGGGCGCGCCAAGCTGGTTCCCATTGAGGTTGCTGGGCGCAACGCCACGTACGCCTGGGTGCGCTCTGGGATCGCCCCCGGCACCGAAGTCATCGCCTACCCCGCACCTGCCGTGGTAGACGGCGTACGCATCCGCACGCGCGGCAGATGAGCTGCGTTTTCATACTGCGCCGCGGCCGCAGGGTCGACTTTGCGATACTGATCGCTCGAGATCACCTCAGGTGTGTGTGTGCCATGAGCATTGATTTGGAGTTTCTTCGCAGGTGGGTGGGCAAGCAGACGGTGGCTCACGATCGGGTCACGCCGTTTCCCCTGCAAGCCTTGAGCGCCACGCTGAACCGCGACGAAGCCTGGCGGGAGGGCGACGCCATTCCGGCGCTGTGGCACTGGCTGTACTGTCTGCCGCTGCATCGGTTATCAGACTCTGGCCCCGATGGACATGCCCTAAGGGGTGGCTTCTTGCCACCTGTGGCTTTGCCGCGGCGAATGTGGGCAGGCAGTCAGATTCAATTCCACGCGCCCCTGCGTGTGGGTCAGGTCATCGAGAAAGTCTCGACCATCGACGACATACAGCTGAAAACCGGGCGCCAAGGTGAATTGGTGTTCGTCAAGGTGCGCCATGAGATTTCGGGAGACGGACAGCGGCTGATCGATGAATTTCATGACATCGTCTACCGCCGCCCGACAGCGCCGGGTGGGCCCGCCCCCGTAGGCCATGCCCCACCAGAGGCGGCGCTGTGGTCTCGTACCGTGGTGGCGGACGATGTTTTGCTGTTTCGCTACTCGGCGCTGACCTTCAACGGGCACCGTATCCACTATGACCGACGTTATGTGACCGAGGTGGAGGGCTACCCCGGCCTGGTCGTGCATGGGCCGCTGATGGCCACGCTGCTGATGGACCTGCTGCGCGAGCACGAGCCTCGCGCCCAGGTACAGACCTTTCAGTTCCGGGCCCTGCAACCCGTCTTTGATGGGGCGCCGTTCCAGATCTGCGGCCGTCCCGGTGAGGCGGGTGAGGTGGCGCTGTGGGTGCTCACCCCGCAAGGCCAACTGGCCATGGATGCCAGCGTGCGCCTGGGCGCTTGGTGACAAGGCGTTAGGGGGCCACTGAGGGTGCCCCGGGGCACCCTTGGAGACCGCAACCCTAAGGACGGGCGTGGTACTGCTGCGCCGTTTCCCAGGCCACTTCTTGGAGGTGCTTGGCCACGGCCGGTGAGAGTCCTGCCGTGAAGCGGGTTTGCGTGGGGTTGGCATTCCAAATCGAGGCCACCATCGTCGCGGCCACCAGGTAACTGCCCTCCATCGTGGGATGGCGCTTATCGGGAACATACAGCTTGATGTCGGGCCGCTTGGCCAAGGAAGCGGCAAATGCCAAGCCCGCCGGCACCACATGGGCGTTGTTTTCGCGGCCCGCGCGCGTGTAGGCATCCGCCAGGCCCTGGGTCATCGCGGGTACATCCGCATAGGCCCAGGTCATGAGAAACATCGGCTCCACGCCTCGGGCTCGCGCCGTTTGCGAGTGCTTTTGGGCGTATTCAAAGAACACCTTGGACAGCACCGGGTGTACCGGACACTGGCTGCAGTCCATCAGCAAGACCGAGTCGTACTGACGCCCAGGGGGATTGAAACGCACCTCGTTATCGCCCACGAAGGAATACCGCCCCAGCAGGCCAGGCGCCAGGTACGCGGACAGATCAAACCAATCCAGACCCGCCCCACTGATGGTCACCGACGTGGCCCGATGCTGCGCC
>CAYNSW010000016.1:0-55094 GCA_964400135.1 uncultured Rubrivivax sp. | reverse complement strand
CCACATTCAGGCCCGCCCTGGAAAAGCGCCACGACGCTTGCTTGCCCGAGCCTCCGGCACCGACGATCACCACGTCGAACTTGCGCTTCGGGATTTTCGAAAGCGACATCAAAATCTCCACAAAACTTGAATGGCCCAGCCGGCGCAACCCACCAGCCATACCAATGTGAACACGTGCAGGATCAAGCGAACACCCACAGGCTTGACGTAATCCATCCAGATGTCGCGCACGCCCACCCAGGCATGCCAGGCCAGCGACACGATCACCACAAAGGTCAACACCTTCATCCACTGAGAGGCGAAGATGCCGGCCCAGCGCTCGTAGCCCAGCGCCCCGGGCATCAACCACTGCACCAGCACCACCGTGGTGAACAGGGCCATCAGCACGGCCGTGATGCGCTGCATCAGCCAATCGCGAAAACCGTATCGCGCCCCGACCACCAGCCGTTTGGAACCAATGTTATTGCTCATGGCGAACTCCGGGCCTCAGTACAGACCAAACAGCTTGGCGCCCAACAGCACCGTCAGCGGCAGGCTCAGCCCCAGGGTCACCCAAGCCGACACCCGCCCCTGATCCTTGCCCACCGAATGGGTAGCGTCCATCCACAGGTGGCGCACCCCAGCAATGGCGTGATGCAGATACGCCCACATCAGCGCCAACACCACGATCTTGAACAGCCAGGCCGGCAGCACCCCCACCCCAGCCACAAAGGCGCTGGTGAACCGCTCGTAGGAAATTTCAGAGGTCAAGCTGGTGTCAAACATCCACACGATCAATGGCAGCAAGACAAACATCAGCATGCCGCTGATGCGATGAAGAATCGAAACGATGCCCGCCGGCGGCAACCGGTATGACAGGATTTGCGTGACGTGAATATTCCGGTAAACGGGCCGGGTCTTGAGGGATGTGGCCATCAAGCTTCCTTTATTTCACTGAACTGACAGGTATTGCACCGCAACAAACTGACACGGCGGCTACATCAGCTCGTTGCGGTAATGGTAACGGTCGGTGCGGTAGTAACCCCGGCGCAGCTCCACTGGGCGATCGCCATAGGTGAAGGACAGCCGTTCGACCAGCAGCAAAGGTGAGCCCACGGACACCTCCAGCAGTTTGGCCTGGGTGCCATCGGCTGCCACCGCCCGAATCTTTTCTTCTGCACGGATCATGCGAACGCCAAATTCCGACTCGAACAGGCGGTACATGGGCCCGACGTGGTGGTTCAACAGCTCGGCATTCAAGCCCTTGAACATGGCCCCGGGCAGGTAGATGTGGTCCAACACCACGGGCTCGTCTTGTTGCAAGAGCAATCGGCGCACACGCACCACCGATTCGCTGCCCTTCATCTCCAGGGCACGGGCCATTTCGGCCACAGGCCGCTCGCGGCGGCAATCCAGCAAGCGACGCTGCAAGCGGTGCGCCTGACCATCATCGGCCGTCAGGCGCAAAAACCGGTACTGGGTACGCTCCTCGGCGTGCGTGGCCACGAAGGTCCCCTTGCCCTGGCGTCTGACCAGCAAGTTCTCGGTGGCCAACTCGTCGATGGCCTTTCGCACTGTGCCTTGGCTGACCTTGAACAGCGCGGCCAACTCCATCTCGCTGGGGATGGACTCGCCGGGCTTCCACTGACCGCTTTGGAGGCTGCGGGTGAGTTGGGCCTTGATTTGCAGGTACAGCGGGCTGAATACCGCCGCCACCGTGCTCAGGCCCGCTTCAGAGGGCGCAAGAGCCGTGGGCTGAGGAACATCGGACATGGGGTCAGATTGCAGCACAAGCAGGGCAGCAAGACAATAGGTCTTCTACAAGATATAAGACTGAACCCTTCTGGTCAGGGTTGCGCAAGGCCCCTGCCCGTAAACTCAGGGTCTTCCCTGCCCGCACAGGTCTGCAGTGACCGCGGCAGGGCCTCTTGAAAACATCTTGGTTGGAGTTGGTATGAGCAAGAAGCCCGTCCGCGTGGCCGTCACCGGTGCCGCAGGTCAAATCGGTTATGCCCTGTTGTTTCGCATCGCCTCGGGCGAAATGTTGGGCAAAGACCAGCCCGTCATCCTGCAGTTGCTGGAAATTCCCGACGAGAAAGCCCAAAAGGCGCTCAAAGGCGTGATGATGGAACTGGAAGATTGCGCGTTTCCGCTGCTGGCCGGTATGCAGGCGCACAGCGACCCGCGCGCGGCCTTCAAAGACACCGATTACGCCTTGCTCGTGGGTGCGCGTCCCCGCGGCCCCGGAATGGAGCGCGCCGACCTCTTGGCTGCCAACGCCCAAATCTTCACGGCCCAAGGCAAGGCGCTAGACGCCTCGGCCAGCCGACAGGTCAAGGTCTTGGTCGTGGGCAACCCCGCCAACACCAATGCCTGGATTGCGATGAAGAGCGCTCCCAGCCTGCCGCGCGAGAACTTCACCGCCATGCTGCGCCTGGACCACAACCGCGCGCTCAGCCAGATCGCGGCCAAGACCGGCAAGCCAGTGGCCAGCATCCGCCAGATGGCGGTGTGGGGCAACCACTCGCCCACCATGTATGCCGACTACCGATTTGCCACGATAGACGGCGCCTCGGTCAAAGACATGATCAACGACCACGACTGGAATCAGAACACCTTCTTGCCCACGGTGGGTAAGCGCGGTGCGGCGATCATCGATGCGCGCGGTTTGTCCTCAGCCGCCTCGGCGGCCAATGCCGCCATCGACCACATGCGCGACTGGGCGCTGGGCACGGCCGGGCAATGGGTCACCATGGGCATTGCCAGTAACGGCGAATACGGCATTCCCCGGGACGTGATGTTTGGCTACCCGGTCACCTGCGACGGGGGTCGCTATGCCATCGTGCCAGACTTGCCCATCGATGCGTTCTCTCAAGCGTGCATCGACAAGACGCTGGCCGAGTTGATCGGCGAGCGCGACGCCGTCGCACACCTGGTGTGACCCCGGCGCCTTGAGCCATGGGGCCGGGTCTTCCCCGGCCCAGCCGAGCCAATCAGGCCGCGGGCTTGTCGGCCTTCTTGGCTTTTTTCTTGGCCTTTTTCTTGGCGGCCTTCTTGGCCTTCTTGGTGTCTTTGGCCTCTGCAGCGGCCTTGGGGGGGGCCGGCGGTGCGGGTGCGGCCGCTGGCGCGGGAGCCGGTGCTGGGGCGGGAGCCGGAGCGCTTTGGGCCAAGGCCACTGAGGCCAGTACCGAGCCGCAAACCAACGCAATCAAAGACTTCATGACATTGCCTTTTCAAGACTTCCCCTCGGGGAAGGAGTGAGAAAAACCAAACTGTATTGTCTCAACGCCCGGACAAACGCCATGGTTGACCGTCTGCGTGCGGCTCAAAAGAACTCCCGCTGCCGCATCCACTTGGTGGCCACCCACTTCTCACCGGCCAACACCGGCGCGCCCCCGTGCAGGGTCAAGGTGGCCGGCACAGGTTGATCGTAAGAAAAGAACACGGCGTGTCCCGGCACAGGCGCCACCTCCAGCCCGGCATCGGGAAAGACCGTGGCACCTCCCACCTGCGGAGCGCGCAAATAGATGATGAGCGTGCCCACCCGCTGGCCACCGCGTTCGACCATCCGCGCCGTGCCAGGCTGTGCGGGGTCGAAGTAGTCAAAGTGCGGCCGGTACTGGGCACCGGGTCGGTAGCGCAGGATTTGCAGGCCCTCTCCACGCTGAACAGGCCAATTCACCAATTCGGCGATACGCCGCTCGATACCCGCGATGAACTCGGTCTCGGCGCGCTGAAAGAACATGCCATCGCTGGTACGCGCCGCGTTGACCTCGTTGCCGCCAGTGGCCACCTCCACCGTCTCCGAGCGCTCCAGCCGCGGCTGGGCGGCCTGGCACAAGGCCTCGCACTCCTGAGGCGAGAGCAGGTTGGCAAACACCACCACACGGGGCCGCTGGCAACTCATCACCACGTTCACGGTGTGCCCCTGCACCTCGATGCAGTGCCGGCCCTGAACCTGCGGATCCGGCACGTCCCCGACGGGCTGCTGCGTCGATGACGGCGCGTCGGGCCGCCCACCATCCTCAACGGGATCGCGCACAGCAACTGCAGGCAGAGCCTGAGCCAGGGGCCCCAGGGTCTGGGTCAAGGCCAGGCGGGCCACCGTCTCTTGCCAACCGCTGGCCACCATGCTGGCCAACATTTGCGCCGGAGTCACGCCCGCTTCAGCCTGCGCCACTATCCAGCGGCGCAGCTCGGCGGTAATGGCTTGCGAGGCACTCATGAGCGGTATTTTGAACCAAGCCCCGGCGCGCATCGAAGCGGCCGCACCGCCGCCAGGTTACAAGTGGCCCATCCCTCACACCCGCCGTCGAAACACCAGGCGGTCAGCCTCACTGACCTGGGCGTCAAAGGCGTACCCCTCTTCGGCAAAGTCTGACAGCTGCTCCACCCGCTTCACGCGATGCGTGATGGCCCAGCGCGCCATCAGACCGCGCGCGCGCTTGGCAAAGAAGCTGATGACCTTGTAGCGTCCACCTTTCCAGTCTTCAAATTGACACTCCACCACACGGGCGTGCAAGGCCGGTCGAAGGGCCACGCGCGAATACTCTTGAGAGGCCAAGTTCACCACCACCGCACGGGTCTGGCCGGCCAATCGCTCGTTGAGGTACTGGGCGATGGTGTCGCCCCAGTAGGCGTACAGATCTCGGGCCCGGCCCACGGTCAAAGAGGTGCCCATCTCCAAGCGGTAGGGCTGCAGCCTGTCCAGGGGGCGCAAGGCGCCGTACAGGCCCGAGAGGATCACCACGTGGTCTTGGGCCCAGTTCAGATCGGCAGGCTTGAGGGTCGCGGCGTTCAGGCCTTCGTAAACATCACCGTTGAAGGCCAACACAGCCGGCTTGCTGTTGTGCTCATCGGCCTGGGGTTGCCAGGCGCGGTAGCGCTGCACATTCAGCGAGGCCAAGGTGGCAGACAGTTCCATCAGCTCTGCCACCTGGGTGACGCTCTTCTTGCGCAGCACGGCGATGAGCGCCTGAGCCTGCGACACGAACAACGGGTCGGTGACGCGGCGGGCCAGTGTCGGGCTGACCGGGGTGTCGTAGTCCAGGGTTTTGGCAGGAGAAAGCAAAATCAGCATGGCGTCTGATTGTGCCGTGAACGCGCTGATCGCGTGGGAGCGCCTTAACGAAAATCCCTGCTGCGCGTGACCAGGCCTTGAAGCAAACCGGTGTGGTCCACCAAACGACGCGCCACCAGGTGGCACACACGGCCCTCACGCTGCCACTGGCCATACACCGTCAGCAGCGTGCTGTCCATCAAGGGCTGGCGCTGCGCACGGGCCACAGCGGGCCAGACAATGACGTTGACGGCACCGGTTTCATCTTCCAGTGTGACAAAGACACAGCCCTTGGCGGTTTCGGGTCGCTGCCGGTGGGTGACCAGTCCGCTGGCGCGTACCAGCTGGCCGGGCCTGGCGTCGCGCAGATCCCGAGCCGGTTGGACACGGAAGGCCTGCAAGTGCTCGCGCAGCAAGCCCACGGGATGGTGCTGCAAACTCAACCCCAGCGTCCGGTAGTCGGCTGCCGTTTCTTGCGCGGCTGTGGCAACGGGCAAGGACACAGCCGGCTCATGCGTGGGAGCTGAGCGCAGCAAGGCCGGCGCGCGGGTGTCAATGCCCGCCACCGACCAGGCCGCCTGGTGTCGATGCCCCACCAGCGCTTGCAAGGCATTGGCCCGCGCCAGCAGCTGCAGCTGCGCACGGTCCAGTTGTGCGCGCCGGGTGAGGTCTTCCACCGAGACCCACGGCGCTTGCTCGCGCGCAGCCACCATCCGCTGCGCAACGGCCAAGCCCAGCCCCGAGATCCGGTCCAACCCCAAGCGCACGGGCCAGCAGCGCACGCGCGTGGCCTGCGCAGGTGGCTCTAGCTGGGTGTGCACCTGGCTGTCACACACATCCACCGGCAGGACCGTCACGCCATGTTCGCGCGCATCACGCACCAACTGCGCCGGCGCGTAAAACCCCATGGGCTGGCTGTTGAGCAGCGCAGCCAAAAACACGTCGGGGTGATGACACTTGAGCCACGCGCTGACATACACCAGCAAGGCGAAGCTGGCTGCATGACTTTCCGGAAAGCCGTATTCACCAAACCCTTCAATCTGCCGGAAAATGGCCTCGGCGTAGTCGCGTGCGTAGCCCTTGTCCACCATGCGCCCCACCAAGCGCTCGTGAAAAGGTCCCAACCCGCCACGGCGCTTCCACGCCGCCATCGCGCGACGCAGCTGATCGGCCTCACCGGGCGTGAAGTCGGCGGCCAAAATGGCCAGCTGCATCACCTGCTCTTGAAAGATCGGCACGCCCAGCGTACGCGACAGGGCTTGACGCACCTCTTGGCTGGGGTAGCTCACCGGTTCTTCGCCACGCCGCCGTCGCAAATAGGGGTGCACCATGCCGCCTTGTATGGGGCCCGGCCGCACGATGGCCACTTCGATCACCAGGTCGTAAAAACAGCGCGGCTGCAGACGCGGCAGCATGCTCATTTGTGCACGACTTTCCACCTGAAAGGTGCCCACGCTGTCACCGCGCGAGAGCATCTCGTAGACAGCAGGATCTTCAGCCGGAATATCCTGCAGCGCAAACGCCTCGCGCCCCAGCTTGACGCCCACCATCTTCACTGCCCGACTGATGGCGCTGAGCATGCCCAAGGCCAAAATGTCCACCTTGATCAAGCCCAGCGCGTCCAAATCGTCCTTGTCCCACTGAATGACGCTGCGTCCGGCCATGCTGGCGTTTTCCACGGGCACCAGCTGCGCCAAATCCTCGCGCGCAATCACAAAGCCGCCGGGGTGTTGGCTCAGGTGCCGCGCAAACCCCACCAGGGTGTCGGCCAGACTCAGCCACAGCCGATACAAGGGAGTGTCCAAGTCCATGTCGGCCGCGGGCAGGCGCTGCGGATCGACCCGCAAATGCCCCATCCACCATTGCAGGCTGCGCGCCACCGCATCGATATGCGCTGCCGGGATGCCCAAAGCCCGACCCACATCGCGCACGGCCGAGCGGGGACGGTAGGCCACCACCACCGCGGTGAGCGCTGCGCGATGGCGGCCATACTTGCGATACACGTACTGAATCACCTCCTCGCGGCGCTGGTGCTCAAAATCCACGTCGATGTCCGGCGGCTCGTTGCGCTCCACACTGATGAATCGCTCAAACAGCACGCTCATGCGTGCTGGGTCCACCTCGGTGATGTGCAGGCAATAGCACACGGCCGAATTGGCAGCACTGCCGCGCCCCTGGCACAAAATGCCTTGTGAGCGCGCCCAAGCCACGATATCGGCCACCGTCAGAAAGTAAGGCTCATAGCGCAGCTGCGCGATCAGCGCGAGCTCGTGCTCGATGAGCGCGCGTACCGCCTCAGGCACACCGTGCGGAAACCGCCGCTGCGCGCCCTGCTCGGTGAGCGTACGCAGCCAACTGCCAGGCGTGTGCCCCTGGGGCACGATCTCCTGGGGGTACTCGTAGCGCAGCTCTTCCATGGAAAAGGCACAGCGCCCAGCCAGCCGCACCGTGGCCTCGAGCATGGCCGCCGGGTACAGCGAGGCCAAGCGCTGTCGCGACCTCAGATGCTGCTCGGCATTGGCTTGCAGCTGCCAGCCACCGTCTTGCACAGTGGTGTGCAGGCGCAAGGCGCTGAGCACATCTTGCAGCGGCTTGCGTGAGCGCGTGTGCATGAGCACATCGCCTGTGGCCACCACCTCCAAGGCGCATACCTGCGCCACCCGCTGCACGAGATCGCACAGCCAAGCATCGTGCGCGGTGTGCAGCAGGCTCAACGCCAAAGCGCAGCGTTCGGGGCCCAACCAGGTCTTGAGCCACATCGCGTGTTCAAAGACGGTCTCAAATGTTTGTGATGCATCGGGCACCAGCAGCACCAGGCAACCGGGCAAACCCGCCAACATCGGTGCGCTGGGGGCCTTGCCCTCCACATCGGCCCGCAATGCCTGGTAGGTCCCCTTGGCGGCACGCCGCCGCGCCAGGGTGATCCACTGGCACAGGTTGGCGTATCCCCGGCGCGACTGCGCCAGCACCACCAGCCGCATCCCCCCTTCGATTTGCATCTGAGTGCCCACCACCAGATGCAGCCCGCAGCGCTTGGCCTGCGTATGGGCGCGCACCACCCCCGCCAGCGAGCACTCGTCGGTCAGTGCCAAGGCGGTGTAGCCCAAGGCGTGGGCCCGCTCCACCAGTTCTTCCGGGTGCGATGCCCCTTGCAAAAAGCTGAAATTGCTGCGACATAGCAGCTCGGCATAGGCAGGCAACATACTGTATATTTATACAGTATTGCCAGGCCTTCGTATGTATCACCGTCCAGCCCAACAACTGCGCCCGTACGTAGCGCGCATTACACTGCGCACCCTTGCCACCCCAACCATCCCGTGAACCGCCTCATCACCCCTTTGTTTGCCCTCACGCTGGCCGCGCTGAGCGCCGGATGCGCCTCCGTTATCAACGACACCACACAGCCCATGCGCATTGAGACGCGGCAGGCCGATGGCACCTGGGTCACGGGGGTGGAGTGCCGCATCGCCAATGACTTTGGCGTCTTGACCATGCGATCGGGTGACACGGCCCAGGTGCGCCGCTCCAGTGTGGACCTGGATGTGATGTGCAAGAACCCGCAAACTCCGGGGGCCAACGCCAACGCGCGGCTCATTTCACGCGCCAATGCAGGCTTGGCAGGCAACCTCTTCATTGGTGGCGTGGGCGCCATCATCGACCACACCAAAGGTACGGCCTATACCTACCCCACCTGGGTACAACTGACCTTTGGCAAGACGCTGGTCTTTGACCGCGCACGCGAAAAAGAAGGCAGCCCCGTTGCCGGAACAGAGCCGGGCAGCTCGCGCTAGCTGCCCATGGCGGGCCTGCACATCAACGATATCGAAAACGCCATCAACTGGTGGCGCGAGCGTTCGCCCTCACCCGATGGCATCACCGCCTGCCCGCAGGTACGTGCTCTGGCCGAGGTGTATGCGCTGATGGTGTACTACCACGTCAACGAGTGCGACGAAGACACCATGCCCACGCGCGCCAAGCAAGCCTGGCTGGCCTGGTATGCCACCACGCCCGATGCCCCGTGCATCGCCATTTGCTCCACCAGCCAAGGCGACGCCGAGTGCAAGGGCTGTGGGCGCACCTTTGCCGAGGTGCAACGATGGACGGAATTCAGCCCCGGACAGAAGCGAGCCGTGTGGCACCGCATCGTGCAGGAAAATCGCGCCTGGCGCTTCAATCGCTATGCCGAACGCGCTCAGCAGGCCACGGGGGTCGACCACCCCGACGCGGCTTCGCTGCCAGGGTCAACCCAACAAGCGGCCTGAGGGCTGCGCGGCCAGTCGCAGCACGAAGCGGCTGCCTCCGCCCTCGCGCGGCTCGCAACGCACCTGCCCACCGTGGCGCTGCGCAATCTGCCTGACCAGCGACAGGCCCAGGCCCACGCCGCCTTCTTTTTCAGCATGCCCGGGCAATCGAAAAAACGCCTCGAAGATGCGCTCGCGGTAGGCCTCGGGCACTCCCGGTCCGCGGTCATCCACCCACAACTCCACGCCGCCCTCCAGGGTGGGGTGCCATTGCGCCATCACCTCCCCTTGGCCGTAGCGCCGAGCGTTTTCCAGCAGGTTGCGCACCGCACGGCGCAGCAGCCGCTCATCGCCCAACACATAAAGCGCAGGGCCTTGCGTGAGCGCATGCGTGCGCGCAGCCTCTTCGGTCACCAAAGCCTGCCAGTCCACGCGTGTGCAGTGCAGCGCATCGGCGGCCGAGTCCAGCCGACTGGCCAGCAACACCTCTTCAACCAAAGCGTCGAGCTCGGCGATATTCGTGTGAATTTCCTGCAGCAGCGGCGCACTGCGATCGGGCGGTGTGCTGTCCAGCAGCGAAGTGGCCATCTTCAGGCGCGTCAGCGGCGAGCGCAATTCGTGGCTGGCGTTGGCCAGCAGGCTTTGGTGAGACCGCAGCAGGTTTTCAATGCGGGCAGCTGCTTCATTGAAGCTGCGCGCCAGCGCCGCCACCTCATCTCGGCCCTCTTCGGGCACGCGGTGCGCCAATTCGCCGCGACCAAATGTCTCCACTCCCGACTTCAAACGCTCCAGGCGCAGGGTCAAGCGTCGGACCACAGGCCAGGCGCCCGCGGCCACAGCCGCAAACATGAGGGCCAGCAAAGCGGCCAGGCCCCACCCGTCGGGCAGCCAGGGCACGGGCCGCGATCGCTCGGAGAGTCCTGGCCCGCCCAGGGGCCCGCCGAGCGGGCCCTTGCCTGCCTCCATGCGCCGCATCAAGGGCCCGCGTGCAATCCACAGCGTGCGGCCATCGTCCAATCGCACCCGCCGCCCGGTGATGCCCTCAGCCTCGCGCCTCAGATAACTGTCTGAAGCGCCCAGACGCTGCCCCTGCGCGTCATCCAGGGCCATAGGCAAACGCAGACGTTGTGACCACTCTTGCAGGGCCGCTGCCTGCTGCGCGGGGCTGGCCTCGGGGCCGGGCAAGGCCTTGGAGAGCAAGTCCGCCCAGGCCTCGGCGCGATTGGCCATGGTCACTTCATTGCGCTGCCGCTCTTCGTCGACGTGACGCTGCATCAGCCAGGCCGATACGCCGGCATACAGCGCCAAGGCCGCCACCACGGTCAGCCAGATTCGAAGATACAGCGCGCGCATGAGGTCAGTGGGCTCGCCTCAGCGATCCTGATCTTGCTTGCGCGCAAAGACATAGCCCGCACCGCGCACGGTCAGCACGCGCTGAGGGTTTTTGGGGTCATCTTCAATCACGGAGCGTATGCGCGAAATGTGCACATCGATGCTGCGATCAAAAGCATCCAGGGGATGCCCCTTCAAGGCGTCCATGATCTGATCGCGCGACAAGACCCGACCGGCGGATCGGGCCAGCACCACCAACAGATCAAACTGATGACCGGTGAGGTCGCACACCACACCGTTCAGGCGCGCCTGCCGCGCGCCCAGATCCACCTCCAGCCGGCCAAAGCTCAAGACCTCATCCGGGCTGGCTTCGGGCTGCGCGCGCCTGAGCAGGGCCTTGAGCCGCGCCAACAACTCACGCGGCTCAAACGGCTTGGGCAGATAGTCATCGGCGCCTACCTCCAGGCCCACGATGCGATCCAGTGGCTCACCGCGGGCGGTGAGCATCAGCAAGGGAAGGCGCCGTGTGCGCGCCTGAAGCCGCAGCTCTCGCGTCAGGTCCAGCCCATCTCCATCGGGCAGCATCAAGTCCAGCACCAGGGCGTCAAAGCTCTCCTGGCTCAGCCGGTCTCGCCCCTGGGCCAAGGTGGCGCTGGTGTGGGTGTCAAAGCCGTGGCCCCGCAGATAGTCGGCCACCATGCCCAAGAGGCGATCGTCATCATCAACGAGCAGCAGCTTGTACGCCACGGGGCCAGGAGCCAGCAATCAGGACTTGGCCTTGGGCTCCATGGCCTGGCGTTCCTGGCGATGGCGCTCCATCATCTCGCGCCATTTGCCCATCTTGGCGCGTTGCTCAGGCGTCAGCACCTGCGCAGCGTCCAACATCGCTTTCATGTGCCGCTGACTGATTTGGTCGTGCTGCTCCATCATCTTGCGGCGCAACGCCTCTACCGCTGGCGCATTGATCTGCGCTTGCGCAAACTGCTGCATCAACTGCTGGCGCATGCTGCGGCCTTGCTCGCGCAGGGCCCGGACATCTCGCTGAGCCACTCGCATGATCTCGTGCAATTGGTGGCGCTGCTGCGGCGTGGCCTGCACCATCTCGAGCACACGGGGGGAGAGCAGTCGGTGCATCCCGCCTCCATGGCCCCCCGGTGCACCGCGGTGCTGCATGCCGGGTCGCGGCCCCATGGAACCGGGGTGATGCCCATGACCCATGCCGGGTCCCATGCCGGGTCCCATTCCATGACGCGGCCCCATGCCCGCCGACCCAGGCGCCGCCGGGGCCGCCTGGTCCAGCGCCACGATATCGTCATCTTCATCGTCCAGGTCGTGGGCCCAGGTGGGCAGGACCAGGCCAGCGGCCAACATCAGACCCAGGGCCATGCCGCGGGCCAGTGCAAAGTGGCGGCCTGCCAGGCCCGTGGGGTTCAGCGTAGAAGCGTTCATGACAACTCCTGTGAGATGGGATTCAGGGTCCCAGTGTGACCGGCCTGCGTGTCGCAGCCATGCCTGTGCGGTAAAGATGTGTGAACAAACCCCACATTCTGGGGGGTTTTGGGCCGGGCCGACAAGGGTGGGCCAGGCCCGCCCGTGTGCACGCCTTGGGCCTTCTGGGCGATGATCAGGGGCATGGTGAAGGAGACATTCATGGACACCCCGGCACTGTTGTGGTCGACTTGGCAAGCCTTGGGCCTGGATGCCGCTCATCTGCCCGGCACTTTCACGGCTGCCCCCGGCCCGGCCCACCCACCGATTGGCGAGGGCGAGCCCCCGCTGGCGGTGGTCTCTCCGATTGATGGCCAGTGCATGGCCGTCTTGAGCGCAACGCCTTCAGACAGGGTGTCCACCGTCTTGCAGCAGGCCCAATCGGCCTTCGAGTGGTGGCGCGACGTGCCGGCACCCCAACGCGGCGAGTTGGTCCGACTGTTGGGCCTCACCCTGCGCGAACACAAGGCGCAGTTGGGAACATTGGTCAGCCTGGAGGCGGGCAAGATTACCGCCGAGGGTTTAGGTGAAGTCCAGGAGATGATCGACATCTGTGACTTCGCCGTCGGCCTGTCTCGCCAGTTGCACGGCCTGAGCATCGCCTCCGAGCGCCCCGAGCACCGCATGATGGAGCAATGGCACCCCTTGGGTGTGGTGGGGGTGATGACCGCGTTTAACTTTCCGGTGGCGGTGTGGTCATGGAACGCCGCGCTGGCGCTGGTCTGCGGCAACGCCGTGGTTTGGAAGCCCTCGGAAAAAACGCCGCTGACCGCCCTGGCCGTGCAAGCGCTGCTGGAGCGTGCGGCCCGGCATTGGCCACATGGCGACATCCCCCCGGGTTTGAGCCAGGTCGTGGTGGGCGATGCCCAGGCGGGCCAGCAGCTGGCGGCCGATAGGCGCGTGGCCCTGGTCTCGGCCACTGGCAGTACCCGCATGGGGCGCGCGGTGGCGCCCGTGGTGGCACAGCGCTTAGGCCGCTGCCTGCTGGAACTGGGGGGCAACAATGCTGTGGTCGTGGCCCCGAGCGCGGACTTGAATCTGGCGACCCGGGCCATCGTGTTTGGGGCTGTGGGCACTGCCGGTCAGCGCTGCACCACCACGCGCCGACTGATCGTGCACGAATCCGTCCACGCAGCGCTGGTGCAGCGACTGCTCAGCGCCTATCAAAGCCTCACCATTGGCAACCCCCTGCAAGACGGCGTACTGATGGGGCCGCTCATCGATGCCCAGGCGCGCGAGCGCATGCAAGCGGCGCTGGCCCAGGCCCAGGCCCAAGGCGGGAGGTGTTTGTATGGGGGCCACACCGTCAACGTACCGGGTGCCGCGCAGGGCTATTACGTGCAGCCCGCTCTGGTGGACATGCCTCAACAAACCGCCGTGGTGCAGGAAGAAACCTTCGCGCCCATCCTCTACATCCTGCGCTACCGCACCTGGGAAGAGGCCATCGCCCTGAACAACGGGGTCCCCCAGGGGCTCTCGTCGGCCATCTTCACACGTGACCTGACCGAGGCCGAGGCCTTCATGGCGGCATCGGGCTCGGATTGCGGCATCGCCAATGTCAACTTGGGCACCTCAGGCGCTGAAATCGGCGGCGCCTTTGGGGGAGAGAAAGAAACCGGGGGCGGACGCGAGTCGGGCTCGGACGCCTGGCGCCAATACATGCGTCGCAGCACCAACACCATCAACCGTGGATCGGCCCTGCCTTTGGCCCAGGGCGTTCGCTTCGACCTGTAAATACCTGGGTGATCTTCGCGGTTTTTGATCCGGTCGCACACTGCGGTGCGCGGAGTACCTGACATGCAGCCCTTTAGCCCCACCCAGATTCAACAAGAACTGCCCCAGGTGTCCCCTTGGGCGCTCAGCGCCGATGGCAAAGCCATTGAGCGACAGTTTCGATTTCCAGACTTCGTGGCCGCCTTTGCTTTCATGACCCAAATCGCGCTGGTGGCCGAGAAGCTCGATCACCACCCCGAGTGGAGCAATGTGTACAACCAAGTCCACATGCGGCTGAGCACCCACGAAGCCCAAGGTCTTACCCACCGCGATTTTTCGCTGGCCGCCGCTGCCAACAACATCTTCGAGCACGCGCAATCCCACGCCCTCGCCTGATCCAGGGTTTTTCACCGGGTACGGGGCCGGTCATGTGGTACCCGGCTACATTACTCGGTATGGACCCTGCCCCAGGAACCGTTAAGCGTGTCTGCCAGTGGGCGGGCATCTTGGCAGCAGCCTCCTGCAGCCTCGGCGTCTTGGCATCGGCTGCCGCCCCCAGCCCGCTCGACCCGGCTGCGGTCGTGCCCGCCCCGGCTTTCCGCTCTGCTTTGCTCTCCTATGTGGGAGGACCGCCCCCGCCAGCAGGCGACTGGCGCTCAGCCATGGACACGGTCACGCGTATCGGGGGCTGGCGCGAGTACGCCAAGCAGGGCCTGCCCGCCTCGGCACCTGTGCACCATTCCAGCCCAACAGCTCCTGCGGCGCCAGGCGACGCGCCCAAACGGTAGGCCCCGTGCATTCATCCGGGTTCCGATGGGGGCTGCTGCTGGGCCTGACGCTGGTGCTGGCCGGGTGTGCCAGTACGGCTTCGCAGTCGCTCAGCAACCCCAACCAGGCGGTACACACCCTGGTGGCTGCGCATCTGGACGTCACCGAGTTGCCGGCTTCTTGGGCTGCAGCGGGCCCCGCCTCTTCTGCAGAGGTCTCGCAAGCCCTGATGGGACCTTTGCAGCGCGAAGCGGCGGTGGCCCTGGCCTTGCGCAACAACCGTGAACTGCACGCCTCCTTGGCCGAACTGGGCATCGCCCAAGCAGAGTTTGCCCAGGCCCTGGCCTGGCCGGCACCACGGTGGAGTCTGGGTGTGAGCGGCCACGGCAGCGAGGTGGAGTTTGAACTCGGCGTGCACACGGCGCTGACCCAACTCCTGGCCCGACCCTGGCTCGAACGGATACAAGGTGCCCGTTTGGACCAGGCGCGCCTGCGTGCGGCCCAACAGGTCATCGATGTGGCGCTGCTCACGAGGCAGGCTTGGGTGCAGGCGGTGGCGGCCGAAGAACTGCTGCGGTACGCCCAACAAGTCAACGAGGCGGCGGCCGCCAGCGCCGAGTTGGCCAGGCGCATGGCCGCCGTGGGCAACTTCAGCGCCCTGCAGCAGATGCGCGAACAAGCCTTTCACGCCGAGGCGGCCGCCCAACTGGCCAGTGCACAGCACCACCGGATGGCCCAACGAGAGCACCTGGCCCGGCTCTTGGGTCTGTGGGGTGATCAACTCAACTTCCAGTTGCCCCCACGATTGCCCGACCTGCCGGCCTCACCGATGTCTGGCGACGGCCTGGAGGCTCGAGCCATCTCGCAGCGCCTGGATGTACGTTTGGCACGTTCGCAGGTTCAGCAGCGACAGCAGGCATTGCAATGGCAACAATCGGCCTGGGGCTCATCGGTCATCGAGGGCGCGGCCCACCTGAGCCGCAACAACGAAGGGGGCCGCGGCACGGGTGTGGAGCTCGGCTGGCAGTGGCCCTGGGGTGAGTCTCGACGCGCCGTGCAAGCGCAGGCTCTGGCAGCGCAGCAGCAAGCGGGCCGACAGGCCGAACACACGGCCATCGTCGCGCGCTCTCAGGTGCGCCAGGCTTATCACGCCTATCGCACCGCCTGGGACCTGGCGCGCCACCACCGTGAGGAAATCGTTCCCTTGAAAAAGCGCATTTCCGAAGAAAATCTCTTGCGCTACAACGCCATGTTGATTGGCGTGTTTGAACTCTTGGCCGATGCCCGCGCGCAAATCACCAGCGTTCAGGCCTCGATCGGCGCGCTGCGAGACTTCTGGCTGGCCGATATCGACCTGCAACGCACCTTGCTGGGCCCGGCACAACTGGTATCCGTCACGTCCGCCCCATCCGTTGCCACCCCCTCGGGTGGCGACCCCCACTGAATTCCAACGAGACCGCATCCACCATGGTGACGCGACGCAATTTCTTGGCGGGTTCGGGGGCCATCACGGCCGCGGCCACCGCCACAGCCGTCAACTCGGCCAGCCTGCTGAGCTTGCCGGAGCCGGTGGTGCAGACGACCCCCTCCACCATGCCCCCACTGGCGCCCCCAACCGGACGCCCCTACCGGCCGGTGGTGACCCTCAACGGATGGACCTTGCCTTGGCGCATGAACCAAGGCGTCAAGGAGTTTCATCTGGTGGCCGAGCCGGTGGTGCGTGAGATGGCCCCGGGCTTCAAGGCGCACTTGTGGGGCTACAACGGTCAAAGCCCAGGTCCCACCATCGAAGTGGTCGAGGGCGACCGCGTGCGCATCTTCGTGACCAACAAACTCGGAGAGCTCACCAGCGTGCACTGGCACGGCCAACGCTTGCCCAATGGCATGGACGGGGTGACCGGCCTGACACAGGCGGGCATTCCTCCGGGCAAAACCTTTGTCTACGAATTCGTGGCGCGTCGACCGGGCACCTTCATGTACCACCCGCACGCCGACGAAATGGTGCAAATGGCCATGGGGATGATGGGCTTTTGGGTCACCCATCCCAAGGCCAAGCATCCCTTGATCGAGGAAGTGGACCGCGACTTTTGCTTCTTGCTCAATGCCTACGACATTGAGCCGGGCAGTCGCACACCGCGCATCATGACCATGCTCGACTTCAATTTGTGGAGCTGGAACAGCCGGATCTTTCCCGGCATCGACCCCCTGATTGTTCGGCATGGCGACAAGGTGCGTATTCGGGTGGGCAACCTCACGATGACCAACCACCCCATCCACCTGCACGGCCACGAGTTTGTCGTGACCGGAACAGACGGCGGCCCCACACCCTTGAGCACGCGTCAGATGGAAGTGACCCAGGACATTGCCGTGGGGCAGATGAGGCAAATCGAATTTCTGGCCGATGAGGAAGGCGATTGGGCGTTTCACTGCCACAAGAGCCACCACACCATGAACGCCATGGGACACGGCGTGCCCACCATGATTGGCGTGGATCACAGTGGCTTGGCTGCACGCATCAGCCGCCTGATCCCCGACTACATGGTCATGGGCGAGCGTGGCATGAAGGACATGACCGAGATGGACATGCCCCTGCCTGACAACACGGCTCCCATGATGACCGGTCAAGGCCCCTTTGGTGCGTTGGGCATGGGCGGTATGTTCTCGGTGGTCAAGGTTCGGAAAAATCAAAAGCCTGGCGACTTCACCGACCCGGGCTGGTTCACCCACCCCAGCGGTACCGTGGCCTATGAGTACACCGGCGCATTGCCTCAGCCCACGGCCGCCCCGGCAGCTGCTCCCAGCGCCCCTGCAGCCTCCCCTCGCACCAGAACGACAGGTGATGTCGAGGTCAAGGTGCGAAAACCCGGATCCCAGGGTTCAGGGGGTCACGGCTCGCATCACTAAGCCCTCAGACCAGGAGAAAGCCCCTATGACAACGGGTAAGCCCAACAGACGCTCAGCTCTGAGCAGATCCGCGGTGTGGATGGCGACGATGGCGGCCATGGCCGCAGCATGGCCCGGCCGATCTGCCGCACACGGGCCACAAGCCCATGGCGCCAAGGCCGCTGGAGCTCCTGAGCAAAAGGCCTGGGGAATCGCCGGCGACCCTCAGCGCGTGGTGCGCACCATCGACATCCGCATGAGCGACGCCATGCGCTTTACCCCCGCTCGCATCGAGGTCCAGCAGGGTCAGACCCTGCGACTGCGCGTTCGCAACGAGGGAAAACTCATGCACGAACTGGTCATCGGTACGCGGCAAGAATTGGAAGAACACGCCGCGCTGATGAAGAAATTTCCCCAAATGGCGCACGATGAGCCCTATATGGCCCACGTCGATCCCGGACGCACGGGCCAGATCGTCTGGCATTTCAACCGTCCGGGCCAATTCGAGTTTGCCTGCCTCGTGGCGGGCCACTTCGATGCCGGCATGATCGGTAAGATCATCGTTCGGGCCTCAGGGTCCTCTTGAGATTGGAAACACCCATGCGAACCATCCGCAAATGTGGCGCCTTGGCGCTTGTTCTGACCACCGCCTGCGTCTGGGCCCAGCCTGGCGGATCGGGACACAGCGCTCACAGCGCCGCGCCCCAACGGGCGGGTGCCGAGGTCGAAGGCGACTGGAACGAAGGCGAAGTTCGCCGCGTGGACACCGAGTCAGGGCGCATCTCGCTGCGCCATGGGTACATCAAAAGCCTGGACATGCCGCCCATGACCATGGTCTTTCAGGTCGCCTCTGCGCAAGCCCTGGCCAGTTTGAAGGTTGGGGATCGCGTTCGGTTCAAAGTCATCAACGCCTCGGGCAAGTACACGATCACCGCCATCGAGGCGATACGCTGAACACAGCCAGCCTCAGGGCGGGGAGCCCTTCCCGTGCATCCACGCCGCGTGACGCGGCGCCTGGCGGGTGCGACTCCATTCTTCCAGCATCTCCCACTTGACCTGATCGAGCGCCTCGTACATCTCGGGGGTACCGCAGTCCCAGGCCAACTCCAGTCGATGCCCATTGGGATCGAAGAAGTAAATGCTCTTGAAGATGGTGTGGTCCGTGGGGCCAATGACCTCTATGCCGGCAGACACCAGCCTGTCCTTGGCGGCCAGCAATTCGTCCCATGAGCCCACTTTCAAGGCCAGATGCTGCACCCACGCTGGCGTGTTGCGGTCGCGGTCCATGGGCGGCTGGGTGGGCAGTTCAAAAAACGCCAGGATGTTTCCCTGGCCGGCATCCAGGAACACGTGCATGTAGGGGTCTGGCGCCTTGGTGGACGGCACTTCGTTTTCTGCAATGGCCAAGACAAACTTCATGCCCAGGTGCTTCTCATACCACTGCACCGTCTCTTTGGCGTCTTTGCAGCGATAGGCCACGTGGTGAACTCTTTGAACGGGCATGGCGCAGGACTCCTTATCCATCGTCAAAACCAGCACCAAATGCCCACGCAGCGGCCCGTGGTCAGTTGGATCACAGCGTCAATGAGCATGCCCAAACCCACCAGCGGCACCCCCAGCACCAGTACCAGCCACACAAGCGCCATCAGGGTCAGGCGCGGCTCGGCTATCCTGTGCCCCATGACATCTTGCAGCGGCACGCGTTTGAAGCGTTTGAGCCAGTTCATGGGTAATCATTCTAGGGTGATCGCATGAGGGTGCGATGGGGATCGGAGGATGCCGCCAGCTGGGATGCGCAGCACGCGGCCGCACTGGGGAGCTTGCAACAGGACTGGGCCTACGGCGCATGCCTGTCGGTCATGGGGGTGCCCGTATTTCGCGCGCGCATCGTTCAAGGTGACGAGGTGGTGGGCCTGGCTCAGTTTGCCGCCAGGCGCCTGGGCTGGGTGGCCAACGTGGCGCTGTGCTCCTTTGGCCCTGTGTGGCTCAGGCCGCTGTCAGCCCAAGACAAAGCGCAGGCCTACCGCGAACTGCGCAAGACCCTGCCCACCTGGTGGCCACGTCTGAGTTTTTTCACGCCAGAAGAGCTCGAGGGACCAGACACGGGCTTGTCGTCCCTCAGACGCATCTACACCGGCCAGGCCACGGTGAGTCTGGATCTGACCCTGCCGCTGCAGACCTTGCGCGAGCGCCTGGATGGCAAGTGGCGAAACCGATTGGTGGCGGCAGAAAAATCGGGGCTCAGCGTACATCGTGTGGGAACCAATCCGGGTCAGTACCGGTGGTTGCTGGACCAGGACCAGGAACTGCGCTCGCAACGCGGCCTGTTGGGATTGCCCGCCGGGCTGGTGGACCTCTACATTCAAAGCCGCAAACAGCCGTCCCGCACGGTCTTGACCTTGCGAGCCGATCAAGGCAAAGAGCGCGTGGCCGGCATGATGTTCCTCTTGCACGGACAACGCGCCACCTATCAGGTGGGGTGGTCCAACGACGAAGGCCGCGAGTTGGGCGCCCACAACCTCATCTTGTGGTCGGCTCTGGCTGAATTGCAATCACGCGGCATTCGCGCCTTGGACCTGGGCATTGTCAACACGGGCCGAAGCGCAGGCCTGGCCCGATTCAAGATCGGCACGGGTGGCCAGGTGCTGCGCCTTTGCGGTACCTACTTGTAGAGGCGGGGTATCGTCCTGAGCCGCAGCAGGGTAAGCGCGGCGCACCCATAATGCCCACACGTTTCACAAGGGGCTCTCATGCACGCTCGCCGTTTCCGTCTTGGCCTGGCCGCCATTGGCGCCTTATCGGTGTGCGCAAGCGCAGCCGCCCAGAACAGCGAAAACCTGCCTCTTTGGGAGTTGGGTGTCTTCGGCTTGGGCCTGTCGCAACTGGCCTACCCAGGGTCGGACCAGCAGGTGCAGCGCGGCTTGGTGGTGCCCTACTTCATTTACCGCGGTCAGTTTTTGCGAGCCGACCGAGGCTCAGCCGGGCTTCGCGCCATCAAAACCGACACGCTCGAGGTGGATGTGGGCTTTGCAGGCGCCTTTGGGTCGTCGTCCGACGACATCAAGGCGCGCCAAGGAATGTCCGATCTGGGCACCTTGGTGGAGTTCGGTCCAAGAATCAAATGGCAACTGGGAACCGATGCAACCGGAGGACGCTGGCGTTTGGAGTTGCCTGTTCGCGGTGTCTTCGATCTCAGTGATGGCGCCTCACGGCGCGGTACGTCTTTTGAGCCCGAGTTGAATGTGCAATGGCGGCCGCCCGGCCGTGCCCAGTATTCGCTCAGCCTGAGCTCCGTCATAGGCGACCAGCGGCTGGCCCAGACCTTTTACGGGGTCTCCTCGTCCCAAGCCACCAGCGCACGACCCGCTTACGCCGCCCAGTCGGGGCTCATGGCCTGGCGCCTGGCGGGCACCTATTCACGATCCCTGGGACCTGACTGGCGTGTGTTCACCTACGCGCGTATGGAGTCGGTGGCGGGCAGCGCCAATGAGGCCAGTCCGCTGATTCGCAAGAACTCGGGGCTGACCGCCGGCATCGGCCTGAGCTACACCTGGTTGCGCTCGTCCCGAGGCGCGCGCGACTGACATTCCTGCACGAAAGTTCACACTCGTTTACCTGGCGCAAGGACGCCAGCAACGACTGTGAGCCACAGTGGATCGCATGGGCGATTCACCGACCACCTCCAGACCCAAGCAAATTGTCTGTGTCAAGTGGGGCACCGCCTACGGTCCGGAGTATGTCAACCGCCTCTACGGCATGGTCTCTCGCAACATCACCGGTAGGTTTCGGGTGGTGTGTCTGACCGATGATGCAACAGGTATCCGACCCGAGGTGGCCACCTTTGATCTGCCGCAGCTTGGATGCGCACCACCGGAGCGCAGCGCCGGCAAGTGGCGAAAGCTCGTCCTGTGGGATGCGCATCTGCCCCAACTGACGGGCTTGGTAGGCCCCGTGCTGTTCATCGACCTGGACTCGGTCATCGTCGACAACATCGACGACTACTTCACCTGGGGATCGCCCCATGACGTGATCGCGGCCCAAAATTGGGCCAAACCGCTGCACCGCCTGGGACAGACCTCGGTGTTTCGCTTTCCCTCAGGAGGTGCTGCGGTCCTGCTGCAGGCATTTCGCGCCAACCCGCAGGCCATCGCCGACCGGTACGGCTTTGAGCAGCACTACGTCACGGCCATGGCGCCAGGTGGCCTCAAGTTTTGGCCTTCTGCATGGACACGGCACTTTCGACTCCATTGCCTGCCGCCATGGCCACTGCGCTATGTGCAGCCCGCCCGACTGCCTTCAGGAGCCAAGATCGTCACCTTCCCCGGCGGACCCAACCCGGGCGATGTGCTCGATGGGCGTTGGCTGCCCACCGATCCGTGCGGGCTTTCGGCCAGCGAACACCTTCGCCGGATATGGCGGCACAGCCGCGGGCCATGGCGCCAATCGCTCGCCCAGATGCGTCATTACGTCTTGCCCGTCCCTTGGATCGCCTCCGCCTGGCGCGAATGACGAAGGTTCACAGAAGTCTCAGACGCTAAACTGCGGCGTTGTCCGCAAATTTATCGTTTTCATCATGAGAAGTCGTGGCGTCTTTCTTGCTCAAGTACTGGCCGTCTTCACAGCGCTGCTGGGCGTCACAGCCCACGCACAAACGCAGGTCATTGAGCCCTGGATCCGGGGTACCGTGCCGCAGCAAAAGGCCACCGGTGCCTTCATGAAGATCACCTCCGCCACCGGTGCTCGTCTGATCGGCGCAGCCTCACCCGTGGCCAGCGTGGTGGAAATCCACGAGATGACCCTAGACGGTCAGGTCATGCGCATGCGCGCCCTCCCAAACGGATTGGACCTGCCCGGGGGTCAAACCATAGAACTCAAGCCGGGCGGCTATCACGTCATGCTCATGGACTTGAAGCAAACCCTCGGTGAAGGGCAAAAAGTACCCTTGACACTACGTGTTCAAACCCGTGAGGGCCAGGTCGAGGTACTGCAACTGGAAGTGCCAGTACGGGCAGTCTCCGCCCCGGCCAAGGGGCATCACCACAAGTGATGCCTCGCGCGGGCGCGCGGGCAACGCCACCAATTCTCTGACTTCACGCCTGGGCTCAGGTCTGGTCTGCGCCTAGACCCGACCTTGAATCTGTTGCCACAGCTTCAGCTCGGTGGCGGTCAGACGATCTTGCTCTTTGGCCAGGCGCTCAAACTCTTCCACAGAGGTCAGCAGGCCCACCTGCCTCAATTCAGACAGCGCGGTCTTGTAGTGCTCAATGGCATGGGCTGGGTTGGCTGCAATCTTGGGCAACGACATGGCATTCAGATCGGCCTTGCCTTCGCGCTCTTCTCGAGCGCGTGCGATGAGCCGCTCCACTTCATCGTCGCTCAGATGCAAGCGGCGCGCCTCTCGAACCACGATCTCCATTTCGTCTGCATCTATTTGCCCGTCAGCCAGCATGTGATACAGATCGTTGCGCAGGTTTTCCCTGTCGATACGCAGTTGGTCGCTGAAGGCCGAAGACAGCAAAGCCGCAGGAATGGCGAAGATGCCTATGCCCAGCAAGGCCAGCACGATGGTCATCATCCGTCCCATCGGCGTGACAGGGGAAATGTCACCATAGCCCACAGAGGCCAGGGTGATGACGGCCCAATAGATGGACTGCGGAATATTCTCGAACTTATCAGGCTGCGCCTCGTGCTCAAACAAATAACCCAGACTGGCTGTTAACACCACCAGCAGCAGCATGACGAAGGCCGAGGCCGCCAAGATGGGCCACTCCCGGGCCACCACTATGCCCAACGTATTCGTGGCGCCAGTAAAGCGTGTGAGCTTGAACAGCCGCAGCAAGCGAAAGACCCGCAAAAATCGCAGATCGATGAGGTGATGGAGAAAAACCTCCAAGAAAAATGGGATGACAGCCAGAAAGTCGATAACGGCAGAAAATGATCGGACGTGCTTCAAACGGCCCAGCACAGCCCGTTGGTACCCAGGCGTCTCCACCACGGCGTACAAGCGCAACAAGTACTCCATGGTGAAGATGGAAACCGCCACTGCATCCAGGATCACGAACTCGAGGTGCAAGACGTAGTTGATGCCTTGAACCGATTCCAGCACCACAGCGATCACCGAGATCACCACCCACACCACAATCAGACCATCAAACAGCGAGTGCAAGGTTCCCCCGTACTCACTGGGAAAAACAAGGGCATGCACCTTTTGGCGGAAGGTGCGGCCGGCGTTGGCCTCTTGAAACTCGCGCCAAGCCGGTATCAGCACCCTAAACAGCTTGAGAATTCGCAGCAGCCGCAAGAACCGCAGCACACGCAAGTCCACCGGTACAAACGCTTGCAGATAAAACGGCAAGATGGCCAGCAGGTCAATGACCGCAAACGGACTTCGGATGTAATTCAAGTAGGGGCGCTTGCTCTTGGCAAACTCGGGATCCTCGGGTGCCAAATACAGCCGCAGCAAGTACTCCACCGTAAAGACAGCTACCGAAAACACATCAAAGAGGTGAAACAGCCTCGCGTTGGGCTCAAAAATCGCCGGCACATGCTCAAAAACCAGTGCCAGGAGGTTCAAGACAATCAGCGCACCGATCCAGCGGTCGACCTGCTTGTGGTAGTTGTGCTCCCGATGAGGATCTAGCAGCCAGGCGTAGAGCCAAGCGCGAAGAGGCAGGCCGCCATCGATGTCGTCGCGGTGCTGCAGCTCATGGTACTTTTCCAGCAGGTCTTGGTTGTTCTGCATAGCCACCCTCAGAACTCCACTTCACCAATCTTGATGGGCCAAGCCCCCTTGTCGCAGACGGCCAAACGCAGCTGCACCTTCTGCTCAATGAGGTCCTCCCCCGCCAGGGGCGAAATCACGGCCGGGACGGCTGAACCCGGTGGAGTGGGGATCATTTTTTCGATGGCCAAGGCACCCACCAGCGATCGATCGGACGGATCGCACTTGGGCACCACTTTCAGCGTGCCACCCAAGAAGGGATTGCGAATGGTGTGCAGCGGCCCCGAGGCACCCTGCAGCCACTCCTGACAGCCGCCCCAGAGGTTGCCCGAAGTGGCGGCACATGCGGCCGCAGGAAACCCTTGCGCCGCACGCTTGGGGGCGGCCTCTGAGAGCCACTTCAGCCAGGCCTCGCCATTGCGCTTGGTCTGCTCGGTCTTCATGGCCTCTTCGTAGGCCAGTACACCCACCCATGCCACCAAGACCACCGACAAGGCAAACACACACAAGAAGGCCCAGTCCCACAGGCCTGGCCGACCTGACGTCGGGTGGGAACGGGAAGGATGGGAGGAAGTGTCCGCGGCCTGGTGGCTGGGAGGATTTTGGGCTGCGCTCATCCCTGTACTGCGAGGTGCAACAGGGCGCACGGTGGCGCAGAATCATGCAAATGTCAATAAAAACTTACACCAAGCAGCGTCAGGAGTGCGCGCCATACAACAGCTCGAACCCGCCGCTGGGGCATACCCAATGCGCCCCAGCCCCCTCGTGAGAACTTGGCAAACGGTCTATTGGGACTAAAAGTTTGAAAAAAGGATGGCCGTGAGGAGCACGAAGAAAATGATCACCAACCAAACAAATGCCGTTCGATCAGACCCCTGCGCCGGATCGCGCTTTGATGGAGGCGGGCGCAGGGTACGCCGCGCCAGTTTCATGGTCGCTTGGATGACGGTTTGGAAGAACATAAATCAAGTGTAGGGCCTGGAAGCTGTTCTGTCGATCGCCCGGTGCCCAAGCCGCCGCGTCGCGAACCGAGCATGAGATGATTTCCCACATGGTTGGAGAACTGCTCCCCTCTGGGTTCTGGGTCATGGTGGGCCTGGCCGCACTGTCGGCCTTGATCTTCGGTATCGCCGGATTTGGCTCGGGTCTGGTGGCCATCCCACTGGCCTTGCAATTTCACGAAGTGCGCCTGGTGTTGCCGGTCTATGCGCTGCTAGATTGCATCAGCATCGCTCGAATCTTGTCCTCGCAGCCCCGCCTTGCCGTGCGCGAAGAGGTGGTCCGCCTCGTGCCGGCTTGCGTTGCGGGCTTGCTGGTGGGCTCTTGGCTGCTCACCGTTCTCCCGCCCAGGCCCCTGATGTTGATGCTCGGACTTTTCGTGCTGGCCTACGCCGTCTGGTCTCTGAGGTCGCGCCATACGCTGTCGACCGTACGACCGACTTGGGGTGCTCCTGCCGGGCTGGCCTCAGGCATCACCTCCTCCATGTTTGGCATTGGTGGGCCACCCTATGTCATCTACCTGATGCGCCGAGGCCTGGACCCTGATGCACTGCGCGCCACCATGGCCGTGGCGGGGCTGGTCAGTATCGGGGGGCGAGCCGCTGCCTTTGGCGCCACGGGGCTGTTGTCAAATCCTCAGGTGTGGGCCACCACCTTGGTGGCGGTGCCTGCCAGCTTGCTGGGGATGTGGGCAGCCGAGCGCATTCGCCCTCACCTGTCGACCCACGCCACCCGACGCGTCATCGAGTGGCTGTTGCTGCTCTCAGGCCTGTCACTGGCGGCCAAAGCGGGACTCTGGGGCTAAGCCTCAAACCTGCATGCCCCACTTGCGCACGGTGGCGCGCTCTAAGGTGCGAAAGATCAACCCCTCCACCACCAAGCCGATGACGATCACAGTAAACAGGCCGGCAAACACCGCCGGAATATCCAGCACGTTCTTGTTCTCGTAGATGAACCAGCCCAGCCCACCCGATCCCGAGGTGGTGCCAAAGACGAGCTCCGCAGCGATGAGCGTGCGCCAGGCAAACGCCCAGCCCACCTTCAGGCCCGACAAGATGCTGGGAAAAGCTGCAGGCACCAGGATGCGCACCACATAAGCTGGCCCCGACAGCCCCACATTGCGCCCCACCATGCGCAACGTGGGCGAGACCGCCTGAAACCCCGAGTGGGTATTCAATGCCACCGGCCACATCACCGAGTGCACCAGCACAAACACAATACTGGGATTGCCCAGACCCAGCCATACCAGCGCCAGCG
This sequence comes from uncultured Rubrivivax sp., assembly GCA_964400135.1. Classification (GTDB taxonomy): domain Bacteria; phylum Pseudomonadota; class Gammaproteobacteria; order Burkholderiales; family Burkholderiaceae_C; genus Rubrivivax. The sequence continues at coordinate 28,654 of CAYNSW010000016.1, read as the reverse complement.
GCAACAGCGCGATGGCCGGCAGCGGGTTGAGCATGGCCGTGAGTACTTCCAGCAAGTCTTGACCCAGACGAGTCGTCATGGCCAGAACACTCAGCGCCAGCGCCAAGACCAGGCCTATGGCATAGCCTTGCAGCAAGACCTTCAGCGACACGCCCGCCTTGACCAGCAACTCACCACTGATCACCTTGCCCACAAACGATTGCAGCGTGGCCCCAAACGTTGGCAGCACCAAGGGATTGTTCAGCCAGCGGGCATACCCCTCCCACAGTAAGGCCAGTATCAGCAGCAACATCAGCTTGCGCAACATGGCATTTCCTGCCAACCGCTCCCAAGCCGAAAGAGGCTGCTCCACCACGCCAAAGCGCGCAGGCTCTGCCCCGGTATTCGGGGTCGATAACGGCTCAGCCATGGCTTACCTCCGAGGCAGCCTCGGTGGGCTGCGAAAACAGCAACTGGTGGATCTGCTCAGAAAGTCGCTGCCCGGTGGTTGGGTCAATCGGATCGGTCCCATCACTGCTCAACTCGGCCCGTACTTGACCCGGATGAGGCGAGAGCAACAAGATGCGGTTGCCCACCCGCACCGCCTCTGGAATCGAGTGGGTGACAAACAGCACCGTGAAACGGGTGTCTTCCCACAGCTGCAGCAACTCATCTTGCATCTGCCGCCGCGTCAGCGCGTCTAGCGCCGCAAAGGGTTCGTCCATCAGCAGGATATCGGGCTCCATGGCCATCCCCCGGGCAATGGCCACACGCTGCTTCATCCCACCGGAAAGCGTATGGGGGTACGCCTGCTCAAAGCGATCCAACTTGACTTTGGCAATGGCCTGGCGCGCACGATCAAGCGCCGCTGCCCCGGTCAAACGACCCGAGGCCTCGAGCGCAAACACCACATTGCCCAACACCGTCTTCCACGGCAAGAGTTGGTCAAACTCTTGAAACACCATCACCCGATCGGGGCCCGGTTTCTCGATGGTCTGCCCCTTCAGGCGCATCTGCCCTTCCACAGGGCTGAGGTAGCCCCCCGCGGCCTTGAGCAAGGTGGACTTGCCGCAGCCCGAAGGCCCCAGCAACACAAAGCGGTCGCCCTGCTGCACCTGAAAGCTCACGCGGTAGGTGGCGGTGACGCGGTGCTCACGCGTCTTGTACTGCAGCGTGACGCCGTCAGCCTCTAGCAAAGGGGCAGATGCGGTGTTCATGAATGACCCATTCCATCAGCTACCAGACAGGTCGTGGATGTCGGGGAAGAACAGGTCTTTCCACGAGGCAGGACGCGTCTTGAGCGTGCCCACCTGGTGCATGAATTGCGCAAAGGGCAAGACCCGCTCGGGCGCCAGCGTGTAGCGCACCTGGGGATCGTTCATCAGCGCCAAGATCTTGTCCACATTTTCCTTGCCGCCCCCTTCGGCCACATACTGCTCAGCGGCCTTGCGCTTGTTGGCGTTGATCATCTCGGTGGCCTCACGCAGGGCATCGAGCACGCTCTTGTAGCTGCGGGGGTTTTCTGTTCGGAACTTGTTGGTGGACCACACCATCAAGAACGTATTGGGCCCGCCCATGATGTCGTAGGAATTGAGCACCACGCGTGCCCCCGATTCGATGGCGGTGTTTTGAAATGGTGGCGAGGTGAATTGCGACTGAATCTCACCCGAGCCCGATAGCATGGCGCGCAAGCCCTCGGGGTGAGCCAGGTTCACCATCAGGGGGCTGAGCTTTTTGAAGTTGTCCACGCCAAATTCGCGTGCCGTTGCCATTTGCAAGTAGGTGGTTTGTACCGACGAGCCCGCACCGGCCATGGCAATACGGTCTTTTTCCGTGAAGTCCTTGATCGACTTGATATTGGGATTGCGCGTGACCAGCATATTGGGCATGGAAGACAGCGCCGCCACGCCGCGCACATCCACATTGCCCCGCGTGCGATCCCACAGGATGATGGCCGGCCCGGTACCCCCAGCGGCCATGTGCAGTTGGCCCGACAGCAAGGCATCGTTGGCGGCCGCACCTGCGCCCAGCGTGGCCCAACTCACCTTGGTGTTGGGCAAGCCGTTTCTCGCCAAGTGTTTTTCCACCAGCTTTTCGGCCTTCATGACGGTCAGCTGCATATAGCCAATACCGTATTGGCTCATAAGCTTGAGCTCGCTGACTTCTGCCGAAGCACTCAGGCCTGTAGCGCCCAGCGCCAAAGCCAAAGCCCATCGCTTGCAATCGATCCACTTCATGGCTGTCTCCTTGGGGTTAATCGTTAGGGTCTCACACCCACCTTGGGCTTGGGGCCCAACAGGGTCTGCATCTTGCCTTGGGCGGCCTCGATGAAGCGACACAGCAACGCTCGAGTCTCCCGCGGATCGATGATCTCTTCTACGCCGAAAGCTTCGGCAGTTCTAAACGCAGAGGCCGCCGCACGCAACTCGGCCTCTATCTCAGCCTCGCGGGCCTTGGGGTCTTGCGCCGCCTCGATCTCGCGCTTGAAAGCGGCGGCCACCCCTCCCTCAATGGGCAGGGAGCCCCACTCGGCCGACGGCCAGGCGACCTTGAAGTCCAGCCCATTTTTGTCGGTGGTGCCCATGCCGGCCATGCCGTAACACTTGCGGATGACCACCGTATAGATTGGGACGGTAGCCTGCAAACCCACATAGACGCTGCGCATCCCCTCTCGCAATGTGGCAGCGGCCTCGGCCTCCTTGCCCACCAAGAATCCCGGCACATCCACCAAAAAGATCAGAGGGATGTGGAAGGTGTCGCACAGCTCGATGAAGTGGGTTTGCTTGCGCGCAGCCTTCACATCCATGGCGCCGCCATTGACCATGGGGTTGTTGGCGATGAATCCCACCACATAGCCATCCATGCGGGCCAGGCAGGTGATCAGCGCCTTGCCAAACGTGGGCTGAATCTCAAAGATCGAGTCGGTATCGGCCACGCCCCGTATCAACCGCCGCATGTCATAGGGCCGGCGGCGGTTTTCCGGGACGATACTGCGCAAGGCCTCGTCGCGCCGGTCGGGCGGATCGTGCCGCGTCCCTCGGGGCGGCAACTCCCACACATGGCGCGGCATGTAAGACAAGAAGCGCCGGACCATCTCAAAGCACTGCCGCTCGTCGCTGGCCACGTTATCGATCGTGCCTGCTGCATCCACGGCCATGGCCGGCCCACCCAGTTCTTCTTTGGTGACCTTTTGACCCAAGGAACGCTCCACCACCGGTGGGCCCGCGGCAAACACGTGGCTGGTGTTTTGGACCATCACCGACCAGTGCGACAAGATGGCGCGACCGGCCGGTCCGCCTGCGGCCGTTCCCATCACCGCGCAGACCACCGGCACCTCGCCCAGCAGTTGGACCGATCGCTCAAAGCCGTGTACGCCGGGAAATACCGAGTGACCCCTGCGCGTGATGGAGGTGACACTGCCACCGGCGCCATCGATCAAATTCACCAGCGGCATGCGGTAGTGATGCGCCAGGTCTTCCACAAAACCGCCCTGACCACCCTTTTTGCGATCGCCACTCCAACTCGTGCCACCACGCACGGTGAAGTCTTCTCCCCCAATGGCTACGGGCCGGCCATCGATTTGGGCCAGCCCCATCACGTAGGGAGCTGGTGTCACCCCCACAAGCCGAGCCGCGTCATAGCGGCCCGCGCCCGTGAGCGTGCCCACCTCCTGAAACGAACCCTCGTCTACCAAGGCCCCAATGCGTTCTCGAATCGTCAATCGGCCTTGCGCGTGGTGCTTGTCAACAGCGGCCGCTCCGCCCAGCGCCTGGGCCGCATCTCGGCGCTGCGCGAGTTCATCTAGCGCCTGAGCCCAGGCGGCGTTGGCGCTTGCGCTTGCCGGCTCGGTCATACGGAGACTACCGCCAGAGGCTGACCTTCGGAGATCGCTTCACCCTTTTCCACCAAGATCTCCAACAGCGTGCCACCGTCTTCACACAGCACCGGAATTTCCATCTTCATTGACTCCAGCACCATCACCGTATCACCGGGCGCCAAGGTCTGACCCACCTGGGCCGAAATTTCCCACACCGAGCCGGTGACTTGAGACAACAGTTGAGACGACATAGAGGAAATCCTTTCAGAACGTATGGGGCGTATGGCGGTCGACTTTAAAAGCTGGTGGGCCAGGCGTGCATCAGGTGCTTGCCCACACCGCGCGTGAGCCGCAACTCGTGCACCTGCAACATGCGGATGAGGTAATCGCGCGAGTCTTGTGGACGCACCACCGATTGCATGGCGTACACCGAAGCAATGTCCCACACCGAGCTGGCGCGGTCCATCTCGGCTTGTGCCTGATCAAAACCGGGCGCTTCCGGCTCCAAACCGTGCACCACCTTCACGGCAAACTGCGGATCCATGAAGCTGATCTCTGCCGTGGGCCAGCCAGCAAACTCATCGCTGTTGCGACCGCCGCCCATATTCAGGTAGGCCTGGCCGTAACTCTTGCGCAGTACCAGCGAGATCTTGGGCACCGTCATCAACGACAGGGCATTCATGAAGTTCATGATCTTGCCCGGCGCACGACGCCGCTCGGCCTCGGTGCCGATCACGAAGCCCGGTGTGTCCACCAGCATCACGATGGGAATGTTGAACGAGTCACACAGCACCAAGAAGCTGGTGATCTTCTCGCAGGCATCGGTGTCGAGCGCACCACCCTTGTACAGCGGGTTGTTGGCCACGATTCCTACGGTTTGCCCTCCCAGCCGCGCCAGGCCCGTCACGCCCACCCGCCCAAAACGGGCCTTGAGCTCGAAGAAGCTGTCTCGGTCCACCAGGGTGCGGATGATCTGACGCACGTCATACACCTGTGTGCGACTGGCCGGCAGCAACCTCAAGATATCCGCCATGCCCTGACCCGAGCCCTCGGGCACAGGGGCCACCGGCGGCGCTTCCTGGTGGTGACCGGGCAGGTAGGACAAGAATTGGCGAATGGCCTGCAGCGCCTGCTCATCGGTGTCCACCACCATGTCGGCAAATCCGGTGACTTCCGCGTGCAGCTTCCAGCCGCCCAATTCCTGCGGATCCACGGTTTCCTTGACCGCCAGGGAGGCCAGCAAGGAGCTGGAGACGGCCAGCACCGCGCCCTTGCGCATCACATGAAAGTCCGACATCACCGAGTACCACGACGACGACCCGTAGGAAAGCCCCAGGGTGGCGGAGGCCCAGGGCGTTTCGCGCAGGCGCTGGTACTGCGCGCCGTCGTTGCCCAGCAGCAGCCCCATGCCGCGTGACCCCATGTGGTCGGGCATGCGCGCGCCAGAAGACTCCCCCAGAAAGATCAGCGGCAAGCCGCGCTGGGTGGCCACCCGCTTCATGTGCGAAATCTTGCGGCCGTTGGTGGCGCCGCTGGAGGCCCCCATCACCGTGAAGTCATTGGCTACCGCTGCAGCCTCGCGCCCGTTGATGCGGCCAAAGCCGGCTACCTTGCCATCGGCTGGCGATCGCGACGCATCCGACGGCACTGCCGATGTGGCAAACAAGCCCGACTCGATGAAGGATCCGGCATCAAACAGGTGCTCGATCCGCTCGCGCGCATTGAGCACCCCCTGCTCGCGGCGCCGCTGCAGTTTGTCGGCGCCCCCCATGGCCAAAGCCCGATCGCGCCGACGCCCGTACTCTTCGTCAAGCTGCGCTTGTCGTGCCTGCGCGGCGTCGCTTGGCGATGCGCTCATGTGGGCGTCTCCGGGTTTGAGGCGCTGTGTGCGCCGTCCACCACCACCCCGGCGTCTGCCAGGCCGTCGATGGCCGCTTCGGGCATATCCAGCCAGTGCCGCAAGACACGGCGCGAATCTTCGCCCAGTCGATGGCCTGCATGGCGTACCGCACCGGGTGTCTGCGACAGCCTGGGCACCACCTGCGCCATGGCCACATCGCCCAGATCGGCATCGGGTGCACGCACGATGGTGCCCCGCGCGCGATAGTGCGGATCGGCAAAGATGTCGGCAATGGTGAAGATGCGCATGGCCGGCACCACAGCGGCTTCCAGCACCTGCTCCAAGTGGGCCAGGGGGTGTGATCGCGTCCACCGGGCAATCACATCGTCCAGGGCCTCTACGTGCTCCGATCTGGCCGTGGCGCGCGCAAAGCGTTCGTCTTGGGCCAGCTCGGCTTGGCCCATGGCCTGCACGAGTCGGCGAAACACTGCATCGCCCATGGCCGTGATGTGAATGAACTGTCCATCGGCGGTGGCGTACAAATTGTTGGGTGTGGACTCGGGCAGCCGCGAGCCGCACCGATTGGCCACAAAACCCATCTTGTCGTAGGCCGGGATCCACGGCTCCATGAAGCTGAAGGCGCTCTCGTACAGCGCCGCATCCACCACCTGCCCTTTGCCGGTGCGCATGCGTGCCAGCACGGCCATCGTCGCGCCAAATGCGGCGTACAGGCCAGTGATGTAGTCGGTCATGGACACCGCCACGCGCGCAGGCGGGCGATCGGGGTCGCCCGTGAGATGACGCAAACCGCTCAATGCTTCGCTGATCACGCCGTATCCAGCACGCTGACTGTAGGGCCCATCTTGGCCAAATCCGCTGATGCGCACCATGATCAGGCCGGGGTTGTGGGCGCTCAGGGCGTCGTAACCCAGGCCCCAACTCTCCAGCGAGCCGGGACGAAAATTTTCGATCAGCACATCGGCTTTGAGCGCCAAGTCGCGCGCCACCTCGCGACCTGGCGTTTGTCGCAGGTCCAGTGCCATCAAGGCCTTGTTGCGAAAGATGCTGGCCGCATACAGCGACTTGCCGTGAAACCGCTTGCCCATGGTGCGTACCGGATCACCGGCAGGGTCTTCAATCTTCACCACCTCGGCCCCGAAGTCGGCTAACAGGCGGCCACAAAACGGCCCGGCCACAGTCGAGCCCATCTCCAGCACGCGCAGGCCTGCCAAGGGCCCCGAGCCGCAGGGTGGTGCTTGGTGCAACGCGTGGGTCAAGGCTTGGGTCACCAGCACCTCACAAGATGTATTTTTGGTAGCGTTCAAAGAACGCACGCGCGCTGCGCATGTTGTCGCGTCGCAGGTGTTCGGCTTGCTGCGCCTCACCGGCCACCATGGCCTGCAAGACAGCCGTGTGCTGGGCCAAGCCCAACTCGGCTCTGCCCGGCAAGATGATGATGCGGCGTATCAGCGTTTGGGTGCGCTCCAGGATGCTGTCGAGCATCTCGCGCAGCACCGGGTTGCCACTGGCCTCGATCATCTCGGCACGAAAGGCCTCGTAGTCCCGGATGTACTCATCGAGCCGCCCCGCCTTCACGTGCGCCACCATCGGCCCCTCAAAGTGCGCCAGCCACCGCTGCCATTGAGCGCGCGGGGCATTTTGAGTGGCCAATCGCGCGCACGAGCCCTCCAACACCTCACGCACTTCATACAGGCTGGCCACCATCGAGGGCTCCAGGCGCATCACCACCGCGCCTCGATTGGGAATGCGCTCCACCAAGCCGCGCTGCTCCAGCACCGCCAGCGCCTCGCGCACTCGGCTGCGCGGCACCCCAAACTCAGCGGCCAAATCGGTCTCGGCCAGCTTGGAGCCTGGAGGCAGCGCCTGCGTGGCAATGCGCGATCGCAGCACCCGCGAAATATCGGGGCGCTCGGTTGACGTTCGGGCAGTGGGCATTGGCAGCAAGGCAAAACCGCAGTTCGGTCGCAGGGTAACGATGGCGCGACAAGACTGTCAACAATATTGTTGACATCTACGGGTTTATCCTGCCGCTAAGATTCCCTCCGTACCTGTCATTTCTCGTTCATGCTCAAACCTGACCCGTTTGTCCACCGCGGCGATGCCGCCTCCCCCCACCCCAGCCAGGGGGGAGACTTGCGCATCGATGAGGTGGCCCTGCCTGGCGGTGGGTGGGTGGGCATGTGCCACTTTCCCGGCCGGCAAGGCACGGACAGCCAGGGCCGCATCTGGCAAAGGCGCGTTCAAGATGATCTGGAGGTCATCGCACGCTGGGGCGCCACGGCCGTGGTCTCACTGGTAGAGACATCTGAATTCGACACCTATGGCGTGCCCGATCTGGGGCAGCGCGTTCAATCGCTGGGGTTGGCTTGGTACCACCTGCCCATCGTCGATATGGGTGTACCTGCCCAACTTCCCTGGGCCAGCACACACGGGTCCGGCGCCGCTGTGATGCAGCACCTGCGCCGCGGCGAGCGCGTGGTGTTTCATTGCGCTGCTGGCTTGGGCCGCACCGGCACCTTGGCCGCTGCCGCGCTAGTCGCCCTGGGCCTCGAGCCACAAGCGGCCATCGACCGCGTGCGGCAGGTACGGCCCGGCACACTGGAGACCGCCATGCAGGAAGACTTTGTGCGCGCGCTGGCGCCTTGACGCAGAGCAAACGCTGCCGAAGGCAGGCGGCGACGCCTGTCTGCCGTGACTACACGGCGCTGACGGAGCCCGGCACAAACTGCGCCAACAAGCTACTGTGCCGCTGTGGCCAATCGTTCAGCGCGCTGTGCTCACCGGCCAGTACGCTGCGCAGGAAGCCAAGCGTCAAATCGCGAGTGGCCGCCTTGACCTGCTGATTCACCTCCGGCCCACCAGGGCTGGAGCGGTCGGTGAAGATGCTGTGCGAGCCGCCTTGAAACACGGCCAAGGTCTTGCGCGTTCCACCCGTGGCGGCAAAGACCGCCAACCGATCATCCAGCCCGCTGAAGTATCCCGGGATACGAATGATGTCTTCGGTGCAGGTGATGTGAAGGCTGGGCAACTGCACAGGCGCCAGGATGCGCTGCAAGGCCCCCGACTCGCCGTAAAACGGTGGGGCCGATATCACGATCGCTGCCTGGATCCGCTCGTCGCGCAGGTCAACCACCCTGCCCTGACGCTCCACGCGCGCCCCGGCGGCCAGCAAGGTGGTATTGGCGCCGTACGAATGCCCAGCGGCCACAATCCGCGTCGCATCCAGGCGGCCGCCAAAGGCTGGTCCCAATACATGGTCCAGCGCAAATCGCAGGTCGTGCACCCGATCGATGGCCTCACTTTCCTGCGCGGCTTGCTGCAGGCGCGAGACCAGGGCGAATACGCTGCCCGAGCCCCACAGGCTGCGGTCGCTGCCCACATGCTGCAGGTGCAAACTGGCTATGCCGTGGCTGGCCCAGTGACGCCCCAGGTAGGTATAGCCCAGGCGCGAACCACCAATGCCATGAGAAAACACCACCAACGGTGCCGGCTGCTGGGCAGAAGCTTGCAGCGGCAGGTACAAGCGCAACGGCACCTGCCGCGACCGCTTCGTATCGGTGGGCTCTGTGTCGATGATCTCAAAGCCTGCTGAAGACGCCAAGCGCCCCGTGGGGAACGTGGCCTGCGCCAAGGCCCAGGCGGGAGCCAGCGCTGCCGCGGCGCCAGCACCCGTGCAGGTCAAAAAATGCCGGCGGCTCACTGTGCCAGTGCGCCGTGATGAGGAAATCGGGGTCATGGCAACACCTCCTGGGCTGAGCGGGCGCGCCAACGCGCGGGCAACGCCAGGCGCTTTGACGCTTGCAGCACATCATCGACAAAGGTAAAGAGCACCGGTATCACCAACAGGCTCAAAAAGGTGGAGGTGATCAGCCCTCCAATCACCACAATGGCCATAGGCGAGCGAAAGCTCGGATCCACCCCCCAGCCCAAGGCGATGGGCACCATGCCGGCGGCCATGGCGATGGTGGTCATCACAATGGGTCGGGCCCGCTTGCCACAGGCATCGAGCACGGCCGCCATGCGTCCCATGCCATGGTCGCGCCGGGCGATGATCACATAGTCCACCAGCAAGATGGAGTTCTTGGTGGCAATGCCCATGAGCATGATCAGCCCGATCATGCTGGGCATGGACAGTGCCGTTTGGGTGATGAACAGCGCCAAGAAAGCCCCAGGAATGGACAGTACCAAGGCGCCCAAGATGGTGGCGGGCTGCACAAAGTCCTTGAACAAGAGCACCAACACCACGTAGATACACAGCACCCCAGTGAGCATGGCCAGGCCGAAGCTGGCAAACAGCTCTCCCATCGCTTCGGCATCACCAATCTCGGTTTGGATCACGCCGGCGGGCAGCTGCTTCAGGCTGGGCAGGTTCAGCGCCGCCTCCTTGACCGCACCCAGCGGCTGCTGATTGAGCTCAATTTCAAAGTTCACATTGCGCTGGCGGTTGTAGCGGTCGATCGACGCCGGCCCCGAATCGATCGACAGGCTGGCCACATTGCCCAGGGGCACGCTGCCTTGTCGGCCCGGCACCGGCAATCGCTCCAGCAGGCTCAGGTCGGTTCGCGATTGCGCTGGCAGTCTCACCACGATGGGAATCTGCCGCTGGCTGAGGTTCAACTTGGCCAGTCCCTGGTCGTAGTCTCCCGCCGTGGCGATGCGAAGCGTATCGGCAATGGCTGCCGCCGTCACACCCAAATCGGCGGCCTTGGCCCAGTCGGGTCGCACGATCAATTCCGGCCGCACCAGGCTGGAGCTCGAGGTGACGGCCCCAATGCCCGCAATGGAGCGCAATTCGCGCTCCACCAACGCCGCGTGCGTGGCCAGCGCCTGGCCATCTTCGCTGGCCAGTACCAGCACATATTTCTCCGAGCTTTGTCCAAAGCCCACCTTCACGCGCGCGCCGGGCACATCCGACAAGGCCTCGCGCATCTGCGACTCAATGTCTTGCTTGGTCAGGCCCGGCCGCTCGGTGCGGTGCGTCATGTTCACCGTCAACGTGGCCTTGGTCACATCGGGCAGCGCCGCGCCAGGCGTCCAGTTGTCGGCCCCCGTGGCGCCGGCGCCAATGGCCGTGTAGACCATCTTCACATGCGGGTGCTTGGCCACGATCTCGCGCGCCCGCTCAGCGGCTTGAAGGGTTTGCGCATACGTGCTGCCGGGAGGCAACATCACCGTGACTTGCGTTTGGCTGAGGTCATCGGGTGGCAAGAATCCAGTGGGCAGAAACCGCACCAGCCCAAACGAGCCCATAAAGAACACTGCCGTGGCCATCAGCGTCACCACCCGATGCTTCAAACACCACTGTGCCCACTGACCATAACGCCCCAGCCACGCAGGTTCACGGTATTCACCTCGGGGCGGTTTGAGCAGGTAGGCGGCCATCATCGGGGTGAGCATGCGCGCGACCACCAAGGAGAAAAACACGGCGATCGCAGCGGTCCAGCCAAACTGCACAAAAAACTTGCCCGGCACGCCCGACATGAACGCGGTGGGTAAAAACACCGCAATCAGGGTGAAGGTGGTGGCGATCACCGCCAGGCCAATCTCGTCGGCAGCCTCCATCGCGGCTTCATAAGGGCTCTTGCCCATGCGCAGGTGGCGCATGATGTTTTCAATCTCGACAATGGCGTCGTCCACCAAGATGCCCACCACCAACGACAAGCTCAGCAGCGTCACCACATTCAGCGTGAAGCCAAAGGCATAGTGCATCACCGCAAACGCGGGCAAGATGGACAACGGCAAGGCCGTGGCCGCCACCAAAGTGGCACGCCAATCACGCAGGAACAGCCACACCACCAGCACCGCCAGCAGCGCCCCTTCGAGCAGCAAGTACATGCTGCCTTCAAAATTCTCCACCGTGGGGTCGACAAAATTGAACGCCTCGGTGAACTGCATCTGCGGATAATCGGCGCGCAATTTTTCAAGGGCCGCGCGCACGCCGTCGGCCACTGCCGTCTCTCCCGCACCGCGCGAGCGAACTATCTCAAAACCCACCACCGGTTTGCCGTTGAGCAGGGCGCCGCTGCGCTGCTCGGCTACGGTGTCTTGCACCCGCGCCACCTGATCGAGCCGAACCCGGCGACCTTGCGCATCCTGAGGCAGCGCCAATTCCATGGCGGCCAGTTCCGCAGCGTTGCCAACCGTCGAGATGGTGCGCACGCTTTGTTCGGCCCCACCCAAATCGGTACGGCCCCCGGGGGCATCTTGCTGCACCGCGCGCAGCTGACGCGATACGTCAGCCGCCGTGATGTTCAAGGCCAGCAGCCTGGCCGGGTCCAACTCCACCCGTACTTCGCGCGTGACGCCTCCCACGCGAGCCACCGAGCCCACACCGCGCACGGCCAACAAGGCCTTGGTGACGGTGTTGTCCACAAACCAGGACAGCGCCTCGTCATCCATGCCGCTGGCCGAGACGGTGTAGGTGAGGATGGGCGCGCCGGCCAGATCCAGTTTGTTGATGACCGGATCGCGCACATCGCTGGGCAGATCGGCACGAACGCGGGAGACGGCCGAGCGCACATCATCGAGCGCTTCTTGCGTGGCGCGCTCCAGCCGAAACTCCACCGTCAACTGGGCGATGCCATCTTGCACCTTGGTGTAGATGTTCTTCACGCCTTGCAGCGAGGCCACCGCGTTTTCCAGGCGTCTGGCCACCTCGGTTTCCATCTGCGCGGGCGCCGCGCCGGGCAAACTTGCGCTGACGATGATGGTGGGCAGATCGATATCGGGAAACTGCTGGATCTTCATCGATCGAAAACCCAACACCCCGCCCACGGTGAGCAGCACAAACAGCATCACCGCCGCAATCGGGTTGCGTATGCACCAGGCCGAGACGTTCACGGCTGCACCACCTTCACCGTGTCACCGTCGGCCAGGAACCCCGCGCCGCTGGCCACCACCCGGGCTTGAGCGTCCAGGCCCTGGGTGATTTCCACCCGGTCTCCCGATCGCCGCCCCACCGACACCTTGGTTTGAGCCGCGCGGCTGTCCGCGCCCACCTTGAAGACATACGCAAAGCCTTCTCGCATTACCACGGCAGATTGCGGCAGCGTCAGCGCCGAGGCCGCTCCCGTTTCAAATTCGCCGCGCGCAAACATGCCCGCCTTCCAACCTGCCGAGGCGGGCAGGTCCACATAGACCATGCCATTGCGAGACGCCACATCCACCGTGGGTGCCACCATGCGAATCTTCCCGCTCACGGCGCTCACCCCAGGGGCGCTGACCCGCACCGTCTGGCCCGCGCGAAGCGAGGCCATCTCGGCGGCTGCCACCTCGGCACGCCACTCCAGGCGCCCCTGCCGAATCAGCCGAAACAGCTCCTGCCCCGGCGCCACCACGGCACCCACCGCAGCCGAACGCGCACTGATCAGCCCATCGTCGGGAGCCAGCAGCTGCAGTTGTCGCTCGCGCACCTCCTGCAGTTGCAGTGCGGCGCGTTGGGCCAAAACGCGAGCCTGCGCCGTGCGCTCTGCGGTCAGGGCCTGCTGCACCTGCTCGGTGCTCAACACCCCCGTGGGCTGCAGATCACGGGCGCGTTGCGCTTTGGCGGCCATCTCGGCCAGCACGGCCTCGGCCTCGGCCACACCCGCCCGGGCCAGTGCCAACTCCGCTTGAACCTGTTCAGGAGCAAACATCGCCAAGACCTGACCTTTGCGCACCGCATCGCCCACCCCAGCACGCACCTCCACCAATCGCCAGGGGCCGGATTCGGCGCCAATCACCGCCTCCTGCCATGGGGCCACCGTGCCGGTTGCCGGTACGCGCAGCGGCAGGGTCGCCATCTGCGGCGAAGCCAGCGTCACGGTCAATGCCGCGCGGGCAGAGGGTCGACCGGCAGGGGGTTCGGCCTTTGGGTTGGCCACGGCGTTGAGGGGGCTGAGGGCCAGCATCAGGCCCAGAATCGCTACATTCATTGTTTTTTACGGGTTGAAGTCATGGACAGGGCCTTACGGCTGCCTTTCAGAAAGCATATCGGAATTCGGGATTTCCCGTAGTTTGACCGATGATTCAAATCCTCAAGCGTCCCCTGGTACTGGGCCTGCTGAGCGTCAGTGCCCTGTTGGTGAGTTGCGCCGTCTTGGCGCCGCCCGTTAATCTCGATTTCGATGCCACGCGGGCCCACCACCGGCCCGATGGCTTTGTCAACCGCTACGCCGCCCGTTCCGAAAAGCCTGGTCTGCTGCGCTGGATGTGGGAGCGCTGGCGCGATGATCTGCCCCGGCCTGCGGCCCAGCCCATCCTGGGCGTGTCGGCCGATATCCCGCTGATCCACTCTTCCACCGATGCCGTGCGGGTCACCTGGGTGGGCCACTCCACCTTGCTGCTGCAAGTCGATGGGCTGAACCTGCTCACCGATCCGCACTGGGGTCAGCGCGCATCCCCCGTGAGCTTTGCCGGACCCAAGCGACACCAGGCGCCGGGTTTGGCCCTGAGTGAGCTGCCCCCCATCCACGCCGTGCTGCTGTCGCACAACCACTGGGACCACCTCGACCAGCCCACGCTGCAGCACCTCATGCGACACCACCCGGGCATTCGCTTTTATGTGCCCCTGGGGGTGCAGCACTGGCTGCAAGCCCAGATCGAGGGTGTGCGGCTCACCGGCCCCCAGCGCAACGTGTGGGCGCTGGATTGGGACCAGAGCGTGCAGCTCAACGGACGCAGTGCGCCCCTCACACTGGAGTTTTTAGCGGTGCAGCACTGGAGCGCGCGCACCCCCTGGGACCGGTACGAAACCCTGTGGGGCAGTTGGGCCGTCTTGCACCCAAGCTTTCGGTTTTGGTTCTCGGGCGACCTGGCCTACTCACCCGACACGCTAGACATTGGCAAACGCCTGGGCCACCTGGATCTGGCGGCCATTGCCATTGGCGCTTATGAGCCGCGATGGTTCATGGCCGAGGCCCACGTCAACCCACAAGAGGCGGTGCAAGTGATGAAAGACGTGCGTGCCCGATCAGCCTTGGGTATTCATTGGGGCACCTTTGACGGCATCAGCGATGAGCCGCTGGATCAACCCCCACGGGATCTTCAAACCGCTTTGCAGCAGCAACCCTCGCCCCTGGATTTCCGCGTCTTGCGGCACGGGCAGACGTGGGTGTGGGACCCCAAGCCACGATGAGCTGGCCCACCGCCACCCGGGCTGCGGGCCTGCGCAGGCTGGAGGAGTTCGCCCCCCACATGGGGTCTCATTACCAGCGCCTTCGCAACATCGACCCCGGCGGTCTTCCCGGCCTGCCTCCCGAGCATGTCTCGGGTCTGTCACCTTATGTGCGACACCGCTTGGTACTGGAAGAGGAGCTGGTTCGCACGGCGCTGCACCATCACGGACTTCGCGGCGCCGAAAAGTTCGTTGAAGAGGTGATGTGGCGTGGCTACTTTCGGGGCTGGCTGATCCAGCGGCCCACCGTGTGGTCGTCCTATCGACAGGGTGTTCAAGACGACTTGGGCCGCTTGCGGAATGACCCGGATTTGCGCCATCGCTACGAGGCCGCCTGCCGCGGCCAAACGGGTCTGGGCTGCTTCGATACCTGGGCCCAAGAGCTCATCCACACCGGCTACCTGCACAACCACACACGCATGTGGATGGCGTCCCTCTGGATCTTCACCTTGCAACTGCCGTGGCGCTTGGGAGCCGACTGGTTTTATCGTCACTTGCTCGACGGCGACCCGGCCTCCAACACCCTGAGTTGGCGATGGGTGGGTGGGCTGCACACACGGGGCAAGGCCTACTGGGCCGATGCCGACAACATCCAACGCTGCACCCAAGGTCGGTTCGCGCCTGACGCCGCTGAGTTGGCTCCACGCGGACAAGACCTCTCCTCCACAGAGCCTGAGGGTTGGCCAGCGCTCCAACCGCTGCCCGCCGCGCCGGATGCCGCCCTGGCCCAAGGCGCTCGCGCGGCCTTGCTGCTCACAGAAGAAGACCTCCACCCAGAAGACTGGCCCCTGGCAGGTGCCCAGGTACGCGCCTGCGCCACCTGGGCAGGTGCCGGGCAAAGGTCACCCCTGGGCGCTTCCGCATGCGTGCAGCACTTTGAGCGCCAAGCCCTGGCCGATGCCGTGTCTCGATGCGCACTGCCCAGCGAAGATCTCTCCAATGCCCAGGCCTCACAGTGGGTGGCCTTTGCCCGCCGTCATGGCATCACCGAGTGGCTGGTGCCTGAAACCCCGCCAGGCCCGCTACAAGAGCGGCTGGCCGAAGTGCAGCCAACTCTGGCCAGCGCTGGCGTTCGCCTGTTGGCGTGGCGACGCGACTGGGACGCCGCCATCTGGCCACACGCCACCGCCGGATTCTTCAAGGTGCGCCAGCGTATTCCGGCCGTGCTGCGCCAACTGGGGTTGTGGCCCTCGCCCTGAAGTCCATCACCTGGGGGGCGACTGCACATCGGCGCCAAAAATCACCCGAAGCTGCGTCTGCCACCCCCCTTGGGCCTTGGGGTCGGCAGGGGTCACGAATCGAAACTCCAGCGCGAGGCGTTGGGCGGCGGCATCCAGCCGCAGGTAGCCCGAGGACTCCAGCATACGGGCCCGAAGCGGCACGCCGTGGGGGTTAACGGCCAGCGCCACCCGCACGGCTCCCGATTCACGCGCCAGGCGTGACACCTCGGGATAAAAGCGCTCCTGATCAGGTCGGTAGGTGATGCGCAGCACGGTGAGGTCGTAAAACGGCAATCGAGCAAAGCGATCGGTCAGTCCCAACGCGCTGAACAACTCGTACCACATGCTCATCGACTCACCTCGTTGTGTGCCGCCACCCTGGCAAACGCAAGCGCCGCGAAGCGCACCGCTTCAGCCCAAGCCCCAGACAGAAGATTTGGACTTGCTCAATATAAGGGTCCTAGGGTACAAACGATGCCACAGGCCGACTGCAGGCTTGGCCCAGTCTTCACGTTTACAGAATTGATTGTCATCCCCATGGATATTGACAGCATTGGTCAGCGTACTGTTCTGGCGTTGCAGCTCGCGGGCTTTGATGCCGCAAGCCTACCCGCGGAGGTCTTGGCGGCGGGCCCCGAGGACAGCTTTGAGCTGGAGTTCGAGCGACCCCAAGGCGGCTCTTTCATCTTGTCTCACGACGCCGAGACGGCGTGCTACGAAGTCGAAGAAAGTTTGCCCCCCGATCTTCCCACCGATCGTCATGATCTGGCACTGATGCTCAACACCACCCTGGAGCCCAACGTGCGGATCGGCAAAAGACCGCCAGGCGGGCCCCTCGTGGTCAGTGGTGTCCTGCACCACGACCACGCCGATGTGGCGTCTTTGGCCTACCGCATCACCACCATCGGCCAAGTCGCCCAGGCCTTGCGTGAGGCCACTCCCATCGCACCTGACGATGCATTACCTACCGACCACCTCAATCTGCGCGTTTGAACCCGGTATGACCACAAACGCTGAACGGCCTCTTCCCAATGTGGGCATCATTGGGGTAGGCGCTATGGGTGGCGCCATGGCGACGAGGCTCCTGGACTGTGGCCTGAGGGTCCACGTGCACGACATCGACCCCGCCAGACAACACCATTTGCACACCCAAGGTGCCAGCACCCACCCGCATCCCGGTGCGGTCGCACAGGCAGCCACCTTCCTCTTGGTGGTGGTGGTCGACGCATCGCAAACACTTGCCGTTTTGCAGGGACCCAATGGATTGCTATCTGCCCTGCAAGCCCATCACACGGTCGTCTTTTGCAGCACCATCTCTCCAGAAGACATGCAGCAAGCCTGCCAAGCAGTGGTGGCTGCATCGGCCAGCGCTTTGGACGCCCCCATGTCCGGCGGGCCTCACCGCGCGCGAAACGGCACCTTGTCGATGATGCTTGCCGGGCCTTGTGCCGTCATCGAGGAAAGCGCTTCGGTACTTCGCCATCTCAATGCGCATCAGTTCGTCATCTCAGCCAATGTTGGCGACGCCAGCAAGGCCAAGCTGGTGAACAACCTGGTGGCTGGCATCAACCTGGCCGCCATTACCGAGGCACTGGCCCTGGCCCGTCACTTGGGATTGGATGAAGCCCAGATGCTTCAGCTCATGCAAGCCAGTTCAGCCCAAAGCTGGATTGGTCAAGACCGTATGGCCCGCGCACTGCAAGACGACTTTGCACCCCGAGCCCAAACCCACGTACTCACCAAAGACCTGCATCTGGCCAACCGTCTGGCCCAAGCGCATGGCTACCCCACTGCCCTGGGTACGGTCGCCCACCAGGTCTTCCAATCGGCCTGTGATGCAGGGCATCGCCATGAAGACGACGCCTCGCTGCTGAAGTTCCGATATCGGTGGCGAGGCTGAACAGGTTGTGGCCTTGCTTGGCAACAGCATGGCCCTGATCCTTGCCGCCACGGGTCACACCTTGTGCGCCTGCACCGTGGCCAGTCGATCCCGAAGCATTTGCACAGAGCCGTTCTTATCAAGCCAGGTGGCTGCTGGGCGGTGCGCATCCTCCATCAAGCCCAGTGCCGCTGCGACCAAGGGGTGAGCTTGCGCCTGTCCCTGAGGCCCCCACCCCGCTTCGGCAATGAAGCGTCGGGCATCGTTGAGCCGGAGCGTCCACTCCTGAGCTTCGTTAATCCGGCCCCGGCTAGAGGCTGCCTGAATGGCCTTAGGCGCATGTTGAGCCAAATCCAAAACCAACCGTTTCAGCTCCTCGAGGTAGTTGTCGCCTGAGACACGTTTTTCATTGAAAACAGAAAAAGAAGAGGGCAAGCCCTTGTCGGCTTCAAGATTTTGCCGAGATTTAAAGAGGATGCGGAGTTGCTGCAAAGCCATGCACTTGAAGGCCATGGCATCTTGCAATGACGGCATCAAATTGGGATACCGGTTTTCCAACGAAATCATCGCGATGGCATGGGCGTCAGCCTCAAAGCCACAGGGTTTATTACCCAGGGTAGAGGGGTGCATGTACTTGAAAGAACCCAACAAGATCACCGGCAGCTCGCTCGGGTTAGCTTTCTTCTTGGACACCTTGTAGGCCAGGTCCCAGTCGAAGACGGCAATCTTTTGTGTCTCGGAGTCGAACTTGACGTTTTCACCCTTCAAGTCGCGGTGAACGATGCCGCGCTGCCGATTGGCCACGGCCATCTCCAGCAACTGCCCGAATATCGCCTTCTGATCGCGCTCGGGGTAAGCGAAGCGTCTGCCCTCCTGATACAAATCCTCACCTGGAGCTAAAGCCGATATCTCACCCATGAGGGTCCACTTAGTCCGCTGATGCGGGGCGAGCTCATGCTCCTTTAAGGCAGAACGTACGTCTTGAACAGACATCACTTGGGCCGGCTGGCCCTTACCGGGAGATACCAGCAAATGGGTGGGCGCCACGATCACAGACTGCTGGTGATAACCCGGCACATTGGAAGAAGGCGACTTCAGATACGTCAGGTACCCGCCCGACTTCTCCAATTGCCGATCCAGCGTTAGCGGCATTTCCCCGCGCATGTCCGATTTGATTCGCTTGTAGACAAACCGTTGTCCGTCATCACGCGCCATGGTATAGGCCACCCCCATACCGCCTGCGCCCAGTTCGCGTCCATATCGAAAGCCTGCTGCCTCCAAGGCCTGTATCTCGCTTGCAGGTAGACCTAACTGCTTGAGTAACGGCAACTGGCTCTTGGGTTCTGAGTCGGCCCCATGCACTTGAATAATCTCAACTTCTGAGGACACGACTGTCTCTGGTCGTACCTCTATTTCATTCTCATCAACGACCTGTACCTCAAATTCATCTTGCTGCTGGCTGCCACCGACCTGGCTTTTAACCTCCTCTTCAAACTCGTTGTCTCCTGTAGCATCAGACTGCGCTTCAGCAGGCGGGTGCGGCCCCGCCAACAAGTCGACCTCCAGCGCCGAAACATCAATGCGAGGCGCACGAGAAAACCTCCCATCCTGCTTGAGTCGCAACTCACGCACCTGCGTGGAGAGCGCTTGAGACTTGGCCTTCTGAGATCCCTCTCGCGCTGGCCTGTCGTCACCATATTGCCGCGCTTCCAGATGGGCGATGAGCTTGATGAAGCTTTGCGAGCCAAACTTCTCACTGCTGCGATCAGACAAGTAAGTGTCGATGGCCGCCACCGCCTGCTCATGATGGTCGGGGTAGGCCCTGGCAATCATCCTGCGGGCAAACTCATTGAATTCATCGTTGCTGTCGTTGTGGCTCACCCGCTTGAGCGAAAATTCCGCCCCTCGATCCTCTGACCAAGTCAACCGCAGGTAGCCTGGCTTGACCCCACCGGAGGTGGTGCGCAGCGAATGCGCAATCTCCAGCAATGTCTCGCGAGCAGCGTCTTGCGGCACCTGTTGGGTCGCATCGTCGGCTTGCAGCATCTGCGCCAAGACACGCGCTTGCAAGGGCTTAATGGTGTGCACCGGCATGGCTGCTCCTCAATCTGTCTAGATGCGCAGCGCCGAGGCGGACAAATCGCCCGGCTGCGGCTGCGATGCCACGGGCCTGGTGAGATCGCGCCACAGCATCTGCACCGCATCACCTTTTTCCAGGCCATCGGCCATCAGCGCCTGCAGACCTTGGGCATCCAGCTCGCAGACCCGGGCCGTGGTGCCCACGGTCAAGCCCAACTCGCTGTCGATACTGATGACCCAGTCGTGTTCGCGCCGGGCGCGATCGTTGAGCTGATGCAGCACCATGAGCTCAGCACCCGCGCCACTGAGTTCATCTGGGCTGATGCCCCGCACCCACACCTCCACAATCACGCGTGAATCGTCATGGGGATGCTCGCTCACGCTGACCGTCATCTCACCGGTCTCAAATTCCAGCCCCATCGACTGGTTCAAGGAGGTGATCTCTGCTCCCATGTCAGGCAAAACGGCCTGAAGCCACTGAACAAACGGGCTGGGGGGCGAAGTCGGTGTACTCATGGAATTTCCTCCAAAAAAATCGCATCGCCGGCGTCTCAATGCGCCGCAATCCAGCGACTATGCCATTGCCGGGCCCGGTTCACAAACGGCCTTGACCTAGGGCGTAAACTCTTGCGTATGTCGCAGATTCTCTTCACCCAGGCCCAATTGCTCGACCCCCACGCCGAGGAGCTCCAAGGTGGGGTTTCGGTTCTGGTAGAAGGCAGTCTGATCCGCGAGGTTTCGGCCCAGCCCATTCATGCCCCCCAGGCCGCAGTCATCAACTGCCAAGGGCAAACCCTCATGCCGGGGCTGATCGACAGCCATGTGCATGTCATGCTCTCGGAGGTGAACATCCGGGCGCTGGAGGCCATTCCCCTGACGCTGATGACCACGCGGGCCGCCGTGCTGATGCGGGCCATGCTGGACCGCGGTTTCACCACCGTGCGCGACACAGGTGGTGCCGACTGGGGCTTGCGTGACGGTGTGGCCCAAGGCCTGCTGCCCGGGCCGCGCCTGTTCATAGCAGGCCGTGCCATCGGCCCCACGGGCGGTCACGCCGATCCCCGACGCCGCACCGATACCTACCGCAGCCTGTGTCACTGCTGCAATGCCATGCGCTTTTGCTTCGACGTGGTAGACGGCGTAGACAAGATGCGCGAGGCCGTGCGTGAACAGCTGCGCCAGGGCGTGGACCAGATCAAGATCATGGTCTCGGGCGGCGTGGCCAGCCCGTACGATCCGTTAGACAGCCTGCAGTTCTCGTTGCCTGAGATCGCCGCGGCGGTGGAGGAGGCCCACGCGTTTGGCCGGTATGTGCAAGCCCATGCCTACACCCCCGAGGCCATCACCCGCGCGGTCAGCCAAGGGGTCCGCACCATCGAGCACGGCAACCTGATCGACGACGCCTCGGCCCAACTCATGCGCGACAAAGGCGCTTACCTGGTGGCCAATCTCGTCACCTATTACGCCATGCGCGAGCGCGCCAAAGAGTTTGGCATGTCAGCCGACAGCCTGGAGAAGAACGAGTTGGTGCTCGACGGTGCCATGCGCTCGCTGGAAATTTGCAAGCGCCACGGCGTCAAAGTGGGCTATGGCACCGATCTGCTGGGGCAACTCCAAGTCGATCAGACCCGTGAGTTTTTGCTGCGCCGCGAAGTGCTCTCTCCCATCGAGATCATCCGCCAGGCCACCTTGGTGGGCGCCGAGATCGTGCGCATGGAAGGCAAGCTCGGGGTGATTCAACCCGGCGCCTACGCCGACATTCTGGTTGTCGATGGCAATCCACTGCGCCAGCTCGAGGTCCTGGCCGGTCAAGGCGAGCGGCTGTCGGTGATCATGAAGGCCGGGCAGTTCCACAAGAACACCCTGTCGGCGTAAGCGCCGCTAACCGCGTCTGCGAAACGGGTGCAGCGTTTGCGCCCAAAAGCCCTCGGGCACATCGTCTTCCAACACACCATAGCGCTCGGGCCAGGGCCGGGGGTCTTGCATTTGGGTGCCCATCAGGCGATCCAAGATGGGCAGATGAGCCGCGTAGTTGCGGCCCAGCGCGGCCGGCTCGCACGCGTGGTGCCAGTGGTGGTAGGCCGGCGTGACGATGAGATGCCGCAGTGCCCCCAGGGGCCAATTCACATTGGCGTGGTTGAGCACCGCATGAAAACCGACGATCACCACATAAGCGTCGATCACCCCTTTGGAAAACCCCACCGCCAGCAAGGCGGCCAACACCAGCGATCGGGTGATCAACACCTCGCCCACATGCAGCCGTGATCCGGCCAACCAATCCATGGTCTTGGCGCTGTGGTGCACCGCATGAAACCGCCACAGCCACGGCACTTCATGAAACGCGCGATGCACGGCGTACTGCACCGCATCGGCCACCACCACGCACAGCAGCAACGCCACCGCAAAGGGCAGACGCTGCACCGCCGCCTGCAGCCCATTGGAGTCCACCCACGCCAATACACTTTGCGCCACGGCATTGGTCAGCGCCATCAGCAGCCCCACAAGCAAGTGAATGACCACAAAGTGCGCCAGGTCGGTTTGCCAAGCCTGGCGGAACACCGCCTGCAAGGGCCGCAGCGGGCGCAGCTTTTCGACAAACACAAACAGCAAGGCCGAGCCAAGCAAATCCAGCACCAGCCAGTCCAGGCCGATGTACGGGGTGTGATCAGGAAAATCCGGATCCACCGGCACCGCGTGGCCGCCCCAAGCAGCGGCCAGCAACACCAGAGCAAAGGTAGCAGCCGCCAGCCAGCGCACACGACCCCAGATCATGTTGAACACAGCCAGCGAGCCTGCCACCACCAAGGCACCCAACAGGATGCGCCGCAACACCTCCACGTCGTAGCGCTGCCGCAGTACGGGCGTGGTCAGGTACTCGGGAAAGTGAAACGCCAAAACCGCCAGCGCGCTCATCAGCGCCAGCACCAGGCCCAACACGCCGCTGATCAAACCCGAACCCGGCCGCAGGGCGCCGTCAGACCGAAGCAGCCGCCGCAGCTTACCCAGCATGTCACCCCCTCGTCACACAACGGTTCGATAATAGCCCCGGCCATGAACGAGATACCGTCCTCCACCTGCATCTTTCCTCTCCGTGTGCTCTTTTTGTGCACGCATAACGCCGCGCGCAGCATCCTGGCCGAGGCCTTGCTCAATCATCTGGGGCCGGGCCGCTTCCAGGCCTACTCAGCCGGCAGCCACCCGCGCCCAGGCGGCTAACCCAACCCCCTGGGGCTGCAGGTACTGCGAGAGGTGGGCATTGACACCACGGGGCTTTCAAGCAAGAGTTGGAGCGTTTTCGCCCAACCCGATGCCCCCCAAATCGATCTGGTGATCACCGTGTGCGACAACGCTGCCGCTGAGGCCTGCCCCGTGTGGCCCGGTCATCCGGCCACCGCCCACTGGGGCTACGCTGATCCCTCAGCAGTTGGCGGGTCCACCCAGCACCAACTCGACGCCTTTCGGCTTACGCTCAGCCAAATCCGTCAGCGTCTGCAGCAACTGGTGCATGCGCCAGACGAACTTCTCAGCCCCAAGACACTGCAGGCCACCGCGCGTCGCCTGGGAGCCTCATGAATCTTTTTGAGCGTTACCTCACCGCGTGGGTGGGAGTTTGCATCGCCGTGGGCATCGCCCTGGGCCAGGCCTTCCCCGCCTTCTTCCAATGCATTGCGTCGTGGGAGGTGGCCAAGGTCAATGTGCCTGTGGGCCTGTTGATCTGGCTGATGATCATCCCGATGCTGGTCAAAGTGGACTTTGGTGCTTTGCCCCAGGTGCGTCACCACATCAAGGGAATTGGCGTGACGCTGTTCGTCAACTGGGGGGTCAAGCCGGCCTCCATGGCCCTGCTGGCCTGGGTCTTCATTCAACAATGTTTCGCTGCGTGGCTGCCAGCCGATCAAATCGACAGCTATGTGGCCGGGCTCATCCTGCTGGCTGCAGCGCCCTGCACCGCCATGGTGTTCGTATGGAGCCGTCTCAGTGGCGGCGACCCCTTGTTCACCCTGTCGCAAGTGGCCTTGAATGACCTGATCATGATCTTCGCCTTTGCCCCCATCGTGGCGCTGTGGCTGGGCATCACCTCGCTGGCAGTTCCGTGGGATACCTTGTGGGTGTCCGTGGTGCTTTATGTGGTCATCCCCGTGGCCTTGGCGCAGGTCTGGAGAAAACGCCTGCTCGGCCGCGGCACCCAGGCGTTGGAGCAGGCCATGAAGTCCATCGGCCCTGTGTCCATGGGGGCCCTGCTGGCCACCCTGATCTTGCTATTTGCCTTCCAGGGTCAGGTCATCATCAGCCAACCCCTGGTCATCGCCTTGCTGGCCGTACCCATCTTCATTCAGGTGGTGTTCAATGCCAGCCTGGCCTATTGGCTGAACCGCCAGGTGGGTGAGTCGCATGCCGTGGCGTGTCCTTCCGCGCTTATCGGGGCCTCCAACTTCTTTGAGTTGGCCGTGGCGGTGGCCATCGGTTTGTTTGGCTTTCAATCGGGGGCCGCGCTGGCCACGGTGGTGGGCGTGTTGATCGAAGTGCCGCTCATGCTGGCGGTGGTGCGGCTTGTCAATGCCACCCGTTCATGGTATGAAACGCCTTTCAAAGTCTGAGGTCTTGCCAAGGGCCCAATCCTCTTTTTCGGTCATGAATGAAGATGTAGTCGATTCCCTCAAGGCGCCGCTGCCCTTTGCAGTGTTGGCCGCCCAGATGGCGGGCTTTGAGTGGCGTGATGAGGCTGCAGATGACCCGGCGCAATTCAGCGCCACGCCATCTTCGGATTTCGTCTTGGAGTACACGCTGGCGCCCAACTTCACCGTGCTCATTGAGCATGACACCTCAGTCCCGGGGTTTGTCATCAGAGCCGTCGCGAATGTGGCCGCCGACTTGGATCGCATTGCTCGCATAGCGCTACAGTTGAGCCACCACCTGCCGGCGGCCATGCGGTTCTCGCTGGAAGAGGCTTCACCGCCCCGGCTGCAGGTTTGTCAAACGCTTCAGGCCACCGGCTTGGAGCTCGATCATCTGGCATGGGCCATTACGCAAACCTCCGAAGCGCTGCAGTTGGCGATTGCCCCTGAAATTTTCGAAGACGCTCAGGCCCAGGAGCCGACAACGCCTGATCTATCGGCACTGTCCACTGTCATGATTCGCGGCTGATCACACCCGCCAAAATTGGCCAATACCCCGCCGAGTTCCGTATGCCGCCCGTTGTCACCCGAGTCGATGGATCCAACTTCCGGGTTCAGGTTCACACCGAGGCCCACAGCAACGCCGATGCGCTCAGCGCCCTGGTCAAGGCATCGGCCGCATCCAAGACCTACCAAAAGGCCAAGAGCAACTACGAGCTGCGCCTGGTGTCATCTGATGGCAGCCAGTTCCTCGAGCTTCACAAGCGCAATGCCATCTCACGTCTGGGCTCGTTTTTAAAGGGCACCCTCACAGGCAGCCGCGCTCAAAACACCCAGCGCAGAGAGCAAAGCCGCGCAGATGCGGCTCAGTTCTACGCTGAATCCACATCGCTCACACCGGCGCTCAAAGCACTGCACCAGCATTTACGCGCTGCCGGCGGCGTTGATCCCGTCGCCATCGCGGCACGAGACCCCGATGAGGCGGCGGTCACGCGTGACATCAACAGCACCATGACCAAGGTGCGTACTTTTATTTTGAACAACCCCGATGCCCAGGCGCAACTGAGGAGCCACATCCCCCGTGACGGGAGGGTATATGCGCCTGTAAACACCCTGATAGGTCTAGATAAGAGTGCCTTACTTTTGCTGGAGACCTGGAGTCCGAGCTGGTCACCCAAAAATACCAGCGCTTTTTTGATGGACCTGGGGCTGCAGTTGACACGCGAGACGGCCAATGGCCCCACGCTCAAAGATCTTCGCCCTGATGTGAATTCGGGGGTGTTTGCGTCCATCGTTTTCAAAACCAAACAAGCAGCCAGCCAGGGCACGCTGCAAAGCTCTTCGTGGGCGGCAGAGTTTTTGCCGGCCGGCACGCAAGTCAATCAGGGGGTGTCCCCTTCATCGCTGCGGCTCTTGCAAATGCTCGATCAAACGCCAGGCGTGCAGCTGCACGAGATCGAAGCGGTATTCAATGGTCTGACCAGTTACTGGGACAGCAACCCCATCAAGCAATATCGCGGCGAGTTTCACACCACGGCAGAGGCCTGGGCCGCCTACAACCAGTACCTGGACTCCAACCGCGTGAGCAGAGGCCTGTCGGGCTTGGCGCCCGAAAGCATCCCGTTGATCAATTTCCTCAAACGCACGCCTGAAGGAAAAGAAAAGATCTTGGCGGCCTACAACGCCTTCAACCGTGGCGTTGGCACCATGGGCAAAGACCAGAGCCTGGAGCAGCTGCACCAGACCCTGCGCACGCTAGAGAACAATTTGTCTGGCCGCGATCTGTTCCAGTGCTACGTACCCAGTGGCACAAAGATGGTAAAGCTCATCCCCGATGAGCCTCGGTACCAAGACGGCTTAAAGCAGATCGCCACCAATTACCGGCAAATGAAGCTGGAACAAAATCTTAGGAGGCAAGAGCTCAGCTATCTTCAGTTGATTCCACTCATTGCCGATCTTTCTGATCGTCAGGCAATCAAAGTATTGGCTGCCAATATGGGCGGGCTGCCCGACATGATCGACGCAACGCCAGAAGGGCCACCATTTGATAACCATGTCAGCCAGCTACGCAATTTGATAGTCGCATGCAGGGAGAAGGATAGCGAAGAAAACGCGGTAGCAGTTCGTGACGCCATGCGCGGCCTCTTCGCCGAGCTTCCGGGCAGGAGCGCGTTTGGCTATATGTTCCCAGATTTGGAGGAATGGTTAAGCTACGTCCCAGATCAGTCGCAGTTCACAGACCGCCTCAAGCAAATCACCAACACTTATGATCAGTTGAGCAGGGAAGTGAATGTAAAGGAAGCCCGAAAGATGCTCTGGGCGCAGATCGAAGATCTTGAACTCGATTTACCCAACCGAAACCTTCTGAAAATCGCTCTTCCAGAATTGGAGAAGGAAATTTCGGCCCTACCCCCTGGGTCTACCTCCCAGCCAGACTTGAGCGCGGCCTTGAAAAAATTCAAAGAAGGCATGCGCGCAGCACGAGCAGATGAATCGGCAAAAAAATATCAACTCAAGAAAGAGTTGCATCAAGCCGTAAAGTCTCTGATTGCAAGCGCGCCCCCAAGCGTCAGTTCAGACCCACCCGATACACAGAAGAATTCAAGCTGAACACGGCAGCGCCATTGGAGATGAACATCTGCGTGGGGGTGGCTTCCAGCAGCAACGTCTTGGTGGCCGAGGCGCTGCTCCAGCTGTAGGTCTTGCCGCTTTCGCTGAAGATCACGAAACCCGAGCCCACGGCCAGGAGGTTGGCCGTGTTCACCGTAGACAGCGTGTAGATGGTGCTGCCATGCAGCGCCCGCAAGGTTTTGCCACCACCGGCGCTGGTGCTGATCCAGGCGGTCACCGCGTCGCGTGCCTTGTACTGGGTGGCTTGCGTGCCCAGTATTTGAAAGGTGCCAGCCGGCAAGCCACCTTGGAGAAGGTCGCAGATGCCCTGGGTTTGCATGCCGAGCAATTGCGGTGGTGATCTGGGTAGCTCAGCGCATGCTCAAGTGGGTTCAGCAGCCCTGTCATGCCTACCAGCACCTCAGTCCGCGTCTAGGTGGATGAGAAGCTCAAAGAAGAGGCGCCCCCTGCATCTTTTAGAGCCCCAGGGTACGATTTAGAATCTTCGCCATTCCAACCAGGAGACTCCCCATGGTTCAGTCCACCCGCCGTACCCTGATCAAGGGCGCCGCAGCCGCTGTTGGCACGATGTCCATCTCCCCCGGCCTGATGGCCCAGGCCGCGCCAGTGCGTATTGGCTACACGATGTCGCGCACCGGCCCCTGGACGGGGGGTGCACAGGTGAGCCAGGAGCCCAATTACCTGTTGTGGGCAGAGCAGCAAAATGCGGCGGGCGGCCTGAACGTGAAGGGCACCAAGCGCATGATCGAGTTGGTCAGCTCTGATGACCGCAGCGACACCGAGACAGTGGTGCGCACCTATGAAAAGCTCATGGGCAGCGACAAGGTAGACCTGATTTTGCCGCCCTGGGGCAGCAACGCCAATTTCGCCGTGGCGCCGCTGGCCAATCGTTTTGGCTACCCCTTCCTCGCCCCCACCGCGCTGAGCCGGCGCCTGGTGGAGATGAAGCTGCCCTACTTCTTCCTCATGCTGCAGCAGCCCAAGCCCATGTGCGAGGCGCTGGTGGACATGCTCAAGACCAACGGCGCCAAGACCTTGGCCTGCATCTACGTCGATGACCTCTTCGGCCTGGAGAACTACGCCGCTCTCAAGGTGGCCCTGCAAGGCAGCGGCATCAGCCTGATTGAAGACAAGAGTTATCCGGGGGGTGTCAAAGATCTCTCACCCGTGCTGCGCTCCATCAAAGACAAGAACCCGGATGCCTTTGTGGGCTTCACCTATCCGCCCGACACCATCCTGGCCAGCCGCCAGTCCAAGGAGATCGGCTTCAACCCCAAGTTCTTCTATGCCTCGGTGGGTACCGCCTTTCAGCTGTACCGCAACGTCATGACCCCGGCTGGTGCCGAAGGCGTGCTGGGCATGGGTTCGTGGAATGCCAAGACGAGCCCGGGCGCCCAGGCCTACTTCGACGCCCATGT
>CAYNSW010000015.1:0-55904 GCA_964400135.1 uncultured Rubrivivax sp. | reverse complement strand
TATGTAGTTGATGATGGCCTCATCGAACTTGTCGCCGCCCACACGCACGCTGCCTTTGTAGACCATACCACCCAAGGAGATGACCCCCACTTCGGTGGTGCCCCCGCCAATATCGACCACCATCGAGCCCGATGCTTCGCTCACCGGCAACCCAGCGCCGATGGCCGCGGCCATCGGCTCTTCAATGAGGTACACCTCTGAAGCCCCCGCGCCCAGGGCAGACTCGCGAATGGCCCGGCGCTCCACCTGGGTCGAGCCACAGGGCACGCAAATGATGATGCGTGGGCTGGGCTTGATCAGCGAGCGTGGGTGCACCATGCGGATGAACTGCTTGAGCATTTGCTCCGTCACGGTGAAGTCGGCAATCACGCCGTCCTTCATGGGGCGAATGGCCTCAATATTGCCGGGCACCTTGCCCAACATGGCCTTGGCTTCTTTGCCTACGGCCTGAATGGTCTTCTTGCCCTGGGGGCCGCCCTCGTGGCGAATGGCCACCACCGAGGGCTCGTCCAAGACAATCCCTTTGCCGCTGGCATAGATGAGGGTATTGGCCGTACCCAGGTCGATGGCCAGGTCGGTCGAAAAATAACTGCGCAAAAAGGCGAACATGGGCAGATTCGAGTGTTCGAAACGGGAAGCAGCCCTCCACGCCACAACGCCGCAAACCCCAGGAAAGCGCTCGCCGGGCGCCAGGGGAAGTACCGGGCCGCTGGAACCTGCGCCGATAATACCGCAGGCCCTGCATCCACAGGAACGGCAGGGGCGTCGTTGTCACTCCCTATTCAACATGTCACTCACCCTGCCCGAAGTGCAGCGCCTGGCGCAGCTGGCCCGCCTTGAACTGTCTGCGGCTGAACAGCAGCGCATGCTCGACCAGCTCAACGGCTTTTTCGCCATCGTGGAACAAATGCGCTCGGTGGACACCCGCCACATCGAGCCCCTTCACACGCCGCTGTCGGCTGTAGAGGGCGCTCGGCTGCGACTTCGCGATGACGAGGTCAGCGAGGGCAATGAACGCGAGGCGCACCAGCGCAGCGCCCCGGCTGTTGTCGGGGGTTTGTACCTGGTGCCCAAGGTGATTGAATGAGCGCGCCGGTGCACAGCGACATCGCCCGCTGGGGCGTGGCACAAACGGCTCAGGCCTTGGCCGCCCAGCGCATCAGCAGCCTGGAGCTGACGCAGGCGCTGCTCGATCGCATTGCCGCCTACGCCGACTTGGGCGCCTTTGTGGCCGTCGACCCCGATGTGGCCCGCGCGCAGGCGCGCGCTGCCGATGCGCGGCGAGCCGCCGGCCAGGCCGATGTGCTCACGGGCGTTCCCGTTGCGCACAAAGACATTTTTGTCACCCGCGATTGGCCCTCCACGGCGGGCTCGCGCATGCTGGCCGACTACCGCAGCCCGTTTGATGCCACGGTGGTGGCACGACTGGGCGCGGGCAGTTCCGGGCATGCGGGGGCCGGCATGGTGACGCTGGGCAAGCTCAACTGTGACGAGTTCGCCATGGGCTCGAGCAACGAGAACTCCGCCTTTGGCCCGGTCAAGAACCCGTGGGATCCCGCCCGCGTGCCAGGCGGCTCGTCGGGCGGCTCGGCCGCGGCAGTGGCCGCAGGCCTGGTCAGTGCCGCCACCGGCACCGACACGGGCGGTTCGATTCGCCAGCCGGCTGCCTTTTGCGGCATCACCGGCATCAAGCCCACCTACGGCACCTGCTCACGCTGGGGCATGATCGCTTACGCCTCGAGCCTGGATCAGGCCGGACCCATGGCCCGGTCTGCCGAGGACTGCGCCTTGTTGTTGGCGGCCATGGCCGGATTTGACCCCCGCGATGCCACGTGCAGCACCACGCCGCGCCCCGACTACGTGGCGCTCATGCGCCAACAGCGCCCCGGCGCGAGCGCTCAGCGCCCGCTGCAGGGTTTGCGCATTGGACTGCCCCAAGAGTTTTTCCCCCAAGGGCTGAGCCCGGATGTGGCCTCCTCGGTGCATGCGGCCTTGGCCGAAATGCAAAAGCTTGGCGCACAACTGGTTTCGGTGCGCCTGCCGCGTACCGAGCTGAGTATCCCGGTGTACTACATCATCGCCCCTGCCGAGGCCAGCTCCAACCTCTCTCGCTTCGATGGCGTGCGCTACGGCCACCGCAGCTCGCAGCCCGGTGACCTGATGGCCATGTACCGCAAGAGCCGCAGCGAAGGTTTTGGCGATGAGGTCAAGCGCCGCATCATGATCGGCACGTATGTGCTGTCGCACGGCTACTACGATGCCTATTACTTGCAGGCGCAAAAGTTGCGCCGCATGATCGTGGAAGACTTTCAAGCCTGTTGGCAAGAGTGCGATCTCATCGCCGGGCCTGTGGCGCCCAGCGTGGCCTGGAAGCGAGGCGAGCAGGCCGATGATCCGCTGTCGGCCTACCTGGCCGACATCTTCACCTTGCCCGCCAGCCTGGCGGGGTTGCCGGGCATGAGCCTGCCCGCACCCAGTGGCGACCAGGGGCTGCCGGTGGGGCTGCAGCTCATTGGTCGCTACCACGATGAGGGTACCCTGCTGCACGCCGCATACGCCTTGCAGCAAGCCACCGATTTCCATCAGCGCTGGGCGCCCGGGTTTTGACCATGAACAGCCCCGCCCTCATTCGTGGCTATGAAGTCGTCATTGGGTTTGAGACCCATGCGCAACTGTCCACCCAAAGCAAGATCTTCAGTGCAGCCTCGACCCGATTTGGGGCCGAGCCCAATACGCAGGCTTGCGCGGTGGACCTGGCCTTGCCCGGCACCTTGCCTGTGCTCAATCGAGGCGCCGTGGAGCGCGCCATCCGATTCGGTCTGGCCGTAGGCGGCAAGGTCGCGCCCGTGTCGGTGTTTGCGCGCAAGAACTATTTTTATCCGGATTTGCCCAAGGGCTACCAGATCAGTCAGTACGAAATCCCGGTGGTCCAAGGCGGCAGTGTCGACTTCTTGGTGGACGGTCAACCCATGCGGGTAGACCTCACGCGCGCTCACCTAGAAGAAGACGCCGGCAAGAGCGTGCACGAAGGCCTCTCGGGCGCGGCAACCGGCATGAGCGGAATTGACCTGAATCGCGCCGGCACCCCCCTGCTGGAAATTGTCTCGGAGCCCCAACTGCGATCGTCGGCTCAGGCCGTGGCCTATGCGCGCGCATTGCACACGCTGGTGGTGTGGCTGGGCATTTGCGATGGCAATATGCAAGAGGGCAGCTTTCGATGCGATGCCAACGTGTCGGTCAGGCGACCAGGCGAGGCCCTGGGCACACGCCGCGAGATCAAGAACCTGAATTCATTTCGCTTCTTGCAGCAGGCCATCGACTTTGAAGTGCAGTGGCAAATCGACCGCTTGGAAGATGGGCTGCCCATCGAGCAGGCCACGGTACTGTTCAACCCCGATACCGGTGAAACACGCGCCATGCGCACCAAGGAAGACGCGCATGACTACCGCTACTTCCCCGATCCCGATTTACCACCGCTGGTCATCGAGTCCGAATGGGTGCAACGGGTGCGCGATGAGATGCCGGAGTTGCCCCAGGCCATGGCGCAGCGGTTTGTGCACGATGATGGGCTGCCGGCCTACGACGCGGCCATGATGACCCAAAGCCTGGCGTTGGCCCGGTACTACGAGGCGGTGCGCGATGCGGGCGCCTCACCCAAGTTGGCTGCCAATTGGCTCATGGGCGATGTCAGCAAGCGCTTGAACCAAGAAGGGTTCGACATGAGCCGCTGCCCGGTGCCTGCGCACACCTTGGCGGCCCTGATTGCCCGTGTTCAGGACGACACCGTGTCACACAGCGGCGCGCGGCAGGTGTTTGACTCGCTGTGGTCCTCGCCCGATTCGCCGGCCTCGCAGGTGGACGCCCTCATCGAGGCCAAGGGCCTGCGGCAGATGAACGATACCGCAGCACTGGAGGCCATCGTGCAGGAAGTCTTGGCGCGTCATGAAAAATTCGTGGCCGAGTACCGCAGTGGCAAAGACAAGGCCTTCAACGCTTTGGTGGGTCAGGTGATGAAGGCCAGTCAGGGCAAGGCCAACCCCCAACAGGCCGCAGCGCTTTTGCGCAAGGCTTTGGACTGAGATGACGCTTTAGACACCGTAGCGCTGCCGGTAAGCCGCTACGGCTTGCGCATGGCCAGCCAGCACCGGGTCTTGGACCGTGTGCAGGTAGTCCATCAAATCGGCCAATGTGGCCACCGCCACTACCGGCAGGCCCAGGTGCTCGTGCACATACTGCACGGCCGACCAGGGCGCATCGCGCCCGGCCTCGGTGGCCATTTCCTGACGGTCCAATGCGATGGCCACGCCACAAGGCGTGGCCCCGGCTCGGGTGATGAGGTCAATCGATTCGCGCACCGACGTGCCCGCCGAGATCACGTCATCGATGATGAGCACCCGGCCGCGAACGGGCGCGCCCACCAAGGTGCCGCCCTCGCCGTGGTCTTTGGCTTCCTTGCGGTTGTAGGCAAAGGGCACGTTGCGGCCACGGCGGGCCAACTCCACGCTCACCGCTGCGGCCAGGGTGATGCCCTTGTAGGCGGGCCCAAAGATCATGTCAAAGGGCATCTGGGAATCCAGCAGGCGCTGTGCATAGAATTGGGCCAGCCGGCCGAGCTTGTGGCCGTCGTCAAACCCGCCGGCGTTGAAAAAATAAGGCGACAAGCGGCCGGCCTTGGTCTTGAATTCACCAAACCGCAACACCCCCGATTCCACGGCAAAGGCAACGAAGTCGCGGGCCAGGGCGTGAGGGGCAGCGGTATTCATGAGGGGCAT
Organism: uncultured Rubrivivax sp.; assembly: GCA_964400135.1. Classification (GTDB taxonomy): domain Bacteria; phylum Pseudomonadota; class Gammaproteobacteria; order Burkholderiales; family Burkholderiaceae_C; genus Rubrivivax. The sequence goes on along the minus strand of CAYNSW010000015.1, from coordinate 51,132 downwards.
TCCTGTGGCGTTTCGGCTGGTTTCCATCAACGTCAACGGCATCCGCTCGGCGGCCAACAAAGGCTTTGTCGAATGGGCCGGCGCCAATCGCATCGATTGTATGGGCGTGCAAGAAGTCAAAGCCCAGCATGACGATGTCCACGGACTCTTGGACCGTCTCGGGCCCTTGCAGGGCCACTTTCATTTCGCACAAAAGAAGGGTTATTCGGGCGTGGGCCTGTACACCCGACACGAGCCTTCGGATGTGGTGCGGGGCATGGGCGTGAGCGAATTTGACGATGAGGGGCGCTGGGTAGAGGCTCGCTTTGATACGCGCCATCGCAAGCTCAGCTTGATCAGTTGCTACTTTCCCAGTGGCTCGAGCAGCCCGCAGCGGCAAGAGGCCAAGTTCCGTTTTCTTGAACAGATCTATCCGCGCCTGATCCAGCTCCAGCAGCAGCGCGAGTTTGTGCTGATGGGCGATGTGAACATCGCCCACCGAGAAATTGACTTGAAAAACTGGAAGGGCAATTTGAAGAACTCGGGCTTTTTGCCTGAGGAACGCGCGTGGATGGACCAGCTGCTGGGGCCCTCGGGCTTGGTGGATGTGTATCGGCAGCTGCACCCCAGCGCCGAGCAATACACCTGGTGGAGCAACCGCGGCCAAGCACGCGCGAAAAACGTGGGCTGGCGTATCGATTACCACCTGGCCACACCGGGCCTGGCCCACACCGCTCGAGCCGCGGCGGTCTACACCGCCGAGCGATTTTCAGACCACGCACCGGTGATCATCGATTACGACTTCACCTTGTGAAGGCGGGGCGCTCACCGCCCACCCCTCGGTGGCGCGTTGGGCATCCATCCATCGCAATGTGGGGTGGGCCGCGCCCAGGGCCAAGACGCGGCGTACCCAGCGCTCGCACGACGGCGCATCCAGGCACTGCATGAGGTCTTGCCAACGCCTGAGAACCGCCGGATGGCCCCAGGCGTCTTCCAGCGCGTGGCGCACCTGATGCGGGTGTGCCGACCAACCCTGCTCCAAACGCCGGGCCAGTAACGCACTCATGAGCAGGCTCAGTCGCCGACGCTGCAAGGGCCGCGACAGGCAGGCCGATACATCGGCCAGACGCCGCGCATACCCGGGGCCCATCCACAAACTGCTGAGCATGGTTTGCACCGCCTGAGCGGCATTGAGCACGCGAACGCGAGGCGGCGGGAATACCGTCAAGGCCTGTGCGCTGACCCGCGTATGAGGCAAAGGCGTGGCCAGGCTGATGAGTCCAGCCCACCTTTTCCAGGCGGGGGTGTCCAGCCCTGCGTGCGTGGCACCTGGGGCCCGCAGGGCCTGCGCATGGGCCACGGCCTGCTGGGCGTCACCGCCCAGTGCGCGGGCTGCCGCAGCGCGGCGGCTGACCACCGCCAGGTTGCCCGCGGCCACCCCGGCCGCCTCGTTGAGCACGACAACCTGGGCATCGCTTGCCAGGCCCAACCCCCAGGTCAACGCCTCTCGCGTGATGGGGCAGTGCGTGACCCGCAAGCGCCGTATCCAAGACACGGTCACGGCCACTGGCTCCACCGGCATGGACCGCGCCCAGGCGGCCAAACGCAGACCCAACCAAGCGCCGACCGCCCAGGCCGAGGATGGCTGTGCGGCGCAGCGGTGCGGCGCGAGGGAGCGGGCCCGAAAGGCATCCCAGCCCTGGCGCACCGGATGGCCCGGGTGCAGATGGTCCACAGGCGGCACGACGCCGTAGCGGGCATGGTCCCATCCGATGGCAAAGCCTTCGGACTCGAAGGCGTTGAGCGTGTGCGTTGGGCTGTGAGCAGCGCGCGCGTGGGATGTCCGTGAGCTGACGGCTGGCTCGGAAAACTCCAGTGCGAGGGCAATTTGCGTCATGGCAGTACAGGCCCCAAGGCCTTCAGTGGCGCCGGGACGTCCCCGGCACGCCCACTGTGCTGCCTCAGTGGCTCACTGAATGAGCCACTTAGAATGGCCCGATGTTTCGATACCACACCGTACCCGTCACGCCCTTTGAGCAAAACTGCAGCCTCGTGTGGTGCGACCAGACGATGCAGGCGGCCGTCATCGATCCAGGTGGCGACTTGCCCCGGATCACGGCGCAGGTCTCACGACTGGGACTGACGCTCAGCGCCATTTGGTTGACCCACGCGCACATTGACCACGCCGGCGGCACGGGGCAGTTGTCGCGCGAGTGGGGCCTGCCCATCATCGGTCCGCACCCGGGAGACCAGTTTTGGATCGACGCGCTGGAGGCACAAAGTCAACGCTTTGGCTTTGCGCCGGCCGAGCCCTTTGCGCCCACACGGTGGCTGTCCGATGGCGACACCGTGCACATCGGCCAATGCGAACTGCGCGTGCGCCACTGCCCGGGACACACACCCGGACACGTGGTGTTCCACAGTGCCGATGCACAGCGCTGCTTTGTGGGCGATGTGCTGTTTGCCGGCAGCATTGGTCGCACCGACTTTCCTGGCGGCGATCACCAGACCTTGATCGCCAGCATCACGCAGCGCCTGTGGCCCATGGGCGATGAGACCATCTTCATCCCCGGACACGGCCCGGAAAGCAGCTTCGGCCGCGAACGGCGCACCAACCCCTACGTGGGCGGCACCTGAGGCGCAACGCGTCTTAGTCGGTATCGGTGCCCGGCTTGGGCTTCAGGGGCGGGCCCCACACCCGGTCGGGTTTGGCGGCCGCTTCATACAGTGGGCGCGCGCGCGGCAGCCGATTTTCAATGTCTTGGATGCGCTCGTTGCTCAAGGGGTGGGTGGACAAGATCTTGGGCGGTGACCGCCCTCCCGAGGCGGCCATCATCTTGCGCCACAACGTCACACCGGCGGCCGGGTCGTAGCCGCCCTGGGCGGCCAACAGCATGCCCAGGCGGTCGGCTTCGGTCTCGTCTTTGCGGCTGTAGGCCAAGCTGGCCAACTGCGACAGGCCTTGCGCGGCCATATCGCCCACATTGCCCAGCCCCAAGAGCGCGGCGCCCAGGCGCAAGCCGCCCTGCGTGAGCGCATTCTTTCCCGCCTGCTCGCGGGCGTGTTCGAGCAGCGCATGGGCCATCTCGTGGCCCATGATGGTGGCCACCTCGTCGTCGCTCAGTTGCAGCCGCGCCAAGATGCCCCAGTAAAACGCAATCTTGCCGCCAGGCATGCAAAAAGCGTTGAGCTCGTTGCTGCCAATGAGCTGCACCTCCCAGCGCCATTGGCGCGCACGCTCATTGCACGTCGGCGTGTGGGGAATGAGGCGATCTGCAATGGCGCGCAGGCGCTGCAATTGGGGGTGGTCTTTGGCGGCCACCGCGCGTTGGCCGGCGTATTGCTGCAGCATTTGCCGGTACTGCTGCTGGGCCATCTGCTCGATTTGATCGGCCGGCATGGCCTTGGTAAAACCCGAGCGCTCGCACTCGGGAATGGCCGCCTGCGCCGAGGCGGCCAGACCGGCCAGGCCGGCCGTGCAGGCGCCCAACCAGCGACGCCGGCTCCAGCTGCCCGGGCGTGCGCAGGCGCACACCCAACCCATCGTCGGGGGACTTGAGCGTTGGGCCTGTGGGGCCTGTGGAGCCTGGGGGGCGGTCATGTCGAATCGGCGTGGAAGATCAAGCCGATGATGCTAAATCAAGCGGAGCCTGGCGCGGGCGGGGTCTTGGGTTCCAGCGCTTCGATGGGCCGGCGCAGCCACAGCCCCATGATCAGTGCTGGCGCCCCCAGGATCAGGCTGAGCAGGAAAAAGTCGCCCCAGCCCACGCTCTCGGCCAGCACGCCGGCCAGGGGCCCCACCCACACCCGCCCCACGGCGGCAAACGCCGACAGCAGCGCAAATTGCGTGGCCGTGAAGCGCTGCGTGCACAAGCTCATGAGGAAGGCCACAAAGGCGGCCGTGCCCATGCCGCCACTGATGTTCTCGAAGGCCACCACCCACAGCAAGGCCGCATCCACAGGCGTGGCGCTGCTCAGCCGCACGATGGCCCAGTCAAAGGCCGGAATGAGCAGCACCGAGGCAGACTTGCCATGCACGGCCAACCACCAAAAGCCCAAATTGCTGAGCAGTTGCAAGACACCGAAGATCATCAACGCCCGCCACAGTCCCAGTCGCAGCATCAAGGCACCCCCCAGCAAGGCGCCGCCAATGGTCAACCACAGCCCGATGACCTTGTTGACCACGCCCACTTCGGCCGAGGTGTAGGCCATGCCCTTGAGCAAGAAAGCCGTCATCAACGCACCTGCAAAGGCATCACCGAGCTTGTAGAGCACGATAAACAGCAAGAAGGCTGCAGCGCCGGGCAAGCTGAAGTAATTGCGCAATCCCGCCAGCAGGGTCTCGAACCGCGCTTGCCGTGCCGCCCACGCGGCCAGGGGCAGGGTCACGGCCACGCCCAGCAGCAACACGCTCAGATCGATCCAGCGCTGCCGCAGGGTGGCTGCCCAACCGGCGGCCTCCAGCGCTGGTCCCAGCACGGGGCCCACCACGGCAGGCAGCAGCTGCTGAGTCAACACAGCCCCCACGGCCACGGCCACCACCACCGCCGCAAACCCCCCACACTCGGTCTTCCAATCCGAGGCGGGAACACCCCCAAGCGATGGGACAGGGGGCAATCGGGGCAAGACGGTGGCCGAGAGCGCCGCAGCGCCCAACATCAGCAAGGCCATGAGGCGATAGACCTGGGGCCAGTCCCAGCCTTGGCCCTGCTGTGCATCGGTCCAGATCAGCGCCAACCCGCCCGAGACGATCATGGCCAAGCGGTAGCCCATCACGTTCAGTGAGGCCCCCAGGCCTCGCTCTGTGGGGCCGAGCACATCGGTGCGGTAGGCATCGATCACCACATCCTGCGAGGCCGACAAGAAGGCCACCGTCACCGCCAAGAGGGCAAACAGCTGCAAGGTCTGGCTGGGGCGCGTCATTGACAGGCCCCACAGGGCCAAGGCCAGTGCCAATTGCGTGACCACCAACCAGCCGCGCCGCCGCCCCCACAGCGGCAGGTCAAAGCGGTCCATGAGAGGCGCCCACAAGAACTTGAAGGTGTAGGGCAAGCCCACGAGCGTGAGGAACCCGATGGTGGCCAGGTCCAGACCTTCCACCGTCATCCAGGCTTGCAGGGCCTGCCCGGTCAGGGCCAGGGGCAGGCCCGAGGCAAACCCCAGCAGCGTCACCACCACCAGACGGTGGGCTCGGGCCAGAGCGTTCAAGGTGCCAGCGGGTCAGCGTCTGGCCGACTCGTCAATGTCCACCACATGCCACCACTCGTTCCAAAACAGCGGCCGGCGATAGCCCACCAACCAGGGCTGCACCAGATCGTTGGAGAAGCGATGCACGGTGACCTTGTAGGGCATGTAGGCCAAGGAGATCAGCTTGGCTTGACGAAAGAGATCCTCGCGCTCGGGCCCGTCAGGGATGACCTGCATGCGTTGATAGATGCGGTCAAACTCCTCGTTCTTGAAGCGCGCGAGATTCTGACTGCCGGCCTGAGGCCCGTACAGGCGCGCCAGCGAGCCCTGTCCATCGGGGCTGGCCGCCGAGGAGCCCAGGGTCCACAACTGCAACTTGCCCGCACGGGCCGCCTTGAGCTGCTCGGGCCACTTGCCAGGAAAGAACTTCACGCGCAGACCAATGCGCTCCATATTCTTTTTCCACAGCTCGTCGAATTGGCGGCTGAGTTGGTCGGGCTGCGTGGCCACTTCCAACACCAGCGGCTTGCCGTTGGGCAGATCGCGCCAGCCGTCGCCGTCTTTGTCCACATAGCCGTGCAGGTCCAATAGCGCCTTGGCCCGTGCTGGGTCGTAGTCGCCGTTCTCGCTCTTGAATTTCGGGTCGTAGCCCGTGGTGTGCGGGACGATCAACGACTGCGCCGGCACCGCCTGCCCGCGCCGCACCACGCGAATTTCGCGCTCCACGTCCATGGCCAGGGCGATGGCCCGGCGCAGGGCCACCCGCTCGGGGGTGTAGCCACCCAAAACCGGGTCTTCCATATTGAAGTAGGTGAAGGCCGAATCGGAGTTCAAGACGCGGTAGGCCCGGATGCCCTGCTTGGCCAAGTGAGGCGAGACCTTGCCGTTGGGCACAGCCTGATTCACAAACTCCGCCGGCACATTGATGAAGTCGATTTGCCGATTCAAAAACGCAAGCCAACGCGGCTGTGACTCCTCAATGATCGACACCTCCACGCGGTCCACCATGGGCAAACGCTTGCCCCGAAAGCGCGCCGCTATCGTTTGGCCCTCGGCATCGTCTGCGGCCGGCTCGGCCTCATAGACCACCTCGCGGTACTGGGGGTTGCGCTCCAGCACGATCAAGGAGCTGCGGCGCCACTGCACGAGGCGAAACGGGCCCGTGCCCACTGGGTGCGCGGGAATGGCATCGCCGTACTTCTCCACCACCTCGCGCGCCACGGCGCCAAACAGATCGTTGGCCGCCAAGCCATCGCCAAAACGCGGCCGGGACTCCTCGAGCTTGAACTGCAGCGTGTAGCGGTCCAGGGCCCGTATCCCCTCAATTTCGGTGTCATAGTCAAAGGGCTTCTTGTCCTTCAGGGCCTTCTCGCGCAGGGCGGCCAGCCCGATGTACTTTTGGTCCAGCACCCCCGCGACCACCGGGCTCTTGTTGGCCGGATCGGCAAAGCGCTTGAGCGCATAGACAAAGTCTTGCGCCACCACTTCGCGCTTCTTGCCGCCAAAGGCCGGGTCGTCGGCAAAGTAAATGCCCGGCTTGATCTTGACCGTCCAGGTGCGAAAGTCTGCCGATGCTTCGGGCATGCCTTGGGCGATCAGCGGCTTGAGCTTGGCGGGGCGCGCCAGGGGGTCCCAGGTGTACAGGCTCTCAAAGATATGCGCGGTGATGATGCGCGAGTACAAATCGACGATGCGCGCCGGATCAAACCCCGTCTCCGCAATCGGAAAGGCATAGCGCAAAACCTTGGGCGAAGCAGCCGCACCACTTGGCGTGGACGTCGAGGCTGGGGTCGCCGATTGCGCCCACGCCCCCGCTACGCAGGCGCCCAACACGGCAGCGACCAAGACAGCTTGGCGGGCCAGCCTGGATGCGGTCCGTCTGGGGTCTAGATGCACACAGGTTGTGGCGTTCATCTGAGCGCTTGCTCCCTCATCGATGGGTCAAGGTCAACGTACTTGAAAAACTCGCGCACAAAGATGTTGCGGTGATAGCCCAAGACCCAGGGGTGGTTCAAGTCCGTGAAGATGCGGTGCGCATGGATTTTGTACGGCATGTAAGTCACCATCAAGCGCTTGGCCTCGTCCATCACCGCCAGCCGCTGCGCACCGTCAGGCAGTTCGCGCTGCTTGACGTACAAATCGTTGAATTGCGGCAGATTGAATCGCGCGTGGTTGGCCCCGCCAATATTGGGGCCGTAGCCCAGCGCCAAGAAGGTGTCGCCGTCCGGCGCTCCGGCGCTCCAGCCCACGCCCCACATCATGAGCTTGCCAGCTCGGCTGCTCTTGAGGTTTTCGGGCCACTTGGCCACCTTGAATTCGATGCGCACGCCCAGCGCATCCATATTCTTTTTCCACTGCTCGATGAGCTGGCGACTTTGTTGGTCGGGTTGCGTGGCGTACTGCAAGGTCAAGGCCTTGCCGTCGGGCTGGTCGCGCCAGCCGTCGCCGTCTTTGTCCACATACCCATGCAGATCCAACAAGGCCTTGGCTCTGGCCAGGTTGTACTCGCTCATCTCCGACTTGAAGCTCGGGTCGTAGCCAAAGGTCTGGGGCGCAATCGGGCTTTGCCCCGGAATGGCCTGATTGCGTCGCACCAGCCGGATCTCGCGCTCCAAGTCTACGGCCAGCGCGATGGCGCGGCGAAGGGCCACCTTGTGCGGCTCATAGCCGCCCACCACCGGATGCTCCATCGCAAAGTAACTCAGCGCCACATCGGCCCGTGGGTAGCGCACCATGCCCACCCCGCGCTTTTGCAGGTTGGGGGCCAGTTGGTTGTTGGGAATGGCCAGGTTGGAAAACTCCGCCGGAACGTTTTCCAAGACATCTTGCTCGCCATTGAGAAACGACAGCCAACGCGGTTGTGTTTCCTCGATGATGGAAATCTGCACGCGGTCGACCATGGGCAGCGTGCGGCCTTTGAAGCGCGCGGCCACTGCTTGCAGCTTGGCATCTTGCGGGCTTGGGTTCTCATCGTAGAGCACACTCCGGTAGTTGGGGTTGCGCGCCAAGGTCATGCGCGCGCTGCGCTTCCACTCCGCCAAGACAAACGGGCCGGTGCCCACGGGGTGCTCGCCCACTTTGTCGCCGTAGAACTCGACCACTTCGCGCGCCAGCGCCCCCGTGAACGAGCCGTCGGTGAAGTTGTAGAGAAATCGAGGCTGGGGCTGCGCCAGCCGGATTTGGAAGGTGTAGCGATCCAGGGTTCGCAGGCCTTCTACTTCCTGGTCATAGTCGAAGGGCTTTTTGGCCGCGATGACTTGCTTGCGCAACTCCGACAGGCCCAAGATCTTGGCGTTTTCCAGGATGTAGAGATTGGCGCTCTTCCAGCGCGGGTCGTAGTGCCGCTTGAGCGAATACACGTAGTCGGCGGCTGTCAACTCACGGCGTTTGCCCGCAAAGGCTGGGTCATCGGCAAAGTAAATGCCCGCCCGGATGCGGAAGGTGAAGGTGCGAAAGTCTGCCGACACCTCGGGCATGGCCGCAGCCGTGTTGGGCCGCATGCGCGCCGGGTTGGCCAAGAATTCATACTCGAGCGGCGCATCGAAAAACGCCGCGGCCACCGTGCGTGAGTACAGGTCGGAAATCTGTGCGGGATCGAAATTGGTCTCGGCGATCGGAAAGGCATAGCGCAGCACCTTGAGGGGTGCCGGGGCGGCGGCCGCGCCGGGCTGCGCCCAAGCGGTGGCCACGCCCAGCGACCACACGAGCAGCCAGACGCCCTGGCGGCGCCACGCGCTATGCGCTTTGAAAAACCTTGTGCAATCCATCCAACCCATGACCTACCACCTCGGTGCCGCTTTGCCCACTGGGGCGGGGCGGATTGGCAGTCTAGCCGCAAGACCGGGTGTGTGTTGAAAGTCCCGGCGGCCCCAACGACGGCGTGCCCGGGTGGTGCGGCCACCGCGGCAGCACGCCGCCGCCGCCCGAGGCTGCGTCATTGAGGGCAAATCCCGAGAGCCGGAGGTTTAGCGCCGCAACCCAAAGGCGCCTACACTCCCGCCTCATTGCCTTAGCTTGGAGCCGCTTGACAATGGCTGCCTATATCGTCCGGCGCCTGTGGCAGATGATCCCCACCCTGTTGGGGGTCGTGCTGTTGGTGTTCTTTCTGTTCAAGTACTTCGGGGGAGACCCCGCTGAGATCCTCGGCGGGCTCAACGCCACGCCCGAGCAAATTGCCGCCATTCGGCAGCAGTTGGGGTTGGACCAACCGGTATGGGTGCAGCTGGGCATCTACCTCAAGAGCGTGGTCACCTTCGACTGGGGCAAGAGCTGGTCTACCAATGAGGCCGTGAGCAATTTGTTTGCGTCTCGGCTGCCGGCCACCTTGACCGTGATGCTGCCCATCTTGGTGCTGGAGGTCATCGCCGCCTTGCCCATTGCCATGTGGGTGTCATATCGTCGCGGCTCTTTGGTGGACCGCTCGCTGATGGTCGTCACGACGGTGGCCCTGTCCATCAGCTTCTTGGTCTACATCATCGTGGGCCAGTATGTCTTTGGTTTTCAACTGGGCTGGTTTCCGGTGCAGGGCTGGAGCGACAGCACCTGGACCAACCTCACCACTTACGCTCCCTTGCCCGTCATGCTGGCGGTGTTTGTGGCCCTGGCACCCTACACGCGGCTGTACCGCACCTTCTTCCTCGACGAGCTGGGCCAGGACTATGTCCGCACGGCCCGGGCCAAAGGAATGGGCGAGTCCACGGTGATGTTTCGCCACGTGTTGCGCAACGCCATGATCCCCATCCTCACCAATATCGGACTGGCGCTGCCCTCGGTGTTTGTCGGCTCCTTCCTCATTGAAGTGTTTTTCTCGATTCCGGGTCTGGGCCGAGAGATTTTGTTGGCCGTCAATCGAAGCGACTATCCCGTCATTCAGGCCATCGCCGTGTATTTGGCCGTGCTGACCATGGTCATCAACTTGGTGGTGGATGTGATGTTCAAGCTGGTCGATCCGCGGGTGGTGCTCAAATGAGCGGGGCCGCAACATCGGTCATGGGCAGCTCGGCGCCTGCACAGCGGTCCGAGGGCGTGTGGCGTGCTGCCTGGCGGCGTTTTCGGTCCGACCGCGTGGGCATGGTCTCTGCCGCAGTGGTCCTGGTGTTCATGCTGTTGGTGGTCCTCTCCGCCTTGGGTTGGGTGGCCAAGCACTGGCAAAACGAGGTGGGCGTGGCCAATGCGCCGCCCACGGTGCTGGGCCCGCGTGCGGCCGAGGCCGTGGGCACCATTGAAGTGCCCACCGGCCCCAATGCGGACCTCTCGGCAGTCGACCCGCTGGCACCGCGTTACGCCGAAATCGAAGCGGCCGCGCAGAAGTACCGCACCACCGATACGGCCAAAGCCCAGACGCTGCCCCTGGGGGCAGACCGCTTGGGCCGCGATGTGATGTCCAAAGCCATCAAGGGCACGCAGATTTCGGTATTCGTGGGGGTCTTGGCGGCGGTGTTGGCCACCTTGATTGGCACGGTACTGGGTGCTCTGGGCGGGTTTTTCGGCGGCAAGGTGGGCGACTTCCTGGAGTGGCTGTACAACGTCTTTGAGGCCATCCCGGGCATCTTGCTCATCTTCGCGTTTGCCGCCGTGTTCGGCCGCGGCATCGGCACGGTGGTGCTGATCTTGGGATTGGCCGGCTGGACGGGGCTGTACCGGCAGGTACGCGCCGAGTTCATGAAGCACAGCTCGCGTGAATACGTTCGCGCGGCTGAGGCCATTGGTGCCTCGGCCACGAGCCGCATGTTTCGCCACATCCTGCCCAATATCAGCCACGTCATCTTGGTGCGCATGAGCTTGTTGGTGGTGGGTTTCATCAAAAGCGAGGTCATCCTGTCTTACCTGGGTTTGGGCGTGGGCGTGGAAGATGTCTCTTGGGGCACGATGCTCGCCGAGGCGCAAAGCGAATTGATCTTGGGCTACTGGTGGCAGCTGGCGGCAGCCACGGCTTTCATGGCCGTTTTCGTGACGGCCTTCTCGCTCATGGCCGATGCCGTGCGCGACGCCTTGGATCCCAAGTTGAGGGGACTGGAATGAACGCTGCCACGCCAAGCACCTTGCTGAGCCTGCAGCAGCTTCAGGTGAGTTTTCGCATGGGCCGCCACGAGGGCGTGACCCAGTGGGCCCATGCCGTGCGCGGCATCAGTTTTGACATTGAGCCCGACAGCATCACCGCCTTGGTGGGCGAGTCGGGTTCGGGCAAGAGCGTCACGGCCATGTCCATCGTCAATCTGCTGCCTGAAAACGCGCAGCGTCAGGGCCGCATCCTGTGGCAAGGGCAAGACCTGTTGCAAGCCGACGGGCCGCGTCTGCAAAAGCTGCGCGGGCGCGAGATCGCCTGCGTCTTCCAAGACCCGATGTCGTCACTCAACCCGGTGTTCACGGTGGGCGAGCAGCTCATGGAGCCCTTGGTGGCCCACCTGGGCCTGAGCCGCAGCCAGGCCCGCACCCGCGCCGAGGAGTTGCTGGCCGAGGTGGGCATACCCGAGCCCGTGCGGCGCATGGGGGCCTACCCACACGAGCTCTCGGGCGGGCAGCAGCAGCGCGTGATGATTGCCATGGCCTTGGCCTGCGAGCCGCAACTGCTCATTGCCGATGAGCCCACGACGGCCTTGGATGTGACGATTCAGCGGCAAATCCTCGACCTCATCGGCAAGCTCAAGTCTCAGCGGCGCATGAGCGTTTTGTTCATCAGCCACGATCTGGGTGTGGTGGGCGAAATTGCTGATCAGGTGGTGGTCATGCGCCACGGCCAGATCCGCGAACAAGGCCCGGTGGCACGCATCTTTGCGTCCCCGCAAGACGACTACACCCGTGCGCTGCTGGCCTGCCGCCCCACGCTGGCCGAGCCACCGCACCGGCTGATGGTCATCGATGACCACATGGCAGGCCGCCGCACGCAAGCGGCCCGCAACACCAAAGACCCCCAGGCGCCCGTGGTGCTGGAAGTGCGCGCCTTGGCCAAGAGTTTTTTCATCAAGGAAGGCCTGTGGCGCAAACGCGAGTTCAAGGCCGTGCAGGGCGTGAATTTTCAGCTGCGCCAGGGCCACACCCTGGGCGTGGTGGGCGAGTCGGGGTCGGGCAAGACCACCATGGGCCTGACCTTGCTGCGACTGCATGAGCCCACGAGTGGCCAAGTTCTCTTTGATGGTAAGGACTTACTTAAGCTCAGTGATCAGGAGCGCCAGCTGATGCGCCGGCGCATCCAAATCGTCTTCCAAAACCCCTACGCGAGCTTGAACCCGCGCTTTACCATCGGGCAAACGCTGCAAGAGCCCATGGAGATTCACCACCTGGGGGCCAACCGGCAAGAGCGTGAGCAGCGCGCCTTGGCCCTGCTGGAAAAAGTGGGCCTAGACGCCAGCGCCTTTGGCAAGTACCCGCACGAGTTTTCAGGCGGTCAGCGACAGCGCATTGCCATTGCGCGCTGTTTGACGCTCAACCCCGAGGTGCTGGTGCTCGACGAGGCCGTGTCGGCCCTGGACGTGTCGGTGCAGGCCCAGGTGCTCAATTTGCTGCGCGATTTGCAAGACGAGTTTGGACTGTCTTATGTCTTCATCAGCCACGACCTGGCCGTGGTTCGCTTCATCAGCGACGAGGTGCTCGTGATGAAAGACGGTGTGGTGGTGGAGCAAGCGGGCACGGCCCAATTGCTGGCCGCGCCGCAGCAGGAGTACACGCAGCGATTGCTTGCGGCCGTGCCTCGGGGCTATCAAGCCGCCACCTGAGCCGGCGCGGTGGCCTGTGCGGCAACGCAACGGGCCCGAAACAAGTGCGAAACCTGAGGAAGGCACGATGCCTAGGGTTTCCCATGACAATGCGCACCATGACACATTCCAAGTCCCCACTTCGCGGGCTGTGGTGGGCGTCGGCCCTGTGGGCCAGTGCGGCCACCTGGGCCCAGTCCCCCGCGACCCCCCCATCTGCAGGCACAGCCCCTGCCGGGAGCAGCGCCGGGGGCAACGCTCCAGCGGTGCCGCCCGCCGCCAGTCCAAACGCTGCGCCCAGCGCCACAGGCGCTTCAGGCAGTGCGCCGCAGCAGGTGCAAATCACCGGTGGTCGAACCTCAGACACCGATGAGCGCCGACGCGCCACGGCTGCCAAGATCATCATCGGGCGCGAAGAGATCGAAAAATTTGGCGATGCCACACTGGGTGAGGTACTGCGGCGCATGCCGGGAGTCACCACCCCCGGCCCGCCCGGACGAGGTGGGCCACCGCGCATGCGCGGGCTTGGAGGCGGCTACACCCAACTGCTGATCGACGGGCAGCGCATTCCCCCGGGCTTCTCCCTGGACTCGCTGACGCCCGAACAGATCGAGCGCATCGAGATCCTGCGCGCGCCCACGGCCGAGACAGGCGCGCGGGCGATCGCAGGCACGATCAACATCATCACGCGTGAAGGCTTTACCCGACGCCTGAACGACTTGCGTGTGGGCACTGGCCTGGAAGACGGCAAGCTGTCGCCAGGCGTGAACTGGTCGCGCAATGACACCGCTGGCAACCTGATCTACAACATTGCCGCCGGCTTGTTTGTGGCTCGACGTGCGGCCAGCAGCACCACCCAGACCACCGACGACGACCTCACCACAGCCCAGGTCATCCGCCAACAGCGCGAGGTAACTTCAGGCCAAGACAGGCGCAAGGGGCTGAACCTCACGGGCCGGCTGCAATGGCGCCTGGGCGAAGGCAGCGACAGTCTGGTGCTCATGCCCAGTGTGTTTCACAGCACGGCGGCCAACCAACGACTGTTCTCGTTGACGCAAAGCGTGGGCAGCACGCCCGCGCCTTTTGAAAACGGCCACTCCGACAGCGACTCGGCTTTCACCGTGGCGCGGGTCAACCTCATGTGGCGCCAACGCTTGGGGCCGGGCCGCCTGGAGCTCAATGGCGGCACATCGGGATGGCGCGCCCGCAGCGAGTCTGTGCGCGAAGAAGCGGGCTCGCCCAGCACGGCCGTGCTCTCTCGCCGCCTAGACGATCAATCGCAAACGCGCCAAAACAGCTTGAACCTGACGGGCAAATACACCCTGCTCTCGGGCGGTCAAACGCCCGGGGTCAATGAACACAGCCTGGTCTTTGGCAGCGAAGTCGACGGCCAGCGCCGCGAAGAAACGCGCACCAGTTTGCAGTCGATCAATGGGAGCGCGCCCGCGCCTTTGTTACAAGACTTCGGCGACAACCTCAGCGCTTCGAGCCTTCGTGTGGCGGCCTATGCCCAAGACGAGTGGGCCATCAACCCAAATTGGGCGGTGCACCTGGGGCTGCGCTGGGAAGGAATTGACACCAAGGGTGAAGCGCAAGACGGGCAGGCGGCGCCTCACAACCGCAGCAGTGTGTGGACGCCGCTTCTGCACGCCGTGTGGAAGCCCGATGCCAAAGGCCGCGACCAGGTTCGCCTGAGCCTGACTCGAAGTTACAAGTCTCCCGACCTGGGTACGCTGATTGCGCGGCCCTCGATCAGCAGCCGCTACCCGGTTTCCGGCACCAATGCGCCCACAGCCCCTGACCGCGCGGGCAATCCGGCCTTGCGCCCCGAGCGAGCCCTGGGATTGGATATGGCCGTGGAGCGCTACCTGGACAACGGCGGCTTGCTCAGTGCCAATGTCTTTGTACGCCGCATTGAAGATCTCAACCGCAGCGTCACGGCGCTGGAGACCGTGTCGTGGAGCCCGGTGCAGCGCTGGGTGGCGCGACAGCAAAACGTGGGCAATGCCATCACCCGGGGCATCGAGTTGGAGGCCAAGTACCGCATCAACGCCATCGTCGCTGGCGCTCGACCGCTGGACTTGCGGGCCAATTTGTCGTTTTTTGACTCCAAGGTGCAAGGCGTGCCCGGCCCAGACAATCGCCTGGACAACCAGGCCAAGGCCACGGGTAACCTGGGGGCGGATTACCGGCTGCGCAGCCTGCCCTTGACGGTGGGAGGCAACGTCAACTGGGTGCCCGGCTACCGCACCCAGGTCTCTGGCGAGCAGGTCACCAGCGTCAACACCAAGCGGGTGTGGGATGCTTTTGCACTGTGGACCTTTAGCCCGGCCGTGGGCCTGAGGCTGCTGGGCAGTAATCTCTCGCCTGCCGATACCATCAACACCAACTCGCTGACGGTGGGCACGGTGCGCGAGACCGCGCAAACGGTGACGCCCAGCCACATCAACTGGCAACTTCGACTGGAACTGAAACTCTAAACAGCAAGGAGACCCACCGATGCAGCCCAACCGCTCTCGTCGTTTGCACCTGGCCTCATGGACGGCCTGGCTGGCCTCGATCGCCCTGCCCTCAACGGTGCGCGCGCAGACCGCCTGGCCATCCAGGCCGGTGCGGCTGGTGGTGCCATTTCCGGCGGCGGGGACCACGGACATCTTGGCCCGGGCCCTGGCCCCAGAGCTGCAGCGTGTACTGGGTCAACCCTTTGTGGTGGACAACAAACCCGGCGCGGGGGGCAATGTGGGCGCTGCGGAGGTGGCCAAGTCCGCGCCCGACGGCCATACCTTGCTCATGGGCACGGTGGGCACCCACGCCATCAATGCGGCGCTGTATCCCAAGATGCCCTATGACCACATCAAAGACTTTGCGCCGGTTACCTTGGTCGCGGGTGTGCCCAACGTGTTGGTGCTCAATCCGGCATTTGCCAGCAAGTACGGTATCCAGTCCGTTGCCGACCTGATCCGTGCGGCCAAGTCCAACCCGGGGCGTTTTAACTTTGCCAGTTCAGGCAATGGCACCTCCATCCACCTGGCTGGTGAGTTGTTCAAGACGCTCACGGGAACTTTCATGGTGCACTTTCCTTATCGCGGCTCGGGGCCTGCGCTCATCGACCTGATGGCAGGCAATGTGGACCTGATGTTTGACAACCTGCCCAGTGCCATGCCCCATATCCGCTCAGGCAAGCTCAAGGCGCTGGCGGTCACCAGCGCGCAGCGCTCCTCGGCCATTGCCGAGCTGCCCACGATTGCCGAAGCGGGTGGTGCGGCTCTGGCCAGCTACGAGGCCTCGTCGTGGTTTGGCCTGCTCGCACCCGCGGGTACTCCCGCCGATGTGGTGCGGCGTTTGCAGCAGGAAACCGCCAAAGCCATGGCCTTGCCCGCGGTCAAAGAGCGCCTGCTCGCGCAAGGCGCACTGCCTGGTGGCAACACGCCGGCTGAATTCGCCACGATGATCGAAGCCGAGACGCGCAAGTGGGCCTCGGTGGTCAAGGCCTCGGGCGCCAAGGTCGATTGAGGCCGTGGGCTAGGGCTGAGCCCAGATCACCGTGCTGCCCTGGCCTTGCCACGACTCATAGCGCGCGCTGAATCGGCTTTCGATCTCATTGCGCCGCACCTTGAAGGTGGGCGTGATCAGGCCGTTGTCCACCGTCCACGGTTCGGTCATCACCACCAAGCAGCCCAATCGCTCGTGGGCATCGAGTCGCGCATTGACCGACTCCAGGTGCGTGGCCAGTGAGGCCATGAGCGCAGAGCGCTGTTGGGCATCGCCTGCGCGCTGCGCCGACGACTCGTTGAGCATGACCAAGCCCAGGGGCTGACTGAGGTTGGCTCCGGTCACGCACGCCGCCTCTACCGCGTCGTGGGTCACCAGCTTGTCCTCGATGGGCGCGGGCGCCACGTACTTGCCCTTGTTGGTCTTGAACAAGTCTTTGACACGACCAGTGATACGCAAATTGCCCTGGTCATCCAGTGCGCCCTTGTCGCCGGTTTTGAGCCAGCCGTCTTCGGTGAACGTTTGCCGCGTGAGGTCGTCTTCGCGGTAGTACCCCAACATCAAGCAAGGGGCCTTGACCTGAATCTCGCCATCGTGAGGGTCCAGGCGGCTTTGCACGCCGTCATAGGGCATGCCCACCGTCCCCGGCCGTGACTGGCCCGGTAGCGTCGAGTGGCTCACGCCGCAGTTCTCGGTCATGCCATACACCTCAACGATGTCCAACCCCAAGCCGCCATACCAACGCAGCAAGTCAGGCGGCATGGGGGCTGCACCGCCTGCAGCAAATTGGCAAGCATCCAGGCCCAAGGCGCGCAAGATCTTTTTGCGAATCAGACCCCCGATCAGCGGGATTTTCAACAGGCGCTGCAGCTTGGCAGGGGGCAACTTGGCGTGAACGCCTTGCTGAAACTTCACCCACAAACGCGGAACCGAGAAGAACACCGTGGGGCGCGCGCGTTGCAAGTCGGCGGTGAAGGTGTCCAGGCTTTCTGCAAAAAACACCTGCATGCCCGTGGCCAGCAGACCGTGCTCCACCAGCGTGCGCTCGGCCACGTGAGACAGGGGCAAGTAGCTGAGCATGCGCGCGCTCTCGTTGACCCAAGGGATGCGGCGCAGCCCCGTTTGAACGCCCCAGGCAAAGGTGGCAAAGCTGTGCATCACGCCCTTGGGCATGCCTGTGGTGCCGGAGGTGTACATGATGGTGGCCAGGTCATCACCTCGTCGAATGGGCTGCCCGGCCAGGGGCTCAAAGCGCTCGAGGATGTCCTCCCAGCGCACATAGGCTTTGCGCGCCTCGGCTGGGGCCAAGGGGTGACTGATGCAGTGCACATGCTCGCCAATGCCCGGTCGCATGCTCTCCCAGCCGTCGAGCTTGCCCACGAACAAGAAACGCGACTGGCTGTGCTCGAGGATTTGCTGAATGGAGGTGGCCACCAAGGTGGGGTATAGCGGAACCGACACGCCGCCGGCCAACCAGATGGCAAAGTCACTGATCAGCCAGTGCGCCGTGTTCTTGGACAAGATGGCCACGCGGTCCCCACTTTGCAGGCCTTGCCGTTGCAAATACGCGGCCACGCGGCGAGCTTGGTCCATCACCTGGGCCCAGGTGCACTCCAGCAGTTGTCCGCCGCCCAGAGGTTGGGTGAGCACCACCCGGTTGGGCGCCGTACTCTCCCAGTGGTACAGGCGCTGCAGCGCCAGGTGCTGATCGGCCATGGTGGTCATGCGTGCCTCCGCAAATCAAACTCAGATCGTGCCAAAAGAAAGGGCACCCCACGGGGCGCCCGGAAATTCTGTGTCACACGCTCAAGCGTTGAGACACAGAGCTTGTCTCCTCCCTCTTTCGCTTTTTCTGCAAACGACTGTAGAGGCCGCAGTCCCCTGGCGTTATCCGGGGTTTCCCGCCGGATAACCCGGGGGTCAGGCCGCGCCACTGAGCCAGCGAGCGGCCTGCTCGGCAATCATCAGCGTGGGCGCGTTGGTGTTGCCGCTGGTGATGGTGGGCATGACACTGGCATCGGCCACGTGCAGGCCATCGACCCCCCGGACCTTCAGCCGGGGCCCCACCACGGCTTGCGGGTCGTCTTCGCGTCCCATGCGACAGGTGCCCACCGGATGGAAGATGGTGGTGCCGATGTCACCGGCCAGCCGGGCCAGGTCTTCGTCGCTGTCAAACTGCGCGCCCGGCTTGACCTCGCGCGGCGAAAACCGCGCCAGTGCGGGCTGCGCCGCAATGCGACGGGTCAGGCGCAAAGCCTGGGCGGCCACCTGACGGTCTTCGGGGGTGCTCAGGTAATTGGGCTGGATGCGGGGGGCCCGGCCGGGATCGGCACTGGCCAAGCGCACCGTACCGCGCGAGCTGGGATTGAGGTGGCATACGCTGGCGGTGAACGCGTCGTGCTCATCGAGCGGCTCGCCAAAGGCCGGCAGCGACAGCGGCTGAACGTGGTACTGCACATTGGGCCAGGGCTGCTGCGGCGAGGAGCGGGCGAAGGCCCCGAGCTGGGATGGGGCCATGCTCAGCGGCCCGCTTTGGTGAAGTACATAGCGCAGTCCCATGCCCAATCGGGCCCACCACGAGCGCGAAAGCGTATTCAAGGTTTGTGTGCCTTGAACCGCAAATACCGCGCGAATCTGCAGGTGGTCTTGTAAGTTTGCGCCCACTCCTTCAAGATCGAGTTCGGGACGGATGCCCAGGCGCTCGAGCGCCTGGGCCGGGCCAATCCCCGAGAGCTGCAACAGCTGGGCCGAACCCACAGCACCGGCGGCCAGCACCACCCCCAGGCGCGCCGTGACGGTCGCAGGCCGCCCGGGCGCGGGCAGCAAGGCCACGCCCGTGCAACACAGGGCGTTATCTGCCTGCCGCCCCAGCAGCAGGCGGGCCACCTGCGTATGGGTCCACACCTGCAGATTGGGCCGCCCGGCCGCCGGGCGCAAGAATGCCTTGGCCGCATTCCAGCGAACGCCGCGACGCTGGTTGACCTCGAAATAGCCCACGCCCTCGTTATTGCCCGTATTGAAGTCGCTGCTGGGGGGCAACCCGGCTTCCTGTGCGGCCTGAGCAAATGCATCCAGCAACGCCCAGCGCAGGCGCTGAGGCTCGACGCGCCATTCGCCGCCGCTGCCATGCCAAGGGCTGCTGCCCTGCCAGTGGTCTTCGTGCTGCCGAAACAAGGGCAGCACCCGATCCCAAGCCCAGGCCGGCTCGCCCGTGACGTGCGCCCAGTGCTCGTAGTCGCGCGCCTGCCCGCGCATGTAAATCATCCCGTTGATGCTGGAGCAGCCCCCCAACAGCTTGCCGCGCGGGTAGCGCAGTTGCCGGCCGTTGAGCCCCTCCACGGGGTCGGTGGACAGCATCCAATCGGTTCGCGGATTGCCGATGCAGCGCAAATAGCCAATGGGCACATGCACCCACAGGTAGCGGTCATCGCCGCCGGCTTCCAGCAGCAAGACCCGGTGGCGGCCACTTTGGCTCAGCCGGTTGGCCAGCAGGCATCCGGCCGTACCGGCCCCCACCACCACATAGTCGAACTCTGGCTGCACGATCACATGGTAGCCAGTCAAGACCACGGGGCCTCTTAGGGGTTGCCAGCCCTCCTTCGGCCAGGAGAAGATCGAAACTGCGGGTTTACCCGGGGGGCCAGAATACAACACTTGCTGACACGGTCTTTACCGAATGGCCAGCACAACTGGGATAATCCGCGATTCGTGAATGGACGCTTTGCCTGTAGCTGAGATTGGTTGATGCTGGGTTGACGCTCCAGATGTTTTGTTGATTTTTTGAGATTAAGGGCTCACCCGTGGGAAACAAACTGTATGTAGGCAACCTGGCCTATTCCGTACGCGACGAATCGTTGCAACAGGCATTTTCGCAATTTGGCACCGTGACGTCGGCCAAGGTCATGATGGACCGTGAGTCGGGCCGCTCCAAGGGCTTTGGCTTTGTGGAGATGGGCTCGGACGCCGAGGCTCAGGCCGCCATCAACGGCATGAACGGCCAGCCGCTCGAAGGTCGGGCAGTTGTCGTCAACGAGGCCCGCCCCCGTGAAGAGCGTCCGGGCGGCTTTGGTGGCGGCGGTGGCGGTGGCCGTGGCGGCTACGGTGGTGGCGGCGGCGGTGGTCGCGGCGGCTACGGTGGCGGCGGTGGCGGTGGCTACGGTGGCGGTGGCGGCGGTGGTCGCGGCGGCTACGGTGGTGGTGGCGGTGGCTACGGCGGTGGCCGCGGCGGCAACTACTGATACTGTCGGCTCAAACCAATTTGTCTTCAGACGCCGGGGGTTCAGACCCCCGGCGGCGTTTTCGGGCCCTACCGGCCATCAAACGGTCGAGCCAGGCATCGGGCAACCAACGCAGCACAGCCCCGACGGCGGCCATAGGCGCGGGGATGATGCGTGTGGTGTTGCCCCGCTCAATGGCGCGCACCGCCCGTTGCGCGAACGCCGACGCGCTCATCAAAAATGGCATGGGGTAGCGATTGCCCCGGGTCAGCGGGGTATCCACAAACCCCGGCAAGAGCGTGACCACGCGCAGACCGTGTGGCCGCTCTTCGCCTCGAACGCTCTCGCAATAGGCCACCACGGCGGCCTTGCTCGCGCAGTAGGCCCCGTGCCCAGGCAGCCCCCGAATCGCGGCCACACTGGCCACCCCCACCAGCGTTCCGTACCCACGCTGGCGCATGGGCAGCAAAAACGGGTGAAAGGTATGGGCCACCCCGCACACATTGGTGTGCAGCGTCTGTGAGAGCACCTCCAGGTCTTGGCTGTCGGTGCTGTCCATGCCCACGCTGATACCCGCATTGGCAATGACCACATCGGGCAGGCCCTGCTGCTGCAAACAGCGCGCCGCCACCTGGGTCATGGCCGTCGCATCGGTCACGTCGGCTGCATAGACCTCAAAGCGGCGGGGGTCCAGCCCTTGGGCCTGGGCCCACTGCCGCATCACCTGGTCTTGACGCGCGACCAAGGCCAAATGCCAACCCTGCTGCGCGTACTGCTGGGCCAGAGCCTGGCCAATGCCACTGGATGCGCCGGTGATGAAGGCCAGGTGCATGGCGCGTCACGGGGCCTTGGCCGCTGCTGCGCCCCACTGGGCGCGCACCGGTCCATCGAGCGTGAGCACGCCCTGCTTGGCATCAAAACTCATACCGGCAGAGCGCACCTCCTGCGCCCCCCATCGCACCCGCACGGGCAAGTCGGTGCTGATACGCCGAGGTGACTGGGTCAGGCGAAGCGTTTGGCTGTCGATGTCCAGCTCGCGTGCATCCTCGGTGCTGGCGCGCAGGTGCGCCCCCCCAGTGAGTTCCACCTCCGCCAAGTCCTCCAGTGCGGTGGCCGCCTGCGCTTGGGCCCACACCCGCTGACCCTGCTCGTCGCTCATTTGCAGAGTCAGGCCAGCAATCTCCAGTCGCCGCTGCCCGCCAAAGTGGCTCAGTTGCTGGCCACGCAGCACCGTTTTCAGGTGTCCGTCACTCGCATAGCGGCGAACCTCAAAGCCGCGCATGGTGAAGTCCGGGCCGCTGTGCTGCACGGGCTTGACGGGTGCGGGCGCTTGCACGCCCGCGTGCTTGACCAGCCAGCCGGTGAACAAGGCCAAGACGGCCATGAGCAACAGGGGCAAGGAGTTGAGCGCGCGTTCGCGCAGACGATCGAACCACGACCGGGCGCGCGGGGTCGGGCCGCCACCCCCATCGGACATCGGGCCCAGGCGCAGCGGAACCTCGGGCAGGTCAGGCAGGTTCAGCTCGATACCCGAGACGGCCATGTTCAGCGCACGTCCAAACTGTGGTGATGCTCGTGGAGCCTTCGCGCGTAGTGCCCACTGGCCATGAGCAGCAAGTCACTGACCTCGCGCACAGCCCCGTAACCCGCCGCCGCTTGCGTGATGTGGTGCGCCACCGCCCGCACCTCGACATGGGCGTTGGGGGGTGCGCAGGCCAACCCGGCGCGGGTGAGCAAGGGCAGATCGGGCCAGTCATCCCCCATGGCCGCCACATCGGCCCAGTCCCATTGCTGCTGCTGCAGCAGGGCGTTGGCCGCAGCCGCTTTGTCTTCAATGCCGTAGCAGGCGTGGGCAATGCCCAGGTCCTGAACGCGACGGCGCACAGCGGGTGAGTCGCGCCCGGTGATCACCGCCACGGCAACGCCTGCTGATTGGAGCATTTTCAGCCCGTGCCCATCCAGCGTTGAAAACGCCTTGAACTGCTCGCCGTGCTCCCCGATGTACAAACGCCCGTCGGTCAGCACGCCGTCCACATCCAGCAGCAAGGCCTTCATGCCCAGGCGTGACCCTTGGGCTCGAAGCAGCAGCTGCGGCGAAAAATTCAGGCTCGGCTTCAAATGACTTTGGCC
The DNA here is from genome assembly GCA_964400135.1 of uncultured Rubrivivax sp. Lineage (GTDB taxonomy): Bacteria > Pseudomonadota > Gammaproteobacteria > Burkholderiales > Burkholderiaceae_C > Rubrivivax. The sequence goes on along the minus strand of CAYNSW010000015.1, from coordinate 28,436 downwards.
CTCATCAAATCGTTGCTGTTAAGGGCACCCACCATGCGGCCGCTCGCGTCCACGGCGATCAAGCTGGTGATGCGGTGCTGCTCCATCAGGGCCGCTGCCGAAACCGCCAGCGCCTGCTCTTGGATCACATGGGGTTGCGGCTTCATCACCTCGCGGGCCGTTAGGCGCATGAGCTGCTCACCGGAAGCGCCCTGCTCGATGAGTCGGCGCAAATCACCGTCGGTAAAAATGCCCAGCACCTGCTGCTGCGAGTCCACCACCGCCGCAAACCCCAGGCCCTTGTCGCTCATTTGTCGCAGCAGCTGCGACAAGCCCGCCTCGGGTGGGACCCGGGGCAATTGATCTCCCGTGCGCATGAGGTCACTCACGTGCATGAGCAGTTTGCGCCCCAAGCTGCCCCCAGGATGCGACCGGGCGAAATCGGCCTCGGCAAAGCCGCGTGCATCCAGCAGCGCCACCGCCAGCGCATCGCCCAACGCCATTTGCGCCGTGGTGCTGGCCGTGGGCGCCAGGTTCAGCGGGCAAGCCTCTTGTTCAACCGCACACGACAAGACGATGTCGGCGTGGGCAGCCAGGGTGGAGTCGGTGCGGCCGGTCATGGCCACCAGCTGCACGCCCAGTCGACGCACGGCCGGCAAGATCGCAGCCAACTCTTCGCTCTCGCCGCTGTTGCTGATGGCCAGCACCACGTCGCCCGGCGTGACCATGCCCAAATCACCGTGGCTGGCCTCGGCAGGGTGAACAAAAAAAGCCGGGGTCCCGGTCGAGGCCAAGGTGGCCGCCAGCTTGCGGCCCACGTGCCCACTCTTGCCCATGCCCATCACGATGACACGGCCAGTGCAAGCCAGCATGGCCGCCACCGCCTGAACGAAGGCGTGGTCCAGGCGATGGGCCACGCCCTGCAGGGCTTGCACCTCTATCTCAAAGGTGCGCCTGGCCCACTGCAGCACCTGCTGGGCGTGCACCTCAGCGGTCCGGTCAGTCGGGGCAGCCGGTGGGGGAAAAGCGGTGGGGGCGGACATGTGCTGCGGTTCCGATAGGATGGGGCATTCTAGGCATGGCGCGAACCTGCGCGCACAAAGCTTTACACCCCTGTGGCCTCAACCCTTGAACTGGTCTTGATCTACCTCGTGGCCGCGGTCGCAGCCGCCGTGGTCTGCCGCAGCCTGAAACTGCCGCCTATGCTGGGCTATCTGGTGGTGGGGGTGATCATTGGCCCCAACGCGCTGGCGCTGGCCCAAGACACCGAAGCGGTGGAGTATTTGGCCGAGTTCGGGGTGGTCTTCCTGATGTTTGTCATTGGGCTGGAATTCAACCTGCCCAAGCTGCGCAGCATGCGCAGCCTGGTCTTTGGATTGGGTCTGTGGCAGGTTGCCTTGACCATAGCTGGGGCCGTGATCGGTCACTTTTTGCTGCTGTGGGCGCTGTCTGAGACGACCCGGCCGTGGGAGCTGGGCTGGCAAGGCGCCTTGGTCTTGGGTGGGGCCATGGCCATGTCCAGCACGGCCATCGTGGTGAAGATGATGGCCGAGCGGCTGGAGCTGGACTCCGAGCATGGCAAGCGGGTCATGGGCGTGCTGCTGTTTCAAGACCTGGCCGTCGTGCCCTTGCTGGTCTTGGTTCCCGCCTTGGGCAGCCCCGGCGAAGCGCTGGCCACCGCCTTGGGCTGGGCCATGCTCAAGGCCGTGGCGCTGCTGACGGTGCTGCTGGTGGGCGGACAGCGCGTGATGCGTTGGTGGCTCACCCTGGTGGCGCGGCGCAAGAGCGAAGAGTTGTTCATGCTCAACCTTTTGCTCATCACCCTGGGGCTGGCCTACCTCACCGAGTTGGCCGGCCTGTCGCTGGCCTTGGGTGCCTTTGTGGCCGGCATGCTGGTGGCCGAGACCGAATACAAGCACCAGGTGGAAACGGACATTCGGCCCTTTCATGACGTGCTCTTGGGCTTGTTTTTCATCACCATTGGCATGAAGCTGGACTGGCGCCCCGTATGGGACAACGCCGGCTTGGTGCTCTTGCTCACCACATTGCCGATACTGGCCAAGTTTGGGCTGGTTGCGGTACTGGCCTACCTGTTTCGTGCTGCGCCCGGCGTGGCGTTGCGAACGGGCCTGTACCTGGCGCAGGCTGGCGAATTCGGCTTTGTGCTGCTCACTTTGGCCGCAGAGTCTTCACTGGTGGCGCCACAATGGCTCAGCCCGGTGCTGGCCAGCATGGTGCTGTCCATGCTGCTGGCGCCTTTGCTGATTCAAAACAGCGACCGTATCGTCAACCGCTTGTGGGCCAGCGATTGGCTCATGCAGTCGGTGGCCCTGACCAGCATCGCACGTCGCGCCATGACGGTGGATGCCCATGTCATCATTTGCGGCTATGGGCGCAGCGGTCAGAACTTGGCCCGCTTGCTCACGCAAGAACACATCCCCTACATGGCCCTGGACCTGGACCCGGATCGTGTGCGACAGGCCGCAGCCGCCGGGCACAGTGTGGTCTTTGGTGATGCAGCGCGCTTGCAAAGCCTCATGGCCGCCGGTCTGGCCCGCGCCAGCGCGGTGGTGATCAGCTACCACGACACCCCTTCGGCGCTGAAGATCCTCAACCTGGTGCATGACCACGCGCCCAAGGTGCCCGTGCTGATCCGCACCATCGACGATGCCGATATGGACAGGCTCAAGGCGGCCGGTGCTACCGAGGTCATCCCGGAGGCCATCGAAGGCTCGTTGATGCTGGCAGGCCATGTGCTGGCTCTGGTGGGTGTTCCCATGCAGCGGGTCATTCGCATCACGCGCGATGCGCGTGATGCGCGCTACGCGCTGCTGCGTGGCTATTTTCACGGCGCCGATGATGACACCGAGCATGAGCGCCACTTGGCGCGTCTTCTCAGTGTGAGCCTGCCCTTGGCCGCGCGATGCGCTGGACAATCCATTGACGATTTGGCGCTGTCGGCCATGGGTGTTCAGCCGGTGTCGGTGCGTCGCCCCGGCGTGGGCGTTCAAGACGCGCAGGGTGATTGGGTGCTGCAGCCCGGTGACACGCTGGTCTTGTCGGGCCTGCCCGAGGCCCTGGCCTTGGCCGAGGAAAAGCTGCTCGAGGTCTGAGCCGATGCTGCGCATCACCGAGTTGCGTTTGCCGCTGGACCACCGCGAAGAGGACCTGGCTGGCGCGGTCGCCCAGCGGCTGGGATTGACTGCGAGCCAGGTGCGCAGCTTCAGTGTCTTTCGTCGAGGCTATGACGCCAGGCGCAAATCGGCCATCGTGCTGGTCTACACCGTGGACTGTGATGTGGGCGATAGCGCCATCGAGCGCGAGATCCTGCAACGATTGGCGCGTGACCCGCACATCGCAGCCTCGCCCGACACCGCCTACCGATCGGTGGCCCAGGCGCCCGCCGACTTTGCGGCACAGCCGCCACGCCGTCCGGTGGTGATCGGCTTTGGTCCCTGCGGTTTGTTTGCTGCGCTCATCTTGGCGCAAATGGGGCTGCGCCCACTGGTGCTCGAGCGCGGCAAGGCGGTGCGCGAGCGCACGCGCGACACCTGGGGCCTGTGGCGTCAAGGTGTCTTGCACACCGAGTCCAATGTGCAGTTCGGTGAGGGCGGCGCGGGCACGTTTTCAGACGGCAAGCTGTGGAGCCAAATCAGCGATCCTCGCCACCTCATGCGCAAAGTCCTGCAAGAGTTTGTGGCAGCCGGAGCACCCGAGGAAATCCTCTTCGTCAGCAAGCCCCATATCGGCACCTTTCGCCTGGTGAGCATGATCGAGAAGATGCGCGCCCAGATCGTGCGCCTGGGCGGTGAGGTGCGGTTTGGCCAACAGGTGGTGGATCTGGTGATTGAAGACCAGCACCTGCGCGGCTTGGTCCTGGCCGATGGCAGCACCCTGGAGTGCCACCATGCGGTGCTGGCCCCCGGACACAGCGCACGCGACACCTTCGAGATGCTGCACCACCGCGGCGTGAGCCTGCAAGCCAAGCCGTTTTCCATTGGCTTTCGCATCGAGCACCCACAAAGCCTGATCGATCGCGCCCGATTTGGCCGCTTTGCCGGTCACCCGCTGTTGGGCGCAGCGGACTACAAGCTGGTGCACCATGCGCGCAACGGCCGCAGCGTCTACAGCTTTTGCATGTGCCCAGGAGGCACGGTGGTGGCCGCCACGTCCGAGACCCACCGCGTGGTGACCAACGGCATGAGCCAGTACTCACGCGCCGAGCGCAATGCCAACGCCGGCATGGTGGTGGGCATCACGCCGCAGGACTATCGCCAGGACCACGGCAGCGGCTCGGCTGCGGTCGTTCATCCGCTAGATGGCATCGCCTTTCAGCGCCAGTGGGAGTCGCGCGCTTATGTATTGGGTGGCGGCAGCTATCGCGCCCCCGGTCAGCGGGTGGGCGACTTCCTGCGCGGGCAGGCCAGTCACCAATGGGGCGAGGTGGAGCCCTCTTACCAACCCGGCGTGCTGCCCACCGACCTCACGGGCACCCAAGACCCCGCACTGATCAGCCTGCCGGCGTATGCCATTGCGGCCCTGCAAGAAGCGCTGCCCGCCTTCGAGAAGCAAATCCCCGGTTTTGCCCAGCCCGATGCGGTGCTCACGGGCGTGGAGACGCGCACCTCATCGCCCGTACGCGTCGTGCGCGGTCAGCACCGCCAAAGCGTGAATGTGGCCGGGCTGTTTCCGGCAGGAGAGGGCGCGGGTTACGCCGGGGGCATCATGTCGGCGGCCGTTGACGGCATCGAGACCGCTGAGGCCCTGGCCCACGATCTGTTGGAGTCGCTCAGGCGTTTGCCGGCGTAGTGCGCGCCGCCGCCTACGCGGGCAACACGACATCCACGGGGATGCCGGGTTGCGTCTCGGCACCCCCTTGGGGGCCAAACTCATCGGGTCGGGGCCAAAACGCGGTGCGCAAGCCGCAGCGGGCAGCCGCCTGCAAGTCGTCACTGTGCGCGGCCACCATCATCACCTGCTCGGGCAGCAAGTCCAGCGCGCGACACGCGCTTTGGTAGACAACCGGTTGGGGCTTGTAGTCTCGCGCGATCTCCGCGCCCAAGATGGCGTCCCAGTGCCAGCCGTTGTGACGCGCCAGATCCACCATCAGCGAGATATTGCCGTTGGAGCACGGCGCCAAAAGGTAGGACTCGCGCCATTGCCGCAAGCGCGCCCCCACATCGGGCCAGGCGTCCAGGCGGTGCCACACCCGGTTCAGGGCGTCTCGCGTGGGTCCCGGGACCTGATGGGACAGCCCGAGCGTGTCCAGCGCCAAATCCAAATTGCGCCGGTGCAGCACGTCCAGCGGGCAAAACGCCAGGCGCCCACTGCGCACCTCCTGCATGGCACCCTGATACTGCGCGCGCCACGCGTGGGCCAGCGCCACAGCGTCTATCGAGACACCCTGGGGCCGCAAGATGGCGTCACAGCCTTTGGCCACGCTCGTGCGCCAGTCCACCAGCGTGCCAAACACATCGAAGATCAGCGCTCTAACTCCGTCCATCATGATTTGAAAAACCCCCTGATCTTCTCGGCGCCCACGAAATAAAGCCAAACACCACCCAGATGATCCTGTGCGCCGCACTTGGCGACATGCCAGCAGCATACCCGGCAGCTGCCCTTCAAGGGGTGTTGACCTTCGATGGTTCCGCGCCAGGAGACCAGGCCGCCGTGGCGGCGGCCGCTGCCGTCAGTGCGGCCAAGACTGTCAACACCGTCATGCCCAGCCAGACCAGCGGTGGCAGTTCAAAGCGCAAGAGCGTTCGGGCGGGCGCCCAGGCCATGCCCACACCCAGAGCACACAGGGTCAGCACGGCCACGCCCACAAAGGCGCGCACGCCGGGCTGCGTCATGGCGCGCCAGCCCACCCCTTGCGTCAGACTGATCACCACCAGCCACAAATTGCCCACCGTCAGACCCACCACGGCCAAGGTACGTGCCGTATCTGCGCTGTGCCCTTGCTTCCAGGCCAGGCCATAGGCGGCTACGGTCACCGCCAACAGCGCCGAGCCCAACAACAGGCCGCGAAACAGCGATCGAGGGCTCAGCAGCCGCTCGTTCAGGCGCCGCGGGGGCTGGCGCATGATCGATCGGGATTCGGGAGCGCCCTCGAATGCCAAGGAACACATGGGGTCCACGACCATCTCGGTGAGCACCACGTGGACCGGCAAGAGCAAAGGCGGCCAGCCCCACACCACTGGCAGCAAAGCCAGGCCGGCGATAGGCAGATGAATGGCCGTGATGTAGTTCATGACCTTGCGCAGGTTGTCGTAGATGCGTCGACCCATGCGCACCCCGCTGACAATGCGGCTGAAGTCCTCGTCCAACAGCACAAGTCCCGCGGCCTCTCGGGCCACATCCGTACCGCGGCGGCCCATGGCGATGCCGATGTGGGCGGCCTTGAGCGCCGGCGCGTCATTGACGCCATCTCCTGTCATGGCCACCGTATGCCCCTCAGACTTCAGGGCCTGCACCAACAGCAGCTTGTGCTGGGGCGCCATGCGCGCAAACACATCAACGGTGCGCGATGCCAAGGCCAATGCCGATGCATCCAACCTCTCCAGCTCGTGCCCCTGCATCGCCCGCTGTGTGTGGGCCAGTCCACCTTGCTGGGCAATGGCCAAGGCCGTGGCCGGGTGATCGCCGGTGATCATCACCACGCGCACCCCTGCGGCGCGGGCTTGCGCCACCGCGCTCGGTACGCTGGCACGCAGCGGGTCTTCAAACGCGAGCAGGCCCAGCAGCTGGGCTGGGACGCGCTCAAGGCCTGATGGCGGGGGCAGTTGGCGGGAGTCGGCCGCGACTGCCAAGACCCGAAAGCCGCGCGCGGCCAGGACGTGGACGCGCTGCAGCCAGGTCTGTGAGCTGATCGCATCGGCACCGCACCAGCTCAGCACCGCCTCGGGAGCACCCTTGGCGGCGCGGTGCAAGTTCCCGGCGGGATCGATCCAGGTGCGTACCGCCATGCGCCGGTGGGCGCTGTGCACCTCCTCATGGTGGGCACGCCAGGTGGCTGACCAAGACCCAACGGCCATTGGGTACTGGTCGGCCGCGGCCCCTATGGCGCGGTCCATGGGGTCGGCCCCATCCGGGCGGCTGGCCAGCCACGCCCAGCCCAGCAGCGTGCTGCCCGGCTGTGAGAGCGTGGGCAGCGCTGCCGCAGGTTCATCGGCATTTGGCGTCACCACGCGCTGCAGCCGCATGCGGTTTTCAGTCAAGGTGCCGGTCTTGTCAACGCACAAAACCGTGGCCGCACCCAAGGCCTCGATCACAGCGGGTCGGCGCACCAGCACCTGCAGCTGCGCCAAGCGCCAGGCGCCCAGGGCCAAGAACACGGTCAGCGCCATCGGAAACTCCTCTGGCAGCATGGCCATGCCCAGGGCAATCGCAGCCAACAGGCCTTGCAGTGGGTCGCCTTGCTGCCAGGCATACCAGGCCCACAACAAGGCGCTGGCCAACAACGCGGCCAAGGCGAAGACCTGCACCACGGCCTTGAGCTGTCGCTGCAGCGGTGTGGGGCTGACCTCGATGTGTGACAACGACACCCCAATACGCCCCATACGGGTGTTTGCGCCCGTGTGGGTGACCTCCAGCCAGCCGTGGCCGCCCACCACCAGGGTGCCGGCAAAGGCAAGCGCTTCAGGTGTCGCCCCCTGAGTGCATGGCGTCTTGTGTACGGGCGCGGACTCGCCTGTAAGCAGTGACTCGTCCATCATCAACCCAGCGCCATGGCGAATCGTTCCATCGGCCGCCACGCGCTGGCCTTCGTCCAGGCAGACCCAATCCCCGGGGACCACCTCGCGCACGGGCACGAGCTGCAGCTGCGACTGGCGCGCCACACGCACCTCGGGTGCAGCCAAGGCCTTGAGGGCTTTCAGCGCTTGGGAGCTGCGCTGCTCCTGGAAAATGACAAGCCCTACCGTGACAAGAGCGAAAAAACTCAGCAGTAGGCCCTCTGCCAAATCACCGATGAGCAGGTACACACCTGCTGCGACCAATAGCAACACGAACATGGGCTCACTGCCCACGCCCGCCAGTGTGCGCATGAGGCCGCCGTCTTCCATCACCGGCAGCTCGTTGGGCCCAAAGCGGCGCCATCCTGCCTGGGCCTGTTGGTGGCTCAGCCCCTGTGGAATGGAGGGTACCGGCTCCGGACGAGCGGTATCGTCACTCAAGGCCGCCGTGTGCGCTGCTGACCACGCATACTCAAACCCCCTTGTCTGGCCACATTGTTGGGCCCCAGGGGCACAGCGCCTTGCTGAGGCTCAACAACGTGGCAGCGGCCTGGCCTCAGCTGGCATCGGGCTTTGCCCTTGCAAAGTGAAACACCAGCAGCGACAAGCCAATGCCCAGTGGCGCATCGATGAAAGTGGTGTAGATCAGCCAAGCGTCTTTGCTGAGCATCTCAGTGGCCAACAGGTTCAGGCTGGCCATGGTCAGGCCCAGCGCCGCAATGCCCCCGGCAAGCCGTTGCGGGTTGACCGGAACGCCCGGAATGTAGCGGGCCATGCGCTGCCCAAAATAGCGGCCGCGATTGAGCAGCGCATCGGTCAACACGATCAAGGCGATGAGGATTCCCAACAAGGTGCCCTTGAGCTGCACCATGCGCTCGTCTTGAAACCACAGCGAAAACCCCGCCGAGAGCAGCAGCGTGAAGACACCAAAAAGCGCCAGGCCACCCAGCAAGTCGGCCTTGACAAAGCGCTGCGCCACCACCACCGCCAGGCCGGCGCCTGCGCCCACCAAAGCAGCGGTGGTGAGGTTGCCCGTGAGCTTGCTCACCGCAAAAAAGAGCAGGCCCAGCGCCACATCCACCATGATTGAGGGCTTGTTGCGTACCCACTGCGCGCGGTCACGCTCTTGCTGCTCGCGCAGGCGCTGCTGGTGTTGCTCCGAGGGGGCGCCGTGGTGCGCCCATGCGGGCCAGCAAATGGTGCGCCCGGGATGGCTGTGATGCACCGGCTGGCCATTGACGCGCACGGCAATGCCCGCAGACCACCAGCTCACCCAGCCCGCCTCCACCTCCAGGCTCTCGCCTGAGGGCCTCACGTGGTGCAGCAGGTGATTGCGGTAGTCGAGCTTCTCACCCATCAATTCGGTCTCATCGCGGGCCAGCTCTTGCGTGCCCAGCAGCAGCCGGGTGCGCATGCGCTTGAATCCCGTCTCGATACACACCAGGTACTGCTGCCCGCCCCAATGGAAGGCGCGCCGGTAGGTCCACAGGTTCATCGCTGTCTCACGGGGTGATCGTCAGACCCAGCCGGCGCGCCGTCTCGCGTGGGTGGATGAGGTTCACGCGGCCCTTGCGCTCGGCGCTGTCGACGATGGCCTGTCTGACCTGGCCCACCGTCAGCTGCGGCTTGAGTGCAAACAGCTTGGCCGCCAGGTTGGCCACTTGGGGGCTGGCCATGCTGGTGCCGCTGAACTTGGCCCGATCCCCTCCGGGCAGAAAGCTGTCCACCTCAAAGCCGTTGGCGTGCACCACCACGGTCTTGCCAAAGGTGGAAAAGCTCGTCTCTTCGCCGGCTTGGTCCACCGCACCCACAGTGATCAGGTTGGGCAAGTTCAAGCCAGCGGGGATGTACTCTTCAAAGTCGGCATTGTTGTCCTCATTGCCAGAGCCGGCCACGAAAAGAATGTCCGGCGCCGAGGCGATGGCCTGACGCAGCGCATCGCGTTCGATGGCAAACAGCTTGCGCGCCAGTTGCTTGCGCTCCTCGGGGGTGGCGCCCACGTTGTGCCAAGCCAGCATGCCTTCGTATGCGGAGGCGCCATAGCGCCAGCTCATATTGACCACACGTATCTTTTGGTCTTTGAAGGCCTGCACGATCTGCCGGTAGGCTTGTGCCGTTCGAAGCGACATCTCTTCGGTGGGCTTGACCGGTTCGCTGCGGTGCTCCCACAACATGGTGGCCGTGAACACGCGGGCAAACGGGTTGCCCGCCACGGCAATGCCGGCCACGTGCGTGCCGTGCGTGTACACACTGACCAAGCTGAGCTCTTCTTGAAAGGCCTTGACACGCGAGGGCTCGAGCGTGGCCACCGTCTGCTTGAGCAGCCGCGCGTCTTCGGTGTCCAAAGCGGCTTGCAAGTCCATGGCGCCCTTGACCAGCTTTTTGAGCTGCGGCCAGCGGGCCTGTGATTCGCCCAGGGGACGAAGCAGATCTTGCGCCGGGCGTGACTCGCGGTCAAAGGCGATACCGCGCCCTGCGGTGGGCTTGAACAGGGCCAGATCGACGCCCGAGTCCCAAATGGCCACCCCCACCTCCGTGGCGCGCGCCTGGGGGGAGATGGCAAACAAGCGCTCGCTCCAACGGTCGGGCTTGGACAGGCCGCGGCTTTGCTGATCGACCACCGCCTGCAAGCCCGCCACAATGGCCGACTTCAAGGGCACGATGAACTCGCCTTGCAGCCGTGCGCCCACGATGGTGCTGACCAGGCCCTCGGGCACATTGAGCAGCATGTTCTTGGCCATCACATCCACTTGCTGCTCAAAACCGGCCTTGACCAAGGCGGGATTGAGCAGCTCCATCTGGCCTTTGAAGCTCTTGATGCCGTCGCCCGCGTCGGCCCAATTCATGGCCGAGTAGCGGCTTTGGATCTGCGCCTGCACCCAGGCGGCGTCGCGCTGTGCGCTTTGCTGCTCGGCCAGAATCAGGGCCATGGTGCCTGTGGTGGATCGCGGCCCGGGCTTGTCTTGCAAGCTCTTGAGCCGCTCCACCAAGGCGGGCACGGCCGCCCAATCCCGCCGAAACTGCACCAGCGCGAGCAAGGCACCGTAGTAGCCGCGCAGTGTGGCGGCGTCTTGGATATCGAACTTGGCCAAGTCATCGCGAAGGTTCTTCTCCAAGGCATCGGCCAGGGCCTGTACCTCGGCGCGCGGGGCATCCAGGTACTGACTGGGCAGCTTGTCCAGTTTGACCAGCCGCCGAGGCAGCTGCTCGGCCGAGGTAATGACCTGGCGCTGCGCCGATGGCGCCGGCGCCGTCTGGCTGTGGGCTGCCGGTGCGGCCGCCAGCAGGGCCGCTGCCGCACAAAGGGCCGCCAGGCTGTGGGTCTCCAGGTGGGGCAATGAAATCTTCATGGTCATCTCTTCAGTCAAGTGGGTGGTACACAAGGAAGCAACGTGTCAGGATCGCAAGGGCTTGCCCAGTGCCATCCGACGAACGGCAAGGGCAAAGCGCTCCTCGGCGCCGCAGCGCGACAAGTGGCGGCCACTTCGCGCAATGGTTGGCTAGGGCGCACGGGGGTCTTCATCTTGCGGCTCACTGGGCAGCTGCCAGGCCAGCACCCAGGTGGGCAGGCCGGCCATGCCCAACAAACCCGCCAGGTACAGGCCTTTTTGGAGTGGGAGGGTGATGCTGTCGACCAGCAAAAACAGGGCGAGGGTGACAAAGACCGCCAGGCCCAATAAGCGATAAGCCACCACATACGCCGCGTTTCGCACCTGGATTTGGCGCTCGTCGAGCAGCTCATCGGGCGCATCGGAGACAGAGCGCACAGAACTCCTCGCCTTGAAGTACAGGAGGATGGCCACAGCCAAAAGGGCAAACTCCAGGTAAGTGGCCAGCTTCACAGGCACAATGAGGCTGGTGGCTGCCAGTCCCAGCAATACCGCCAGGTTGAAGATCACGAGGACTCGGCGAGGGCCCTGCCGGCGAAAGCGCGTGGGCCGCCGGTCGGCCAGGGCACTGAGGATTTCCTTGCGGGTGACGCCCTCCATCCAGAAAATTTGCTTGGGGCGGGTCTTGCCAGGCGGAGGCTGCTGGTCGTTCATCGGTTGGCTCCTTGGGGCTCAGCGTATGGATTTGAATGGCCGCACCGAAAAGAGCTCTTCCACCCCACAACCCAGCACCTCACACAAGCGAAGCGCCAAGGTCAGGCTGGGGCTGTATTCGCCGCGCTCCAAATAACCAATGGTCTGGTAGTGCACGCCCACGGCATCGGCCAGCTCTTGGCGCGACCACCCCCGCGCCTCGCGGGCGGCTTCCAATCGGTTAAACAGCGGCTCTTCTTTTTGGCGACCCATGCCGCATAGCATATATGCTACATAGCATAAATGCTATAAATCCCCCAGGCTTCTCGGGGATATCAAGCGCTGGGGCCTACCACCTCCAGCACGATCGTTCGGGGCCGCTGGGCAGAGCCAAAGGCGGCCGGACGATCCAGTCCCGTCAACACGGCGGCATCATCGTGCTTCGTCCAGGTGTTGCCCTCGCGACTGGCCATCCAGTAGTGACCCGCCCCGTCTTGTCCCTGAAACACCACCACGTCGCGCACACGCATACGCACCGGACGGGTCTGGCCATCGGCGGTGTCCGTCATGGGAATGGTGACCTCTGGATTGAGATCGAGATGGGTCAGTGTGTCCAAGGGGAAATGCGCGTCTAGGGTCAAGGTGAGCGTCTTGAGGCTGGCCAGATCGGTGCGCCATTGAGAGGTTTCATTCACTTTGTCTCGTGCCGACACCTGCGTTTGGAATTGAAAGTCCAAGAGCTCTTGCAGGTTGGCTGCCGGTTTGAGAGGGTCCCCTTTTAGCGCAATAGCACTCGTGCTGATTGGGTCCGCCGCCTGCTCGGCGATGGGCCTTCCATCCACAACCTTGGCCGAGTGCTCGACCACGCTCTCATCGCCCGTGAGAGGCAGGAGAAGCGCTTCGCGTATCCACATCAAAAACTCGTTGGCCTCTTGCTGGGTGTTCAACACGCCCAGGTCTGTGGCCTCCTGGGTTGTGCGCTCGGCGATGGGTAGCGCCTGCAGCGCCAGTTGGGCTTGGGCAAACTTGCCGATGCGGCTGAGGTTGTCCAGGCGGTTGATCTGATCGTTCAGGCTGAGATAGCCTTGTGCTTGCGCTTGGGCATTGAGCGCTGCCAATCCTGCATCGCGCGCTGCTTGGGCGGCTTGATGCGCCTGCTCCAGCTCGCGCAACCTGGCTTGACGCTGAGGCGACTTCGCCGCGCCAGACGCACTGGCGGCGAACTCGGCTTGGGCCTTGGACAGCGCTTCTTCGGCCTTCCTGGCGGGCTCGGTGAGCGCCAAGCGTTGCGCCGCAAGCGGCTTGCGCATGTCTTCCCAACTGCGCGCCAGCGCGACCAGCTCGGGGTTTTCTAGGGCGCGCCTGAACTTGTTGACCGCACTGCGGGTGTCCCGGCCTTGAAACGTCAGCGTGGCCATCTCGTGCAGCGCAGCCCGAAGGGCGTCGTAGGGTTCGGGTAGGGTCGTGTGGGCCAGGCCGAGGTAGCGCTGCGGGTGTTGCTTGAGGTCCTCCAGGTGCGTCAACAGAGCCTGGCCTTTGGTGCTCATGAGCAGCTTGAGCGCTGCATTCGTGTAGCAGTAGTTGCCCCCGTTGACCAGCCCCGATTGGGGTCTGAGCGCCGCAGAGGTAGGCGCCGGCGGCGAGCCCGTGGCGTGCAGGGGCCCCAGGCCCAACTGCGCCAGCGTGCTGTGCAGCACCTCACGCTTGGGCGCAAACATGGCGAAGTCGCCGGGCCGGTAGTCAAGCTTTTTGTGGCTTTGCCCGTCGTAACGGGCCTTGGTGAGGTCACCCTGGCTGACCTTGAAGTGGTACTGGGACAAGGCCTTGGGGTCGCCGTAGATCACCAGGTTAACCCCATCGCCTGACGCACGCTCCTTGAGCCGAAACAGCGTGCCATCGGCCGCTTGAAAACCCAGGATTGTCTTGGCGTTTCCCTGCTTGTCGAGAACTTGTAGCGCCTTGGCCTGGGTGCTCAAGTCCACCTTCTGGCCATCGATGACCAAGGAAGGTCCGCTGCGAAAGGTGAATTGGAGCTTGTCCATGTCAGCTCTTGGCGTGGCTAGCCTTTGAGCATGAAGGCTTGCGCGCCGGACTCGCTCAGGGCGGCCGGGCCGGGGCTGTGGCCCTGAAGGTGATCGTGCCAGCGTTGGGCGGTGTCAACAAATCGCGAAAACAACTCCACGGCATGATCCAGACTCACCTCGGCGGGCTCCAGCCGCGCACACACAAACAGCCTTTGCGTATCGGGCTCTAGCGCGATGGCCTCGCCGCGAGTGCCCGCAAACAAGAAGTTGGCCTGCAACAGTCGCTGCGCATGGGCACCCGGATCCTGGCTGTCGAGCTGCCCCACCCCCGCCATCATGAGCAGGGCCCCTTCGCTGGGTACCCACTCCATCTGCACCTGTACCCCCCCGGGGGCATACAGGCCACACACCCGCTCGCTGTTCAATGCCAACGGGGGCAGCGCCAACACCTGGCCAAGGGCCTGCAGAAATTGATCAACTGTGGTGGCCATGAGCGCAGCAGGTGGGCGTGCGGATTCAGAAGCTGTAACTGACCCCCAGCGTGAACGCACGGCCCACGGCACCGTCTTGATGCAATGCGGGGTTGTAGTGCGCTCCGCCCGCGGCCACCCCGCCGCCAGGTGAGCTGGAGGCGAAGGCGTCAATGGGGGGTCTTGCGTCCAACAAGTTGGTCACCGCCGCCCGCACGCTCCACTGCTTGGACAGGGTGTAGCGCCAACTCACATTGACCGTGGTGAAAGCACCCACTCGGCAAAGCGGCGAGGTTGGCGGTGCACCATCGGGGTAGATGTGGCCCAGAGCCGCCGAGCAGTCGGGCACGTCATAGCTCGGGTCCGTGACGGTGAAGCTGCTGATGCGCTGCGCGGACACCGTGAGGTCGCTGGCGCCTTGTGCCCAACTCACGGAGGCACCCCAGCGGTCGCGAGGAGTTCCGGTGTTGGTGGACACAAAACTCGGCCCGTGTGTGCCGGCCAATTCATAGCGCAATCCTTCGCGGTCAATCGTGTAGCGCAGCATGCGGCTCCACTGCAAGGCGGCCGTGAAGCGCCCCGCCGGCGTGGGCTCGAACTTCAAGCGCAAGTCCAGATCGAATCCGTTGGTGCGCGCCTGCCCCAGGTTGATGAACGGGTAGGTGCCGTAAAGGATGGTGTCATCAGGACCGGTGGGCGCCGCGTTGGCCAGCGTGGGGTTGCTCACGCGGTACAACTTGGTGCCGTAGGCAGCGGGTCGATCGATTTGGGCTTGTCCAAACAGCCCGGGGGAGACGATCTGGTCGCTGATCTTGATGTCGTAGTAGTCCAGCGACAGGTTCATCCAGCGCGTCGGCTCCAGCAGCAGGCCCAGCGTAAACGAGGTGGATTTTTCGGGCTTGAGGTTTTGCCCGGGCAGTTGCAACTGCGTGCCGCCAACATACAGGTCGCAGGGCTGGCCCGGTTGGGCCACCTGACACAGCGCGGTGTCGTACAGCGCTGGCAAGAATCCCGCGCTAGAGCCCGAGATACCCGACTCCACCGCATTGGGTGCACGAAAACCGCGCGCAAAGGTGCCTCGCACGGTGGCCGCAGGCGAGACCGCCCACTTGGCGCCCAATTTGGGGGTGGCCGAGGTGCCGTAGGTGTTGTAGTGGTCAACTCGCGCTGCCGCGTCCACCTGAACCGTGCGGGTTAGCGGCGCTGTCAATTCGACGTAGGCGGCCGTGATGCGCTGCTGGCCCACACCAAACGCATAGATGTTGCTGGACTGAACGCCCTGCGCAAAGGCCTCGGGGAAATTCTCGTTGAGCTTGCGGCTGAAGAACTCGATGCCGGTGCCCAAGCCCACGGGACCGCCGGGTAAACGACCCACCTCGCGACTGGCCCTCACGTTGATGAAATTCAAGTCGTTGGTGGAGGTGGAATTCGCTTGCGGTGCGATTTGACTCAAGACCGCTGCCGCATGGCTACCCCCCAAGGTGTAGGTGCCCGCATTCAATGCCCCCTGAAATGCCGGCAGGCTCAAATAGTTGAACATCTCCAAACGGGTGCTCACGCGGGTCAAGCCCGCACTGGCTTGTATATCCCAGAGGCCCCAAGACCCCGCCAGGCTCGCCACCCAGCGTTGCGATTGCGATGTGGTGCGCGAGCGCTGCGCGCCCAGATCGTCCACCACATAGTCGGCCACGGGATCCCCCGTGGCGGGGTCGATCACGTTGGTGCCATTGAGCGCGGCCGGTTGCGGCTGAGGGCGCTTGGGGCCGAAGACAAAACTGAGTACGCCGCCCTCGGGCCCGCCGATGTAATTCTTCAGCCCCACCTGCTCGGCTTGGCTGCTGAGTACGGATGCACTCACGTCCAGCGTCCAGGCAGAGGGCAAGGCCCAGGTGGCGCGCGCCACCACACTGGCGTTGCGCGTGCGTGGCGCCGCTTGCAACTCGGCGTTATCGGGGGGCGGTCCGTCTGAGATGCCGCCAAAGCGGCTCCAGTCGGTTGTGGTCAACCCGGGGCGGGCGCTCAGCAAGATGGGGCGGCGCTCGCGCACATCTGCTGCCACATATGCCGTAAAGCCGCGCTGGGCCAAGTCTCCAAAGCCGTGAACGGCCGAGAAGCTGGCGCTGCGTCCGTCTCGACGCGAGGTTTGGCCCACATCGGCTTGTACCAAGGTGCCTCGATGCGTGCGCTTCAAGATCACATTGACCACGCCCGCCATGGCATCGGAGCCATAGATGGCCGAAGCACCGTCTTTGAGCACCTCGATGCGCTCAATCGCGCCGATAGGAATGGAGGCCATGTCCACAAAGTCTCGCTGGCCATCGTCGGGCAGCGGGTACGAGGCCATGCGCTGCCCATCGATGAGGACCAGCGTGGCGCCCACCGTCAGTCCCCGCAAAGACACCCCTGCGCCACCGGCCCCAAAGGCCGCAGGGGCCGCCTGGCCCAGAGTGCCCATATTGTTGGCTGTGAGGTTGCGCATCACATCGGCCAGCGTGGCATAGCCGCTGCGCTCAATGTCTTGCGCCGTCAGGGTGACCACAGGGCTGGGGGTTTCGATATCGGCACGGCGGATATTCGAGCCGGTGATCGTGACCCGCTCCACCGCAGCCGCTGGGGCCGCTGCGCCGGTTTGGGCCTGAACCCCCATCGCGCAACAGGCGGCGGCTGCCGCCACTGCCGTGGGCACGGATCGAAATGCCTGCCGGCGCCAAGCCTCAGCCATGGTGTGACTCCCGAAAATTTTCAAAGATGATAAAGCCTGGGGGCCGCCGGCTGACACGCCCGGGCGTGCGCCTGGCGTCATCGATGCCCCGGGGTGGGGGCGGGCGCCCAGGGCGTTATCAGAAGCTGGCTTGCAGCATGAGTGCGCCCAAGGCACTTCGCTGAATCCGCCCCAACACACTGGCCCGCTCGCCTTCGATGCTAAAGCCCGCCAACCGCACTTGTTCGGTTCGCGGGTTTTGTTGGAGACTCAGCCGTACCCGGTACAGAGGTTGACGGGGTTTGAGTTGCTGGCCCTCTTCAACGGTGAGCAGGGGACCACCAAAGCGGTCGGCCAACATTTCGGCCGGCAAGTGGGTCAGGGGTGCACTGTCAATTTGTTGGTGTGGTGACCACGCCAGGGCGATCAGCAGACGACTCCGCAGAGAGTTCGCGGGCCAAATCGGTGGCGATGGCCCCATCAAATACGAGCCTGGGCTCCAGGGCCAAGAGGGTCAGGCGACTCTTGGGCAAAGCGGGTTTCTTGATAATGGCCAAGTGGACACTCCCCGAAGATCAACCGACTGATGCTATTGATTTGGCGCAACGCCCGCCATCCTGCGTCCGTATGAGGCGTGGGGTGTTGTCCGATGTCCAATCGGCCACGGCGGTGCGATAGTGGGGCCCCAGGAGACTTGACGATGTCTGAATTCCACCCCGGCGTGGTGTTGCTGTTGCTCTCGGGCCTGCTCATCTTTTGGATGACGCCCATCAGCGCCTGGTGGATGCTCTCCGGGCAACAGGATCGAAACGCGGGCATCTGGTTTGCCGGGACGGCCGTTTATGCTTTGGCCGCGTCGGTTTTCGTCTTTGGCTCAGGCTTGCCCGTATTCGTGCGCGTTTCCCTGAACGCGTGGCTGGCCCTGGTCAGTGTGCTGTTCTTGTTCGAGTCGCTGCGTCGAGAACTGTCCACGGCCGCCATCCCCTGGCGGCGCTACCTCGGCGGCTCCATGCTGCACCTGGGCTTGGTCAGCCTCTTGCAATGGAGCAACCCGTTTCCTTCGGCAGCGGTTGGGGCGCACCTGCTGCTGCTCAGTGCTTTGGAGGTGGCCGTGCTGGTCATGACCAACCGCCTGCGGAGGCGGCACAACAGCCGGGCGCTGTGGCTGATATTGCTTGTGCTCGTGGTGTTCATCGTGGTCAATTTGGCTCGCGTGGGCGAGATCGCGCGCGTGGGGCGTATCGCCGGTCTTTTGGAGTTCACGAGCTTGTCCAATGTGGCCCTGATGGTCAATTACCTGAGCGTGGTCTTTTATTGCTATGGCTACTGGGGCTTTGTCGTGGAAAAAAACCAGGCCTCACGCCGCCAGGCAGACGAGGCGGCCCAGCTGGCCCGACAGGCGGAAGTGCTGGCCGAGCAAGAGCGGCGGCTGGCGGAAGAGGCCCTGCGGGAGCGAACGGCCATGATGGAGCGTATGGCGGCTGTGGGCAAGCTGGCCCAGTCGGGCGCGTTGTCGGCCACCATTGCCCATGAGGTGAACCAGCCCCTGGCTGCCATCCAACTCAATGTGTCCGAGGCGCTTCGCCGCTGCACGCAAGCCCACGCGCCAGCCGAGTTGACCCATCTGCTCACCCGCATTGAGCATGACAACCAGCGCGCCGCGCAAATTCTCAAGCGAGTTCGCGCCTTGTTCGGCCAACAGGCCTTGCAGCTGCAAACCTCCACCCTGGATGATGTGGTGCATGCGGTGTTGGTATTGCTCAGCCGCCAATTGCTGCAAGAGGGCGTGTCGATTCATCACGAGTTGGCAGCCCACCGCGCCTTTGCGTTTTCTCCTGGGGAAATGCAGCACACCGTGCTCAATCTGGTGGAAAACGCGGTGGAGGCGCTTCGGGGTCAGCCCAGGGGACAGCGCCAGGTGTGGGTCAAGACGTGGATTGAGGCAGGCCACGCGCTCTTATCGGTCAGCGATAACGGGCCGGGCATTCCCACCGAGTTGGCCAGTCGAATTTTCGACCTCCAGGTCAGCGGCCGGCCCACAGGCATGGGGGTGGGGCTTTGGCTGACCCGGTACATCGTCGAGCGACATGCGGGCAGCGTGGTGTGGGATGCTGCTTACCAGCCCGGGGCTCGCTTCGTGGTCAGCCTGCCCATGAGCGAACACACGCCAGAAACCGGCACCTCGGTCGCCTGAGTACGGTCATCCTGCTTTCGCAGGATATGCTGCCGCCGGCGAGTTGCGCATACTGCGCTGCCTGTTTGCCGAAGCCGCACCATGACCACCCAGGGCCACGTTCACATCATTGAGGACGATGACAGTTTGCGCTGCAGCTTGCAGGAGTTGCTGTCGTTTGCCGGTTTTCAGGTCAGGGCCTGGCCCGACCCCGCGTCCTTTCTAGATGAGTTGCCCCAAGTGGCGCCGGCCGTGGTCGTGACCGATATGCGCATGCCCATGATGAGCGGGCTGGAATTGCACGAAGAGTTGCTTCGCCGGGGCCGCAGCATGCCAGTGGTCTACATCAGCGGTGAGAGCTCGGTGGCCCAAGGCATCTCGGCCATGAAGCTGGGGGCCTTGGATTTTTTGGTCAAGCCGTTTACGCGCGAGGAGTTGTTGCGGGCGGTATCGGCCGGCGTGGAGCGTGACCGCCACCAGATGATGCGCCTGATTGAGCAAACCCGCTTCGAGCAGGCACTGGGCCGCATCGCCCCACGCGAGCGAGAGGTTTTGACTTTGCTGCTGAAAGGCTACAAGAACGCCGAGATCGTGGAGGCGATGAATATCTCGCTGCCCACAGCCAAACAGTACAAGATGCAATTGATGCGCAAATTGGGTGTTCGATCTCTGGCCGAGCTCATTCAGTTCAGCGCTGTGGGCGGGATCACCCCCGAGCGGGCCCCCGGCTCTGAGTGAGCCCGCGCCGAGCCAGGTGGCTGCAGGTGTGCCGGTGAGCGGCCCCCACAAGCTGCGCGCCCTGACATCCGATGAGGCGCGGACCAAGGTCTTCGAGCTTTGTCAATGGATACGGGGGCACGCGCGCCAGCCCATCTCCTGGGCGGACCTCAGCCAGCAAAGTGGATTGACGCACCAAGAGCTGATCTTGCTATTTAAGCTGTACCAGCGCGACACCCCCATGGGCTATGTGCGGCGCTGCCGCGCCGGTGTAGCGCCCGGACTGCCGTTGGAGCCCCAAGAGCCACCAGCGCCCGATCCGATGCACTGAAGGCGGCGGTTGTGGGCGGCACGCGGCTCACTTGCCGATGCAAAACCGCCCAAAGATCTCGCCCAAAAGGTCTTCCTGGGTGAACTCGCCGGTGATCGATTGCAGATGCGTGTGCGCCTGGCGCAGCTCTTCGGCCAGCAGCTCCAGCGCCGGTTGGCGAGACTGCAAATGGGGCTGCGCACGCACCAGCGCTTGCTCACACTCACCCAACGCTTGGATGTGCCGCGCTCGGGCGGTGAAGGCCCCTTGGGTGGTGCCGCTGCCGCCGCACAGTTGCACCAAGGCCGTGCTCAGGGTCTCCAGACCCAGGCCTTGCGTGGCCGACACCCGCACGGTGGCAGCCGCACGCTCAGCTTGCAGCGGGTCCAGTACCGCACCGCTTTGCACATCGGCCTTGTTCCACACCTGCACGATGAGCACACCGGGGGGAAGGCGGCGGGCAATGTCGAGGTCCTGTGCGTCATAGGCGCTGTCGCGTCCCATGCGCTGCAGGTCTCTGACCCACAGTACCGCATCGGCTTGTTCCAGGGCCTGCCAGGTCTTGTGCATGCCGATGCGCTCCACCTCGTCGCTGGCTTGCTCACTGGGACGCAAGCCGGCCGTGTCGGTGACCTGTAGCGGTATGCCCTGGATGTTGAGCATCTGGCTGATGCGGTCTCGGGTGGTGCCCGCCACCGGCGTGACGATGGCCAACTCCTCGCCGGCCAAGGCGTTGAGTAGGGCGCTCTTGCCCACATTGGGTTGACCGGCAATCACCACGCGCAACCCGTCGCGCAGGAGCACGCCTTGTCGCGCCTGGGCGATCAGGGTGAGCACCGCCTCGTGCAGAGTCTGCAGCTGGCCGGCGGCATCGTCTCGTTGCAAGAAGTCGATCTCTTCTTCTGGAAAGTCCAGCGTGGCCTCCACCAGCGTGCGAAGGCGTACCAGCTGCTGCGCCAGGGCCTGCACCTGCGCCGAGAACACACCGGCCAGGCTGCGGCTGGCACTGCGGGCGGCCTGTGCGGTGCCCGCATCGATCAGGTCGGCCACCGCCTCGGCCTGTGTGAGGTCGAGCTTGTCGTTGAGAAAGGCGCGCAACGTGAACTCGCCTGGCTCGGCCAGACGCGCGCCAGGCTGGGCGCGCACACAGCGGGAGATGAGCAGCTGCATCACCACGGGCCCGCCGTGACCGTGCAGCTCCAGCACATCCTCGCCGGTGTAGGAGCTCGGCGCCGGGAAGTAAAGCGCCAGCCCCCGATCGATGGTGGTGCCATCGTCGTCCAGGAAGTCCACGAGTGTGGCCTGCCGCGGCCTGAGCGCACGGCCGCACACCGCGTGCATCAGGCCCGAGAGATCGCCGCCGGAAGCACGCACCACCCCAACACCGCCTCGGCCAGCGGCGGTGGCCTGCGCCACGATAGGGTCAGCGCGCCTACGCATGTGCGCCAGGCCCGCGGCCTTACTTGTTCAAGACGCCCAGTCGCTTGTTGATGACCCACTGCTGCGCAATGGACAGCAAGTTGTTGACCAACCAGTACAAGACCAGGCCTGAGGGGAAATAGAAGAACATGAAGGAAAAGGCGATGGGCATGATCCACATCAGCCTGGCCTGCATGGGATCGGGCGGCGTGGGGTTGAGCCACGTTTGAACCAGCGAGCTGGCCGTCATGAGAATGGGCAGGACGCCCACAGGCATGGCAATGAAGGGGATGGTGAACAGCCGATCGGGCTGGGCCAGATCGGGCAGCCAAAACCACGAGGCCCCTCGCATTTCCACGCTGGAGAGCAACACCCAATACAGGGCGATGAAAAACGGCATTTGCACCAAGATGGGCAGGCACCCGCCCAGCGGGTTGACCTTTTCCTCTCGGTAGATGCGCATCATTTCTTGCTGCATCTTTTGCGGGTTGTCCTTGAGCCGCTCGCGCATTTCCATGACGCGCGGATTGATCGCCTTCATCTTGGCCATGGAGCGGTAGGCGCTGGCATTGAGCCAGTAAAAAGCCGCTTTGAGCAGCACCACGAGCGCCACGATGGCCCAGCCCCAATTGCCCAAAAAGCCGTGCAGCTGGCTGAGCAGCCAAAACAGTGGCTTGGCAATGACGGTGAGCCATCCATAGTCTTTGACCAGCTCCAGGCCGGGGGCGAGGGCGGCGAGCTTGTACTCTTCCTGCGGGCCAGCGTACAGCTGCGACTCCAGTCGCGCCGAGGCACCGGGCGCAACGCTGGCCGCGGGCAACACCATGGCAATCGCATAGTGGTTGTCGGCGACTTTGGTGGTGCGAAACTCCCGCGCGGAGGCGCCGGGCACCAACCAGGCCGAGGCAAAGTAGTGTTGCACCATGCCCACCCAACCGTTGTTGGCGTTCTTCTCGTGGCTGGCCTTGTTTTTCTCGATATCCTTGAACTCGATCTTTTGAAACTTGGCCGCATCGGTGTAAATCGCTGGGCCGGTGAAGGTGAAGTAAAACGCCGACTCGCCCTCGGGCGGGTTGCCGTCACGCGCGAGCTGCAGGTACAGCTGTGGTGACACGCTTTGCGCGCTGTCGTTGATCAGCTCATGCACCACGCCCACGGTGTAGTCTCCGCGCGCAAAGGTGTAGGTCTTGCGCAGGCGCCGCCCGTCCACCGGCTCAGACTCCAACACGAGTTGCAGCGAGGCGCTGCCGGGCTCGAGCTGGCGCTGCGCCGTGATGGCGCGCATGGGCGTGAGGTGGTTGGGCAGCTTCACGCCCGGCTCGGGCGTGATGAAGCCGGTTTGCGCCAAATACAAGCGCTTGGCGCTTTGGTCCATCAACACCACCGGCTGCCCCGGGCGGTTGGCATCGTCAAATTTCAGCAGCTCCAGCCGCACCAGGCTGCCGCCGCGCGGGTCAATACTGGCCCGCACCACATCGGTGGTCATCACGACCCACTCGGTGGGCGCGCTGGCTGAAGGCGTTGTGGGGGCTTGCGCGGGGGCAGCGCCCACCGCCGGGGCCGTGAGCGGGGCCGGCACACCAGCGGCAGCGGGCGCGGCCACAGCACCAGGCACCGCCGCCGTGGCGCTTGGCGCGGCTTGAGCGGGTGCGCTGGCCGAGGCGGCCGGTTGGGGCGCCGGGCCAAACAGCGGGGGCTGACCGGTGTGCTTATTCCAAGCGTCCCACAGCAGCACCAAAGACATCGTGAAGACCACCCACAGGATGGTTCTGCGCATATCGGTCATGGCAAGGGCTTTCGCAAATCGTCGGTTTTGGCGGACGCTCGCCGCCAGGGCAGTTCGTCGGGAACGGGGTCGCATCCGCCATGGCACCAAGGGTGGCAGCGAAGCAGGCGGGCCATGGTGAGAACGGTGCCTGGCGCGGCGCCGTGCTTTTGCAGGGCACCCAAGGCATAGGCCGAACAGGTCGGCTCAAACCGGCAGGCGTTACCCAGCCACGGCTTGAGCAAAAATCGGTAGCCCCGCACGAGCCCGATCAGGGCGCGTTGGGGCCAGGTCAGCGCTTGGGCTTTCACGGCTTGCAAGCGGGCGCGGGGGCGCCCAGTGACGAGAGCAGCGCCTCCAACTCCACGCGGGCCGCTTCGCGCAAAGCCGACGAGGCCGCCGAAACGAAAACCCGGGGATCGAAGGGCCGGTGCTGGCGAAGCAGCCACAAGCCCGGCAACAACTGCTGGGCGTGACGCTGCGCTGCCGTTCGCATCTGTCGCTTGATGAGGTTGCGGGTGACCGCACGTTTGGCGTGCCGCTTGGGCACCATGCAGCCCAGCCAACGCTCACCCGGCCGCGCCGCCTGAACGCACTCATCCACAGAATCTGGACAACTGGGTTGATGCGCTGTGGATAAGTTGTCGGCAACCTTCTGGGTAGCCGGCGGACGTTGCGCATGGGGCCAGGCCATGACATGGTGAACAGCGAAGTGAGCGCTTCGCTTTCTGGCGGGGGACTGCATCAGGCGGTCGAAGTCGGCCGAGTGCAACACCCGGCCCAATGGCGCATCGACTCGAATCATGGCCAAGCCGAGTTGCTGAGGGGGCGAGCAGCCGGGGCGCGTGCGCTGCGCAAGCAGCCGTGCGGCTGCCTCAGACCTGCGACAGGCGCTTGCGCCCCTTAGCGCGGCGAGCGTTGATCACGGCGCGCCCACCGCGGGTCTTCATGCGAACCAGGAAACCGTGCGTGCGGGCCCGCCGGGTCTTGGAAGGTTGATAGGTGCGCTTCATCGCCATGTGAGGTTACCGCCGGAAGTGATTGGTGGCCCGAAATCGGGAAACCCTCAATGGTACCAAATTCGCCGGGCCCCGGTTATCGGGGCGGGGTTCAGACGGCGAGGAGCGCCTCGAGCATGCCCGTTTTGGGGCCCCGCGTCATCAGGGTTTTGGCCGCCTTGACGGCGTGATCTAAAATGTGGATAACTCGCTTCGTCCACACCCGTGGTGACGGGCATGACGATTAGCTGATTTGCACTTTTCCACAATGACAACCGATCTATGGGCCCAAGGCTGTGCACGCCTGGCCGCCGAGCTGCCCGAGCAGCAGTTCAACACCTGGATACGCCCCTTGCCGGCTCCGGAGGTCCACGACAGCGCCGATGCCGACACGGTGGTGACCCTGCGCGTTCCCAATCGTTTCAAGTTGGACTGGATCCGCTCGCAATACGCTGCGCGCATGGAGTCTTTGCTCAGTGACGTCGCGGGCAAGCCTGTGCGCTTGCAGTTGAGCTTGGCCTCACGAGAGCCGGCTGCCGCTACCGGCCCGCGGTCGGCCTCGGGTCTGACGCATGCGGCCGCTGCGGCCACCGCTTCACTGGGCTTGCTGGCGCCGGCCAGCGCTTTGACCTCGCCCGCGGCGGCTCCAGATGGCGCGCCGGCCTGGGCCTTGCCAGGCAACCCCGCCTTGCCACGGCTCAATCCGGCCCTGACCTTCGAGACCTTGGTGCCCGGGCGGGCCAACCAAATGGCACGAACAGCGGCCTTGCACGTGGCCGGCGCGCCAGGGGTGATGTACAACCCCTTGTTCATCTACGGCGGGGTTGGCTTGGGCAAAACCCATCTCGTCCATGCCGTGGGCAACGCCTTGCTGCGCGACAAACCCACAGCGCGGGTGCTGTATTTGCATGCCGAACAGTTCATCAGCGATGTGGTGAAGAACTATCAGCGCAAGACCTTTGATGAGCTCAAGGCCAAGTACCACTCGCTGGATTTGCTGCTCATTGACGATGTGCAGTTTTTTGCTGGCAAGGAGCGCACTCAGGAGGAGTTTTTCAACACCTTCGAGGCCCTGCTGGCCAAGCGCGCCCACATCATCATGACCAGCGACACCTACCCCAAGGGGCTGGCCGACATTGACCAACGCCTGACCTCGCGTTTCGATTCGGGTCTGACGGTGGCCATAGAGTCGCCCGAGCTGGAAATGCGCGTGGCCATCCTGATTCGCAAGGCCGAGTCTGAGGGAGCCCAAATGCCCGAAGACGTGGCGTTTTTCATCGCCAAAAACGTCCGGGCCAATGTGCGTGAACTCGAAGGCGCCCTGCGCAAGGTACTGGCCTACGCGCGCTTTAGCCACAAAGAGATCAATATCGTGCTGGCCCGAGAGGCCCTTCGCGATTTGCTGTCCATCCAAAACCGGCAGGTCTCGGTAGAAAACATCCAAAAGACTGTGGCCGATTTCTACAAGATCAAGGTCGCCGACATGTACAGCAAGAAGCGCCCGGCCAGCATCGCCCACCCGCGCCAGGTGGCCATGTATTTGGCCAAGGAGTTGACCAAAAAGAGCTTGCCTGAAATTGGCGAGCTGTTTGGCGGGCGGGACCACACCACCGTGCTCCACGCGGTGCGCAAGGTAGGGTCAGACCGCACCACCAACACCGAGCTCAATCAGCAGCTGCACGTGCTAGAGCAAACCCTCAAGGGCTGAGGGTGCACAACGCTGTGGATGCTTCGCGCACAACTTGCCGCTTATCCACAAGCGCGGTGGGCGCTGGCTTTTTTCCCCCAAACCGCCCTCTGACAACGGCCTGGCAGCCCACAGAGACATCCCGGCGCTAAGCCCTTGTCAAATCAGGCGAAAATAGCGTTTTCCACAGCTGCTGCTGAGACTCACTACCACCACCACCTTTAAAAGATTAACAACATCATGATTGTCTTTAAAGCTTCGCAAGAACAGGTCTTGGGCGCTCTGCAATCGGTCTCGGGCATCGTGGAGCGGCGTCACACGCTGCCGATCTTGGCCAACGTCTTGTTGCGCAAGAGTGGCCCAGGCGTGGAATTCATCACCAGCGATTTGGAAATCCAGGTACGCACCCAAGCCGCCTTGGATGGCGATGATGCGCAGTTCAGCACCACGGTGGGCGCGCGCAAGATGATCGACATCTTGCGGTCGTTGCCGGCAGACCAGGTGGTGAGCCTGTCGTCGTCACAGTCCAAACTCACCTTGCAAGCAGGCAAGAGCCGCTTTACCTTGCAGTCGCTGCCAGCCGAAGACTTCCCCTTGGTCAATGAGCCCACCGACTACGGTGCGACCTTTTCCATTCCGCAAAAGACTTTGAAGTCTTTGGTCGAGCAGGTGCACTTTGCGATGGCTGTGCACGACATCCGCTACTACCTCAACGGCATTTTGTTTATCGCCGAGGGCAAGTCGCTGACCCTGGTGGCCACCGATGGTCACCGGCTGGCTTTGGCACAAGCCTCGCTTGACGGTGATGTGCCGCAGCGCCAAGAAGTGATCTTGCCGCGCAAGACGGTGCTGGAGTTGCAGCGCCTGCTCAAAGCCGATGACTCGGCCATTGAGATGCGCTTTGCCCATAACCAGGCCAAGTTTGCCTTTTCCGGCCTGGAGTTCATCACCAAGCTCGTCGAGGGTAAGTTTCCGGATTTCAACCGCGTGATCCCCAAAGGACACCAACATGCCATCACCCTGGGACGCAGCGGGCTGCTGTCAGCGCTGCAGCGAGCGGCCATTCTCACCAACGAGAAGTTCAAGGGTGTTCGCATGAACTTTGAAGCAGGTGTGTTGCGCATCGTGGCCAACAACGCCGAGCAAGAAGAGTCCAAAGAGGAAATCGAGATCGACTACGAGGGAGAAGCCATCGACATTGGCTTTAACGTCACGTACTTGCTCGATGTCTTGTCCAATGTGCAAGCACCCATGATTCGCATGGAGTTGCAAGACGGTAACGCCAGTGCCCTGATTACCGTGCCCGACCAGACGGGTTTCAAGTATGTGGTCATGCCCATGCGCATTTGACCCAAGCCCAGGTGCCAAATTGCAGCGGGCCGTGTTGCCCGCTTCGTGTTTTTTGAAAAGAAGACCTCATGAGCGAACCCCAAAATCCCGGTGGCGATAACAGCTACGGCGAAGGCAGCATTCAGATCCTGGAGGGGCTGGAGGCCGTACGCAAGCGGCCGGGCATGTACATCGGCGACACCAGCGATGGGACGGGACTGCACCACCTGGTGTTTGAGGTGGTGGACAACTCCATAGACGAGGCGCTCGCGGGGCACTGTGACGACATCGTGGTGACCATTCACAGCGACAACAGCATCAGTGTGGTGGACAACGGCCGCGGTATCCCCACGGGCGTGAAGATGGACGACAAGCACGAGCCCAAGCGCAGCGCGGCCGAGATTGCCTTGACCGAACTGCACGCGGGCGGCAAGTTCAATCAAAACAGCTACAAGGTCTCAGGTGGACTGCACGGCGTGGGCGTGAGCTGTGTCAACGCCTTGTCCAAGTGGTTGCGTCTGACCGTGCGCCGCGAGGGGCAGGTGCACTTTTTGGAATTCAAAAAGGGCGTTCCCCAAGACCGCTTGTTGGAAATGCGAGAGGGCTCTCAGGTCAGCCCCATGAAGGTTACCGGCGCCACCGACAAGCGTGGAACCGAGGTGCACTTCCTGCCCGACGAGGAAATCTTCACCAATATTGACTTTCACTACGAGATCCTCAGCAAGCGGCTGCGTGAGCTCAGCTTCTTGAACAATGGCGTGAAGATACGTCTGGTCGATGAGCGCAACCAAAAGGAAGACAACTTTGCCTTTGCCGGTGGCGTCAAAGGCTTTGTGGAATTCATCAACACCGGCAAGCGGGTCTTGCATGGCACGGTGTTTCATGCCACAGGAGAAAAGGGCAGCGAACAAGGCACGGTCATCACCACCGAGGTGGCCATGCAGTGGAATGATGGCTACAGCGAGAACGTGCTGTGCTTTACCAACAACATCCCACAGCGCGATGGCGGCACGCACCTGACCGGCATGCGCGCTGCGATGACCCGCGTCATCAACAAGTACATCGAAGACAACGAATTGGCCAAGAAGGCCAAGGTAGAGGTCAGTGGC
>CAYNSW010000014.1:0-57942 GCA_964400135.1 uncultured Rubrivivax sp. | reverse complement strand
GTCAGGCGATCACGCGGTCTATTGCCGACCAAGCCCGCACGATTCGGATCCCGGTCCATATGATCGAGACCATCAACAAGATGAATCGAATTTCTCGTCAGCATCTGCAAGAGTTCGGCTACGAGCCAGACGCGCCGACGCTGGCAGAAAAGATGGAGATTCCCGAGGACAAGATCCGCAAGATCATGAAGATCGCCAAGGAACCCATCTCCATGGAGACCCCCATTGGCGACGATGACGATTCCCATCTGGGTGACTTCATTGAGGACACCAACAACACCGCTCCCATTGAGGCGGCCATGCAAGCAGGGTTGCGCGATGTGGTCAAGGACATCCTGGACAGCTTGACACCCCGTGAGGCCAAAGTCCTGCGCATGCGCTTTGGTATTGAGATGAGCACCGACCACACCCTCGAAGAGGTGGGCAAGCAATTTGACGTCACGCGTGAGCGTATTCGGCAAATCGAGGCCAAGGCCATACGCAAGCTCAAGCACCCCAGCCGGTCGGACAAGCTTCGCACCTACTTGGACAATCTCTAGCAGGGCCGGTCGGCGCCTTTGGCAACAGCCTGATCATGGCCTACCGGACTGAGCCGGCCTACGAGCACGGCACCCCCGCCCGCACGGGGGTGCTGTTGATCAATTTGGGCAGCCCTCAGGCCCCCACTGCCTCGGCCACGAGGCGCTATCTGGCCCAATTTCTCAGCGACCCGCGGGTGGTGGAGATTCCTCGATGGGCCTGGTGGCCCATCCTGCACGGCATCATCCTTCGGATACGCCCGTCGAAGTCGGCTGCCAAATACGCCACCATCTGGACGGAAGACGGCTCACCCTTGGTGAGCTTGACCCAGCGGTTGATGCAACGGGTAGCGGCTGCTCTGGATTCAACCCCGTCTCCAGTGGTGGTGGACTTCGGTATGCGCTATGGCGCCCCGTCCATCGGTAGTGCCTTGGACAGACTTCGCCAGGCCGGTGTCCAACGCCTCTTGGTCTTGCCGCTGTACCCCCAGTACGCGGCAGCCACCACGGCCAGCGCCTGGGATGCCGTCGCCCAGTGGGTGGCGCAAGCCCGATTCGTACCGGAGATGCGTTTTGTCAATCACTACCATGATCATCCGGCCTACATCCACGCACTGGCCGAATCGGTACGCCAGTACTGGCGTACCCACGGCCAGGCCGAATTGCTGGTGATGACCTTCCATGGGTTGCCGCAGCGCTCGCTCATGCTGGGCGACCCGTATCACTGCGAGTGCTACAAGACGGCGCGTTTGCTCGCCCAGGCACTGCAATTGCCACCTACAGCCTACCGGGTCACCTTCCAAAGCCGATTTGGGCGTGCGCAGTGGCTGAGGCCTTACACCGAGCCCACGCTGCGCGAATTGGCTGCTCAAGGCTTGCGTCGGGTCGATGTCGTCTGCCCGGGCTTTTCAGTCGATTGCCTGGAAACACTGGAGGAAATCGCCCAGGAAGCACGCGAGGCGTTCATCGAGGCAGGTGGGCAGGATTTTCACTACATTTCCTGCTTGAACGATTCGCCAGCAGCGGCTGATTTGGTGCTTCAACTCATTCAAGACCATACGCGCGGTTGGCCCCCGGGCATCCCGATGACAGCCCAGGACCTGGCGCAGCAAAGGCAACAGGCGATGGCCATGGGCGCCCAGCGGTAGGACCTGCCAGCCTGCGAGCCTTTGCCCTGCTCAGCCAATGGCTTGAATATTGGCTGGCAACCCCCATCTTCTGGAAATAAAAGGGTTTTCCCTGGGTTTTGACCTTTCTGACCGGTTTGTTCCATGACTTCCTCTACGGCCCCCGAAGATCTCACCCCCTCCTCCCCCGACACCCCAGCTGCGGGTGAGCCAGCAGCTTCAGCTCACGAATCAATTGAAAAGCGCCTGGCCGACCTGGAGGCACGTCATGCTGAGGTGTCAGACGCCTACCTGCGTGCCAAAGCCGAGGTGGAGAACACGCGGCGTCGAACTGAAGAGGAAATGTCCAAGACCCGCAAGTTTGCCATCGAGAGTTTTGCCGAGAGCCTGCTGCCCATCTGCGACAGCCTGCATGCCGCCTTGGCTCTGCCAGAGGCCACCAACGAGCAACTGCTTGAAGGGGTGCGGGCCACATTGCGGCAACTCAACGCCGCCATGGAACGCAACAAGGTGATTGAAGTTGCCCCCCAGGCCGGTACGCGGTTTGACCCGCACCAGCATCAGGCTATCAGCATCGTCAATGCTGACCAAGACCCCAACACGGTCGTCAGCGTGCTTCAACGAGGCTATCTCATCGCCGACCGGGTATTGCGGCCGGCATTGGTCACCGTCACGGCGCCCAAGGGTTGAAAACCCCTCGGATCGTCCGCATTTGCACTTCATGGCGAGGCACAGCGCCCCGCTTCACACCTCTCGGAGATTGAATCCATGGGTAAGATCATCGGCATTGACTTGGGCACGACCAACTCGTGCGTGGCCATCATGGAAGGCAACGCCACCAAGGTCATCGAAAACAGCGAGGGTGCTCGCACCACGCCCTCCATCGTCGCCTACCAAGACGACGCAGAAATCCTAGTAGGAGCCTCGGCCAAGCGTCAGGCCGTGACCAATCCGCGCAATACGCTGTATGCCGTCAAGCGACTGATTGGGCGCAAGTTTGCAGAGGCCGAAGTTCAAAAAGATATCGACCTCATGCCCTACAGCATCGTGGCTGCTGATAACGGTGATGCCTGGGTCGAAGTGCGGGGCAAGAAGGTGGCGCCACCACAGGTCAGTGCCGAAGTCCTGCGCAAGATGAAAAAGACGGCCGAAGACTATCTGGGTGAGGAAGTCACCGAGGCCGTGATCACCGTGCCCGCTTATTTCAACGACAGCCAACGGCAGGCCACGAAGGATGCCGGGCGGATCGCTGGGCTGGATGTCAAACGCATCATCAACGAACCCACCGCTGCTGCTCTGGCCTTTGGTTTAGACAAGCACGGCAAAGGCGAGCGCCGCATCGCTGTCTTTGATCTTGGCGGAGGTACCTTTGACATCTCGATCATTGAAATCGCCGATGTTGACGGCGAGAAGCAGTTTGAGGTGCTTTCCACCAACGGCGATACCTTTTTGGGTGGCGAAGATTTTGATCAGCGCATCATCGATTTCATCGTCAGTGAGTTTCGTCGCGAGCAAGGTGTTGATCTGACCAAAGATGTCTTGGCCCTGCAGCGCCTGAAGGAGGCCGCCGAAAAAGCCAAGATTGAGCTTTCCAACAGCACCCAGACCGACATCAACCTGCCCTACATCACGGCCGATGCCTCGGGCCCCAAGCACCTGAACATCAAGCTCACCCGGGCCAAATTTGAGTCCTTGGTTGACGAGCTGATCGAGCGCACCATCGATCCTTGCCGCATCGCCATCAAGGATGCTGGAGTCAAGGTCAGTGAGATTGATGACGTCATCTTGGTGGGTGGCATGACGCGCATGCCCAAGGTTCAGGAAAAGGTCAAGGAATTCTTTGGCAAAGATCCCCGCAAAGACGTCAACCCCGACGAGGCTGTGGCCGTCGGAGCGGCCATCCAGGGGCAAGTGCTGGGTGGCGATCGCAAAGACGTATTGCTGTTGGACGTCACGCCCCTGTCTTTGGGCATCGAGACCCTGGGCGGTGTGATGACCAAGATGATCAAAAAGAACACCACCATCCCCACCAAATATTCTCAGGTGTTTTCAACAGCAGACGACAATCAGCCCGCCGTGACCATCAAGGTTTTCCAAGGCGAGCGCGAGATGGCCGTGGGCAACAAATTGCTGGGCGAGTTCAATCTGGAGGGCATTCCGCCAGCGGCTCGGGGCACCCCACAGATTGAGGTGACCTTTGATATCGATGCCAATGGCATCTTGCACGTCTCAGCCAAAGACAAGGGCACGGGCAAGGAAAACAAGATCACCATCAAGGCCAACTCTGGGCTGTCGGAAGAAGAAATTCAAAAGATGGTCAAAGACGCTGAGCTCAACGCTGCGGAAGACAAAAAGAAGCTTGATTTGGTCCAGGCCCGCAATCAGGGCGAAGCCATGGTGCACTCGGTCAAGAAGAGTCTGTCGGAGCATGCAGACAAGCTGGAGACTGGCGAAAAGGAGAAGATCGAGGCGGCGGTCAAAGATCTGGAATCAGCCTTGCAGGGCGAAGACAAGGCCGCTATTGAATCCAAGACCGAGACCCTGATGACGGCCAGCCAGAAACTGGGCGAGAAGATGTATGCTGATCAGCAGGCCAAGGCGGCCGCTGGCGCTGCGGCTGAGGCCGGACCTGGCGGCAGTGCTGGCAATGCCGGCAAGCCCAGCGACGACAACGTGGTGGATGCCGATTTCAAGGAAGTCAAGAAGTAATCGGAATCCTTCATGGCCAAGCGCGACTATTACGAAGTCCTGGGCGTCCCCAAGAACGCCAACGAGGACGAAATCAAAAAGGCCTATCGCAAGCTGGCCATGAAGTACCACCCTGATCGGAATCAGGGTGAAGAAGCCAAGAAAGCCGAGGAGAAATTCAAAGAGGCCAAAGAAGCCTATGAGATGCTCTCCGACAGCCAAAAGCGAGCGGCTTACGACCAATACGGTTTTGCCGGCGTTGATCCCAATATGGGCATGGGTCGGGGACCTGGGGCTGAAGGTTTTGGCGGGTTTGCCGAGGCGTTTGGCGACATCTTTGGCGACATCTTTGGCTCCGGACGTCGAGGTTCGGGCCAACAGGTCTACCGCGGCAGCGATCTGAGCTACGCCATGGAGATTTCCCTTGAAGAGGCGGCATTAGGCAAGGAATCGCAGATCCGCATACCGAGCTGGGACACGTGCTCGACCTGTTCAGGCTCCGGGGCCAAACCCGGTACGTCGCCCAAGACTTGTACCACCTGCAACGGTGCGGGCGCCGTTCACATGCGCCAAGGCTTTTTCAGTATTCAGCAAACCTGCCCTCACTGCCAGGGCGCCGGCAAAGTAATCCCCTCACCTTGCCCCGATTGCAACGGCGCAGGCCGCATCAAGCGCCAAAAGACTTTAGAGGTGAAAATCCCTGCTGGTATCAATGAGGGCATGCGCATCCGCTCGGCGGGTAACGGTGAGCCCGGTACCAACGGCGGTCCGGCAGGTGATCTGTACATTGAAATCCGCATCAAGAAGCACGACATCTTTGAGCGTGATGGTGACGATCTGCACTGTTCGGTGCCCGTGAGCATGACCACCGCCGCTTTGGGCGGTGATATTGAGGTTCCCACCTTGGGGTCCAAGGCTGAAATTTCGCTACCCGAGGGAACACAGCACGGCAAGACCTTCCGGCTGCGCGGCAAGGGCATCAAGGGCCTGCGCTCCTCCTACCCGGGGGATTTGTATTGTCATATCTCGGTGGAAACGCCCATCAAACTCACCGAGCATCAGCGCAAGCTTTTGCGGGAATTGCAAGAGTCATTCACCGGGTCCGCAGAGCGTCATTCACCCAATGCCAAGAGCTGGACCGACCGGGTTCGGGATATCTTCAAGTAAACACCCGCTCGCGGGCTGGGCGCGCCTCAATACTCCACAGATGATTCGGCCGCCAGGTTATCAAATCGGGTCAGCGGCTTGAGGAACGTCAGCTTGACTGTCCCCACCGGACCGTTTCGCTGCTTGGCAATAATAATCTCCGCCACGCCTGGCTCGCGGCTGTCTTTGTTGTAGTAGTCGTCTCGGTAGATGAAGGTGATCACATCGGCGTCTTGCTCGATGGCACCAGACTCCCTCAAATCGCTCATCATCGGGCGCTTGTCGTTTCGAGACTCCACCCCTCGATTGAGCTGCGACAGGGCCATGACGGGACACTGCAGTTCCTTGGCCAGGGCCTTCAGTCCACGCGAGATCTCACCGAGCACTGTGGCTCGATTCTCATCACTGCTGTCGCTGGACCCGCTCATCAATTGCAGGTAATCGACAACGATCAGGCCCAGGGTGCCTCCGTACTGTCGCGCCAGCCTGCGAGCACGAGCCCTCAATTCGGCCGGATTCAATGCAGCAGTTTCATCGATGTACAGAGGAGCCTGGCTCAGCTTGCCGGCTGCCACGGGCAGTCGCTCCCATTCGTCGTCTCGAAGCTTGCCGGTGCGCAAGTGCTGCTGGTCAATACGCCCCAAAGAGCCAGCCAAGCGCACCACCAATTGAGCAGCTCCCATTTCCATGGAAAAAATGGCCACCGGCAGACCCTCTTCCACTGCCACGTGCTCAGCAATATTCAAGGCAAACGCTGTCTTGCCCATAGACGGCCGAGCAGCCAGGACTATCAGGTCGCCTTTTTGCAAACCAGCGGTATACCGATCCAGATCATAGAAACCCGTGCGGATGCCCGTGACCTCTTCAGCCCCATTCTTCTCTAGCTCGTCAACCCGATCTATCAAAGCCGCTACGAGCTTGCCCATCTCCTGAAAGCCCTGAGATGCCCGAGCACCCTCCTCACCAATGCGAAAAATCTTGGTCTCGGCTTCGTCCAGAATCTGGGAAACGGGCTGACCCTGTGGGTTAAAAGCCCGGGTAGCGATTTCGTCGCTTGCCGCAATAAGTTTGCGCAGCACTGCTCGCTCCCGCACGATCTCTGCATAGCGTCGGATATTGGCGGCGCTGGGCACGCTCTGCGAGAGGGCGTTCAGATACGGCAACCCACCACTTTCGCCATCCTTTCCACGGGATTGCAGGGCTTCAAACACGGTGATCACATCGGCTGGCTTACTGGCTCCAATCAAAGCCTCGATAGCCGAGTAGATCAGCCGATGCTCATGCCGATAAAAGTCGCTGGCCGAGACCAAGTCGCACACGCGCTCCCACGCCAGGTTGTCCAGCAGCAAACCACCCAGAACACTTTGTTCCGCCTCGGTGGAATGAGGCGGCAACCGCAATCTGGCCACTTCGTCCAAAGGGGGTGTAACGGTAGAGGGCAAGCTTTCAGGAACCGACGACATGGGCAGCACAACCTCAAATGCTCCAAGGTGGGTCAGTGTGCATCAAACGGGGCGCGGTGGCTGTGGACGAGGCTGTGGAAAACCGGTGGGTGAGCAGTGAAATGGTCCGATCCAAAGAAAAAGGGACGCCCAAGCGTCCCTCGAATGCAGCCCGGTAGGGGCAGCAAAGTTACTCGGCCAGCGCCGATACCTGAACCGACACCTCCACCACCACATCGGTGTGCAACGAGATGCTCACGGTGGACTCGCCAACTGCCTTGATCGGCCCCTGAGGCATGCGAACCTGCGCCTTGAGGACTTTCAGGCCCATCTTGTCCATTGCTTCGGCAATATCGTGGTTGGTCACAGAGCCGAACAAGCGGCCATCCACACCCGCCCGCTGAGCGATACGAACCACCTTGCCATTGATTTGCTCGCCCAGGGCTTGGGCTGCAGCCAAGCGGTCAGCAGCCAATTTCTCCAACTCGGCTCGCTTGGCTTCAAACTCCTGTACCGCCGCCTCGGTCGCACGACGCGCCTTGCGCGAGGGGATCAGAAAATTGCGGGCGTAACCATCCTTGACGCGAACCACATCGCCGAGGTTGCCCAGATTGGCCACTTTTTCCAACAAGATCACTTGCATGGCAGACTCCTCTTAGACCTTATGCTGGTCGGTGTAGGGCAACAAGGCGAGGAAACGAGCCCGCTTGATCGCCGTGGTCAACTGGCGCTGAAAAAATGCGCGGGTGCCCGTCAGACGAGCGGGCGTGATTTTGCCGTTCTCGCCAATGAAATCGCGCAGCGTGTCGACATCTTTGTAGTCGATCTCCTCAACACCCGTCACGGTGAAGCGGCAAAACCGCTTGCGCTTGAACAGCAGCGACTGCTGGTTGCGCTTGGGACGCTTGTCCTTGTTGAATTTTCCCTTGCCACGAGGAGGTGCCATGATCTTTCTCCGCTTGAGTGGGGATGTCCGTGGCCCATCAGGCCAGAGGAGTCATCCCGGTGATATGAAACAAAAAACCTTTGCCGTTACGAAAGGGGGCCACGAATCCGCTGAACATGCGCAGTTCGCCTAGGTTCAACTGGGTCACTTCGTGAGCCCAAGAGCCAGCAGCCAACGCCCTGACCTGCAAGCTGACCTGCCGGGTACCGCCCTCGTGTGTCACGCTGCCTTGATGGGACAGCACGCAGTCGATGAGTGGCAATCCAGAGGGCGAGTACCGAATGGAGGATCGTTCCATCAGCGAAGCTGAGACGACCCAGTGGTTCACGCCCGCAAGTCAGCCCAAGGCCTTGGGCCAGGCATCAGGCCTGAGCCTCCATGGCTGCCTTTCGAGATTCTTCGCGCTCCACCGCCTTCATCATGACCGAAGCCGCTGTTTCGGCCTTGGGTTTGGCGACGGTCAAATGACGCAACACAGCGTCGTTAAACCGGAAGCCGGTCTCCAGCTCTGTGAGCACCTCGGCGCTGCACTCGATGTTCAGGCACAGGTAATGGGCCTTGGCCAGCTTTTGGATCATGTAGGCCAACTGACGTCGACCCCAATCTTCCACGCGATGGACCTTGCCGCCGCCGTTGGTGACCAGCGCCTTGTAGCGCTCGAGCATGGCGGGAACCTGCTCGCTTTGATCCGGATGGATCAGCAAGACAATCTCATAGTGACGCATGATGACTCCTCATGGATTCCGGTGAAGGAAGCTGCCCCGACGGCGTCAACTCTCTCGGGTGCAGCAAGGTAAACCCAAAATTCTACACCAACTTTTCCCCGGTTAGAACCCCCTCCCCTTGCCACAGGTGCCGGGGGCGGCCAGCCCGAGATTCACTTGCGCTGGGCCAGTCGCTCCCAGGTGTCCATCACCGTGTCCGGGTTCAAGGAAATGGAGACGATCCCCTCCTGGGCGAGCCATTCGGCAAAGTCCGGGTGATCGCTGGGCCCCTGACCGCAGATACCCACGTACTTGCCGGTGGCCCGACATGCCGAGATGGCGCGCGAAATGAGCGCCTTGACCGCTGGATCACGCTCATCAAAGTCGCTGGCCAGCAACTCCATGCCCGAGTCCCGGTCCAGCCCGAGAGTGAGCTGGGTCAGGTCGTTAGAGCCGATCGACATCCCGTCAAAGTGCTCCAGGAATTGATCGGCCAACAAGGCATTGCTGGGAATTTCACACATCATGATCAGCTTCAAGCCGTCTTGGCCTCGACGCAGCCCGCGCTGGGCCA
Source organism: uncultured Rubrivivax sp. (assembly GCA_964400135.1). GTDB lineage: Bacteria > Pseudomonadota > Gammaproteobacteria > Burkholderiales > Burkholderiaceae_C > Rubrivivax. Next base: position 48,797 of record CAYNSW010000014.1, on the reverse strand, counting down.
GCATGTCCACCACCGTGGCGGCCTGACGCACCGTTCGCACAAACGGGACCATGATCTCCACATTGGTCAGTCCCATCTCCGAGCGCACTCGCTTGAGGGCCTCACACTCCATGCCAAATGCGTCGGCAAACTGTCCGCTGATGTACCGACTCGCCCCTCGAAACCCCAGCATGGGATTCTCTTCATCAGGCTCGTACCGTGCGCCTCCGATGAGCTTGCGGTATTCGTTGCTCTTGAAGTCCGACAGACGAACAATCACCGGCTTGGGCCAGAAGGCGGCGGCGATGGTCGCCACCCCCTCGCACAACTTATCGACGTAAAAGGCACGCGGCGATGCGTGACCCCGAGCCACCGACTCCACCGCCTTTTTCAGTTCGGGATCCACGTTGGGATAGTCCAGTATCGCCTTAGGGTGGACCCCAATATTGTTGTTGATGATGAATTCCAGACGGGCCAGGCCCACGCCGGCGTTAGGCATCTGAGCAAAATCAAACGCCAGCTGGGGGTTGCCCACATTCATCATGATCTTGACGGGACAGTAAGGCATCTCGGTATGGCGAAGCTCGCTGACTTCTGTTTCCAGCAAACCGTCGTAGACGCGTCCGGTGTCGCCTTCTGAGCACACCACCGTGACCAGCGCACCATCGGGTACCGTCTCGGTGGCATCGCCACACCCCACCACGGCGGGGATACCCAACTCACGCGCAATGATGGCGGCGTGGCAAGTGCGTCCACCGCGATTGGTGACAATGGCACTGGCCCGCTTCATGACCGGCTCCCAATTGGGATCGGTCATGTCGGTGACCAGCACATCGCCTGCTTGCACCTGATCCATTTGAGCCAAAGAAGAAACACAGCGTACGCGGCCTGTTCCAATCTTTTGCCCAATGGCACGACCTTCGGCCAAGACCGTACTCGTGCCTTTGAGCTTGTAGCGAAGCTCCACCTGCCCCTGTTGTTGGCTCTTGACCGTCTCTGGGCGCGCCTGCAGGATGTAGATCTGACCATCCACCCCGTCTTTTCCCCACTCGATGTCCATGGGGCGCCCATAGTGCGACTCGATGATCAAGGCGTACTGAGCCAAGGCGGTGACGTCCTCGTCGCTCAAACAGTACCGGTTTCGCATCTCGGGCGGGTTGTCAACGGTGTGCACCCCCCTGCCCTCAGCCTGTTGGGTTTCGGGGTCGGCAAACTCCATGCGTTGCAGCTTGGAGCCCAGCGAGCGGCGGATGATGGCCTTTTTGCCCGCGCGCAGTGAAGGCTTGTGGACGTAAAACTCATCCGGATTGACGGCGCCTTGAACCACGGTTTCACCCAGCCCGTAACTGGCCGTGATGAACACCACTTCGCTAAAGCCACTTTCGGTGTCTATGGTGAACATGACCCCGGCCGCTCCCACATCGGAGCGCACCATACGCTGAACTCCAGCCGACAACGCCACATCCGCATGGGCAAAGCCCTTGTGGACGCGATAGCTGATCGCCCGATCGTTGTACAGCGAGGCAAAAACCTCGTGCATCTTCTCCAAAATTGATTCGATGCCTGAAACATTCAAAAACGTCTCTTGCTGCCCAGCAAACGAGGCATCAGGCAGATCTTCTGCCGTGGCAGAAGATCGAACCGCATAGCTGCCGCCCGGATGTGCCGATTCCAGGCGCGCAAAGTAGTCACGAATTTCCGCTTCGAGCGCCTGAGGAAAGGGTGTTTGCATGACCCACTGGCGTATCTGGGCGCCCGCTTCAGCCAGGGCCACCACATCGTCAGCGTTGAGCACCTCCAAAGTCTTTTGGATGCGTAGATCCAGCCCTCCTTGGGCGAGAAACTCGCGAAAGGCTGCTGCCGTCGTGGCAAAGCCTCCGGGAACCTGTACCCCAGAAGCCGTCAACTGGCTGATCATCTCGCCGAGGGAGGCGTTCTTTCCGCCCACCACCTCGACATCGGTCATTCTCAGATCCTCAAGGGGAACGACCCGCCGGGTCGCCAAGCTCGATTGGGACATACCAAAACTCCATCACGATAAAAATCCTGGCGATGCGCACTAGCGCAAATGAAACTGCCCAGCGGACCGGTGCGATGATCTTGTCGTTGTGCTGACGATGGCATGGCGGCAGTTGAGACACTGGGTGGCCGTGAAGGCGCACGAATCGGGTTGGTGCTATTGTCGCAGAACCGCTCTATGATCATCAACTTGGCAAGCAACGGGTGGCTATGGACAACCGGACGGTATTTTTTGTCTCCGATGGCACCGGGATCACCGCAGAAACCTTCGGCAATTCCATCCTGGCACAGTTTGAACTCAAACCCCGCCATGTTCGGCGTCCTTTTGTGGACACCATCGAGAAAGCTCAAGGCGTCTTAGAAGAAATCAACGCCACGGCTCAAGCTGAAGGATCTCGACCTATTGTCTTCATCACCTTGGCCAAGGACGAGATCCGCGATGTGCTGACCTCGTCAGACTGCAAGGGCCTGGTCATGGACATGATCCGTACCTTTGTGGAGCCCCTGGAAGTGGAGTTGGGGGTGAAGTCCATGCACCGCGTTGGGCGATTCTCTGATGCGGCCAAAAGCCGGGAGTATGACGATCGCATTGAAGCCATCAATTTTTCCTTGGCTCACGACGACGGGCAATCCTCGCGCAATCTGGCCAGAGCCGATGTGATCTTGGTAGGGGTATCGCGCAGCGGGAAGACGCCCACGAGCCTGTACCTGGCCATGCAACACGGGATCAAGGCGGCCAACTACCCCTTGATTCCGGAAGATTTTGAGCGCTCGCAGCTTCCCTCAGCACTCAAACCCTTCAAAGCCAAGTGCTTCGGCCTGACCATCGACCCGCAACGCTTGTCGCAAATCCGCAATGAACGGCGTCCCGGCAGCCAGTACGCGTCTCTTCGCAATTGTCGGCGCGAGGTAGAAGCCGCCGAGGAGATGATGCGCCGAGAATCAATTCAATGGCTATCGTCTACCCACAAATCGATTGAGGAAATCGCCACGACCATCTTGCGTGACATTCGCCCCGATCGGCTCGTCTACTGACAATGCGCCCAGTAAGCAGCCAGGCCCTTGCCTACTGTTGACCTGCGCGCCTGGTCGCATACAAGCATATCGCCGCGGCCGCCGCCACATTCAGCGACTCTTGACCTGCCGTATGTTCAATGCGCACCTGAGCGCAACTGAGCTGCATCAACGCCTCACTCACGCCCTGGCCCTCGTGTGAAAACACCCAGTTGACGGGCTGTGTGTATTTGCCCTCGTGCAATCCCACTGCGGCGTGCGAACTGGTGACCAAAAGGGGCCACTGCAGTGCGCGCAGCACGTCGAGGTCTTGCTCCTCCATCAATTTCAGGCTGGCGTGCGCGCCTGCAGCCGAGCGCAAACACTTGGGCGACCACAACGCCGCCGTACCGCGTAAGGCGACAATCTGGGAGTAGCCAAACGCAGCGGCGCTGCGAAGAATGCTGCCTACATTGCCCGTATCCTGCAGCCGATCCAAGATGACAGAGGGTTGCTTGGGGTCTATGGCGCCATCGCAAGGCACCTCCATAAGAAGCCCAATACCTGCGGGTGAAGGCAGGTCGCTCAATCTGGCAAACACAGCGCTGGGCACTACCACCACCTGCGCTGCGGCGCGAAGTACTTCTTGCGTTGCCTCATCGCGCACGCGGTCCTCGCTGACCACGACGATGGTGGTGGCCGTAAATCGACTCCTCCAGGCGGCCACCACATGATCACCCTCGATCCAGATACGCCCAAGCGCACGGTAGGCGGTCGGCCGGCGCTGCAAGGCGCGGATGTCTCGTACCAAAGGATTGTCCAGCGAGTGGACTTCACGCCACGAGCTCATGGGCTTCGAGCCATTCGCACGGGAGCGAAGCTGCGGCGGTGAGCCTCGCAAGGACCATACAAACTCAATGCCTGCAAGTGCTCAGCCGTGGCATACCCTTTGTGCTGCGCAAAACCATAGTGCGGGTACTGCTCGTGCAGCTGCACACACAATTGGTCACGGTGGACCTTGGCCATGATGGACGCAGCAGCGATACAGGCCACCTTGGCGTCACCGTCGACAATGGCCTGAGATTGCATCGACCAGCGGGGCAGTTGATTGCCGTCTACCAAGACCTTGACCGGCGTCAATCGCAGTCCTTCAACCGCACGCTTCATGGCCAGTAAAGTAGCCTGCAAAACGTTCAAGCGATCAATCTCCTCCACACTGGCCGACCCCAGTGACACACAAAGCGCTCGCGCTCGAATCAAATCAGCCAAAGACTCTCGCTTGGCGGCAGACAGCACCTTGGAATCGGCCAGTCCGGGTATGGGCCGCAGATCATCCAAGATCACCGCCGCCGCCACCACGGGCCCAGCCAGCGGTCCCCTGCCCGCCTCATCAACGCCGGCGATCAAGCCCGGGCCGTCCCAGGACAAGGCCAATTGCTCAGGCCGAGATCTGCGCTTGGATCGCATCGGTCGCCGCCTGAGCCGTGTTGTGACGCAAGGTCATGTGCAGTGCCTCAAAACGTTCTTGGAGGGTCTGGACGCGCTGTGGGTGAGACAGCCAGACATTGGCCTGCTGCACCAGGGCTTCCACGGTGAACCGCTCCTGGATCAATTCGGGCACAACGAAGTCTCGGCACAAGATGTTGGGCAGCCCCACCCAGGGTTGATAGGCCATACGCTTCATCAACTGCCACGTCAAAGAGTTCATCCGGTACACAATCACCATGGGCCGCTTGAACAAGGCTGCCTCCAATGTCGCGGTACCGCTGGCGATCAAGGTCAAATCACAAGCGGCCAAGGCCAGATGCGATTGTCCATCGAGCACTTGCAGCCCCGCTATCGGATGGGCGTCCACCCAAGCTTGTAGCGCCGTTCGCATGCCAGGTGCGCAGGGCAGGAGCCAACGCAATCCAGGGTGTTGTTGCGCCAACCGGCTGGCCGCCTGCAGCATGGTGGGGGCGATATAGGCGATCTCGGAGCGTCGGCTGCCGGGCATGAGGCACACCACGGTCTCGTGATCGGCCAAACCCAGAGTCAACCGGGCGGCATGGCGATCTGGATGCAGCGCAATCACATCGGCCAGCGGGTGGCCCACATACTGGGCACGCAAGCCCTCGCGCTCTAACAACGGGGCCTCAAAGGGGAACAAACACAAGACCAAATCGGCACTGGCTGCCAGGGTTTTGATACGCCCTCCTCTCCAGGCCCAGACGGAGGGGCAGACAAAGTGGACCGTCGGGATACCCCGAGACTTGAGTCGAGCCTCCAGTCCCAGATTGAAGTCGGGCGCATCCACCCCAATGAAAACTTGGGGTGGCCTGTGTATCAAGCGCTCGGCCAGCTGTCGGCGAATACCCGCAATGCGCGGGTAATGGCGCAACACCTCCACGTAGCCTCGAACCGCCAATTCCTGGCTAGACCACCAGGCCTCAAAGCCTTGGGTGACCATGTGAGAACCGCCAATACCCGAAGCGTGAAGATCTGGCCAGCGCTGTCTCATGGCACTCAACAAGAGGCCGCCCAAAAGATCAGAGGAGGCCTCGCCAGCGACCATGGCGCACTGCATTGTCAACTCATCACCCTGGGCTAGCGCACGATGCCTCGGGTGGATGCCGCCAGAAACGACAGCACCAGATCGCGGTCGGCTCCCTCTTCAGGGGTGACGGCCTCCAAGGCGGCAATACGCTGCTGCGCCTGTTGCAAGGTCAGGCCGTCGCGATACAGGAGTCGATGGATCTGCTTGAGCTGCGCAATGCGCTCTTTGGTAAATCCTCGTCGCCTCAGGCCTTCTAGGTTCAGTCCGTGCGCGGACAGGGGATGTCCAGAAACCGTCATGAAAGGCGGCACATCCTGCGAGACATGGCTTTGAAATCCGATGATGGCATGAGCACCCACCTTGCAGAACTGATGGACGCCTGATAGACCCCCCACGATGACCCAATCGGCGATATGAACGTGGCCCGCCAGGGTGGCGTTGTTGGCCAAAATCGTGTGGTGTCCTACCTGGACGTCGTGGGCCAAATGCACATAGGCCATGACCCAGTTGTCGTCTCCCAGCCGCGTCACCCCAACGTCCTGGGCCGTGCCTCGATTGAAGGTACAGAACTCGCGAATGGTGTTGCGATGACCAATATGCAGCGACGTGGGCTCACCACGGTATTTCATATCCTGAGGAGCCCCTCCCAGCGAGCAAAACGAATGAATGCGGTTGCCCTGACCGATCACCATGGGTCCCTCAAGCACGCAATGCGCCGCAATGTGGGTGTCCGCCTCTACCGTCACATCCGGTCCAATCACGGTGTAGGGACCGACCGTGACCGTTTCGGCCAATTCGGCTCGGGCATCAACCACCGCAGTCGGATGAATAGCGGCCATAACCTTTAATCCACCCGGCGAACCGTGCAGGTCAGCTCGGCCTCCACCGCGAGCTCATCGCCCACCCAGGCCTTGGCCGCATATTTGTAGACCCTGGCCTTTGCGCGCAAGAGACTCACATCGAGTATGAGTTGGTCACCCGGCTCCACCGGTCGCTTGAATCGGGCCGCGTCGATACCGGCAAAGTAATAGACCGTGTTGTCGTCGGGTGATGCCCCTTCTGTTTCAAAGGAGAGCAAGGCCGCCGCCTGGGCCAGGGCTTCGAGCATCAGCACCCCTGGCATCACCGGACGACGCGGAAAGTGTCCAACAAAAAACGGCTCATTGACCGATACATTCTTCAGGGCACGGATACGCTGCCCGCGCTCCAACTCCAGTACCCTATCCACCAGCAAGATCGGGTAGCGGTGGGGCAGCTTCTTGAGAATTTGGTGGATATCCAATGAATTCATGTCGAGGAAGCCTCAAGGTGACGCAGCCGCTCTCGCAGGGCATGCAGTTGTTTCAAAGTGGCCGCGTTTTTTTCCCATTGGGCATGTGAGTCTGCCGGGAAGACCCCGCTATACTGACCGGGCTTCGAGATAGACCGCGCAATCACAGTGGCCGCTGAGATGTGGACATGGTCCGCGATCTGAAGATGCCCCAGCACAATAGCGCCACCGCCCAAAGTGCAATGGGCCCCAATGCGAGCGCTCCCAGCCACGCCCACACATCCGGCCATCGCCGTATGGTCTCCCACCCTCACGTTGTGGCCGATCTGGACCAGGTTGTCGAGTTTCACGCCATGGCCCAACACTGTGTCATCGAGTGCACCCCGATCAATGCACGTATTGGCACCAATTTCCACATCATCACCGATGCTCACGGCCCCCAATTGCTCGATCTTGACCCAGCGACCGTCCTGGGGCGCAAATCCAAATCCATCTGCGCCAATCACTGCTCCCGAATGAATAATGCCGCGCAGCCCTACTTGGCAACCCGCGGCAACCACCACACGCGGATGCAAACAGGTCTGAGCACCAATACGTGCCCCATCGCCAATGGCACAGTGCGCATGCACCACGGCCCCTGCCGCGATTTGCGCGTGCTCGCCCACAACCACCAAGGGTCCGATGCTGGCCGAGGGATCAATGTGGGCCGAGGCGGCCACCACTGCGCTGGGATGCACACCGGAACTCGGCGGACGACGCAAGCCAGAGGCCCACCACTGTGTCAACCGGGCATAGGCCACATAGGCATCGGAGCAGATCAGGGCTGAGGGCAACTGCCGGGCCGCGGCCACATCGGCCGCCCCCAACAAGACGCATCCGGCCTGGGTGCGGGACAGCAGTGGCCTGTACTTGCCGTTTGACAGAAAGCTGACTGTGCTGCGGTCAGCCGATTCGAGGGTGCCGATACGGGAGATGATCAGCGAGCCATCGCCCACCACCTCGGCCCCCAGCAGCGCGGCCAGATCGGAGACGCTGACGGGGGTCATGCACAGGGCAACCCGGGCTACTTGGCGCCCGAATTGGTGTTCAAGATCCTGATGACCTTGTCGGTGATGTCCACCCGGGGGCCTGCAAAGACAACTTCTTGCACGATGAGGTCGTACTTCTCGTTATCGAAGATCTGTTTGATGGCGCGATTCGCACGCTCTACCACCGAAGCCAGCTCTTCATTCTTGCGCTGGTTGAGGTCTTCCTGGAACTCGCGGCGCTTGCGCTGCAAATCCCGGTCTTGCTCAACCAAATCGCGCTGGCGGCGGTTGCGCTCACCTTCAGCCAAGGTGGGGGCATCTTTTTCCAATTTATCAGCCGCTGCCTTCAGGCGGTTGGCCTGGTCGTTGAGCTCTCGCTCACGACGACCAAACTCGGCCTCGAGCTTGGTTTGCGCTGCCTTGGCGGGGTTGGACTCACGCAGCACGCGCTCGCTATTGACGTAGCCGATCTTGAGATCTTGGGCCCACGCCGTGGAGCCCAGGCCGAGTGCGCAAGCAAGAGCAAGAACAAAGGAAATGACAGCAGGTTTCATCAGAAGGCGGTCCCGACTTGAAATTGGAACTTTTGAATTCTATCCGTGGGTTTGTACTTTACAGGAGAACCCCAACTCAATTTGAGCGGCCCCACCGGGGACAGCCAGCTCAACCCCAGACCCGCCGAGGCCCTCAGGCTGTCGCCCGTGATCTTTTCATCCTCACGCCAGACGTTACCGGTATCGGCAAATGCAAAGATTCGCAGCGATTTGTCGTTGCCGGTTCCCGGGACGGGAAAATACAGCTCCACGTTGGCATTGAAGCGCTGGGAGCCACCAATGAAGGCGCCGGTGGGGTCGATCACACCCAGCGACCCCTGCTCGAATACCCGAACAGATCCCAACCCACCGCCATAAAAGTTCTTGAATATGGGGAAAGGCTTGCCATTTAGGCCCTTGCCGATACCCAACTCCGCGTTCACGCCGAGCGACATCTTGCTGGCAAACACCAGCAGTTCTCGTGATACTCGACCCCAATCGGCGCCGTGAACCGCCGTCAGGCGCGTGGGCAGCGAGAAATACGCCTGATACTGAAAGTTGGTGCGCAGGAATCGAACGTCCAGCGATGGGCTCCACTCAACGTTGACACGCTGGAACCGTCCGGCCGTAGGCGTCATGACACTGTCACGCGTGTCGCGCTGCCAGCCCAGGGTCAAGGGCAGTGTGTGGCTGATCGGGCCAAACTGTTCACGGAACAAAAAGTAGCTGTTGGGAATGGAGGTGGTGGCGCGGATCTCGGTTCGCTCCAGCCCGAGCCCAAAAAATACCGTATCGGTCTCCGTAAACGGCACACCAAACCGAATAGCGCCGCCCGGTGTGGCCACCTGATACTGATCGCCCAGACTGTTCAAAGGACGGCTGGTCCGGTAAAAGAGATCCAAGCCGCGAGAAATGCCATCAGGCGTGAAGTAAGGGTCGACTGTGGAGAAGACCAGAGTCCGGTTGTACTGGCTGGTGTTGATTTCAGCTCCCAGATAGTGCCCGGAGCCAAAAATATTGTCTTGCTTGATCGAACCCGAGAGGGTCAACCTTTCGGCACTGGAATACCCTGCGCCGATTTGGATGTTGCCGGTGGAGCGCTCTTTGACCGTCACCACCAGATCGACCTGATCCGGCTGCGCTGACACCTCATTGGTGTCGATGGTCACTTCCTCAAAGTAGCCCAGTCGGTCTACGCGCTCTTTGGAGCGGCGAATCTTTTCACCGTCGTACCAGGAAGACTCCAATTGGCGAAACTCCCGCCGAATGACGGCATCGCGTGTGCGGTTGTTGCCGGCGATTTCAATGCGACGCACGTAGACCCGCCGCTGGGGGTCTGAAACGAGATTGACCACCACCTGGCCGGTCTGCCGGTCAATTTCGGGCTTGGGCTCTACACGTGCAAAGGCATAGCCAAACTGACCAAACAGGTCTGTAAAGGCCTTCACGGTCATGGCAACGTCCGCACCGCGATACAGGTCACCGGGGCGAATTTTCACCAGCGAGCGGAATTGTTCTTCGCGGCCCAAGTAACGACCGTCAAGTTTCACTGCGGTCACCGTAAAGGGCTGGCCCTCTGAAATCGAGATGGCGATGGATATCTCTTGTTTGTCAGGCGAGATAGTGACCTGAGCCGACTCTATGGAAAACTCCAAGTACCCGCGATTGATGTAAAACGAACGTATCGTCTCCAAATCAGCATTGAGTTTGGCGCGGGAATAGCGATCGGACTTGGTGTACCAAGACAACCACCCGGTGGCATTGAGGTCCATGAGAGACAACAGCATCGCCTCGTCAAAGACTTTGGCTCCGGTGATGCGAATCTCGCGAATCTTGGTCGCATCACCCTCAGACATGGTGAAGGTCACGTTCACCCGGTTGCGCTCCAGCGGCGTGATGGTGGTGACCACCTCTGCGCCATACAGGCTCTTGGACAGGTATTGACGCTTGATCTCCTGCTCCGCTCGGTCCACCAGCGCTTTGTCAAAGGGCAAGCCCTCCCCAATGCCGGCATCCTTGAGCGACTTGACCAGTTGGTCCTTGTCAAATTCCTTGAGGCCCACAAAGGAGACGTTGGCAATGATGGCCCGCTCATCCACAATGATGACCACAACCTCGCCATCGATTTCAATGCGGATGTCTTTAAACAGGCCCGTGGCGAACAGAGCACGCAGGGCCACTGCCGCTTTGTCTTCGGTGTAGGTTTCGGCAATGCGAAAAGGCAAAGCGGCAAAGACCGTGCCGGGGTCGGTACGCTGCAGACCCTCCACCCGAATGTCTTTGATGACAAAGGAGGAGGCGGCCCAGGCGGCGGGAGCCACCCAGGCGGAAACCGCCACCAAGAGGGGAGCCGCCACAGCGGTGTAGGGAGCAGTCGGAAACAGTGACATGTCTGAAATCAGTGCAGACCCAACAACCGGGCAACATCGTTGAAAAGGGCCACGGACATCAGCATGAGCAGAACTACGAAGCCTCCACGCTGAAATCGTTCGAGCCAAACAGGCGGAACGGGTCGGCCCGACAGCCACTCGAAAAGATGATACATCAGGTGGCCGCCGTCCAACATGGGCAGGGGCAGGAGATTCAAAATCCCCAGACTGACACTGACCAGGGCCAAAAAGGTCAGGTAGGCGTACACGCCTTTTTGAGCGGTTTGTCCTGCGTAGTCGGCTATTGTCAAAGGACCACTCAAGTTACACAAAGAGGCCTGCCCCGTCAACATACTGACCATCATTCGCACCGTCAGCACGGCCACCTCGCCAGTTCGGTCCAGGCCATAACCCATGGCCTCCCCGACATCGCGTCGCACCCACACCTGCTGCGTGGCGGTACCCACGACCGCTTCGATGCGCCCCATCATCTCCCCTTGAGGCCCCTTGACCTGTCGAGGACGAACGCTAATTTCTTGTGTCTGCCCTTGACGCTCGATCCACCACCGCATGGCTTCAGGCGAGCCTGCGCTCCCCGACTGGCGGATGATGTCTCGCAACTGAGCAGCATCGGCGATGGCCACCGACTCCACGCGGAGCACGCGGTCTCCAGCACGTAACCCAGCTGCCTCTGCGGGCCCGCCCGGCCGAACATCGCCCAATACGGGCTCGGCATAGGCCGCGGCCAATCCCAGGCGACGCAGCCAGGCCGCATCCAGATCCGACACCGACTGCGTGGACAGGTTCAACTTGATTTGGCGCGTGCGCGACTCCGAGGCGTCCGACAGCTCCACCCAGAGGTCCTGAGACTGGCTGGCAGCGCGTGTGAGGTGCCAGTGAAAGTCCGCCATAGACCGCACGACCGTCCACTCTCCAGAAGGCTGTTGCACCGCCCGCACCAAGTCACCCGCCCGCACCCCCGCACGCTGAGCCAAAGAGCCGCTCGGTGCTGAGGCCAGCAAGGCGCGTGGCTCTTGTGTCCCCCACATGGAGGCGCCGGCATACAGCAGGACCGCCAAGACCAAGTTGGCCAATGGGCCTGCCGCCACGATGGCGCTTCGCTGCCACAAGGGCCTCTGATCGAAGGCTCGATGCAACAAGGCGGGCTCTACAGGCGCTTCCCGAGAGTCCAGCATGCGCACATACCCCCCAAGCGGTATCCAACACACCGCGAACTCACATCCATCCGCGCCCATCCGACGCGACCACAGCACGCGGCCAAAACCCAGAGAAAAACGCAGCACCTTAACCTGGCAGGCCACTGCCATTCGGTAATGACCCCACTCGTGCACAGCAATCAAGATGGCCAGGGCAGCCAAGAAGGCCAAGACGGTGCTCACCCCCCTGTCCCTCGCGGCAGACGTTCAATACACTCACGCGCCCACACCCGCGCCGTGGTGTCAATGTGCAGCAAGTCGTCCAAGTCCTGCGCGCCTGACCCATCGGGCACACCACGCTCCAGGGTATGAGCGTTCACACGGTGTATGTCGGTAAAGCCAATTTGCTCTTGCAAAAAAGCCTCTACCGCCACTTCATTGGCTGCATTGAGCACCGTACAACTGCCCGGCGGGCCCCTCAGGGCCTCGTAGGCCAACTGCAGGCCGGGAAACCTGTCTTCTCGCGCGGGCTCAAAAGTCAGAGCCTTCAGCGCCATGAAGTCCAGCGGCGGAGCGCCCGAGGCGATCCGCTCTGGGAACGACAGGCCATAGGCGATGGGCACCTTCATATCCGGTGTGCCCAACTGCGCCAGTACGGAAGCATCCTGACACACGACCATGGAGTGGATGATGCTTTGGGGGTGAATGACCACCCGGATTTGATCAGCTCGCAAATCGAAGAGCCACCGGGCCTCAATGACCTCCAAGGCCTTGTTCATCATGGTGGCCGAATCCACCGAAATTTTGGGTCCCATGGCCCAATTGGGGTGTGCGACTGCTTGGGCGGGCGTTACCGCCCCCAATGAGGCGTGGAGCCGATCTCGAAAGGGTCCACCCGAAGCGGTCAGTACGATGTGGTCTATGGTGTCGGCCCAGCGCGTCCTGTCTAAGGGCAGGCACTGAAAAATGGCCGAGTGTTCACTGTCGATGGGCAGGAGTTGCGCGCCATGGCGCTGTACCGTGCTCATGAACAGCTCGCCACCCACCACCAAGGCCTCCTTATTGGCCAGGCACAAGCGCTTTCCCGCCCTGGCCGCGGCCATACAGGCTCTCAAGCCCGCAGCTCCGACAATGGCCGCCATGACGATGTCGGTATGCTCGTGCGCCGCCAACTCTTCCAAGGCCTGAGCGCCCACCCACACCTGCAAGTTCGGGCAGCGACTGCCCAACCGCAGTCGCAGTTCATCGGCGGCCGACTGGTCAGGCACCACCGCCACCTGGGGCAAGTGCTGTGCACACTGCTCGGCCAGCGAGGCCATGCGGCGCTGTGCGGTCAACCCGAATACTCGGAATCGGTCAGGATGCTGCCCCACGACCTCCAGGGTGTTCACGCCTATCGAGCCAGTGGAGCCGAGCACACTCACGCGGGCAGGCGCACAGGGGTCAGGGCCAGAGGTGGCTCGACTCAAGGTCATGTCCTGCTCATCAAGACCAATGCCACGGCGGCGGGAAATACCGGGAGCAAGGCATCGATGCGGTCTAGCACACCACCATGGCCCGGTAAGAGCTGGCTCGAGTCCTTGACCCCGGCACTGCGCTTGACCAAGGACTCCAAGAGGTCACCTACCACCGCCAATCCGGTCAGCACCGACAGGGCCAAGATCCAGCCGACCAGGCCCCAATGCGCACGCAAGGCAGAAAACAGGCTCATGCCCTGATCTTGCATCAAAGGGTCCACCCACTGCATCCAGGCCGCGCCAACGCCCCACACCGCCACCAGGCCACTGGCCACACCTTCCCAGGTCTTGCCCGGGCTGATATGGGGAGCCAGCTTATGGCGGCCCCACAGGCGCCCTCCCGCGTAGGCAAACACATCAGCAGCCCAGACCAGACAAAAGATTGACAGCAAGGCGTTGAGCCCCCACTGCCGAGCCTGCATCATGGCCTGCCAGGCCAACACGAGCAGCACCACCCCGCACATCCGCCTCCAGGAGGTTGCCAGCGAGTGCCAGTGCGCCACGCCCAGGCGCAGGGCCCACACGGCCACCGCCACCCAAACCACGGTCGTGCCCCACCACAAGCCGGCATAGTCTGCCCACCCTGAGGTGTCCAAGGCGGCCGCCAGCGATACCGCCGCCAGGCACCAAACGGCGGCGGCACCACCGCTTGTACCGTTGAGCCGCGCCCATTCCCAGGCCGCCGCTGCGATCAGGCTCAGCGAAAACAGGGCAAAAGGCCAACGCGCCTGTGCAGACAGGGCCGGCAGCATGATCGCCAAAAGCACCAAGGCTGTGACGATCCGTTGCCTCAGCATACAGACTCAGCCATCCACAGCCAAGGCGGGTGCGGCGGCGGGAACCTGGCCGAATCGACGCTCGCGGGCCGCAAAGGCCGCCAAGGCCTCGTCGATGTGATGCTGCGAAAAGTCGGGCCACAGGCAATCGGTGAAGTACAACTCGCTATAGGCCGCCTGCCAGAGCAAGAAATTGCTCATGCGCATCTCGCCACCCGTACGAATGAAGAGGTCGGGATCGGGAGCGAAACTCAGCGAGGTGTAGCGGCTGAGCACCTCCTCACTCAAATGTTCGGGCGCGATACCGTCGGCCATCGCGCGGCGACAAGCCTGCACGATATCCCACCTGCCACCGTAGCTGAACGCCACCGACAGATGGATGCGGTCGTTATCTGCCGTGAGGGCCTCCGCCTCATCCCAGGTTTGCCGCAGTCTCGGCGAAACACTGGCACGGTCTCCGATCACACGAATACGCACGCCGTCATCGGCCATTCTTTGCAGGTATTTGGTCACCGCCACCAGAACCAGCCCCATCAGCCCCGAGACCTCATCTTCGGGCCGCCGCCAGTTTTCCGAGGAAAACGCATACACCGTGAGGTATTTGACGCCCCGGTTGGCAAACAGATCGACCGTCTTGACCACCGTGTCGACACCCGCCTTGTGCCCGAAAAACCGGGGAAGGAAGCGCTTTTGGGCCCAGCGCCCATTGCCATCCATCACGATGGCGACGTGGCGTGGAATGACGGAATTGGACTCCATGATGGAAGCGATCGTTATAGCAGCAGGGCCTAGACCGCCAAGATCTCGGCTTCTTTGCCCTGCACCAGGCGATCGACTTCAGCCACCACCCGATCGGTCAGGCGCTGAATCTCCTCTTGCGCACGACGGTCATCGTCCTCCGATATTTCCTTTTCCTTCAGTAGCCGCTTGAGTTGTTCATTGCCTTCGCGGCGCAGATTGCGCACGGCGACTTTGCAGTCTTCTCCGGCCGAGCGCACCACTTTGGTCAAGTCTTTGCGACGCTCTTCGGTGAGCGCGGGCATGGGCACACGCAGAAGATCGCCTTGAGCCGAGGGGTTGAGGCCCAAGTCAGACTCCCGAATGGCCTTTTCGATCTTGGGACCCATGCCTTTTTCCCAGGGCTGAACGCTGATCGTACGCGCATCGAGTAGGGAGACATTGGCTACCTGACTGATGGGCACCATGGAGCCGTAGTACTCCACCTGCACCTGATCGAGGATCCCGGGATGGGCCCGGCCCGTCCGAATCTTTTGCAATTCGGTCTTGAGTGCCTCGATGGACTTTCCCATCTTGGTTTCCGCAGCCTTTTTGATGTCAGCAGGAGACATGTGATTCACCGTCGTGCAATTGGCAGCCCGAAATCAGACGTGAACGAGAGTGCCCTCGTCCTCGCCCAACACCACCCGACGCAAGGCGCCGGTCTTGAAAATGGAAAACACCTTGATCGGCAGCTTTTGGTCGCGACACAGGGCAAAAGCCGTCGCATCCATCACCTGCAGATTTTGAGAAATGGCCTCATCAAAGGTGATGCGAGCATAGCGTTGGGCCTCGGGGTGGGTCTTGGGATCTGCGGTGTACACCCCATCCACTTTGGTCGCCTTGAGCACCACCTGAGCACCAATCTCGGCGCCACGAAGCGCTGCGGCCGTGTCAGTGGTGAAAAAGGGATTGCCTGTTCCCGCCGCAAAGATCACCACTTTGCCTTCTTCCAGGTATTGCAAGGCCTTGGGACGCACGTAGGGCTCTACCACCTGCTCGATGCCGATGGCAGACATCACACGGGCCGTCATGCCCTCTTGGCGCATGGTGTCGGCCAGCGCCAGCGAGTTCATGACAGTGGCGAGCATGCCCATGTAGTCGGCGGTCGCACGATCCATTCCCACCGAGCCTCCCGCCACGCCGCGGAAAATATTGCCCCCGCCGATCACCACCGCGACCTCGCAACCCATCTGGGTGACCTCCCGCACCTCGTGCACCATGCGCACGATGGTGGCCCGGTTGATGCCAAAGGCGTCCTCGCCCATCAGAGCCTCACCCGACAGTTTGAGCAAGATGCGCTTGTAGGCGGGCATGATGTGGCTCCTGTGGGGCGGGGTGAACAATCAAACGAAGTGTATCGGGCCTTCCTGACGCGCTGCGCGCTTACTGGGCTTTGGCTGCGGCCACCTGCGCGGCCACTTCGGCCGCAAAATCATCCACCTTCTTCTCTATGCCCTCACCCACCACATAGAGGGTGAAATCTGACACCTGGGTACCCGCAGCTTTGAGCATTTGCTCAACCGTCTGCTTGTCATTCTTGACAAAAGGCTGATCAAAGAGCGAAACCTCTTTGAGGTATTTTTGAACCGAGCCGTCCACCATTCGCTGCACAATCTCGGCCGGCTTGCCCGACTCAGCGGCCTTCTCCTTGGCCACTCGCCGCTCGCGCTCCACCAAGTCAGCAGGCACTTGGGCCGCCGACAAGGCCACCGGCTTCATCGCCGCCACGTGCATGGCCGTGTCCTTGGCTGCCGTCGCATCGCCGGTGTACTCCACCATGACTCCGATACGCGTGCCGTGCAGGTAATGGGCGAGCGCGGCAGAGCCACCATAGCGACGGAACCGGCGAATGGACATGTTCTCGCCAATCTTTCCAATCAGCCCCTTGCGTACGTCTTCAACCGTGGGGCCAAAGCCGTCTTGACTCAGGGGCAAGGCCGACAAGGCGTCTACAGACGTGGGGTTGTGGCGCGCCACCAGCTCCGCACAGCTGCGGGAAAAGGCAAGGAACGACTCATTTTTGGAGACAAAGTCGGTCTCGCAATTGATTTCAATCAGAGCGCCCGCACCGTCAACCACGCAGGCACTCACCACACCCTCGGCGGTGATGCGGGAGGCGGCCTTACCGGCCTTATTGCCCAGCTTGACTCTGAGGATCTCCTCAGCACGGGCCATGTCGCCATCGGCCTCAGTTAAGGCCTTCTTGCATTCCATCATCGGCGCATCGGTCTTGGCCCGAAGCTCTGCGACCATGCCTGCAGTGATTGCTGCCATTCAAACTCTCCAACTGTCCATGTGACAAAGGCGGACCCGAATCCCGTCCGGACCCAGGCACCGCCCTTGGGAAATTAAGCGTCTTCGCTGACTTCGACGAACTCGTCGCCTCCGGCCACCGCCGCAGTCACCTCGGCCACCGCGTTGTTTTTGCCCTCAAGCACCGCATCGGCGATCGCTCGGGCGTACAGCGCCACAGCCTTGGCCGAGTCATCGTTGCCCGGGATGATGTACTGGACCCCTTCCGGAGAGTGATTGGTGTCCACCACGCCGATCACCGGGATACCCAGCTTGTTGGCCTCGGCCACGGCGATCTTGTGGTAGCCCACATCAATCACAAACAAGGCGTCGGGCAAGGCGTTCATGTCCTGAATGCCGCCAATGTCCTTTTCCAGCTTGGCCAATTCACGATCGAACAAAAGCGCCTCTTTCTTGATCAGTGGCTCACCGCCCGACTCTTTGGTCACCTGCATGTCTTTGAGCTTTTTGAGCGAGCCTTTGACCGTCTTGAAGTTGGTCAACATGCCACCGAGCCAGCGCTGATCGACAAACGGCATGCCGCAACGACGCGCTTCTTGCGCCACAACCTCGCGGGCCTGGCGCTTGGTGCCCACGATCAAAATGGTGCCGCGACGGGCAGACAGGCCTCGAACGAACTTCATGGCCTCCGTGAACAGAGGCAGCGTCTTTTCGAGGTTGACGATGTGGATCTTGTTGCGATGGCCGTAGATGTAAGGGGCCATCTTGGGATTCCAAAAGCGGGTTTGGTGTCCAAAATGCACCCCCGCCTCCAGCATTTCGCGCATGGATACTGTCATGATCTCTCCGAAGGTTGATTCTTGAAACCCGGCGACAACCTATTGCTGTTCAACACAGCAACAGGCACCTTTCGGCGCCGGGATCGTGATTGAATACCCAAGTATTTGGATAAACCTTTCGAGTTTAACATGACTTGGCCTTTCATTCTTAACGGGGCACGGCCCCTGGGCACCCTGACCGACGATCTGCCGCTGACAAGCGTGGCCGACACCCGGGTGCTGGAGCGTCATCTGTGCGAGGTTCACACCCCAGCCCACGCCTTGATGGCTCGGGCAGGTTTGAGTCTGGCGCGCTGGGTTCGGGCCTGTACCCCACATGCCCGTCGGGTGCTCGTGGTGTGTGGTCCCGGTGGAAATGGCGGCGACGGGCTGTATGCGGCATCGTACCTGCGCGAGGCGGGTGTCGACGTTCAGGCCTGGCTGGTCGGCCGTTCAGCAGACCGCCGCCCCTCAGAGGACCGCCCCCTGGAGGCGGCGGCAGCCGCCGGCGTTCCCATGAAGCTGCAGGCACCGGCCGCTGGGGAGGAGATTGACGCCGTTGTGGATGCGGTACTGGGGATTGGCACTCGTCAGCCGTTGGCATCTGGGTTTGAGGACGCCGTGCGGGCGATCAACGCCTATCGGGAGCGAGGCGCTACGGTCTTGTCGGCCGACGTGCCCACTGGGCTGGATGCCGACCACGGAACCACAGCAGGCGTAACGGTTCAGGCGGACGCCACCTTGAGCCTGCTAACGCTCAAGGTGGGTTTGTGGACCGCCAACGGTCGGCGCTGCAGTGGTGAAGTCTGGTGGGACCCGCTCGTCGAATACGAGCTGGCCGCGCAATCGCCGCGGGCCTGGCTGGCGGGGCTTCAATCGATGCGGCGTACCCACCGGGTGCGAGACCCCAGCGATCACAAAGGCAGCATGGGCGATGTTTTGCTGGTGGGGGGCGCCTCGGGCATGTCCGGAGCCGCCTGGTTGGCGGCCAGAGCAGCGCTGGGCGCTGGGGCTGGACGCGTTTACGTTCACTGGCTCGGTGAGGCACCGCCTGTGGACGGCAGCCGGCCCGAACTGATGCGCTGGACCCAGCCCCTGGGCGCAGGGGATACGGCCCGAGCCACGCGCTTGACGGTGGTGTGCGGCTGCGGAGGAGGTCAAGAGGTCCGCGAAGAGCTGCCCTGGGTGCTGGCACACAGCCCTCGGCTCGTGCTGGATGCCGATGCCTTGAATGTGCTCGCCCAGGACCCCCAACTCCAGACGCAACTTCAGTCTCGCCACAGGCGAGGCCGCCCCACCGTGCTGACGCCACACCCGCTGGAAGCGGCCAGACTGCTGGGCTGCACGGTTGCCGATGTGCAATCTGATCGCCTGCGCCACGCGCAACATCTGGCCGATCATCTTCAGGTCACGGTGGTACTCAAGGGCAGTGGTACTGTCATCGCGTGCCCCGGTGAGGTTCCACGCATCAACTCCACTGGCAGCGCGACCCTGGCCAGTGCCGGCACGGGCGATGTATTGGCGGGCTGGATGGGCGGGTGGTGGTCGCAATCGCCGCAAAGCCAATCCCTGGATGTGGCCTGCGCAGCCGTCTGGCTACACGGCCAGGCGGGCCAATGTCCGCCAGTGGGAAGCGCTCAAGGATTTCAAGCCTTGGAACTCATCGACCACATGCGAGTGCTCCGCGAGCACCTGCTCAACGGGGCTTAGCAGAACGTCTTGACTTCGCGCTGGCAGCGCCTCGAGTGCTGGAGCTGGCGTGCCCCGCCGCCACGCTCACTCGCTGCTTGCGACCTGCCTGTTTGACGGCTTTCTTCACGGGCTTCTTGGTCGCTTTTTTGGCCGCCTTTTGAGCTGCTTTCTTCGCCGCCCGCTTGGCAGCACGGTCCTCACCGGCGAGTCGTTGCAAAGCCTCCTCAGCCGATGCCGGCACCGGGCCCGCCAACGGGCGCTGTATCCGCCCCCTGTTAAGCAAGGTCGACTGAGCTGCGTCATCGTCTCGGATCAGGCGGAAGTCCATTTTCCGGGCATCCAGATCGACCCGGCTGACCTGTACCTGAACCTTGGCACCCACGGCATATCGCATGCCGCTTCGCTCACCGCGCAACTCTTGACGGACCTCGTCAAACCGCCAGTACTCCCCACCGAGCTCCGTGATGTGGACCAGACCTTCCACATACAGGGTATCGAGTGTCACAAACAAACCAAAGGCCGCCACGGAGGAAACCGTGCCCACGAAGACCTCGCCCAACCGGTCGCGCATGAAGCGGCATTTCAACCAGGCCTCCACGTCGCGGGAGGCTTCGTCGGCTCGGCGCTCGCAGGCGCTGGTATGCGCTCCAGCAACTTCCCAGGCCACCAGATCTGCACGGGCGCCTGCGCTGCCTGCTCGCTTGGCGATTGCCTCGCCCGGGTTTGGACTGGCGGCACGCGCCGCCGGGTGACGGCCCCGGGGAGGTGTCCACGACGGCCCGGGCGGGGTCAGCGGATAAGTCTTCTTGCGAAGCAGCGACTTGATGACCCGATGAACCAACAAATCGGGATAACGACGGATGGGGCTGGTGAAGTGTGTGTAGGCACCGAAAGCCAAACCGAAGTGGCCGCTGTTGTGGGGTGAATAAATGGCCTGTTGCATTGAGCGCAGCAACATCTGGTGGATCTGGGCCGCATCGGACCGGTCTTTGGTGGCTTGGGCGATGGCCTGCATCTGAGCGGGTGATGGATCTTCACTCAAATGCAGACCCAGACCCAAGGCACGCAGATAGTCTTGGAGCGCCACCCTCTTTTCAGGCGTGGGCCCCTCGTGTACGCGGTACAGGCCGGGATGGCCGCTTTGCGCGATGAACTCGGCAGCACACACATTGGCCGCCAACATGGCCTCTTCGATGAGACGGTGTGCCTGGGTACGTGTTCGAGGCACGATCTCTTCAATCCGGCCTGAGGCATCACATACGATTTGGGTCTCGGTGGTCTCAAAGTCAATCGCGCCGCGGCGTTCACGCTGTCGAAGCAACAGCAGGTAAACCGAATGCAGGTCGATCAGATGCGTCAAGAGCGGCTGCAAGGCACGTGCTGCCGGTCCATGGGTATTGGCCAGTGCATCAGCAACTTCGGTGTAGGTGAGCCTGGCGGCCGAGCAGATCACGGCGTTGTAGAACTGGTAGCCAACGATCAGGCCGTCACCGTCAATGACCATGTCGCACACCAAGGTGAGGCGGTCAACTTGAGGGTTGAGCGAACACAGTCCGTTAGACAGCCGCTCAGGCAGCATCGGGATGACCCGACGTGGAAAGTACACCGATGTGGCGCGCTCGTACGCCTGGGCGTCCAAGGGGTCGCCAGGACGAACATAGTGGCTCACATCGGCAATGGCCACCAACAGCCTCCAGCCGCTGGCGCGCCCGCCTTCGGTATCCCATTCAAAGGGCTCGCAATACACCGCATCATCAAAGTCGCGGGCATCCTCGCCATCGATGGTCACAAAGGCAATATCGCGCAGGTCGACGCGACCTTTGCGATCTGCCGCCCCCACGCGCGGGGCAAACGCCTGGGCCTGATCCAAAGCGGCCTGGGAAAACTGGTGAGGAACGCCGTACTTGCGAACGGCAATTTCAATTTCGATGCCAGGGTCGTCGATCTGCCCCAGCACCTCCACCACCCGCCCCACGGGTTGCGAGTGCAGCGACGGCGGCTCCGTCAGCTCAACGGCTACCACTTGGCCGGCCTGCGCCGATGCCGTGCCCCCTTTGGGAATGAGGATGTCTTGCCCAAATCGTCGATCTTCCGGCGCCACGACCCACACGCCGGTTTCGTGCAGCAAGCGCCCCAACACCAGCGACTTGCGTCTGTCCAGAATTTCAAGCACCCGGCCCTCAGGGCGCAGCTTTCGGTCCTGCCCCACGACACGAACTCGCACGGTGTCACCGTGCAAGACGCTTCGCATTTGCGTCGCAGGCAAGAAGATCAAGGGCCCATCATCACCACAGCGCACAAAGCCATGACCGTCACGGTGGCCTTCCACCTGACCCTCAAATTCCCCCAGTGGTGATACCGCGGAGGAGCCGGCTGTTGACTTGCGGATGATGCTAAAATCCTTGGTTCCTGATGGCCCAGGTGGCGGAATTGGTAGACGCACTAGTTTCAGGTACTAGCGGGTAACTCCGTGGAGGTTCGAGTCCTCTCCTGGGCACCATCTCATCACACGGCAAACTTCTTTGCCAATCCCGCCGGCCTGAGCGTATCGTATTCCTCAAACGGCTGATGAATCCACGGGCTGCTGGGCAGCATCTCGACGAAGTAGTCGGGCGTGTAGGTGGACACTCCCTTGACCCAAATGACAGCTGAGCGCAACTCTGAAATGGCGCTTTGGCTCTTCAGACGATCCACCACGGCGCGCAGAGTGACGCCCGAGTCGGCCAGGTCGTCTACCAACAGCACACGACCGGCAAGCTCCCCCTTGGGCATGGTGATGTACTTGGCCAGATCCAGGCGCCCCTGCAAAGTGCCCGACTCCTCACGGTACGAGCTAGTGGACATGATGGCCAGGGGGCGGTCAAACACACGCGAGAGCACGTCGCCCGGCCGCATGCCGCCTCGAGCCAAACACAAAATCTGGTCGAACTCCCAGCCGGAATTGGCCACCTTAAGAGCCAATCGCTCGATCAGCAGGTGGTACTCATCCCAAGAGACATACAGGTGCTTTCCATCATCAGTGAGCATGTTCAGCGCTCCAGTTGCGATTAAGCTTCAATGCAAGAAGGGGTGTCGAAGCACAATCGTGTGATCACGGTCGGGTCCGGTGGACACCATGTCAATGCTCACGCCGATCACCTCTTGCACACACTCCAGATAGCGCCGCGCATTGACCGGCAGGTCATCCCAGCGGGTCACACCCGCCGTACTTTGCTGCCAGCCGGCAAAGCGGCGATAGACCGGTTGACAGCGCTCAATGTCCTGGGCATCCAGCGGCAATATGTCAATGGCCGCACCGTCTAATTCATAGCCCGTACACATCAAGATTTCCGGCAAGCCGTCCAA
Source organism: uncultured Rubrivivax sp. (assembly GCA_964400135.1). Taxonomy (GTDB): domain Bacteria; phylum Pseudomonadota; class Gammaproteobacteria; order Burkholderiales; family Burkholderiaceae_C; genus Rubrivivax. The sequence continues at coordinate 25,732 of CAYNSW010000014.1, read as the reverse complement.
GACGTCGAGCTTGGTCATGCACAACCCCGAAATCCCGTTGATGATCATAGAGCGCTTGAGCGCGGCAGCATCTAGCCACCCGCAGCGCCGCGCACGACCGGTCACCGTTCCCCGCTCCTGGCCCACCGTGGACAGGTGGTGGCCCACCGAGGCAGGCTCTTGAATATCGAGCTCTGTTGGGAACGGGCCACCTCCGACACGGGTGGTGTACGCCTTGGTAATGCCCAAGACGTAGCGCAGCAGCTGGGGCCCCACGCCCGCACCTGCTGCCGCATTGCCGGCCACGCAGTTGCTGGAGGTCACAAACGGGTACGTGCCATGATCAATATCGAGCAAGGTGCCCTGCGCTCCTTCAAACAAAAGTTGGGCACCTTGGTGATGCAACTGATGCAGCCGATACCCTACGTCAGCCATCATCGGACGCAAGGCATCGGCGCTGCGGTGTAAGGTCTGCATCACAGGCTGCAATTCGAGGGGCTGGGATTGCAAGGGCCCCGCCAAGGCAAAGTTGTGCCAGTCCAGCAGTTCACGCACGCGTTGCTCCAACCTCTCGGGATGTTTCAGGTCCTGCACCCGCAAAGCCCGACGAGCCACCTTGTCCTCATAGGCCGGCCCAATGCCCTTGCCGGTGGTCCCAATCTTGCCCCGAGCCGTCTGAGCCCTTTGGGCCTCCCGAGCGCGGTCTACTTCAACGTGAAAAGGCAGGATGAGCGGGCACGACTCGCTGATAAATAGACGCGAACGCACCTCAATGCCCATGGCCTCGAGCCGTTCGATCTCACTGAGCAAATGGGACGGATCCACCACCACGCCATTGCCAATGAAGCAGGCCACGCCAGGCCGCATGATGCCCGAAGGTATGAGTTGTAGGGCCGTTTTACGGCCGTTGATGACCAGGGTGTGGCCCGCGTTATGGCCACCCTGGAAGCGCACCACCGCCTGCGCGTGGTCGGTGAGCCAGTCCACGACCTTGCCCTTGCCCTCATCGCCCCATTGCGTTCCCACCACGACCACGTGTCGGCCAATACCGCTGGCCAGCTGCTCGGTCTTGCTCAACATCGTCTCCAGTCAAAGGGCCCGAACAGCCCAACGGCCATCGACCAGCACCAACTCGCGATCAAACACCCAATCCCCCGACTCCGCAAGCTCGCCTGGCAGCAACACCACCACGGTCTCGCCGTTGCCGCGCAAGCCCTCTACCGCCTGTCGCATCGAGGGATCCTCACTCCACATGGCGCGTACCGCTCCACCAGACGCTTGTCCAGGCAATAGGTGCGCCACTGCCTTCAGATCCAGGCTGAATCCCACCGCAGGACGGTTGCGACCGAATACCGCCCCCACCTCATCATATCGCCCACCTCGAACCAGAGCATCACTGCTGGCTTCGCAGAAAATCCCGAATCGCGGACCGCTGTAGTACGAGTAGCCGCCCAGATCGCTCAAATCAAAGCCCACGCGCAACGAGGGATGGGCTCGCTTCAGGTGGGCCGCCAGCCACCCCAGATCGCTCAGCGCACGAGTAATGCGTCTATCGTTGCCCAAACTCTGCGAGGCCTCGGTCAAGACATCATCAGCGCCGTAAAGCCCCGTCAAGGCACACAAGGCCTCACGCACTGGCTGGGGCATTCCTTGGCTGCATTGGGTCACTGCCGCACTGTCTTTGGCAGACAAAGCCTCCACTAAGTCTTGCAGCGCCGCGGGTTCCAATTCAAAGCCGTCGAGCAATGCGGTCAGGATGCGAGCATCAGCCAGGTCCATCGATAAGGGGTGAGGCACCTGGCTGAGAATGGAAACCGCCAAATCCTGAATTTCCCAGTCGGCTTCCAAACCGGCGTGGCCGAAAATCTCAGCGCCAAACTGCAAGGGTTCACGCGAGGACTGAAGACCAGAGGGCAAAGTTCGCAATACGGGGCCGCAGTAGCACAGGCGCGTCACGCCTTGACGATTAAGCAAATGGGCATCAATGCGGGCTGCCTGCGGGGTGGTGTCAGCCCGAACACCCATGAGCCGACCGCTGAGTTGATCCACCAGCTTGAAAGTCTGGAGATCCAGAGCTTGACCCGTCCCTGACAACAGCGATTCCAGGTGCTCCAGCAGCGGCGGGATGATGAGCTCAAATCCGCGGGCGTTGGCCATGTCCAACCACTGCCGGCGCAAGCGCTCTAGAGAGCCGGCCTGCGCGGGCAATACGTCCGCGATATGCGCTGGCAACAGCCAGGCTTTGCTCATGACTATTTCTTGGCTGGTGCAGGAGCAGACGCCCCAGCGGAGCCTGACCCACGCATCGTCCGGAAAAATTCGATCGATGGATCCATCACCATCAGATCGTTCTTTTGACGGAAGCTGGCGCGGTAGGCCTCCAAACTGCGATAAAACTGCGCGAACTGCGGATCACGACCAAATGCATCGGCATACAACGCCGAGGCGCGGGCATCACCCTCGCCTTTGATCTTTTGCGCGTCTCGATAGGCTTCTGCGACGATCACCTCGCGCTGACGATCCGCATCGGCGCGGATCTTCTCGCTCTCTGCCATGCCCTGAGAGCGCAGCTCGTTGGCTACCTGCTTTCGCTCAGACTCCATTCGCTTGTAGACCGCATCGGTGATATCGGCCACAAAGTCCACGCGCTTGATACGCACATCCACTATTTCAATACCAAAACCCTTGGCCTCGTCTGACAACCGAGCGCGGACATCGTTCATGACCTTCTCTCGCTCGGTGGCCAACACGGCACGAACATTTCGACGGGTCACCTCTTCGTTGAATGCGGCCTGCACCACGGGGCTGAGGCGGTTTTCCAGGTTGCGCAAATCGGTGCCGTTGTTACGGATGAACTGGCGAGGTTCGTTGATGCGCCACTTGACCAGCCAGTCTATGACCAGACTCTTTTTTTCCGCCGTGAAGATTGGGCGGGTTTCCGGGCTGTCCAGCGTCTGGATGCGCTTGTCAAGAAACACCACGTTTTGGAATGGAGGCGGAAGCTTGAACTTCAGTCCAGGCTCGGTGATGACTTCCTTGATTTCTCCCAGCGCGTAGATGACAGCGACTTGGCGCTGATCCACCACAAACAGCGTGGAGCTCAAGACAGCCAACGCCGCCAAGAGTGCCGATACCCACAGGCCGATACGGTTCATATTCATCATCTGTGCCCTCAACGTCCTTCACGGTCGCGGGTACGGGCCCCGTCGCGTGATCGGGAATCCGCCGCCGGCGGTGGAGCGGTCGGGTTGGGTGACTCCACGGCAGCCGGCGGGCTTGCCGTAGCGTTTGGCGTACTTCCGGTCATCTGGATCAACTTGTCCAGCGGTAAATACAGCAGATTGGAGCCAGCTCGGCTGTCTACCAACACCTTGCTGACGTTGCTAAAGACCTGCTGCATGGTCTCCAGGTACAAACGATCTCGGGTCACAACGGGTGCGCGTTGATATTCCACCAAAACAGATTTGAATCGCTGCGCATCGCCTTCTGCCTGAGCCACCACCCGCGACTTGTAACCCGAGGCTTCTTCCTTCAATCGTGCGGCTGTTCCCTGCGCCTTGGGAATGACGTCGCTGGCATAGGCCTGGCCCTCGTTTTTGAAACGATCGCGGTCGGCCCCCGCCTTCACGGCGTCATTGAAAGCCGCTTGGACCTGCTCAGGAACCTGCACGTTTTGCACATTGACATTGGCTACAACGATTCCGGCGTTCAGACGGTCGAGCTGCGCCTGGAGAGACTTCATCAAATCGGTTGCAATGGCATCACGCTGCTCGTACAGCACCTGATCCACCTTGCTGCGGCCCACGATTTCTCTGACAGCTGACTCAGCTGCCTGCAAGACTGCCTCATCGGGATTGCGGTTTTCAAACAGGTACGCACGCGCATCCTTGAGTCGGTACTGGGCTGTAAATCGGATATCGACGATGTTTTCATCCTCAGTGAGCATCGAGGAGTCGCGCAGACCTGTGGCCGGTACAACGGTATTGCGCCCCACGTCTACCGACCGCAACTGCGTCACCGCGACGGTTTCGTGCGCTTGAAACGGATAGGGGAATCGCCACTGAAAACCCGCATCAGAGGTGTGGCTGTATTTGCCAAATGAGGTCACAACAGCCTGCTGGCCCTCTTGCACGATAAAAAACCCACTGCCCAGCCACACCAACGCCACAATGCCGACCACCACGCCAGCACCAATACGAGCGCTGGTGGGGTCAGGAGATGAGCCCAGCGGGTTGCGCGGCGGTCCTCCGCCATTGGCGCCACCTCCGCGTTGCCGGTTGCCAAATACCGAGCCAAGCTTGCGATTGAAGTCCCGCCAGAGTTCATCAAGATCGGGGGGGCCTTCTGGACGGTTGTTGTAAATCAAATGCAGGAGTCGTTTCATGGGCGATACTGGTGCAAGAAGAGGTCAGTTGAGTGGGGTGACAGACAGCGGTGTAGGCTGCGGGTAAACGCTTGGAGAGCCAAGTGTCAGAGGCTCGCACTGCCAGGCTTTGACGATCAGTGACTTCAGGGTATCTAAGCCCCAACCGTTGGCGGCACTGATAAAAACCCGCGGCAGGGTTGTGCCGCGGGCGTCTTGGGCGGTGTCCTGCGTTACCCGGGGTCTGGCGGACTCCTCGATATTGTCCACCTTGTTGTAGACCAGGATCTGGGGAATGCGGGCGGCCCCAATGTCTTCGAGAACCCGGTCCACTTCCTGTCGCTGATCGTTACTCGCCGGGCTGGATGCATCGATGACGTGTAGCAACAAATCGGCATTGACCGCCTCAGAGAGGGTGGCCTGGAAGGCCTCCACCAGTTTGTGGGGTAAATCCCGAATGAAACCCACGGTATCGGACACCGACACCCGGGCCTCCACCTCGCCCAGCCACAGAGAGCGGGTGGTGGTGTCCAAAGTCGCAAAGAGCTGGTCCGCGGCCAAGGTCTTGGCTTTGACCAAGGCGTTGAACAGCGTGGACTTGCCGGCATTGGTATACCCCACCAGGGACACCTTGAATACGCCACTGCGTTCACGGGCCCGGCGCTGGGTCTGCCGCTGGCGCTTAACCCGTTCGAGACGTGTCTTGACCGACTTGATGCGCTCGCCAATCATGCGTCGATCCAACTCAATTTGAGTCTCTCCAGGACCACCTCGCGTGCCGATGCCACCGCGCTGCCTCTCCAGGTGTGACCAGCGCCGTACGAGCCGAGTCGATAGATACTGCAAGCGCGCCAATTCCACCTGAAGTTTGCCCTCATGGCTTTGCGCACGGGCAGCGAAGATGTCCAGAATCAAACCGGTGCGGTCACACACCTGAACGCCCAGAAAACGTTCCAGATTGCGCTGCTGAACCGGGCTGAGAGATTGGTCAAAAATAACGCCCTGGGCACCCGTTGCCGCGACCATTTCACGGATTTGCTCTGCCTTGCCCGAACCGACGAAAAGTGCGGCATCGGCCGTCGCGCGACGCGCCGTGAGCCTGCCCACCGGGCAATCGCCCGCCGATTGAGCCAGTTGCGCCAATTCATCCAAGGTTGGATCAAAGGCATGCCCTGGCCCGAGGTCTACCCCCACCAATATGGCGGTAGAGCCCCAGGTGCCGCCAGCAGGCGGCTGGCCGATGGCAGACCCGGCGTTGGAGTCGATCACGTGCGCAGCCTATTGACTTGGCGAGTCGACCGGGCTCAAGCGGCCTGCGCCGCGTCCGAGGACTGAAAATTCACGGCCCGAGCCGGCACCACGGTGGAGATGGCGTGCTTGTAGACCATTTGCGTCACGGTGTTGCGCAAAAGCACCACGTACTGGTCGAAGGATTCGATCTGCCCCTGCAGCTTGATGCCGTTGACCAGGTAAATCGATACTGGCACATGCTCTTTTCTGAGCATGTTCAAAAACGGGTCTTGCAGGTGCTGACTTTTTTGACTCACGATATGCTCCGTGATGAGAAGAATCCAACGGTATCACATGGGGGCGATGCGCTTGGGCGCAAGGACCACATGACCCTAAAACTTCGCCAATTCACCCCTTGGCGTTAAAGGGGTTATGGCCGCTGCGCATCTCAATGCGCAAAGGCGTGCCCTGCAGCTGGAAGTGATCGCGAAACCGCCCCTCGAGGTAGCGCTTGTACTGATCGGCCACATGCTCCAGGGAATTGCCATGAATCACCACCACCGGCGGGTTCATGCCACCTTGATGGGCATAGCGTAACTTGGGCCGAAACCTGCCCGCCCGAGGCGGCTGCTGGTGCTCCACGGCCTCATGCAGGAGCCGGGTGAGCACCGGGGTAGACAATTTTTTGTGTGCGCTCTCGTAGGCTTGGAGAATGGCCGTCCACAGCGGCCCCAAACCTTGACGTTTGAGCGCCGAGATGTGCAGGACCTGGGCGAATCTCAAGAAGACCAGGCGCTGCTCGAGCTGTCTTTCCAGGGTCTGACGCTGATAGCGATCCACGGCATCCCATTTGTTGATGGCCAACACCACCGAACGACCCGATTCCAGGATGTAGCCGGCGATGTGGGCATCTTGCTCACCAATACCCTGAGTGGCATCAAGCACCAGCACCACGACATGGGCCTGCGAAATCGCCTGCAGTGTCTTGACCACAGAAAATTTCTCGACGGCCTCAAAGACCTTGCCCTTGCGGCGCAATCCCGCCGTGTCAATCAACTCGAAGCGCCGTCCTTGCCGCTCCAGGGGTACCCGAATGGCATCACGGGTGGTGCCGGGTTGATCAAAGGCGATCAAACGCTCCTCACCTAACCACGTGTTGATCAGCGTGGACTTGCCCACATTGGGCCGACCCACCACCGCCAGGCGGATGCCGCTGGATGGAGATGGGGATTCCTCGCCTTCGTCTTCGGCCCACTCCAACAGGGCCAAAGCCGCCTCGGTCAGACTGCGGATACCCTGACCATGCGCCGAGGACACCGGCACAGGTTCACCCAAACCTAACTCGTGAAACTCAGCCACCAAGGGGGAATCGTGCATCCCTTCGGCCTTATTGACCGCCACCAAGACGGGTTTGTGCTGGGAGCGCAGGAAAGTGGCGATGTCCACGTCCTGCCCGGTCAGTCCCGTGCGCACGTCCACTACCAAGATGACCACATCGGCTTCGGCTACCGCCTGGCGGGTCTGCTTGGCCATCTCTTTGACCACGCCCTGAGGCTTATCGGGCTCGAATCCGCCCGTGTCCACCACGATGAACTCACGCGATCCCAGGCGCGCGTCCCCGTAGTGACGGTCTCGGGTCAAGCCGGGAAAGTCGGCCACGATGGCGTCCCGGCTGCGCGTCAAGCGGTTGAACAACGTAGATTTGCCTACATTGGGTCTTCCCACAATGGCGACCACCGGCTTCAAAGCGGGGCTCTCAGTTCAGCCTGAAGGCAAAGACCCCGCCAGCGCGGGTGGTCACCAACAACGTAGACCCCAAGACCAAGGGTGGCGACTGAATCGCCGAGCCGTCGGTGTTCAATCGCGCCACCACCTGGCCAGTCTCCGCTTGTAGCAGGTGTACCCGCCCTTCCAAATCCCCTAGGGCCACATATGCACCCCACAGCGCCGGGGCACTCAACTCGCGATGAATCAGTGACTCCTGTGACCACAAGATTTCACCCGAGGTGGTGCTCCACGCGCTGATACGACTGGAAGCATCTGCGCCTACCAGGCGCTTGGCATCCACGGCCACGGCATTCCAACCCCCGGTATTTCGGGACCATCGCATCTGGCCCAGTCTGGCATCGACACACGACACGGCGGCCTGGTAAGCCCGTGCGCAGACCAAATCACCCCACCGGGAAGTGGGCCCCACCAGATCGGCCAGCCGCTCCACCTCGTTGGATCCTCGGGGATTGGCCATGGCCACCTCCCAACGGCCCAAACCCGTACTGGGATCCAAAGCCACGAGCTGGGGCCCTTGCCCCACCAGCAGGGTGTTGCCCCAAGCAGACAACACCCCTGGCTGAGCCAAGGTCAAGGCATCACCGGGCTTGTCGTAGGTCCACAACCGCGTGCCATCGGCACCGTCAAAGGCATACACCACCCGATTGACACTCATCACAAACACCCGGTCGCCCGCCACCAGGGGGGGTGTGACCGTTCGAGCTGGCAAGGTGGTGCGCCAAGCGACTTTCCCTTCTTGAGCCACGACCAGAACATTGCCCCGCACAATGGCGGCGGCACGCCGCCCATCAAACCCCACGCCGGCTTCGATGGGCGCACCCAAAGGTGCCTGCCACAGCCGTTGCCCCGTTGACAGGGAAAGGGCCTGAATCTGGCCCTTGTTATCGGCCAGCACCACCACGCCGTCACGATGCGCTGGCCAGCCAACGAAACGCGCGGCTGCCTCACGAAACTGCCACAAGGCCTGGGGCGTGACGGCATTGCTCAGCGGCGTCAAAGCAGCCGGCTTGGGCTTGTCTGAAGCACACCCACCGAGCAAGCCCGACAGAACTGCCGTCAGCACCACCGCACCACCCACCCATAAACGGCGGCTCATGATGGCGTTCCAGTGCCCACTGGTTTGGGCGCCGCCCCCAGCGCGATGAGCTTGGCTTCGACCAGCCGTCGATACTCCACCGACTCGGGCAATTGATCCCAAGCTTCTTTGAACGCCGCTGCGGCCTCGGGCTTCTTGCCTTGGCTGAGCAGGACATCGCCGCGACGATCGGCAGCCAGGGCCTGCCATTCACCCCCCTTGAGCGGCTCCAGCACACTCAAGGCCTGCTCGTGACGGGCCGCATCCAGGTGTAAGGCCGACAACCTCAGACGGGCCAACCCCGCCAGGGGGTCATCTGGCGCTTGGTCAATCAGCCACTGCAGGGCAGAGGCGGCTTTTTCCCCCTGCGACTTGTCGGACAAGGCCTTGGCCGCCAAGAGCGCCCCTTGCCGTGCAAAAGCGGTGCTGCCGTGGCGCTGCCGCAGATCGTCAAAGACACGCGCGACTTTGTCGGCATCTGCACCCTGCGCCGAGCGCTCCAGCTCTTCGTACAGGAAAGAGGCTTTGCTAGCCTGCTGCGCCTGGTAGTAATTCCAGCCGTTCCAGGCGGCATAGGAGGCCAATACCAAAGTTAACGCCCAGGTCAAGGCGTTGCCGTAGCGTTTCCAAAAGGACTTCAGCGCGTCCAGTTGCTCCTGCTCTTGCAGGTCCAGTTGCGATGCCATGGGGGATTTCGATTTCCAAAAAAGCAAATTATGCAGTGCGCAGTTGCTCGGCCCACTGCGTCGGGCTATCCAGAGGCCGACGAATTTGCTCACCAGCCGCCTCGCGCAGAGGCTTGACGCTGACCTGGCCGTCTCGGATCTCTTCTTCACCAAAAATCAAGGCAAAACGGGCGCCACTGGCGTCAGCTCGCTTGAACTGACTCTTCATACTGGGCGGGCCATCGGCACCTTGCGGGTGCACGACAACGCTCAGGCCGCATTGACGCAAGGCCTCCGCCACACGAAGGGCCTCGGATACCGCCTGCGCATGGGGCACCACACAGTAGACGTCAGGAAGCGCAGGCGCACCCGATAACCCATGAACCGCACACAGGTCCAAGACCCGCTCCATACCCATACCCCAGCCCACAGCGGGCGCCGCCTTGCCTCCCAAGAGCCCGATCAGTGGGTCATAGCGTCCACCGCCACACAAGGTGCCTTGGGCGCCTAGATCGTCTGTCACCCATTCGAAGACGGTGAGGTTGTAATAGTCCAACCCTCGCACCAACCTGGGGTTGATGACAAATTCCTGGCCCACAGCGTGCAAGCTGGCGCACACCGCATCGAGGTGCTGGCGTGATGAGGCGCCCAAGTAATCAATGAGGCGAGGCGCAGCGTCCAACAGGCCACGCATCTGAGGATTCTTGCTGTCCAATATACGCAGCGGATTGGTGTGCAAACGCTGCTGAGCCTCGGCATCCAGGGCCTGGCGGTGAGCCTCGAAGTACTCAATCAGAGCTTGTCGGTGACGCTGCCGCTCAGCGGATTGTCCCAGGCAATTGAGCTCTAGCCGCAACGCGGGCAGCCCCAAAGCCTGCCAAATGGCACGCGCCATCAAGATGACTTCCACATCCACATCGGCACCCGGAAACCCGAGCGCTTCCACGCCCACTTGATGAAACTGCCGGTAGCGACCCCGCTGTGGACGCTCATGACGGAACATCGGTCCGATGTAGAACAAACGCTTGCCGCCGTCATAAAGCAGGTTGTGCTCGATCGCCGCGCGCACGACGCCTGCGGTGTTTTCTGGGCGCAAGCTCAATTCGTCACCGTTGAGCGCATCGACAAAGGAGTACATCTCCTTTTCCACAATATCGGTGACCTCGCCCAAGCCCCGAACAAATAAGCCGGTAGGCTCGACAATGGGTGTTCGGATATTGAGATAGCCGTATCGGCGCATGACCCCACGCACCGTCGACTCGAACCACTCCCAGCGCGCAGAGTCTTGCGGGAGGATGTCATTCATCCCCTTGACTGCACGCAAGGCCTGGGATGGAGAAGATGGGGCAGACATGGAATTCAAGCGCTGATGGTTTCCGACCCGAACCGGCGTTCGATGTAGTCCTCCACGATGCGGTGGAATTCCTGGGCAATGCCCTCACCTCGCAAAGTCAGCGCTTTTTGGCCATCAATGAAGACCGGGGCGGCGGGAGCCTCCCCCGTACCCGGCAGGCTGATTCCGATATCGGCGTGCTTGCTCTCGCCAGGGCCATTGACGATACAGCCCATGACCGCGATCTTGAGCGACTCCACACCCGGGTATCGGGCCTTCCACTGCGGCATCATGGCCCGAAGGTGGTCATCAATTTGCTTGGCCAACTCCTGGAACGTGGTGCTGGTGGTTCGCCCGCAGCCCGGACATGCGGTCACGCTGGGGTTGAAGGTCCTCAGCCCCAAAGACTGCAAGATCTCAGCGGCCACGATCACCTCTTGGGTTCGGGACTCCCCCGGCGTGGGCGTCAGACTGACCCGAATCGTGTCACCAATTCCCTCTTGCAACAAAACAGCTAAGGCAGTGCTCGACGCCACCGTTCCCTTGGTACTCATCCCAGCCTCAGTCAGGCCCAAGTGCAGCGCATAGTCGCAATGCCGCGCCAAGTGTCGGTACACCGCTATCAGGTCACGAACACCGCTGACCTTGCAACTGATGATGATTTGATCAGCGCTCAAACCGATGTCGACCGCCTCGGCGGCCGACTGCAAAGCCGACTGCACCAGCGCCTGGTACATCACCTGTTGAGCGTCCCAGGGCGTAGAGCGCTGGGCATTCTCATCCATCATGGATGCCAGCAGCTCTTGGTCCAAACTCCCCCAATTCACACCGATCCGGACCGCTTTATCAAAGCGGATAGCCGCCTCGATCATCTGAGCGAACTGAGCATCGCGTTTGCGCCCTTTGCCTACATTGCCCGGATTGATACGGTATTTGCTCAATGCCTGCGCGCAATCTGGGTACTGGCTCAGCAAGGTATGTCCGTTGTAGTGAAAGTCACCCACCAACGGCACGTCTACACCCATACGATCCAATTGCTCGCGGATGTGGGGGACCGCCTGAGCGGCTTCGGGGGTGTTGACCGTGATGCGGACCATCTCTGATCCTGCCTGGGCCAATTCCTTGACTTGAATCGCAGTGGCGATGACCTCTACCGTGTCGGTATTGGTCATGGATTGCACCCGAACGGGCGCGTCTCCCCCGACGGTAACCACCCGCCCCCCCCACACCACACGTGCCTGGCGCGAGACACGGCGCCGCGGAACAGCGGGTTCAACAAACGAAGTTGCGTCCATAGGGCTCCCTTCGTGCAGCGCACTACTTGAGTTCGACTTTCGCGACATTGTCGCGCGAGATCGCCCCCAGATCGATCCACTGCCCCCGAAAGGCCAATCGAGTGGATTGCGCGTTGCCTATCGTCAAGCGCAAGGGCAAGGCCCCCTCCAACCTCAAGGACTCACCCGGCACGACCACTCGCGAAAAGATCACCTGCCCCAAGCCGTCTTGCACCTCGACCCAGCTGGGCTCTGAAGTCGACACCACAGCCGCATCGCCGCTGCCCGTTGCTGCCGCAGGAGCAGATGCCGACGGCCCCGCACCGGCAGCCGCAGAGGTGGCCGGCGTAACAGGCGCCACGCCACCGGGCAGCGCCGATGGCTCTGCCGAAGGGGTGACGCCCTCATCGTGCTGCCATGTGGACCACGCCCACCACAGCAGCGCGATGATGAGACCGGTTAGGACCACCCCGGCCACCGTGCGCCAGGCAGCCGACGAGCCCACAAACAGACGGTTGCGGGTGCCCAAACCAATCGGGGCCTTGCGGGACGGGTGGCCTCTGAAGGGCGCTTTGAGGCCCTCGTCAATGCCCTCAAGCGGCGAAGCCCCAACCGCAGGCAGACGCGCCAGGACCTGGGCGGGATCCAATTCCAGCAACCTACACACAGAGGCGGCCAAGGCCCGGACAAAGACCGGGTTGCCCAGCATGTCCCATCGATCGCCCTCCAGCCACACGATCTTCTCGCGCGGCACTTTCAAACGCACGGCAACGGTGTCGACATCCCAGGTCCGGTCCATGCGGGCCTGACGCAGGCGCTGACCCGCAGACGGCTCCACAGGTGTCGCTGATGCAGTGGTATCTGACGTGGATTCGGACATGCGCCCCTCCCTGAGCTCAGGCCCACTGTGCGGGGCGCTGCACACGGCGCAGCACCGCCTGAGTGCGGTCTTGAACTTCGCCTGCCAGCTGCCCACAGGCCGCATCGATGTCATCGCCTCGTGTGCGACGAATCGTGGTGACCCAGCCTGCGTCCTGCAACACGCGGGCAAACGCCGCCACCCGCGCGGGGGAAGAGCGCGACAGGCCAGAAGCAGGAAAGGGATTGAATGGGATCAAATTGAACTTGCAAGGCACGGCGTGCTCGTTATCGGGGTGACATCCCCTGACCAGGTCTATCAACTCTGCAGCATGAGCGTCAGCGTCATTGATACCGTCGAGCATGCAATATTCGAAGGTGATGAAATCACGAGGAGCTGCCGATAAATACGATTGGCAAGAGCGCATCAGTTCGCGCAGGGGGTGCTTTCGATTCAGGGGTACCAACCGGTTGCGAAGCTCATCGTTGGGCGCATGCAGGGAAACGGCCAAGGCCACCGGACAGTCGCTTTGCAGTTTCTCCATGAAGGGCACCACACCCGAAGTCGACACCGTCACCCGGCGACGCGACAAACCGTAGCCGTGATCGCTAAGCATCACCCGAAGGGCCGGCAACAGGGCGCCATAGTTTTGGAGGGGCTCGCCCATCCCCATCATCACGACGTTATCGATGGCGCGCTCACCAGGCGCCAAGCCCAGGGAGACTCGTAAGCGATGCTCTGCAAACCACAGCTGCCCCACTATTTGCGCGGTGTGAAGGTTGTGACTGAACCCCTGATGTCCCGTGGAGCAAAACACACAACCCACAGCGCAACCCGCCTGGGAGGAAACGCACAAGGTGCCTCGGTCTTCCTCGGGGATGAACACTGTCTCCACGGCATTGCCACCCCCCACATCGAACAACCATTTGGTGGTGCCGTCGGCCGAAATCTTTTCTGACAGAAGACTCAAACCCTCGACCGTCGAGCTCCGCTGCAGCTGCTGCCGCAAACCCTTGGCCAAATCTGACATTTGGGCAAAGTCGTCACACCCGCGCTGGTGAATCCACCGAAAAACCTGCGTCGCTCGAAAGGGCTTTTCCTGCAGCTGTGAGAAGTAGGCAGTCAAGCCCTCCAGATCGAGGCCCAGAAGATTGACCGCACGAGGCATGGCATCAGCGGCCGTAGACCGCCATGGAGGGAAAGAAGAAAGCCACCTCCACCGCTGCGGTTTCAGGGGCGTCAGATCCGTGTACGGCGTTGGCATCGATGCTGTCGGCAAAGTCGGCTCGGATGGTGCCTGGAGCAGCCTTCTTCGGGTCTGTGGCCCCCATCAGCTCGCGATTTTTGGCGATGGCCCCCTCACCTTGGAGCACCTGAACCATGACGGGTCCGGAGATCATGAATTTGACCAGGTCGTTGAAAAAGGGGCGCCCGCGGTGAACCCCGTAAAAGGCTTCAGCCTCTTGCTGGGACAAATGCATCATGCGCGCGGCCACCACCTTGAGCCCTGCCGCCTCAAATCGAGCATAGATTTGCCCGATAACATTCTTGGCCACGGCATCGGGCTTGATGATGGATAGGGTTCGTTCGACGGCCATGACAACTATCTCCTCGGTCGGTTGGCGGATGCTTGGGTCGCCCATGGGCGCCAGACGGACACCGCCGCCCCCAAGAATCGCAAAAAGCTAAGCCCTCGATTCTATCTCGAGGCCCATGAATTCAGCGCTTGCCGCCTCCACGACGCCCGCCACCACCTCGGCCAGACGATTTGCCACGCTGATGAAAGGCGTCCGTGCCAATGTATCCCGAGAGCGTGCGCATCGGATCGGGCTGCTGCGGCGCCTCGCCCCCAGACTTGCCCGAGGGCTTGCGCCTGCCGCGGCCGGCCCCGCCCGCCCCGCCGGGCTTGTGGCCGGAGACAAAGCGCCGGTCAAAGGTCTGCTGCAAGGGGTTGGGGATCGGGCCGTCCTCATCGATCTCACGTCGGGGTGATCGGTCGGCTTGGAGCGCCCGTTTGTCATAGGTTTGCTGCAAGGGGTTGGGGATCGGGCCATCGTCCCCATACTCGCGTGCTTTGCGGTTGGACTGCTGGAACGCGCGCTTGTCGAAGGTCTGTTGGAGAGGGTTGGGGATGGGGCCCAAGTGATCCAATTCCTCGCCGTCTTGGTAATCAAACCCCACCTCACGCGGCGCCCCCCTCGGACCTGAAAACTCTCCATCCCGGTCTTTGCGCCGGCGCCCCGGCTTATTTCCACGTCGCCCGGGGGTGGCATTGCCCGGCATGCTGGGCGCAGGAGCGTGAGTCAACTGTCGCAAGACCTTGACATCATCCGGGTGCAGATCCACCCAAACGCCACGCTTCAAACCCCGGGGCAAGACGATGCAACCGTAGCGAATGCGAATCAAGCGGCTCACAGCATGTCCCACGGCTTCAAACATGCGACGCACCTCGCGGTATCGGCCTTCGGTCACCACCACCCGGTACCAACGGTTCGCGCCTTCGCCCCCCCCGTCGACCACGCTGCGAAAGGCACAGGTGTAGCCGTCAATGTCAACGCCATCGAGCAGCTGCTGCCGGCCCTCCTCTGACAGGGCACCCAGCACACGGACCGCATACTCACGCTCCACTCCAAAGCGGGGATGCATGAGGCGGTTGGCCAGATCCCCCGAGTTGGTGAACAGCAGCAGTCCTTCGGTGTTGATGTCCAGGCGTCCTACCGACTGCCATTTGCCTTGGTGCAACCGAGGCAAACGCCGAAACACGGTGGGCCGCATCTGCGGATCGTCGTGCGTCACGACCTCACCGGCTGGCTTGTGGTAAGCCAGCACACGAGGCGCCGCCGCCGACCAACGGATGCGGATGGGTTTGCCATCAATGGTGATGCGGTCTTGGTGCGAGATACGCTGACCGACGTGGGCGGGCTGACCGTTGACACTCACGCGTCCGTCCACGATCATTTGTTCCAGATCGCGCCTGGACCCCACACCCGACTGCGCCAGGACCTTGTGCAGCTTGGGCACATCCGCATCGGGATGCAAGACCCGCTTGCGGGGAGCCATATCGGCCACGGCTGGATCTTCGGGTGGTTGCAGCTCTTCTGCAGCGGGCGATGGGGTGGCTTCAAGCTCGAGCGGGAGCGCAGCCTCAGATAAAGGTTGCGCCTGAGGCGCTGGTGCAAACACGGGGGTCGCCCCTTCAGTTGCCTCCACCTGGTCATACTGACCAGAAAGGACCGCGTCAAACACCTCCACCGCATCCGGGGGCACTTCTGCAAAACTCGTGGGCAGGTCATCGGCGCTCGGGCCCGCGATGGCATCGGGGCCCTCGGCAAACTCCCTGGGCTTGCGCCCGCGGCGGCGGTTGCGGCGCCGGCGGTGCCCAGAACCCGAAGAGGCCTCGTCTGGGGCAGCGGGCGCTGCGGGCTGAGGGGGTGTGGTCACCGGGTCGTCATTGTCCATCGGTTGAAGCTTCCTGGGGTGTCGGTGTCATATCGCTCGATGACGGGGGTTCGACCAAGTCGAGCGTGGGTTGCACCTCTTCTTCGACCGGTGCCGTAACAGGTGCCAACGCTGGCGATTCGTTGAGGGAAGCGTCCAAGACTTCGAGCGTGGGCAGCTGGTCCAAACTGGCCAGCCCCAGATCGTCGAGAAACTGCCTGGTTGTGGCGTACAGCGCGGGCCGACCCGCAGTTTCTCGATAACCGATGGCTTCGATCCAACCGCGGTCTTCCAGCTGCTTGATGATTGCCGTGGTCACCGTCACCCCACGAATATCTTCAATATCGCCGCGGGTGACGGGTTGACGGTAGGCAATGATGGTCAGCGTCTCCAGCGCAGCACGCGAATAACGGGGGGGCTTCTCCGGATGCAGTCGGTCCAGATACATCCGCATTTGGGGACGACTTTGAAAGCGCCAACCGCTGGACAAGGCCACAAGCTCCAAACCCCGGTCTTCCCAGGATTGCCCCAGCTCTTGCAGCAAGGACTTGAGCGTATCCGCTCCGATTTGGCCATCGAATAGGGTCTGCAAATCGCGCAAGGGCATGGGAGCCGATGCACAGATCAAAGCGGTTTCGAGGATTTTCTTGGCCTCGGCGATATTCATGGAGATCAGCCTGGACAAAGGGGCATAAAACCCCAGGCAAACCCGCTAAACGGCGGGCAACTCATAACAGGTGGCTTGAGGGCCACAAGGGCTTGCCTTCAAGCGGCGCCGGACAGGGATGCCGCGGCACAACCTTTGGAATGTGATCATTCTACATCGAAGGCCGGCCACCGGCCGCCAGTGGCTCCTCGGGTGCAACCTGGGACCAAGCGGCGGCGAAATCTTCAGGGGGCGGAGCGTCAAAGACCAACTCCTGACCCGACACCGGGTGGGTCAAACGAAGACGCGCCGCATGCAGCGCCTGCCGCTGCATGCCCAGGCCGGCCGCGCCACCATAAACCAGGTCCCCGACCAACGGATGTCCCACATGCCGCAAATGGACTCGGATCTGGTGGGTGCGGCCGGTGTCCAGTACGCACCGAACCGCGCTCATATCGTGTCGAGAGCTCACCGGCGTCACCCAGGTGCGCGCTGGCTTACCCGACGCCACCACGGCCATGCGGGTGCGCACACGGGGATCTCGTCCAATGGGCGCCTCAACGGCCTGAGCACGGGCGATGACGCCGTGTGCCAGGGCCAGGTACTCGCGATGGACCCGACGCGCCGCGATGTCACTGGCCAACTGCTGGGTGGCCATGGGAGAGCGGCCCACCACCATCACGCCAGATGTGTCTTTGTCCAAACGGTGGACGATGCCCGCTCGTGGCAAATGGACTGACTCTGGATGCCGATGTAACAACGCGTTGAGCAAGGTACCACTCCAATTGCCCGCCGCGGGATGCACCACCATGCCCACCGGCTTGTTCACCACCAAGAGATGTTCATCCTCAAACAGCAGGTTCAGGGCGATGGGCTGAGGAAGGAAGGCCAGCGTTTTTGCCGTGGGGACCAATTGCACCACCAGGCTTTGTCCGCCGTGGACGCGTTTGGAAGGCTGAGTGACCGGTTGACCATTCACAAGCACTCGCTGTGTCTCGCACAGCCACTGCAAATGACTGCGAGAGAACTCCGGCACCCCCTGGGCCAGAACCTTGTCCAGACGCTGACCGTGCTCGGTAGCAGACACTACCCACTGTCGAGACTCGCTGCCTTCGAGCGGTGCTTCGTCTTCGACGGGGTCCAGGATGGAGTCTGGTGCCTCAGTCTGGGTTTGCTCCCTATAATTTCCTTTTTGGGTCATGAGCCTGGCGTCTCGTAGGAGTTGGGCTTTGCAGACATGAGAACTCTTGCTCCTGGAAATGCCCCATCGCGCGGCTCGCGCGGCCGCTGGTGGCTGTGGTGTGCGGCGCTCTTTCTGAGCGGCTGCACCTTGCTGTCGCCCGAAAAGACCAATCCGGCCGAAGATCTGGACAAATTGTATGCAGAGGCCAAAGCGGACATCGCCGGCGGCACCTTCGACCGAGCCATCAAGACCCTGGAAAAGATCGATGCGAGAGCCACGGGTACCTTGATGGGCCAGCAGGCGCTTTTGGATCTGAGCTTTGCCCAGTGGAAAAGTGGTGACAAGACCCAGGCCTTGTCTACCATCGACCGCTTTTTAAAGCTTCACCCCTCCAGCCCCGCATTTGATTATGGGCTGTATTTGAAGGGAATGATTCACTTCAACGACAACCTGGGTCTGTTGGGGCTGGTGGCAGGGCAAGAGCTGTCAGAACGTGATCAGCGCGCCTCGCGCGACGCATTTTTGGCCTTTGGCCAGTTGGTGCGTCAGTTTCCTTCCTCGCGCTACGCCGCCGATGCGCGGGTTCGCATGGACTACATCGTCAACTCTCTGGCCGAGCATGAGGTGCATGTGGCGCGTTACTACCTGCGCCGTGGTGCTCCGTTGGCAGCTGTCAATCGCGCCAAGTATGCGGTGACAGAATTTGAAGGAGCGCCCGCCGTAGAAGAGGCCCTGGCCATCATGGTGGAAAGTTACGACCGTATGGGTCTGAAAGATCTGCGAGACGATGCGCAGCGCGTGCTACAGCGTAGCTTTCCTCAGAGCCGATTCTTGGGGAATTCCGCGACCGTTGGCTCTCGTGCCTGGTGGAAGTTTTGGTGAGACTTCAGGATGATGCGCCGTCGCGCATCTGATCCAGCCAGTCCAGCGCCTGTTGTCTGCTGAACACATCGCCCATGGGCGGCAAAGCAGCGCGCAGCGTGTGACCATAGCCCTTATGGGCCATGCGGCCATCGCAGATCACCACCAAGCCACAATCATGCTCCGATCGCACCAAGCGGCCCACACCCTGCTTCAGCGCGATGGCCGCCTCGCTCACAAATACCTCTTGAAATCCTGATCTCCCCTCCTCTTCGGCCAGTCGGGACCTCGCTTGAACAAGCGGATCGTGGGGCGGGGGAAAGGGCAGCTTGTCGATGATGACGCACTGCAGCGCGTCACCGGGCATATCCACACCCTCCCAAAAACTTTGAGAACCTACCAATACTTTTCCCTGCCCCTGTCGGTAATCGGTCAACAGTTCTCGGCGCGACCTGTCCCCTTGAACCAAAACCTCATACGGCAGCTGGGCCTCTCGCAACCGTTGCTTGAGCGCCGCGGCAATGGGTTGCATGGCGCGTAGCGTGGTGGTTAGCACAAAGGTTCTCCCTCCTAATCGGGTAGCCAGTTCGGCCGCCAATTCACCCACGGCCTGTGAATGCCGGCGGTCGTTGGGCTGCGGCAAGTCGCGGGCAATCCACAACCTGGCCTGGCGCCCATAGTCAAAGGGGCTGGTGACCTGCAGGGTTTGAGCGCTTTCCATCCCCATCGCCTGACGGAACCACGAGGCGTTATCGTCTGCCCCCAAGGTGGCCGAGGTGAATACCCAGGCTCTGGGCTTGGCTTGTACGAGTACCGGCCAAGACTGCCGCAAATCCACAGGCGCTTCTACCAACCGCGCCTGGTGCGCCGATACATCCAACCAGCGAAGGTGCCGCGGGGCGACTTCGCCGCGAAATCGAGCAGCCAAGGCCCGAAGTGCCAACAAACGCTGCTCCAGCCTCACCCACTCGGCGTGGCTGGCCATGACCAATTGCACCCCTTGCAAAACCGCATCGATATGCTGCTCCAAACCTTGCAAGATGTCCGATGGTCCGCGTTCATCTTCGAGATCTTGCCAAGGTACCTTTTGCGAACCGCCCTGCCCGCTGCCCATCTGGACGCACCACAGCCTCAACTCACGAGCTGATTGCTCCAAACCCGACACGCACGCCACCCAATCGAACAGGCCACGCGCATGCGCGTGGCCGGCTTGCAAAATGTCGCGCGCGAGGTCAACCACAGCTGCCGTGCCCAAACTGGTGCTGAGAAACTGCAGCCCAGTCTCGACCATTTGGTGGGCTTCATCAAAGACGACCGCCTCGGCACTGGGCAATATCTCCCCCACGCCGTGGTCACGCAGGACCCAATCAGCAAAAAACAGGTGGTGGTTGACCACGATCACCTGGGCGGCGAGCGCTCGACGACGTGCCTTGACCACATGGCAATCGGCAAAGCGCGGGCACTCGGAACCCAGGCAGTTGTCCCGCGTTGAGGTCAGCCAAGGCATCAAAGACGAGGAGTCGTCCAGACCCTCCACCTCGCTGAGATCTCCCGACTCTGTAGACAAGGCCCAACGCTGCACCCGCTGTAACAGTTTGGCAGCCCAAGGGGTATCCCACTGTTGCCGCGTTTGAGCCTGCTCCAGTCGGTACCAGCACAGATAACTGCTACGGCCCTTGAGCAAGGCGCTGGCCACGGGTCGATGCAAACGCCGCGACACTTCCGGCAGGTCACGGAAGTAGAGTTGATCTTGCAAGGTCTTGGTGGCGGTGCTGATGATGACCTGCTTGCCCCACAGCAATAAGGGCGTGAGGTAGGCAAAAGTCTTGCCCACCCCTGTGCCTGCCTCTACCACCAGCACGGATGGGTCTTCTAAGGCTTGGCCCACCGCCTGGGCCATGCGAACTTGCTGTGGCCGATGGGAAAACCCCTCGTCTTGCACGCCTAGCGGCCCATCGGGTCCGAAGGCCCAGGCAACTTCTTGAACAAGCCCAGCCGGGTACCCAGACGCGTCAGGCTCGGCGCTCATTCGCACACCAAGCCGCTCAGGCGGGCTCGGGAGGATTCAAACTGGCCTCCAGACGCGAGATCTCGTCGCGCAACAACAAACGGCGCTTTTTGAGTCGCCGCAACACCAGATCATCTTGTCCCGCGGGCCCTGAGGCGCCGTCAATGAGCGCGTCCAGGTCGGCGTGCTCCATGCGCAGCTCGATCAATCGACGTATTGGAGAGTGAAGGTTGTCTTGCATATTCTCAGGTCAAGGCGGTATCCACTTGTCTTCTTTGCAGCGCTGCATATTCCGCCGTCTGCATCTCCCGCAGCCTAGAGACCGTCCGGGGAAACTCATGCGACAACGGCCCACTGGAATACAGCGCTTCGGGTGGCACGGCCGCTGAGATGAACAGCTTGACCCGACGATCGTACAAGACGTCGACCAGCAAGGTAAAGCGGCGAGCCTCTGAGGACATGGCAGGCGTCATCTGAGGCACCCCACTGAGCAAGAGGGTATGGAAGCGTGTCGCCAAGTCCAGATAGTCGTTTTGTGAGCGTGCTGTCGCGCACAGGGTGCGAAAGTCAAACCATACCACTCCGCCAGCTCGGCGATGGGCCTTCACCATACGCCCCTCAACTGTCAGCTCTGGCGACTCGTCGGCCGTCTCTGCCACTCGATCGAAGATCTCTTGCAGCCGCGCCTGCGCTGCAAAGTCCAAGGGCGTGAGGTAGCGGGGCACATCCACCAGACCCAATTGACGATAGTCCTTGCCGCCATCGACCTCTACCACCTCCAGATGCTGCTTCAGCAATTCAATGGCTGGCAAGATCCGATCACGATGCAACCCGTTGGGGTACAGCGTATCGGGATGAAAGTTGGAGGTGGTCACCATGGCGACACCGCGATCAAAGAGCGCTTGCAATAACCGGTGCAAGATCATGGCGTCGGTGATGTCGGCCACATGAAATTCATCGAAGCAGATGAGTTGGTAGCGTTGGGCCACCCCGTCGGCGAGGACTTCCAGGGGGTTGACGGTGCCTTGCATCGACTTGAGCTGCCGATGGACTTCGCGCATGAACTCGTGAAAGTGTAGCCGGGTCTTTTTCTCAATGCCAATGGCCTGATAAAAGCAATCCATGAGCAGGCTCTTTCCCCTGCCAACACCGCCGTACATATAAACACCACGGGCCGTCTCTGGCCGTTGAAACCACCGCGACAGGACACTGCGACGCTTTGCCGCCGACGCCAGCCACTGCAGTTCACAACGCTCCAGCGCATCCAAGGCGCGCAACTGGGCTTCATCGCTGACGTACCCGCGATGCCGCAGGGTCGCCAGATACAGGTCGCGGGTGGCGCCCACGCGCTAAAAGTTTAAAGAGCGCTTGTCAACGGCAAGCGCCGCTTCCTTGGTGGACTCGCTTAATGAGGGGTGAGCGTGACAAATTCGCGCTATGTCTTCGCTGCTGGCCCGAAACTCCATGGCCATCACCGATTCGGCGATCAGCTCGCTGGCGCTGGGTCCGACGATGTGCACACCCAAGACCTCATCGGTAGCGGCATCGGCCAATACCTTGACCATTCCCGTGGTGTCACCCAAAGCTCGAGCTCGGCCATTGGCCATGAAAGGGAACGTACCACTGCGATAGGCCCGACCTTGAGCTTTGAGCTGTTGCTCGGTTTGCCCCACCCAGGCAATCTCGGGCGAGGTGTAGATGACCCATGGAACGGTGTTGAAGTTCACATGCGGATGCTGCCCAGCGATACGCTCGGCCACGGCCACACCTTCTTCTTCAGCCTTGTGCGCCAACATGGGACCGCGAACCACGTCTCCCACCGCCCAGATCCCGGATACCGCCGTGCGGCAGTCCTCGTCCACCACGACGGCACCGCGCTCGTCCAGGGTCACCCCTACCGACTCCAGCTGCAAGCCCTCGGTGTGCGGCACGCGGCCAATCGAGACGATCAGACGGTCAAAATCGGCCTGATGCGCCTGCCCCTTGGCGTCGGTGTAGGACACCCTCACGCCTTTGGCGGACGTTTTCACGTCGCCCACCTTGACACCCAGTTCAATTGCAAGGCCTTGCTTGATAAACGCCTTGTGAGCTTCTTTGGCGATTTGCTCGTCTACAGCGCCCAAGAAAGTGGGCAAGGCCTCCAAGACGGTCACTTCCGCGCCTAGGCGGCGCCACACCGACCCCATCTCCAAACCAATGACCCCCGAGCCAATCAGACCCAAGCGTTTGGGTACTGTGGGGATACGCAACGCCCCGTCATTACTCAAAATGACCTCTTCGTCAAAAGGTACGCCAGGCAGAGACCGGGCATGGGACCCCGTGGCAATGACCACGTGACGAGCCGTCCACACGTCTTGACCCACCTGGACCTGGACGCCGCTGTCCGTTCGGCCCACAAACTTGGCCATGCCGTGTAGGAATCGAACCTTGTTTTTCTTGAACAGGTACAAGATCCCGTCATTGTTCTGCGAGACAACTTGATCTTTGCGGGCCAGCATTTTGGCCACATCCATGCTCAAGCCCTTGAGGCCTATGCCGTGGTCCGCAAAGTGATGAGAGGCATGATCAAAGTGCTCGCTGGACTGCAATAAGGCCTTACTCGGAATACAGCCCACATTGGTGCAAGTCCCACCAGGCGCAGGATCGCCATTGGGCCGACTCCAAGCGTCGACACACACCGTACTCATGCCCAGTTGTGCCGCCCGGATGGCGCAGACATAGCCGCCAGGTCCCGCGCCGATCACCAGCACATCGATGGAATTGCTCATTGGGAGGCCTCAGATATCAAACAGAAGTCTGGAAGGATCTTCCAAGCCTTCCTTCATGGTCACCAGACCCAGCACGGCCTCACGTCCGTCGATGATGCGGTGGTCGTAGCTCATCGCGAGGTAGTTCATAGGACGCACCACCACCTGACCGTTTTCCACCACGGCGCGATCTTTGGTGGCGTGTACCCCCAAGATGGCACTTTGCGGTGGGTTGATGATGGGAGTCGACAGCATGGAGCCAAAGACTCCCCCATTGCTGATCGAGAAGGTTCCGCCCGTCAATTCGTCCATAGACAGCTTGCCATCCCGGGCCTTGACTCCAAACTCGGCAATCTTCTTCTCGATATCAGCAAAACTCATCTGATCGACATTGCGCAATATCGGCACCACCAGGCCTCGCGGCGACCCCACGGCGATCCCGATGTCGAAGTAGCCGTGGTAGACGATATCGTTGCCATCCACGCTGGCATTGAGGATGGGATATTTTTTCAGCGCAGCAACGGCCGCTTTGACAAAAAAGCTCATAAAGCCCAGTTTCACCCCATGCTCTTTTTCAAATTTTTCCTGGAACCGCTTGCGCATTTCCATGATGGGGGCCATGTTGACCTCATTGAACGTGGTCAATATGGCATTCGTGGCCTGCGATTGGAGCAAACGCTCGGCCACACGGGCCCGCAAGCGCGACATCGGGACGCGCTGCTCGGGCCGCTCACCCCAAGAGGCCGCCGTCGGCGCCGCCACGGCGGGCAAGCTGGGGCGCGCAGCGGGCGCACTGACAGCAGGCGGCGCCACCCCTTGAGCAACCGCCGACAGCACATCGCCTTTGGTGATGCGACCGTCTTTGCCTGAGCCGCTGACACTTCCCGGTGCAACACCGTGGTCGGCCATGAGCTTGGCGGCTGCAGGCATGGCAACGGAAGCCGAAGGCGCGGCAGCGCGTGGCGCACCCGCTGGAGGGGGCCCAGCCGGGGGAGCTGCCGCGGTGGCTGAGGCCGCTGGAGCCGATGCGGCCTTGCCCTCGGTGTCGATTCGGGCAATGAGCTGGTCACTGACCACAGTACCGCCACCGGCCACCACCACCTCAGCCAAGACTCCCGCGGATGGGGCAGGCACCTCGAGCACCACCTTGTCGGTCTCCACCTCGATCAAGATTTCATCGGCACTGACAGCCTCACCTACTTGTTTTTTCCATTGCAAGAGGGTGGCTTCTGCCACTGACTCCGACAGCTGGGGGACTTTGACTTCTACGACTGGCATCTTGCGCTTTCTGTCTGGAATGGGAGAGTGATCACTTGGTCAAAACAAAGCCTTTGAGCTTGCCAAAGGCCTGGTCAAGCAACGCCTTTTGCTGCTCTTGATGCAGGTGGGCATAGCCGACGGCGGGCGAGGCCGAGGCGGGACGTCCCGCGTACCCCAAGCGCTGCCCCTCGAGCATGTTCTCGTGAACGTAGTGCTGCACGAAGAACCAAGCGCCTTGGTTTTGTGGCTCGTCCTGGCACCACACCACCTCGGTGGCGTTGGGAAAGCGCTTCATCTCGGCGCCAAAGGCCTTGTGCGGGAAGGGATAGAGCTGTTCCACACGCACGATGGCCACGTCCCAGGCCTTCTTTTCATCTCGGCGACGGATGAGGTCGTAGGCCACCTTGCCTGAACACACAATCACCCGCTTGACCTGCTCGCCCTCGATCTCCGAGCGCGAGGGTCCAATCACCGTACGGAACTCACCCTTGGTGAACTCTGCCAGGGGCGAGGTGGCATCCTTGTTGCGCAGCAAAGACTTGGGAGTGAAGATGATCAAGGGCTTGCGGAACTGCCTGACCATTTGCCGACGCAAAAGGTGGAAGATTTGGCTGGCCGAGGTGGGCTGGCAGATCTGCATGTTGTTGTCCGCAGCCAGCTGCATGAACCGCTCAAGTCGTGCAGAGCTGTGTTCGGGGCCTTGGCCCTCGTAGCCGTGGGGCAGCATCAAAGTCAATCCGTTGACACGACCCCACTTGACTTCGCCCGAAGCGATGAACTGATCGATGACCACCTGAGCGCCATTGGCAAAGTCGCCAAACTGGGCCTCCCATAAGACCAGCTTGTTGGGCTCGGCGCTGGCATAGCCGTATTCAAAACCCAATACCGCTTCTTCGGAAAGGATGGAATCGATGACGACAAAGGGCGCCTGGTTGTCCGAGACGTTTTGCAAGGGGATATAGGTACCGGTATCCCACTTCTCGCGGTTTTGATCATGCACGACGGCGTGGCGGTGCACAAAAG
>CAYNSW010000013.1:55508-63793 GCA_964400135.1 uncultured Rubrivivax sp. | reverse complement strand
GATGTACTACCGAGAGGACAAGGCCGGTCAAATTCTCCAAGAGGGCATCAACGAAGCCGGTGGCATGAGCAGCTGGATCGCAGCGGCCACTTCATACTCCACCAACAACCGCATCATGATTCCGTTTTACATCTACTACTCGATGTTTGGCTTCCAGCGCATCGGGGATTTGGCCTGGGCGGCAGGCGATATGCAAGCGCGCGGCTTCTTGCTGGGCGGCACCTCAGGGCGCACCACGCTCAACGGAGAGGGCTTGCAGCACGAGGACGGCTACAGCCACATTCTGGCCGGCACGATTCCCAATTGCATCAGCTATGACCCCACGTTTGCTCACGAGGTGGCGGTGATCATCCACCATGGCCTCAAGCGCATGGTGGAGCGTCAGGACAATGTATTTTTCTACCTGACGCTGCTCAACGAGAACTACGCCATGCCCGGATTGCACCCGGGCACCGAGGAGCAGATCATCCGCGGCATGTACCTGCTGCAAGCGGGGGAGGGCGCCAAGAAGGCTGCGCGCGTCAATCTGCTGGGCAGCGGCACCATCTTGCGCGAGAGCATGGCCGCGCGCGAGCTGCTTCAAGCGGACTGGGGGGTGGCCGCCAACGTGTGGAGCTGCCCCAGCTTCAACGAACTGGCCCGCGACGGCCAGGACTGCGAGCGATGGAATCTGCTGCACCCCACTCAACCGGCACGCGAGTCGTTCGTGAGTCAGCAACTCGCGCCGCATGCCGGGCCTGTGGTGGCCGCCACCGACTACATCAAGAGTTACGCCGAGCAAATCCGCGCCTTTGTCCCGAAGGGGCGCACCTACAAAGTGCTGGGTACCGATGGCTTTGGCCGCAGCGATTTCCGCTCAAAATTGCGCGAGCACTTTGAAGTCAATCGTCACTACATCGTGGTGGCGGCCCTCAAGGCCTTGGCCGAGGAGGGCGCGGTGCCGGCCACTCAGGTGGCCCAGGCCATCGAGCGGTATCAGTTGCAGGCGGACAAGATCAATCCGCTGTTTGCTTGAGATCCACCCCGAGACGGAGACGCAATATGGCCCAGGTGGAAGTCAAAGTGCCCGATATTGGGGACTTTAAGGATGTCCAAATCATCGAGTTGCTGGTCAAGCCGGGCGACACCGTCAAGGTCGAGCAAAGCCTGATCACGGTGGAGTCGGATAAGGCCTCGATGGAGATCCCCTCGTCGCACGCTGGGGTCATTCGCGAGATGCGAGTGGCTCTGGGAGACAAGGTCAGTGAGGGAACCGTGCTGGCAGTGGTAGAAGTGGCGGGCGCTGAACTCACGCCCGCACCCGCTGCGGTTCCAGCGCCTGCTCCTGCCGCATCCGGTCCAGCCCCTGCAACCGTGAGCGCACCCGTGGTCACGCCCATGACCACGCCCGTGAGTGCCCCCGCGGCGGCACCCTTGAGCGCCTCTTCTGCACCCGTGCCCGCTCACCCGGGGCCCAGCGGCTCCGCGGGTTTGCCTCACGCCTCGCCTTCGATTCGACGCCTGGCGCGCGAGTTGGGGGTGCCGCTGGGCGAGGTGCGCGGCAGCGGCCCCAAAGGTCGTATCACGCAAGACGATCTGCACGGTTTTGTCAAAGCGGTGATGGCCGGCGCGGTGCACACGGCTGCCCAAAAGGCGGCGCAGCCGGCGGGCGCCAACGGTGGCGTGGGACTGAGCGGTCTGCTGCCCTGGCCGCAGGTGGACTTTGCCAAGTTCGGACCGATACAGCGCAAAGACCTTGCTCGCATCAAGAAGATCAGTGGTGCCAATTTGCATCGCAACTGGGTGATGATTCCGCATGTCACCAATCACGACGATGCTGACATCACCGAGCTGGAGGCATTTCGTCTGCAGCTGAACAAGGAGCAGGAAAAGAGCGGCATCAAAGTCACCATGCTCGCCTTCCTGATCAAGGCCTCGGTGGCCGCGCTGCGCAAGTTTCCGGAATTCAATGCCTCGCTCGACGGTGAGCAGCTGGTGTTGAAGGAGTATTTCCACATCGGTTTTGCCGCCGATACGCCCAACGGTCTGATGGTACCCGTTATCAAAGACGCTGATCAAAAGGGAATCCTGCAGATCAGCCAGGAGATGAGCGAGTTGGCCCGCAAGGCACGTGAGGGCAAGCTGTCGCCGGCCGAGATGAGCGGCGGCTGCTTCAGCATCAGCTCTCTGGGCGGGATTGGCGGGCGTTATTTCACGCCCATCATCAACGCCCCTGAGGTGGCCATCCTTGGCGTATGCAAGAGCAGCACCGAGCCCCGTTGGGACGGCAAGCAGTTCGCCCCTCGATTGATCTTGCCGTTGTCCTTGAGTTGGGACCACCGCGTGATCGATGGTGCAGCTGCTGCGCGCTTTAACGCCTATTTGGGCCAGATCCTGGCCGACTTCCGCCGCGTCTTGCTGTAAGCCGGAGACTGCCATCATGAGCCTGATCGAAGTCAAGGTGCCGGATATCGGCGATTTCAAAGATGTGACCGTCATCGAGCTGCTGGTCAAGCCTGGCGACGTTGTCCAGGTTGATCAGAGTCTCATCACGGTGGAGTCCGACAAGGCCTCCATGGAGATTCCGTCCTCTGCGGCGGGCACGGTCAAGGCCATGCGCGTCAAGCTGGGCGACAAGGTCAATGAAGGCTCCGTCCTGTTGGAGCTGGAGGCCGAGGCCGCTGCGCCCACCGCCTCGGTCGTTGCGGCAGCGCCTGCCCCATCAGTTGCTCAGAAAACGCCGGCAGCCTCCGTTCAGCCTCCGGTTCACACAGCCGTTGCCCCTGCGCCAAGCGCATCGGCGGCACCCGCTTACGCCGGTACCGTTGATATCCAAGCCGATTTGGTGGTGTTGGGCGCTGGCCCAGGCGGGTATTCGGCGGCTTTTCGAGCGGCCGATCTGGGCATGAATGTGGTGCTGGTGGAGCGCTATGCAACCTTGGGCGGCGTGTGCCTGAATGTCGGGTGCATCCCCAGTAAGGCGTTGCTGCATGTGGCCAGCGTGATGGATGAGGTGCGCCACTTTGCCCAGCTGGGGATTCAGTACCCAGAGCCTCAGGTGGACATGGCCGCCTTGCTGGCCCACAAAAACAAAGTGGTGGGCAAGCTCACCGGTGGGCTGGCGGCCATGGCCAAGATGCGCAAGGTCACCGTGGTGCGAGGTAGCGGTCAGTTCATCGACGCGCACCATTTGCGCATCACGCAGACCAGCGGACCCGGTCAAGAATCTACCGGTCAGACCAGTACCTTGCGGTTTGCGCAGTGCATCATTGCCGCCGGGTCTCAGGCCGTGCGGTTGCCGTTTTTGCCCGATGACCCCCGCATCGTCGACTCCACAGGCGCCTTGCAGCTGCGGCAGCGGCCCCAGCGCATGCTCGTGATTGGGGGGGGAATCATCGGCCTGGAAATGGGAACGGTGTATTCCACCCTGGGCGCGCGGCTGGATGTGGTGGAGATGATGGACGGCCTCATGCTGGGAGCTGATCGCGACTTGGTCAAGGTCTGGCAAAAGATGAATGCGCACCGCTTCGATCAGATTCTCCTCAAGACCAAGACGGTGGGTGCTCAGGCCACCTCCGATGGCATTCATGTGAGCTTCGAAGGTGCCGATGGCAAGCCCACGCAGGGCGTGTATGACCTGGTGCTCCAAGCAGTGGGGCGCACGCCCAATGGCAAACGTATCGCAGCGGAATTGGCCGGCGTGGCCGTGACCGACCGCGGTTTCATCCCGGTGGACGCCCAAATGCGCACCAATGTGCCGCACATCTTCGCCATTGGGGACATCGTGGGCCAGCCCATGCTGGCGCACAAGGCTGTACACGAGGCACACGTGGCCGCCGAGGTGGCCGCCGGCGATACCCGGGCGCAGTTTGACGCTCGGGTCATTCCCAGTGTGGCCTACACCGACCCGGAGGTGGCCTGGGTGGGACTGACCGAGGAGGAGGCCAAGGCGCAGGGCGTTGCGGTGAAGAAGGGGCTGTTTCCCTGGAGCGCCTCCGGACGTGCGATCGCCAATGGACGCGACGAAGGGTTCACCAAGCTGCTGTTTGACGCGCAAACGCACCGTATCGTGGGCGGCGGCATTGTGGGCACCCATGCCGGCGACATGATCGGCGAGGTGGCGCTTGCCATCGAGATGGGTGCCGATGCGGTGGACATTGGCAAGACCATCCACCCCCATCCCACATTGGGCGAGAGCATCGGCATGGCTGCCGAGGTGGCGCACGGCTCTTGCACCGATGTGCCTCCTGCCAAGCGAACGTCAGCGACCTGACGGAACAGGCCTGAGACAGATCAGGCAAACAAAAGGGACCGCATGCGGTCCCTTGGAGTAGGCGACTGAACGAGACAGTCGATCAGGCCTTCTTGACGTAGGCGTTGCACCAGCCTTTTCCGGCCACCTGCTTGCCGGCAAACAAGGGGCAGCCGCCCCAGGCGTCAGAGGCTTTGCCCTGGAACAGTTGGCAGTTGCCGCAGATCTGCCCGGCAGCCCACTTGGGCTGCTTGGACTTGTCGACCTTGGTGGCGTCGTGCTTGTAGCCCAAGGCCACGGCCTGAGGATCGTCTTCCTTGAGTTGGGCCTGGGCCATGGCCACCTGACCCACCATCAGCGAGGTGGCAGCCACGGGAACGATTTGGATGAACTGGCGACGGTTGGTCATGGACAAAAACTCCTTGAAGGAAGAATAAGGCTTCAACGCGCGTAACGGTGTCGCGGTTGACAACCCTCAGCGCGCCTGGGGAATCTAAAAACGGGCGAAAGGATACCCGAAGTTCACACATCCACGCTGTGGAAGGAAAAAGCACCCTGCCTTCGGTCGGCGAAATAGCGCTGCAGTGTCTCGCGTACCGTGCGAAACGCGAGTTCATCCCAAGGAATCTCGTGTTCGCGAAACAGGCGGGCCTCTTGCGTTTCGGGGCCGGGCTGGAAAGAGGTATCGCACAGCCTGGCCCGATAGAACAAATGGACCTGACCCGCCCTCACCACATTGATCAGTGAAAACAGCCCCAACAGCTCGATGCGCGCGCCAGCTTCTTCGTCGGTTTCCCGCAGTGCTCCGGCCGCTGTGGTTTCACCCAGTTCCATAAAACCCGCCGGCAGGGTCCACAGCCCCAGGCGGGGCTCGATGTTGCGGCGGCACAGCAGCACCTGGTCGCCCCATTCGGGGATGGTGCCCACCACATTCAGCGGGTTTTCGTAGTGAATGTGTTCGCAGGCGCCGCACACGGCGCGCTCACGGTTGTCGTCTGTGGGCACCCGGTAGGTGACCCCCTGTCCACAAAGCCGACAGTGGCGAATCCGCGGATGGCTGAACATGTCCGCAGTGTAGCCAGATCCTCCTGGGGTCTGCCAGGTTGGTCGTGGCATCATCAAGACCCCTGTGTTCACTGGAGAAATGTCCCATGGCCCTGGTCATTGCAGCCCCTGCTCCCGTCGTGGTCCCGGTGGTGGGCGGCGGAGAATTCCCCGTGCGCCGCATCTACTGTGTGGGCCGCAACTACCTAGACCATGCCCTGGAGATGGGAGGCTCGGGCCGGGAGGCCCCGTTTTTCTTCCTCAAGCCCGCCGATGCGGTGGTGCCTGTGGCCGAGGGCGATACCGGGCAGATCGACTACCCGCCAATGACCCAAGACTTTCACCACGAAATTGAGTTCGTGGTGGCCGTGGGTCAGGGCGGAAAGAACATCTCCGCTTCGCAGGCCCCCAGCCACATCTATGGGTATGCCGTGGGGCTGGACATGACGCGCCGGGATCGGCAAGCGGAGATGAAGAAGCAGGGTAGGCCATGGAGCATCGGCAAGGCCTTTGACCAGTCTGCTCCGATTGGGCCCATTCGGCCAAAGTCGGTCACGGGCGAACTCACCCAAGGTGCCATCACCCTGGAGGTCAATGGCGTGATGCGGCAACGTGCCGATATTTCGCAATTGATTTGGAATGTCAACGAAACCATTGAGCAGCTGAGTCAGGGCTGGACGTTGCAAGCAGGAGACTTGATCTACACCGGCACCCCGGCGGGTGTGAACAGTGTGGTGCGTGGGGATGTGATGCACGGCACCATCGAGGGGCTGGGCTCGCTGCGTGTGGCCGTGAGGTGAATTCCGCAAAGGTTTGGCATGGAACTGTTCAACTACTTTCGCTCCTCAGCGTCCTACCGGGTGCGCATCGCCCTGGCCCTCAAGGGGTTGGACTACACCTACCGGTCGGTCCATCTGGGTCAAAACGAACACTTCCAGGAGTCCTACGCCGCAGTCTCGGCTACCCGTCTGGTGCCCCTGCTGCGCGACGGGGATCATCTGATCACGCAGTCACTGGCCATCATCGAGTACCTAGACGAGACCCACCCGCAGCCGCCGTTGATGCCCCAAGGCGCGGTGGCGCGAGCGCGCGTCAGGGCCCTGGCCATGGACATTGCATGTGAGATTCACCCACTGAACAACCTGCGGGTGCTGCGGTATCTGGTTCGCGATTTGAAGGTGTCGGAAGACGACAAGAACCGCTGGTATCGACACTGGGTGGAGACGGGGCTGGAGGTGGTGGAGCGACAACTGCTGGCCAACCCGAGTCGTTTTTGCCATGGGGACAGTCCCACCCTGGCTGATTGTGTGCTTGTGCCCCAGATCTTCAACGCCCGTCGCCTGGATTGCCGACTCGACCACGTGCCCCAGGTCATGCGCGTGTTTGACGCCTGCATGGCCCTGCCGGCGTTTGAGGCCACGCGCCCGGAAAACTGCCCCGACGCGGCGGTCTAGGGCGCCCGAGGCGGCGCGTTGGCGGACGTATCGGGCGCTGGGATGTCCCCTGAGGGGGAGCGAGGCGCCGCCGCCTCCTGCTGCTCGCGTCGGCGTCTGCGCAAAGGCGTACCCATCAGGTAGATGACCACGCTCAGGGGCAGGACGCCGTACAGCATCAAGGTGAAAAAGGCGCCCAGCCAGGTGCCTCGGGCCGATAGGCCCTCTGCCACAGCCATGAGCAGGACCACATAGGCCCAGGCGATGATGACCAGGTACACCGGTGCTTGCCCTTCAATTTGCCAATGATCCCGTCATGACGGGGTAAGCTGTAGATACTACATTTTCAAATCTGTTTGTGCAGCGCCGCCCCCACGGCGGCGTCCCCGTCGTGAAGCCTCGCTCCAAATCCTCCCCTCCGCAGGCCCCCGCATTCCAAGCTTGGGGTGAGGCCTTGGGCCAGACGTTGCAGTCCCTGGGGGGTCTGCAGGCCAATGCCGCGCAGTGGGGCCAGTTGCAGTCACAATACCTGCAAGAGGCTGCCAAGTTGTGGAACACCTCCTTGGCGCATCCCGAAGAACCCGCGCCCAAAATCCAGGACAGGCGCTTTGCCGCCAGCGCTTGGAGCGAGAACCCGAGCTCGGCCTACCTGGCGCAGATGTACCTGCTCAATGCCCGCACGCTGATGCAAATGGCCGAGAGCCTTCAAGGTGACGAAAAAGCCAAGGCGCGCGTGCGCTTTGCAGTGCAGCAGTGGATCGATGCTGCCAGTCCGAGTAACTTTCTGGCTACCAATCCCGAGGCATTGCAACTGGCCGTCCAGACCCAAGGCGAGAGTCTGACCAAGGGGATGCAGCAACTGTGGCAAGACTTGCAAAAGGGCCATGTGTCGCAAACCGACGAATCGGTGTTCGAGGTCGGGCGTAACGTCGCCACCACCGAAGGTGCCGTGGTCTTTGAAAACGAGTACTTCCAATTGCTGGAGTACAAGCCGCTGACGGCCAAGGTACACCAGCGGCCCATGCTCTTCATCCCGCCGTGCATCAACAAGTTCTACATCATGGACTTGCAGCCGGGAAATTCGCTGATCCGATACACCGTGGCGCAAGGGCACCGCCTGTTCGTTATCAGCTGGCGAAATCCCGATGACTCGATGAAGTCCAAAACCTGGGACGACTACATCGAGCAGGCGGCCATTCGTGCCATAGACGAAGTGCGAGCCATCACGAACCAGGACAAGATCAACACCCTGGGCTTTTGCGTGGGCGGCACGATTTTGGCTACCGCCTTGGCCGTTTTGGCCGATCGCGGCGTCCACCCCGCACACAGCGTGACCTTGTTGACCACGCTGCTGGATTTTCGTGATACCGGCATTTTGGATGTCTTTGTGGACGAGGCGGCTGTTCAGATGCGCGAGATGAGCATCGGCCAGCAGGCTCCTGGCGGACCGGGCTTGTTGCGGGGCAAGGAGCTGGCCACGACCTTCAGCTTCCTGCGCCCGAATGACCTGGTCTGGAACTACGTGGTGGGCAACTACCTCAAAGGCGAAGCCCCGCCCGCCTTTGACCTGTTGTACT
>CAYNSW010000013.1:54380-55498 GCA_964400135.1 uncultured Rubrivivax sp. | reverse complement strand
ACCAATTTGCCAGGCCCCATGTACTGCTGGTATCTGCGGCACATGTACCTGCAAGACGAGTTGCGCCATCCCGGCCGCCTGGTGGTGTGCGGTCAGCGTGTGGACTTAAGTGCCATCCGCGCACCGGTGTACCTGTACGGTTCTCGAGAGGACCACATCGTGCCGTGGATGGCGGCTTATCGGTCAACCCGGCTGTTCAAAGGGCCAACCCGATTCGTCATGGGCGCTTCCGGTCACATTGCCGGTGTCATCAATCCGCCTGCGGCCCACAAGCGTTCGTACTGGACCCACGATGCGCTGCCCGATGCGCACGAGCAATGGCTGGAATTGGCGCATGAGCACCCTGGCAGTTGGTGGACCGACTGGACCCAATGGCTCAAACCGCATGGGGGCAAGCAGGTAGCCGCCCCCAAGACATACGGCGATGCCCAGCATCAGGCGATCGAGCCGGCGCCGGGTCGCTATGTCAAGGTCAAGGCCTGAATGCGGCCGCTCGGGTCACCATCATCACGAACAACTTAGGGAGAATGTCATGAGTCAAAAGATTGCCTATGTCACTGGAGGAATGGGCGGCATTGGAACGGCCATTTGCCAGCGACTGGCGCGCGATGGGTTCAAGGTGATCGCCGGATGCGGTCCGAGCCGAGATCACGCCAAATGGTTGGCTGAGCAAAAGGCCTTGGGCTTTCATTTTCAAGCTTCAGTTGGCAATGTGGCCGATTGGGATTCCACCGTCACCGCGTTTGCGCAGGCCAAGGCCGAGCATGGCCCGATTGACGTGCTGGTGAACAACGCCGGTATTACCCGTGACCGTATGTTTTTGAAGATGACCCCTGAGGACTGGCATGCCGTGATCGACACCAACCTCAACAGCATGTTCAATGTCACCAAGCAGGTGGTGCCCGATATGGTGGAGCGTGGATGGGGGCGCATCATCCAGATCTCCTCGGTCAATGGTGAAAAAGGACAAGCCGGGCAGACCAACTACTCGGCCGCCAAGGCGGGGATGCATGGCTTTACCATGGCCCTGGCCCAGGAGTTGGCCAACAAGGGGGTGACGGTCAACACCGTCAGCCCGGGCTACATCGGGACCGACATGGTGCGCGCCATCAAGCCCG
>CAYNSW010000013.1:42603-54370 GCA_964400135.1 uncultured Rubrivivax sp. | reverse complement strand
AAGCCCGAAGTCTTGGACAAGATCGTTGCCACCATCCCGGTCAAGCGCTTGGGAACACCCGAGGAGATTGGCTCGATCGTGGGCTGGTTGGCCGGCAACGATTCGGGCTTTACCACCGGCGCTGACTTCAGCTGCAACGGTGGCTTGCACATGGGCTAAGCCTCAAGGGCTTGCTGGGCCCACGCATAGACTTGGGCTGGCAGTTGAGGGTTGGCATCGCAAGCCACAACAGTCCGTTCGGGCATGGAGCGCAGCCATGTCAATTGGCGCTTGGCCAATTGACGGGTGGCCGCAGTGGCCCGTTGCAGGGCCAGTTGGCTGCCCGCTTCATCTAGGCGATGGGTCGCGCCCGCTGCGTCTAAAGCCTCCCACACCTGCCGATAGCCCACACAGCGCATAGAGGGCAGTCCCAAATGCAAATCACCGCGCGATCGCAGCTCGAGCACCTCATCTTCGAAGCCCGCCTGCCACATCTCGCGCAGGCGCTGCGCAATGCGCTCGTGCAGCCACGCGCGGTCTTGCGGTTCCAGCGACAAGATGTGCAGTTGCAGTCCGGGCCAGGCGGCTGGCCCCGGGGCATCGGCTTCGCGTCGGTGCCACTCGGAGAGGGGAACACCCGTGAGCCGAAAGACCTCTAACGCGCGCTGGATGCGCTGAGCATCGTGGGGCGCCAGTCGCGCCGCCGTCACCGCATCCACGCGAGACAGTTCCGCGTGCATGGCCGGCCAGCCCTGTGAAATCGCTTCGGCGTCGATAGCCTGGCGGGTGGGTTCATGCGCACCCGGCAGAGCGGCCAAGCCCCGACGCAGCGCATTGAGGTACATCAGCGTACCGCCCACCAACAAGGGCAGGGCGCCACGCTGTCTGATCTCCTCATGCAGACGTTGCACATCAGCAATAAAGGCCGCCGCGTCGTAGCGCTGGGCGGGGTCACGTATGTCGATGAGGTGGTGGGGCACAGCCTGGCGCTGTGCAACCGTGGGCTTGGCTGTCCCGATGTCCATGCCCCGATAAACGAGCGCTGAGTCCATACTGATGATCTCGATGGGGCGACGGGACGCCGCATCAAGTGCCACCTGCAAGGCGGCCGCGCTCTTGCCCGAGGCGGTCGGACCGGTGATGCAGGCCAGCACCGACGGCGCATCACGCATCAGAACCGCTCACTTTCTCCCAGATAGCGCCATTGGCCCAGTGGCAATCGCCCCAAGACCACACTGCCGATGCGCACACGCTTGAGCGCCAAAACCTTCAGACCCACCATCTCGCACATGCGCCGGATCTGACGCTTGCGACCTTCTCGCAGCACGAAGCGCAGCTGGTCCTCATTGGCCCAACTCACGCGTGCCGGCCTGAGGCTCTTGCCGTCGAGTTGCAATCCGTGACGCAGCCGCTCAATGTCCGCGGCATGGAACGAGCCGGGTGCCAGGGGTTGCACGCGCACCAGATACTCCTTTTCCACATCCGAGTTCTCACCGATCAGGTGGCGGGCCACCCGACCGTCTTGGGTCAGGACCAGTAAGCCAGTGGAGTCGATGTCCAACCGCCCGGCAACTGCCAAGCCGCGTCCATGCGCAGGATGCCAGGCGGGGGCGCGACCGGGCAAGGCCGGCGGTACCCACAGTCGCTGCGGCGTGATCAGCACTGCAGCACTTTCGTGACCGTCTTCGGGTTGGCCGCTGACATAGCCCAGGGGCTTGTTGAGCAATACGGTGACCGAGCGCTGCTGCACGCGCCGGGCCGCAGGATCGATCTCGATTCGATCAGACGGCTCGATGCGTTGACCCAGCACCGCCACCTGACCATTGACCCTCACCCAGCCCGCCGCAATCCACTCGTCTGCCTCGCGGCGTGAGGCCACGCCCCGCTGGGCCATGACCTTACTCAGCCGCGCGGGCCCCAGATCTGCAACTTCAGAACTCCTTGACATGCCCTTATTGGACCATGCCCCGGCACCACCCCCATGGCTTGCGCCTGCGCAACGGTACGCGGCCGTTTGACGCGCACCATCGCGATGTGACATTCACGCCGGCTGACGCTGGCAACTCGGCATTGAAAGGACACGACCATGAGTCAACAAGGGCAGGCGATGAGGAAAGTCGGAGTAGGTGGTGTGGTACTCCTGGCGCTGGCTGCTGTGGCGCAGGCACAAACCGCCGCCACCTCGCGTGACGCCGTGCGCAAGGAAGCCGCGCAGGCCAATAAGTCAGGCAATATAGATCACCATGGCGAAGCGGCATCGGCTGCGGCGCCGGGCAAACCGGCGCCCCTGGACAAGAAGACGGCCACGGCCCAACGCACAGAGGTGCGCAAAGAGGCCATGACGGCGCAGAAATCGGGCACCGTCTCGCGTGGCGACTCGGAGGGGGCACCCAAGTCCGGCGCCAAGGTCAGCAGCACCACCTCACGCGAGAAGGTACGTAAAGAGGCCAGCCAGGCCAACAAGGCCGGCGAAATCGAGCACCACGGCGAAAGCCCAGCACTGCCACCAGCGGCACCCACCAAGCGCTAGCCAGGCAGGCTCACGTCTTGCGGGGCGTTCTCAGCGCGGGGTAGCTAGCGCCCCCGCTGAAACAGGCTGTCGAGTTCGCGAAGGCTGATCTGCCGCCAAGTGGGTCTGCCGTGGTTGCAGGTGTCCGAGCGTTCGGTGGCTTCCATATCGCGCAGCAAGGCATCCATCTCCGCCAGCGTGAGTCGCCGGTTGGCGCGCACGGCGGCATGACAGGCCATCGTGGCCAGCAGCTCATCGCGAGAGCGTTGCACCACGCGCGAGGCACCCACCTGCTGTAAATCGGCCAGCACCGAGCGCGTCAGCGCCACCAGATCGGCCTCTGGCAGCGCCGCGGGTCGGCTGCGTATGGCCAGCGATTGGGGTCCCAGGACGCTGACATCCAAGCCCAATTGCAACAGCGTGGAGCCTTCTGACTCCGCCGCTGCCACCTCCTGCGGTGTGGCGCTCATGTGGACCGGGACCAGCAGCGGCTGCGAGGCCACGGCCTGTGCCTGCTCATAGGCCAACTTCAGTCGCTCGTAGACGATGCGCTCGTGGGCGGCGTGCATGTCCACAATGAGCAGGCCCTGACGGTTTTCTGCCACGATGTACGCGCCCCCGAGTTGTCCCATGGCGCGCCCCAGGGGGAGATCGTCGGGCTGCGGGGCGCTGGGCAAGGGGGCCCTGAGTTCAGACCAGGTCTGCAAGGTTGATCGCCCGGTGGTCGTGGAGGGCGTGGAAGGCGAAGACGCGATATGCCAAGGCGCAGCGGGGCTGAAAGCGGCCGCAGCGCTCCAGGGCAGAGATCCTTGGTGGCTGCTGGCGCTGGTAGCCGTGACCTGCGGGGCGGGGCTGTTGACGTGCGCCCGGGTGGGCGCCAAGGCCAGGGTGACGGTATGCAAGACTGCTTGGTGCACCGCGCGGCCATCTCGGAATCGGACTTCGGCCTTGGCCGGGTGCACATTGACATCCACCGTGGGAGCGGGCAAGCGCAAAAAGACCACATAGCCAGGCTGTCGCGAGCCGTGCAGTTGATCTTCGTATGCCGATCGTATGGCATGCGACACGAGCCGATCGCGCACGAAGCGACCGTTGACAAACAGGTACTGCTGGTCGGCGCGGGATCGAGCAGCCTCCGGATGACCAACCCGGCCGGTCAGCGTCAGCGGTCCGGCAGCCTGCGCGATGACACGACTGTGTTCAACAAACTCGCTGCCCAAGACATCACCCAGGCGCTGCATCTCATCGCCTGCGCGCCATTGGGCCAACAGGCGCGAATCGCTCCACACCGTAAAGGACACATCGGGTCGCGCCAGAGCATGTCGGCGAACCGCCTCCATGGCATGGGCTTGTTCGGTCGCCTCGGATTTGAGGAATTTGCGCCGCGCGGGGGTCGAAAAGAACAGCTCCCGAACCGACACGGTGGTCCCCACCTGTCGAGCAGCGGGTTTGAGCTCGCCACTGTGGGCGTCTAGCTCGTAGGCATGGGCATGGCCATGAACGCGACTGGTCAGCGTGAGCTCGGCCACGCTGGCCATGGCGGCCAAGGCCTCACCGCGAAACCCCATGGTGGCCACCGACTCCAAGTCGGCCAGACTGGCGATCTTGCTGGTCGCATGCCGCTTGAGCGCCAGGGGCAGCTCATCGCCCGGGATACCGCAGCCATCGTCTTCGACCACGATGGCGCGTACACCACCGCCTGCCAATCGAACGGTGACATGCGAGGCCTGAGCGTCCAACGCGTTGTCCACCAATTCGCGCACCACCGAGGCTGGACGCTCGATGACCTCACCGGCAGCAATCTGGCTGATCAGGGCATCGGGCAATTCCTGAATGCGACCCGAGCGCGCAGGAGGTGTGGAGACAGACATGTTCGCATTGTAGGAAGCCCGAGGCCTGTCAGGGTGCTGGCAGATAATCGGGTCGATGGAATGGACTTCGTTCGTGCTGGACTTCGTGCTTCGAATTGACAAGCACCTGGAGACCTTTGTGATGGCCTACGGACCTTGGGTCTATGCCTTGTTGTTTGCCATCGTCTTTGTGGAAACGGGCTTGGTGGTGATGCCTTTCTTGCCTGGGGACTCGCTGCTGTTTGTGGTGGGTGCTCTGTGCGGTGTGGGCCTGATGCACCTGCCACTGGCCATGGCTTTGCTGTGGTCGGCTGCCGTCTTGGGCAACCAAACCAACTACGCCATTGGCCGCCGCCTGGGCCCGCGCGTGTTTGGTTGGGAAAACTCCCGGTGGTTCAACCGTGATGCCTTCGATCGGGCCCATGCGTTTTACGAGCGCTATGGAGGCGTGATGCTGATCGCAGCGCGTTTCATGCCCTTTTTGCGCACCTTTGCGCCGTTTGTGGCCGGCGTGGCCGCCATGACCCGTCGAAAGTTCACATTTTTTGACATCACCGGTGGTGGGCTGTGGGTATGCAGCCTGATCGGCGCCGGATACCTCTTTGGCAACCTTCCCGTGGTCAAGCAGCATTTCAGCCTGATCGTCTGGCTGATGATCGTGGTACCTGGTGTTCTGGCCCTTTGGGGTGCGTGGCGGGCACGCCAAGAGGCTGCACGCGAGGCGGCGCTCACAGTCGGCGCTGACGCGCCAAAGGCGGGTGACGGGAAAAGTAGCGTCTGATGCCCTGCAGCAGGGCCTCCACAATTTCCGACTGGAATTGGGGATCTCGCAAACGCTCTTCTTCTTGCGGATTCGAGATAAAGGCGGTCTCTACCAAAATGCTGGGCACATCGGGTGCTTTCAACACGGCAAACCCCGCCTGCTCAACCTGCGGCTTGTGCAGTCGTCCCACTTGACCCAGTCGACCCAAGACTTCGGCACCCAACTTGAGGCTGTCCTTGATTTGCGCACTGGTGCTCATGTCAAGCATGGCGGCCAGCACTTGGGGGTCTCGCGCTGAGGTATTGACCCCTCCCACGGCATCAGCGGCGTTTTCTCGCTGAGCCATCCACCGCGCGGTAGAACTCGTGGCTGCACCGGTGGACAAGGCAAAAACGCTGGCGCCGCGCGCCTGGGGGCGCATGAAGGCATCGGCATGGATGGAGATGAACAAATCGGCTTGAACACGACGAGCCTTGCGAACACGCTCGTGCAAAGGCACAAAGAAATCGGCATCACGGGTCATCATCACGCGCACCCCACGCAGGGCATTGAGCCGCTCACGCAGTTGCAAGGCAATTTGCAGCACCACATCCTTTTCTTTCAGGCCTGTCGGGCCAATGGCGCCCGGATCCTCTCCGCCGTGTCCCGGGTCGAGCGCCACGATGACCAGTCGATTGACCCGGTCTTGCAGGGCCTCAGCGCTGGCAGCGGGAGGCGGAGGCACCAGGGGAGCCGAGGCAGCGCCAACCGTTGGCGAGGGCGCCGGCGAGGGCGCTGGGGCGGGCAGGGGCGGTCGGCTGGGGCGATCGATTCGGCC
Source organism: uncultured Rubrivivax sp. (assembly GCA_964400135.1). Classification (GTDB taxonomy): domain Bacteria; phylum Pseudomonadota; class Gammaproteobacteria; order Burkholderiales; family Burkholderiaceae_C; genus Rubrivivax. The sequence goes on along the minus strand of CAYNSW010000013.1, from coordinate 48,452 downwards.
GATAAATTCGCCCAGGGCGTCGCCGATGGCCTGGGCCGCGCGCTGCTCGGCCACCTCCTTTTCTTTGACGAGCTGGAGCAGGGGGTCGGGTGCCACCACGGGATAAAGGTCCAGCACCAGCCGGTGCTGGTAGGGGGCCACGGGTGTCAGGGTGAACTGCTGGGGCACCACAGCCTGCTTGAGATCCAACACCAGACGGACGGTGCGGGGAGCGTATTGACCCACCCGAATCCCCGCCACATACGGGTCATCGGGCCGCACCTTGCCCACCAGTTCCCGCAGCGCGGCGTCCAACTCCAACCCGTCAATATCCATGACCAGACGCGGGGCACCTTCTGCCGTGACAAAAGGCTTGACGCTCAGCCGCTCGTCTGACTCCACGGTCAGCCGTGTGTACTCGGCGGCTGGCCACATCCGAACAGCCAAAATGCGTGCAGCCCGGGTCTCATCCCACCAACTCAAGATCCACAGGCCGCCCAAGGTGCGCGCACTGACGTGCATCCAACGACGGCGCGAGGGGTCGTGCGATGTCATGGCCGATCTGCAGCCTCAAAGGCCCGCAACAGCTGTAAGCCGCAGGCGGTGTGGGCCTGCACCAGTACATGGCGAGGTGCGTCGTGGTCGGTTGTCGGGCTGTCCGAAGGGGGCGTGCTCACTTCAATGCGCACATGCAGGTCGGGCGTGGGTAAGCCCTCAGCCTTGCTGGGCCACTCCACCAGTTTGAGCCCACTTTGTTGCAACACCTCGCGCATGCCAGCGTCTTCCCAATCATGGGGCCGATCAAAGCGATAAAAGTCCAGGTGGGTAATCAATCCTGCGCTGACGGGATAGGTCTCCATCAGCGCAAAGGTGGGGCTTTTGATCCGACCGCTTACCCCCAGGGCCTGCAGCAGGTGGCGTACCCAGGTCGTCTTGCCGGCCCCCAAGGGACCTTCCAAGAAGATCAGGGCGGTCCCAACGCAGGGTACCTGGGCCAGGGCGCGGGCGCAGCGCTGACAGGCGTGCTCATCACCCCAGTCAAGGCTCAGGCTTCCTAGAATCTCGGTCATGGCATCAGGCGAGCAACTGGACACCGACCGGGTCATGGCCGATTTGCGGTCTTGGTCTGCACAGCTGGGATTTTCTACGATTGGCGTGACGGGCGTGGATCTCAGCGCTGCTGAGCCCGGCTTGCGTGACTGGTTGGCAGCAGGATTTCACGGGCAAATGCATTACATGGCGGCCCACGGCATGAAGCGTGCCCGCCCGGATGAGCTGGTGCCAGGTACGGTGAGCATCATCAGCGTGGCCATGCCCTACATTCCGCCCCACTGGCCCGAGGATTGGATGGATCGAGAGTGGCGGCGATTGCACACGCCCGGGCAAGCGGTCATTTCGGTCTATGCCCGTGGGCGGGACTATCACCGGGTGGTGCGTCAACGTCTGCAGCAACTGGCGCAACGCCTGTCCTCGCAGATTGGCCCGTTTGGCTACCGTGCTTTTGCCGACTCGGCGCCGGTGATGGAGGTGGAATTGGCTACGCGCGCTGGCCTGGGGTGGCGGGGAAAGAACACTTTGACGCTACACAGACAGGCCGGAAGTTTTTTCTTCCTGGGTGAGCTCTTTACCGATTTACCCCTTCCGACTGAGGCCTCTGCGCCCGATCCCGGCGCGCACTGTGGAACCTGCAACGCCTGCCTCTCGGTGTGCCCCACCGGTGCGATCGTGGCACCTTACCGTTTGGATGCCAGACGCTGCATCTCCTACCTGACGATCGAGCATGAAGGGCCCATCGAGGAGCAGTGGCGACCCCTGATGGGGCAGCGGGTGTACGGGTGCGACGACTGCCAGTCGGTGTGTCCTTGGAACCGCCACGCCACGCGCAGTGCCATCCCCGACTTTGATGAGCGCAACGGATTGGGCTCGTCTGACCTGTTGACGCTGTGGGCCTGGACTGAACAGGAGTTCGACGAGCGGCTTCAAGGCTCGCCTATCCGGCGCATTGGCTGGCAGCGATGGCGGCGCAATCTGGCCGTGGCCATGGGCAACGCCTGCTCGGCGTCAACAGACCCGGAAGTGGTGACGGCCCTGCGCCAGGCCCTGCAGGCTGCCCGCGGACAATCCGACGCCTTGGTGGGCGAGCACATTGACTGGGCCCTGAGCCGAGGCCGCTCAGCCGTTGAGGGCTCCCACCCAGGCCAGGCAGGCGGGTAATACGGCCATGGCCAGCAGGGTGGAGAGGCTGACCAAACTCGCCACGTACGGTCCGTCGCCGCCCAGTCGAACGGCCAGCACATAGGCGCTAGAGGCCGAGGGCATGGCGGCAAACACCACCAGCAAGGCATAGGCCGTTGGAGGGAGCTCCCACCACCAGCCCAGCGCCAGCCCCGCTGCGGGCAAGACCAGATGCCGAATCCCCAGCAGCGCCACGCTCAGGCCTCGCGAGGCACCCAAAGTGCCCAGGCGCAAGCCCGCTCCCACTGCCATCAGCCCCAGCGGCAAGGCGGCCGACCCCACACGGCTCAAGACCGCCTGAACCACCTCAGGCAAGACCAGGCCCGCCACATGGCCCGCCAAACCCGCCACCGTGGCCAGTATCAAGGGATTGCGCAGGACTTCACGCCCGAACCCGACCCCAGATGCCCGCGCCAGCGGCCACACGGCAGCCAGGTTGACCAGGGGGACGCACACCGAGACCATCAAAGCGACCGATGCCAAACCTGCGGGTCCCGCCAGGCGCTCGGCTACCGCCAGTGCCACGTAGGAATTGAACCGGAAGGCCACCTGAGCCCCGCTGGCGTAGTGACGCTTGTCCCAACCGGGCCAACTGCCCAGGGCATAGGCCAGCACCACCCCCAAGCCCACGACCGCAATGGCGGCGGTCACCAAGAGCGCGTCTTCTTTCAGGTTCAGCGGATTGCGCAGCGCTGAGACGAACAACAAAGTGGGAAACAGCAGGTAGTACACCAGCTTTTCGATGCCATCCCAAATCGGGCGGTTCAGCGCCGTGTAGCGGCACAGCACCCATCCACAGCCAATCAGCAAGAACTCGGGCAGCAGGAGCCAGATCATCGACATATGCCGCAGTATCGCCGCAGCCGCATGCCATGGCGGGGATGCGACAATCTAGGTGTGACCCCCCCCGGCCTTTGCACCCATCGTCGTCGCCGCGCGATCTGTGCCCTGCTGCTGGGTGGCGGCCTGGGCCTGTCCGCCCGGGCCAGTGTCTCGGTAGAAGGCGTGGCGTTGGCCCCGCGACTGTCCTTGTTTGGCGTGGATCTGGTCCTCAACGGTACCGGTATCCGATCGGTGGCCTGGATCAAGGGGTATCTGGCCGCTTTATACGTGGCGCAGCGCTCTGCCCAGCCCCAGGTACTCATCCATCAAGGCGGCCCGAAACGCTTGAGGCTGCATTTGCTGATGGACGTTCCCGCAACGGAGTTCAGCAAAGCCCTGGAAAAAGGGGTCTTGCGCAACACCCCCCAGCTGGAGCAGCCGGGCCTGATGGCGCGCTTGCAGCGCCTGGAGCAGCTGATCTCGGCGTTGGGTACCGTGCGCAAAGGCGATGTCGTTGATCTGGACTTTGACCCCGGTCGTGGACTGGGCTTGAGTTTGAATGGCACACTGCGCGGTGAATTTTTAGCCGGAGCGGACCTGTATGCGGCCGTTTTGAGGAGTTTTCTGGGGGAGTTGCCCTATGACAAGGCGCTGCGCGCCGGGTTGTTGGGCAGCGCCACCTGACCCTTCGATTTTTGAGGACATCACCATGAACCTGTCTCGTCGCCCCCTGATCGCCTTGGCCTGCGCCGCCGCGCTGGCTCCCGTGGCCCTGCCTTCTGCCTGGGCACAGGCTTATCCCAACAAGTCGGTGCGCTTGGTGGTGCCCTTTGCGCCGGGCGGCACTACGGACATCATTGCGCGGGTCCTGGCTGAGCGCATCGGCGGACCGCTCGGGCAGCAGATGGTGATCGAAAACAAGGCCGGAGGTGGCGGCTCCATCGGTGCCAATGAGACGGCCAAGGCCACTGCAGACGGTTACTCCCTGGGCATGGCCACGGTCTCCACCACGGCAGCCAATCCGGCCATCAACCCGAAGATTCCCTACAACCCGCTGACCGATTTCACGCCCATCATCAACATTGCCGCCACGCCTAATGTGATTGCGGTGCACCCCAGCTTTCCAGCTCGCGACTACAAGGGCTTCATCGCCGAACTCCAGCGCAATCCAGGCAAGTACAGCTACGCCAGTTCAGGTACAGGGGGAATCGGCCACCTGCAAACCGAGTTGTTCAAGAACCTGGCGAAAGTGTTCCTCACCCACATTCCGTATCGCGGGGCCGGCCCGGCGCTGACCGATACCGTGGCCGGGCAGGTGGCTGTCATCTTTGACAATCTGCCCTCGGCGCTGCCCTTTATTCGAGATGGTCGTTTGATTCCGATCGTGGTCGCGGCGCCGCAGCGTTTGTCGGTTCTGCCCAATGTGCCGACTTTCAAGGAAGTGGGTCTGGATCCGGTCAATCGCATGGCCTATTACGGCATCTACGGACCCAAGGGCTTGCCCAAGGAAGTCGTGGACAAGATCAATTCCGCCGTGCGCCAGACCGTGGCCCTGCCAGACGTGAAAAAGCGTATTGAAGATACCGGCTCCCTGATCGTGGCCAACTCGCCTTCGGAGTTTGCGGCGCAGATTGCGGCGGAGTTTGAGGTCTACAAGCGGGTGGTGGCGCAGCAAAAGCTCACGCTGGACTGAGCTCGCCCAGGTGGAGGGGTTCCATGACAGCCGAGCCCCCGAGTGAGTCCACCCACAGTCAGGCGAGTCGCGCTGTGGTGGATCGGTTCATCGATGCGCTGTGGATTGAGGATGGGCTGGCCTCCTTAAGCCTGCAAGCCTACCGGCGCGACTTGATGCTGCTGGGCCAATGGTTGGCGCAGCAGGGAACCTCCAGCCTGTTGGAGGCCAGCGAGGCGGACTTGCTGGCCTACATCACCTCTCGACATCACCAGACCCGGGCCACCACGGCCAACCGCCGTCTGACCGTTTTCAAGCGCTTTTACCGGTGGGCGCTGCGCGAACATCTTCTGCAGGCTGATCCGACCCTCAAGTTGTTGGCGGCACGGCAGCCGATGCGCTCGCCCAAGTCGTTAAGCGAGGCCCAAGTCGAGGCCTTGTTGGCTGCTCCGGATGTCCAAACGCCCCTGGGCCTTCGCGATCGGGCCATGCTGGAGTTGATGTACGCGAGCGGTTTGCGCGTGAGCGAGTTGGTCGAACTCAAGACCCTTCAAGTCAGTCTGGATGAGGGGGCCCTGCGAGTGATGGGTAAAGGTTCGCGAGAGCGCATGGTGCCATTTGGCGCCACCGCTCATGACTGGTTGCGTCAATACCTGGCCCGTGCTCGACCTGCACTTTTGGGCTCCAAGAGCAGTGAGGCCCTCTTCGTGTCGGTACGCGCCACCTACCTGTCGCGCCAAATGTTTTGGATCTTGGTCAGGCGCTACGCTCAGCAAGCAGGTATCGATACCCCCTTATCGCCTCACACGCTGCGACACGCCTTTGCCACGCATTTGCTCAACCACGGCGCGGACCTGCGCGCCGTGCAGATGCTGTTGGGACACGCGGATATCTCCACCACGACCATTTACACCCACATCGCTCGCGAGCGCTTGCGGCAAGTGCACGCCCAGCATCACCCGAGAGGCTGAGGCTCTGCGTCCGTCAGCGTGTGCAGTTCGGCCGGTGTAAAGCCGGCCCGCGCCCGCGCCTCGTAATTGAACGGGCCCTTGAGCCGAGGGGCCCGATACTGCACGCACAGTCGGGCATAGTGCTGCAAGGGATCCAGACCCTCGCGCGCGCACAGCCAGCGGTACCAGTG
>CAYNSW010000013.1:0-42593 GCA_964400135.1 uncultured Rubrivivax sp. | reverse complement strand
AAAAATAGTACCAACGATTACCCACCGCCACATGGCCAATTTCGTCACGCAAGATAACGTCCAAGATGGCAGCGGCGGGCGCATCGCCTGAGCGCAGCAAACGCTCTCGCATCGCAGGTGTGGCATCGAGACCCCTGGCCTCCAAGGTTCGGGGAACCAGCGCCATACGCGCCACGACATCGCCAGCCGTCTGGCGCGTCATGGCCCACAGCCCGTCGTGTGCGTCAAAGTCACCGTACTGGTGGCCCAGGCTGTGCAGGTGCGCCTGTAACAGGCTGAAGTGATGAGCCTCCTCTGCGGCCACTCGAATCCAGTCGCCGTAAAAAGCCTCCGGGAGGTGCGCAAATCGCCATACCGCATCCAACGCCAGATTGATGGCGTTGAACTCAATGTGGGTCACGGCGTGTAACAAGGCGGCACGCCCCGTGGCGGAGTGGAGGTTGCGCCGGGGTACCTGCTTGGCCGGCACCAGACGCGGCGTCGAGGGTCGCCCGGGTACGTCGGCCGGCTCGGGCCATGTCACCTCCGTTTGCGGGCGAAGGCCAGCGGACCATGCCTGAGCCAACTCCTGGGCCGCAAGCACTTTGGCACGGGGATCTGGTTGCCGCAGGGCATCGAGGGCTAGAAGGCGCAGATCCATCTCTACAATTATGTCGTGCCCTGTAGCAGGTCAACGGCCAGCCAGGTGCCCGGGGGTGTCAATCCCCAAGGAGAGTCCTCGTGGCGATTTATGCATTGGAAGAACATCGGCCCCAGATAGATCCGTCGGCGTGGGTGGCCGAAACCGCCACTGTGGTGGGCCAGGTCATTTTGCGGGCGCACTCGAGTCTGTGGTACGGCGTTGTGGCACGGGGAGATACCGCGCTGATTGAATTGGGGGCGAGAAGTAATGTGCAAGATAACGCGGTGTTGCATGCGGACGAGGGACAGCCTCTGATCATCGGAGATGATGTGACCGTTGGACATCAGGCCATGATGCACGGCTGCACGGTGGGACATGGATCACTCATTGGTATTCAGGCGGTTGTGCTCAACGGCGCCAAGATCGGGAAGTGCTGTCTGGTTGGCGCGGGCTCTTTGGTCACCGAGGGCAAAGAATTCCCTGACGGCAGCCTCATCATGGGATCGCCCGCCAAGGTGGTTCGGCAGCTCTCACCAGAGCAATTCGAACGGCTGCGCTTCAGTGCAGCCCACTATGTGGACAATGCGCGCCGCCACCGCGACCACCGCAGCCTGTGCGTCTGATGGACGAGCTGCATAAGTTTCTCTTCGATGGCCTGCCAGTGCGCGGCATGCTGGTTCGCCTGACCGACTCGTGGACCACGCTTCTGGCTCGTCGCAGCCCATCAGACGCGCATACCCATCCCTTTCCCCAGCCCGTCAGGGCCCTGTTGGGCGAGATGGCCGCTGCCAGTGTTCTCATGCAAGCCAACATCAAGTTCAACGGCGCCTTGATCTTGCAGGTACAAGGTGATGGACCCGTCAAGCTCGCGGTAGCCGAGGCCCGCTCAGACCTGCAGTTTCGCTGTACCGCCACGGTCTTGGGAGATGTCAACGATGGCGATGGTCTGACGCAGATGCTCAATGTGAACGGGTTGGGGCGTTGCGCGATCACCCTGGATCCACAAGACCGGCTCCCAGGGCAGCAACCCTATCAGGGGGTGGTGCCGCTGTATGGCGATCAACGCGAGCCACTGCAGGCCTTGTCGCAGGTACTCGAGCACTACATGTTGCAATCCGAGCAGCTCGATACCCGACTGGTTTTGGCAGCCAACGATCAGGTGGCCGCGGGCTTGTTGATCCAGCGTCTTCCGGTCCAAGGTCAAGGCAATCTGGAGGGGCGCATACGAGAAATCGACATTGGGGGCAATGAAGATTTCAATCGCATCGCTCACCTGGGGGCCTCTCTGAGCGCACAGGAGTTATTGACCTGCGATGTCGACACTGTCTTGCGTCGGCTTTTCTGGCAAGAACCGGTATTGCGGTTTGAGCCGCTGCGCCCTCGATTTGCATGCACCTGCTCCAGGTCGCGGGTACGGGGCATGCTGACCTCGCTTGGGGCCGACGAAGTCAACGATATCGTGGCCGAGCAAGGCGAGGTGGATATCGGCTGCGAGTTTTGCGGGCAGCGTTATCGCTTTGATGCGGTGGACGTGGGCGAACTGTTCACGCCGCTGTCGGATCAGGCGCCAGGCTCGTCGGCCATCAACTGATGCAGGGGCAAGGTCAGGCAAGCCCTGCCGAGCGTGCGTAGCGTTTGGCGCTCAGGTGCTCGCACACGGGATCGTCGCAGTTTTCACACATCCAGGTCCACTCGGGCATTCGTGACTGTTGTTCCTGCAACCGCGTCAGCAAGCCTGGGCGCGGGCTGCGATAGGCCCGCAGCCAGGGGGCTACGGCATCCATGGCGCACTCCAGGCGATCCACGCCATGCCCGGCCACCAGAGCCCAGGGGGTACCGATCTGCAGCAACGCCTCTCGCACCAGCACGTCCACGGGCTCACGGACATGGGGCCCATCACGTTGATGGCCATCGGCCACCCAAGGCAGGTCCAACGCCGTCAATAGCGTGAAGTGCACCTGCGCGTGGTGAATCAATCCAAGTGGCCACAAGCTCTCATCACCCCAGATGTGCCGGCTGTAGACGGCGGTCATCAGGGCCGTGGTGTCACAGACCACCAGGTCGTGATCTGAACGTGCCTGGCCAATACGCTGTGTTTGGGTGTGGGCGATGTGCGCCTGTTCACTGGCCGTGGGGGTCCGGCCCATTTGCGCGCACCAGTCCCGCAGGTACTCGTCCACGGCGATGGTGCGCCAACCGGTGGCCTCACGCAGCCGCAAGGCCAGGGCCTGCGCCAGGGTGGATTTGCCGGTGCTCTCGGCGCCCACAATGGCCAGCACCAGACCCTGCCCGTTTGAGCTGAGCGCAGATTCAGTCACGTGCAGATGCCTGTAGTTGGCGGCTCCAATGACGCCAGCCTGTCCATGACAAGACTGCCAACACTGCATAAAGGGCCACCGTAGGCCACAAGCCCTTGAGGGCAAATAGGCCCACGCTGAACCCATTCACACCCAGCCAGACGATCCAGTTTTCCAGGAATTTACGAGCCAACAGCCACTGACCCAACACACTGGCACAGGTGGCCAGGGCATCGGCCCAAGGCAGGTCGGAGTCGGTCGTACGCGCCAGGGTCAGCCCCAGGGCGATCCAGGCCACGCCCGTCACCACGGCGCACCGCACAGCTTGTTTGGGGCCAAGCCGGGTGATGCCGTGCGCCAGCGTTGAGGCCGGCAGCGGCCGCAGCCATCGCCACCAACCCCATGCTGACAGACCGATGAACATCAGCTGCAGCATGGCCTCGCCATACAGTTGGCTGCGAAAAAACACCCCGGCGTACAGAGCCGAGCTTACTATGGCCAGTGGCCAGCCCGCTGGGTGTACACGCAGATTGCACGCCACCATACCCAGCGCCAAGACGGCAGCCAACAGCTCCAGTACGGAAACGGGCGAAGTCCCCACGTGAAATGCCGAGGCGGTGAGTACCTCCAAGACGTCCATGGGCTGCCTCGGAGATCAGGGTTTGCGGGTGACTTGGACCAACACTTCGTCAGGTCGCAGCATGCCCAGTTCACTGCGGGCTTTGTCTTCCACCATCTCCAAACCTTCACGAAGATCGTTGACTTCAGCCGCCACGCGTGTGTTGCGCTCGCGCAAGGTGGTATTGCGCGCATTTTGAGCATCCAAGGTGCGCTGCAAGCTCCATACTTGGGGCAAGCTGTGCTTGCCCAGCCACAGGTCGGCCCACAGCATCACCAGCAAGCCGGTGAGGATCCAGGTTAGCCAGCGTGTGGTCACACAACCCCCAGGCGTGATCTAGCGCAAGTTGTAAAAGGCCTGCCGGCCAGGGTAGTGGGCCACGTCGCCCAGATCTTCTTCAATGCGCAGCAGCTGGTTGTATTTGGCAATCCGATCTGAGCGGCTCATCGAGCCAGTCTTGATTTGCCCGGCATTGGTGCCCACTGCGATATCGGCAATGGTGGAGTCTTCGGTTTCGCCCGAGCGATGACTGATCACGGCGGTGTAGCCGGCTCGCTTGGCCATCTCGATGGCGGCAAAGGTTTCGGTGAGGGTGCCAATCTGGTTGATCTTGATAAGAATCGAGTTGGCCACGCCCTGCGAAATGCCTTGTTCCAGTATGCGGGTGTTGGTAACAAACAGATCATCGCCGACCAATTGGATACGGCCGCCCAGTCGTTGCGTGAGCAACTTCCAGCCCTCCCAGTCGCCCTCATGCATGCCATCTTCGATGCTGATGATCGGGTACTTGTCTACCCAGGTCGCCAGCACATCGGTCCATTGCGCTGCATCCAGCGCCCAACCCTCGCCGTCCAGGTGGTAGCGGCCTTCGCGGTAGAACTCGCTGGCGGCGCAATCCAACCCGATGGCAATTTGCTCGCCTGCGGTGTAGCCGGCCTTGTCAATCGCCTCCAAAATCAGCTGCAGGGCGGCTTCATGGCTGGCCACACTGGGAGCAAATCCTCCTTCATCGCCCACTGCCGTACTCATGCCTTTGGCATCGATGATCTTCTTGAGGGCATGAAAGACCTCGGCTCCATAGCGTACGGCTTCGCGCAGGCTCGGCGCGCCCACCGGAATGATCATCAGCTCTTGCAGGTCCAGGTTGTTATTGGCGTGAGCGCCGCCGTTGATGACATTCATCATCGGCACAGGCAACTGCGAGGCGCCCATTCCGCCCAAATAGCGGTACAGCGGCAAGCCGCTTTCCTCGGCAGCCGCCCGGGCCACGGCCATGCTCACCGCCAATGTGGCATTGGCACCCAGCCGGCTCTTGTTGTCACTGCCATCCAGGTCAATGAGAGTCTTGTCCAAAAAGGCCTGCTCGCTGGCATCCAAACCCAGCACGGCCTCGCTGATCTCGGTATTGACGTGCTCCACTGCGCGCAGCACCCCTTTGCCCAGATAGCGTTGGGCATCGCCATCACGCAGTTCAATGGCCTCTCGAGAGCCCGTGGAGGCCCCGGAGGGAACTGCGGCGCGGCCCATGGTGCCCGACTCGAGCAAGACATCGCACTCCACGGTGGGATTGCCACGGCTGTCCAAAATCTCACGGCCGACGATATCAACGATGGCACTCATAACGCTTGTTGTTCTCCAGGTTCAGTTGAAGTCTTCTTCCAGCAACCGCTGCGCCTTGACCACGGCATCTAGCGCCATTAACTGCTCCAGCAGCGCGCGCATATGGCGCAGAGGCACGGCATTGGGGCCGTCTGACAACGCGCGTTCAGGCTGAGGATGGGTTTCCATGAACAGCCCGGCAATGCCCACCGCCACAGCGGCACGCGCCAGGACCGGCACAAACTCTCGCTGCCCTCCCGAGTGAGATCCCTCACCCCCAGGCAGCTGAACGCTGTGGGTGGCGTCAAAAACCACAGGCGCACCGGTTTGTCGCATGATGGCCAGCGAACGCATGTCCGAGACCAGGTTGTGATAACCAAAACTCGCCCCGCGCTCGCAGGCCATGAAGCGGTCTTCGTCCAGCCCCTTTTCTCGTGCAGCCATTCGGGCTTTTTCGATGACGTTGCGCATGTCTTGAGGTGCGAGAAATTGCCCCTTCTTGATATTCACCGGCTTGCCACTTTGCGCTACGGCCCGGATGAAATCGGTTTGACGGCACAGGAAAGCTGGCGTCTGCAAGACATCGACCACGCTGGCCACTTCAGCAATTTCTTCCGCGGTGTGAACATCGGTGAGTACCGGTACGCCCAACTCGCGGCGCACCTGCTCCAAGATGGCCAAGCCACGCTCCATGCCGGGTCCACGAAAAGAGCTACCGCTAGATCGATTGGCCTTGTCGTAGCTGCTTTTGAAGATGAAGCCCATGCCCAGCTCGCGCGTGATCTCGCGCAGGTGTCCGGCCACCTCCATTTGCAACTCCAGGCTCTCCACCACGCAGGGCCCGGCAATCAGAAATACCGGCCGCTGCAGGCCCACCTCCATGCCGCACAGCTTCATGCGGCCGCTCTCATCTTGCTGCCATGCTGGGCTTGTCGTGTCAACGCGGCCGCGACAAAACTGATGAACAGGGGGTGTCCGTCCCAGGGGGTGCTCTTGAACTCCGGGTGAAACTGCACCCCCACGAACCAGGGGTGTACCGATCGGGGGAGCTCCACCATCTCGGTGAGCTTCTCACGCTGGGTGAGCGCCGAGATGATCAGACCTGAGGCCTTGAGCTGGTCGAGGTAGTGCACATTGGCCTCGTAGCGATGGCGATGACGCTCGGTGACGACAGGGCCATAGATTTCGTAGGCCAGAGTGCCGGGCAGGACATCAGAACTTTGGGCGCCCAAACGCATCGTGCCGCCCAGATCGGAGTGTTCATCCCGCTTTTGGATCGAGCCGTCACGGTCTTGCCATTCATCGATCAGCGCGATCACTGGATGGGGTGTTTGCGGCTCGAATTCGGTGGAATTGGCCTGTTCCAGACCCGCCACATGGCGGGCGTACTCAATGGTGGCCACCTGCATGCCCAGACAGATGCCCAGATAGGGTATGCCATGTTCTCGTGCAAACCGAACGGCGCATATCTTGCCTTCGATGCCACGTTTGCCAAATCCTCCCGGGACCAAGATGGCATCAAAGCTTGACAGCTGAGATGCCGATTGCCCATCCAGGGTCTCTGCATCGATGTACTCGATATCTACGCGGGCGTGGTTGTGTATGCCGGCGTGTCGCAGCGCTTCGTTCAGTGACTTGTAGGAATCAGACAGTTCGGTGTACTTGCCGCACATGGCGATACGGACTCGGTGCTGCGGGTGTTCGACCTCATGCACCAAGGCGTCCCAGCGCTTGAGATCGGCCGGGCGCGTGAGCAGCTGCAACTTCATGCAGATGAGCTCATCGAGCCCTTGCTCATGCAGAACGCGGGGCACCTTGTAGATGGTGTCCACGTCCCACATCGAGATCACCCCATGGGTGGCCACATTGGTGAACAGGCTGATTTTTTCCCGCTCATCGTCCGGGATGGGCCGATCGGCTCGACACAGCAGCGCATCGGGTTGGATGCCGATTTCACGCAGCTTTTGCACCGTGTGCTGCGTGGGCTTGGTCTTGAGCTCGCCCGCAGCCGCAATCCAGGGAACATAAGTCAGGTGGACGAAGGCCGAGTGAGACGGGCCCAGACGCAGGCTGAGCTGCCGCACGGCCTCCAAAAAGGGCAGTGACTCGATATCCCCCACCGTGCCGCCAATCTCGACGATGGCCACATCCACATCGCTGGCCCCACGCTTGACGAATTCCTGGATCTCGTTGGTGACATGCGGGATCACCTGCACGGTTTTGCCCAGATAGTCCCCGCGCCGCTCCTTTTCGAGCACACTTTTGTAAATCTGGCCTGTGGTGAAGTTGTTGGTGCGCTTCATCCGTGTCGTGATGAAGCGTTCGTAGTGGCCCAGGTCCAAATCGGTTTCCGCGCCGTCATCGGTGACGAACACTTCTCCATGCTGGAAGGGACTCATGGTGCCCGGATCCACGTTCAAATAGGGATCGAGCTTGACCAGTGTGACTTTGAGGCCGCGAGACTCCAACAAAGCGGCCAGGGACGCCGCCGCGATGCCCTTGCCCAAGGACGAAACCACACCGCCGGTGACAAAGACAAACTTGGTCATGACCTGGGGACACCGCTTGAACTGGGGACGTTCATCGCTGCGCCCGGAACCGGAAAGCCGAATTATACGGGTGCAGCTTGCCGGCTGGGTCAGCTGTCAGGCCGGTGCAAGCCCCTAGGCGCTACCATGTCGTCGCACGCCTAAGGTGCCTGTCGTGGCGACCGCCGCAACAGGTTAAACGGGAAGCCGGTGCGACCACGCCAGAGATTGCTCGGGCGGGGTGTTATTCCGGCGCTGCCCCCGCAACGGTGAGCGAGGAGCCGACAACATGTCAGCCACTGGGCTTGTCCTGGGAAGGCGTTGTTGGCTTCGCAGTGGGGTGACCACCCACCGCGACACTCGCAAGCCCGGATACCGGCCTCAAGCGTGGGAGTCCGGATTCGCGGAGGGCGACTCAGGGCGATAGGTGGGTGGCAGCTCCTCGGGGGTCTGCTTCCACCCGTTGCGCTGGCACTTCATGGATTCGGTGTCGATCTAACCGAATGCTGCACGGGGCGTGCGGCCGGGAGTGCTCCAATGAGTCTTGTCGATAGTCGTCTCGTCTTCGGGCGAATTGCCCCCTGTTGTCACTGGCCCATCGTGTGGGGGGCTGGCCTTTGGCTGGCAGTGGCTGGGGGGGCCGTGGCGCAAAGCGCCTCACCACCCACCGTCTCAGAGTCGTCGGTCGTCATCACCGCGGCGCGCGAACCACTGCCTGCCGAGCGTGTGGCGGGTGATGTGGTCATCATCACCTCTGCGACCATCCGCAACAGCACTGCCGACTCGCTGGGTGACCTTCTGAGGCGGGAAGCTGGCTTGCAATTGACGCGTGCCGGTGGCCCGGGCCAGGGCACGGCGGCCCTGATTCGAGGCGCCAATGGCGGGCAGACCGTGGTGTTGGTCGACGGGGTTCGTATCGGCTCGGCCACGTTGGGCCTGACCGCGCTGGAGCAAATCGGATTGGCCGACATCGAGCGTATTGAGGTGCTCAAGGGGCCAGGCTCGAGCCTGTACGGGGCCGACGCCATAGGCGGAGTCGTTCAGATTTTCACCCGACAAGCGCAAGCGGGCCATCAGGTGTCAGCGCAAGCCTGGCGAGGTGGCTTGGGCAGCCACACCACTGGAGCGGCCTGGGGGCACCGAACGGCGCTTTGGGATCTGAATGTGTCGATGTCGCACGAGGGCAGCCAGGGTGTATCGGTCTTGCGACCCGGCGATCAGTGGGGTCACTACAACCCCGATGCCGACGGCTATGACCTGCGCTCGTTTCAGGCCCGAGGAGGCTGGCGTCCAGCGCCCGGGCAACACCTGGGTCTCAGTCTGGTTCGCACGCGGCTCAATGCCCAATACGACGGCAGCGAGTACGCCCCACCCGATTACCTGCCCAACCCGCTGTTTGACTTTCGCAATCGCGTGGTGACCGAGGCGACCACCGCCCAATGGCAAGCCGATTGGACAGGGGGGTGGGCCAGCACCGTGCGGGCGTCGACCTCGCGCGACGATGCACAGCAAGGCGCCCTGACGGCTTCGAGATACCACACGCAGCGTGAGCAGGTCTTAGCGCAGCTTGCCGCGGCCTGGTCACCCCAAGCGCGTTGGGTCGCGGCCCTAGAAAGTGCGACGGAATCGGCCAGCTCCACCAGTTATGGGGCCGATGTGAAGCGGCAGGTGCGCTCGGCCACCCTCGCGCTGACCGGCTCGGGCCGTTGGGGGGCTTGGCAAACCGAAATCCGCCGAGACCATTATTCCGACTGGCAAGGCGTCACCACGGCCCGATGGGGCCATCGCTGGCCGTTGTCACAAGCGGCCTATGTCCGCGCGCTGGCGGGCACCACCTTTCGTGCGCCGAGCTTCAACGATTTGGTCTATCCCGGCTACGGTATTCCCAGCCTGAAACCAGAGCGTGGTCGCAGCCTTGAAGTGGCGTGGGGCTGGTCGCCCTCGTCCTTTGGCTGGAGCGGTGAGATGGTGATTTATCAAAACCGGGTGAGCGACCTCATCGGCTATGAGAGCGATCGCCGTTGGTGCCCTGCTGATCCGGCCTATGATTTTGGGTGTGCCCGCAACATCGCCCAAGCCCGTCTGCAAGGAGCCAGTCTGCGCGGACTCTGGCGCGGTGGCGCTTGGGTATTCCAGGGGCAATGGGAATTTGTCGACGCCAAAGATACGGCCAGTGGCCAGCGTTTGTCTCGTCGCGCTGCCCAGCAGGGCCATGTGAAGCTCGAGCGCGAGGCGCAAAACTGGTCTTGGAGCGCCCAGATCTTGCACGTGGGATCGCGGCCGGACAGCGGCAAGCAGCTGGATGCTGAGACCACGCTCGATCTTCAGGCGCGATGGCGCTGGGCCCCCGAATGGGAACTCCTCCTGAAGCTGCTCAACGCCACGAATGTAGACACCGAGCCGTCGCGTGACTACCGCGGTATCGGTCGTCAGGCGTGGGTCGGTCTGAGGTATGGCATGTGAAGCGTGCTTGGGTGCTCATCGTCATGGGGGTCATGGCCGCAGGCTGCGCCTGGTCGCAGGCCCCCATACCGACTCACGACGACAGGGGCCGCCCTTTGCCCGTGGCGGGCGTGGTGCCGCTGCGCATTGTGTCCCTGACCCCCACGCTGACCGAGGTGGTGTGCGCTCTTGGCGGGTGTGCTCGGCTGGTGGGCGTTGACAACCACTCGCGCTGGCCCGACAGCGTGAAGGCCTTGCCCCGGCTGGGCGGTCTGGAGGATGCACAAGTCGAGCGCATCGTGGCACTCAGGCCGGACTTGGTCTTGGCAGCAACCTCCACCCGCGTGGTGGAACGGCTCGAAGGGCTGGGACTGCGTGTGGTGGCGTTGGAGCCTCGCACCTTGGCGCAGGTGCGTACGGTCATGATTCAGGTGGCCCTCGTCTTGAGGCTGTCCGATCAGGGAGAGCGGCTGTGGCAGTCGGTGCAGGCGCGCATGGACCGAGCCGCTCAGCGTGTCCCTGAGCACCTTCGAGGTCAGAGCGTGTATTTCGAAGTGGCCAGCACGCCCTATGCAGCCAGTGAGAGCTCTTTCATTGGCGAGCTTTTGGCCCGGTTGGGCCTGCGCAATGTCATACCAGGCAGCCTCGGCCCATTTCCCGCCGTCAATGCGGAGTTCATCATCCAAGCGCAACCGCAATGGATCATGGGGAGCGCGTTAGAAGTCACCCAAATGCATCGGCGAGCCGGGTGGTCACGACTTCAGGCACTCCAACGCGCGCGTACCTGCGGATTTGAATCACCAGAGTTCGACACACTCATGCGTGCGGGGCCTCGTTTGGCAGACGCCGCTGACTCGATCGTCAACTGCCTGAGCAAGGCCCCATGAAGCCCCCGCGCGTCTGGCAAACGGCAGTCTGGGCCCTGGTCGGTATGGGGGTGGCTTTGGTGGTGGCGGGACTCAGCGCTGGAGCCCAAGGGTGGTCTTGGCAGTGGACGCAGCAGGCTGACTTGATTTGGGATATCCGGGCGCCGCGCACCCTGGGGGCCTGGAGTGCTGGTGCGCTGTTGGCCCTGGCCGGATTGGTGGCCCAAGGTCTGTTTCGCAACCCATTGGCCGACCCGTATCTGCTGGGCTCGGCCGCAGGAGCCGGGCTGGGCGTCGTGCTGGTACTGGCTGCTGCCACGGGGTGGGGCGCTCTGGCCTGGACGCTGGTGCCATCGTGGTCGCTGGGAGCAAGTCTGTCACTGGCCGCATTTGCCGGCGCGCTGATGGGGGTGGGCATGAGCTGGGTCTTGTCAGGCGGTGCTGCACGCCCCACGGTCTTGCTGTTGTCGGGAGTGGTGGTCAGCGTATTGCTGACCGCTGTGTCCGATCTCATCATCACCTTGTATCCGCAAGCACTGCGGGCGCGGCAACACTTTTTGCTGGGCAGTACCCACCTGCTGGATTGGCAGGCGGTAGGGTGGATGTCGGCCACCTGGGCATGTTTGCTGGCTTGGGCCTGGCGCAAGGGGCGGGTACTCGATGCGTTGGTGCTGGGTGAAGACACGGCGCGCAGCCTGGGCATACCTCTGGGGGTGCAACGGGTGCAATTGCTGGGCATTCTGGCCGTGGCCACGGGGGTCGCGGTAGCCCAATGCGGCCTGATCGCCTTTGTGGGCCTGGTGGCGCCTCATGTGGCCAGGCGCCTGGCCCGTACCACCCACGCACCGCTGATGGTGTTGACCAGCTTGACAGGGGGGGCCTTGCTGCTGAGCGCCGATGTTGCCGCCCGCTCGGTTATGGCGCCTGCCGAGCTACCGGTGGGCATTCTCACCGCTTTGTTAGGCGGGATGTATCTGCTCATACTCTTGCGGCGGCGTTATGGAAACTGACGCTGAACCTGTGGGGCCAAATCCCATGCTCTTGCATGCGCGTGATCTGCAAGTCAGTGTCGGTACCACCCCAGTGCTTAGCGGTGTCAGTGTGACGCTGCAAGCGGGTCAGTGGGTGGCCATCGTGGGGCCCAATGGCGCGGGCAAGAGCACATTGCTGGCCACCTTGGCGGGCTTGCGCCAGCCCCAGCAGGGCCAGATCTGGCTGCAGGGCCGGGAACTGCAGCATTGGAGCACCTTGCAGCGCGCACAACGGCTGGCGTGGCTGGCACAGCACTGGGAAGGCGAAGGTGAACTGTCTTGCGAGGAGGTGGTCAGCCTGGGTCGACTGCCGCATCGGGGGCTGCGCGGCCCGTGGTCTGCCCCAGACCGAGAACGCGCGCAGGCCTTGATGCAAGCGCTGGGTATCGACCATTTGGCTCATCGGTCAGTCGGTTCATTGTCGGGCGGCGAGAGGCAGCGCGTCCTGCTGGCGCGCGTCTTTTGTGTGGGCGCTGCACTGGTCTTGCTCGATGAGCCCACAACGCACCTGGATCCGCCGCACTCCCGACTGTGGCTGCAACTGGCTCGTGAGCAATTGAAGCAAGGGGTGGGGCTGGTCACAGTCTTGCACGACCTGAACACGGCGCTGCAAGCCGACCGGGTGGTGGTGATGGCCCAAGGGGCGGTGGTGGCCGATGCAGCTCCCGGCAGTGTGGAACTTTTCGATGCGCTCGAGCGTGTGTTTGCGCAGGCCGTGGAAATCCGTGAGGTTCGCAGCGATCAAGGCTCGCGTTGGGTGGCCTGGACGCGGTAAGGCCGCCTACTCAGCCGCATGGGCAGCGCAGGATCAATCGCGAAAGTGGCACGCCACCCAATGTCCATCTGCCGTTTGCCGCAGTTCGGGTCGTTCAGTACTGCAGCGGGGATGTTGGGCGATGGGGCATCGCGTGTGAAAGTGGCATCCCTGGGGCGGATGGATAGGGCTGGGCACATCGCCTTGAAGCATGATGCGCTTGCGCTTGATACTGGGATCCGGGATCGGGACAGCCGACAGCAGGGCTTCGGTGTAGGGGTGCTTGGGATTGCGATAGAGATCCCGGGCGCTGGCCAATTCCACAATCCGACCCAGATACATCACCGCCACGCGATTGCTGATGTGCTCGACCACAGACAGATCGTGGGCAATGAAGATGTAGGTGAGGTTGAATTGGGACTGCAGGTCTTCCAACAGATTGATCACCTGCGCCTGAATGGACACATCCAGCGCGGACACCGCCTCATCGCATACCACCAGCTTGGGATTGACAGCCAAGGCGCGCGCGATCCCGATGCGTTGACGTTGACCACCTGAGAATTCGTGCGGATAGCGACGCGCATGGTCGGCGTTCAGTCCCACCGTCTCCAGCAATTCGACGATTCGATCGTTGAACTCGGTTGGTGATCGGGTGAGCCGGTGAATGATCAGCGCCTCGCCAATAATGGCCCTGACGGTCATGCGGGGGTTCAGCGAGGCAAAGGGGTCTTGAAAAATGATTTGCATGTCCCGCGCCATCGCACGCAGGGCTGTGCGATCCATGGCGGTGACTTCCTGCCCCTCGAACCACACTTGTCCGGAGGTGGGTTCAATCAGTCGCAGGATGCAGCGGCCTGTGGTGCTCTTGCCGCAGCCTGATTCCCCCACCACTCCCAACGTCTCGCCCCGTTGCAGGTCAAAGCTCACGCCGTCTACCGCATGCACCCGGTCGACCACGCGTCGCAGCAAGCCTCCCCGTATCGGGAATTGCTTGACCAGATCTTTGACGCGCAGCAGGGGCTCGCTCATGCCAACTCCTCGGCGCGCACACAGGCCACCAAATGCCCAGGTGAGATCTCGCGCAGGGCAGGGGTGGATTGATGGCAGGCGGGCTGCACGTGGCGGCAGCGGCCCGCAAACCGACACCCTTCGCCCGGTGCCACCAGTTTGGGGACAGTCCCGGGAATGGCCTCCAGCCGCTGCTTGTGCTGAGCCGCCAGGTCAATACGGGGGATGGATCGAATCAGCCCCTGGGTATAGGGGTGCCTCGGTCGGGCAAACAGGGCCTCGACATTGGCTTGCTCCACCACCTTGCCCGCATACATCACCACCACGCGCTGGGCCACCTCGGCCACCACACCCATGGCGTGGGTGATGAGCATCACGGCCATGCCAAATTCCTGTTTGAGCTCGTTGAGCAACTCCAGAATCTGGGCCTGGATGGTCACGTCCAGCGCGGTGGTCGGTTCGTCGGCAATGAGCAGCTGGGGGTTGCAACTCAAGGCCATGGCGATCATCACCCGCTGCCGCATACCGCCAGAAAACTGGTGGGGATAGTCATGAACGCGACGAGAGGCCGTGGGGATGCGAACCCGGTCGAGCATCTCTGCGGCACGGTCCATGGCTGCCTTGCGTGACAGTCCCTCGTGCAGTCTGAGGGTCTCGGCAATCTGTTCGCCCACCGTGAAGACGGGATTGAGCGAGGTCATGGGTTCTTGAAAGACGATGGCAATTTCCTTGGCTCGGATCTTTCGCATCTCGTCAGGCGGCATGGGCACCAGGTCACGCCCCTGCCACAAAATCTGACCCTCAACGATCTTGCCCGGTGGCATGGGTACCAACTTCAACACCGTCATGGCCGTGACCGACTTGCCGCAGCCCGATTCCCCCACCACGCTGACCGTTTCGCCACGATCAATCGACAGGTCCACGCCATCAACGGCATGCAGCCAACCGTCGTCCGTTTTGAAATGGGTTTTCAGACCCTTGATCTCAAGTATGGCCACGCCCTGATTTCCTACAGGACCCGGCGAGGATCCAGCGCATCGCGCAATCCGTCGCCAATGAAGTTGATGGTCAGCACGGTGATGAAGATGGCCAGACCGGGAAACAAGGCCCAATGCGCCGCGATATCCATGTAATCGCGCCCGTCATACAAGATGCGCCCCCAGGTGGGAATGTCCGGAGGAAAACCCAACCCCAAGAACGAGAGCGTGGACTCCGCGATGATGGCTGCTGCCACATCGATCGTGGCCGCCACGATCACTGGGCCCAAGCTGTTGGGCAGGATGTGGCGTACCACCTGCCGTGGGACCGAAGCCCCCAGCGCCCTGGCCGCCTCAACAAACTCCTTTTCGCGCAGGGAAAAGAACTGGGCCCGAACCAAACGGGCAACCGGCATCCACCGAAATCCCCCAATCACGACCACGATGAGAATGAAAATACCCATCTCCAGCCCAAAGGCCTGCTTCAAGGGCTCGCGAAACAAGAAAATCAACAGCAACAGCAGCGGCAGTTGAGGCAGGCTGAGAAACAGATCGGTCACCCACATCAAGGCGGCGTCCACCCACCCACGAGAAATCCCGGCCACAGCGCCAATCACAACGCCCACGGTGATGGCCATCAACATGGCCGATAGGCCCACTGCCAGGGAGATTCGCCCCCCGTACAGCATACGTGCCAGGATGTCGCGACCCAGATCATCCGTGCCCAGCGGGTGGGCCGCGTGCGGGGGCACCAATCGCGCCTGGAAGTCGATGTCGTTGATGCCCACCTTGTAGAACAAAGGCCCGAGCAACACGGTCAGCACCAGGGCCAGCAACACCCACAGGCTCCAGTAGGCCATGCGGTGACGCTTGAAACGGCGCCATGCCTCCACCCATGGCGAGACGCTTGGGCGGGGTGCGCCCAGTTCAGCGGTAGCTGATGCGGGGGTCGAGCCAGCCATAGAGGACATCGGCAACAAGGTTAAAGAAGATCACGAGGCAGCTGAACACGAAGGTGACCGCCATGATCACGGGGGTATCGTTGCGCAAGATGGCATCGATAAGCAGCGAGCCAATGCCGGGGATGCGAAAAATCTGCTCGGTCACGATGGCGCCGCCAAAAAGAGCCGGCATTTGCAAGGCAACAAGTGTCACCACCGGGATGAGGGCATTTCGTACCACGTGCTTGAGCACCACCACACGCTCGTTCAAGCCCTTGCTTCTGGCCGTGGTGACGTAATCCAAACGAATCACATCAAGCACCGCGCTGCGCACATAGCGCATCACGCTGGCGCCTAGAAAAAGGCCCAGCACAGTCACCGGCATGATCGATTGTTTGATGTGCTCCCACCACCAAGCCCAACCTGTGGCGGTGATGTCAGTCCGGAACACAAAGGGCAACCATCCCAGGTAAATGGAAAACACCAAGATGAACAACACACCCGTAAAGAAAGTAGGCAACGAAAACCCGACAAAAGCCACGGTACTGGCGATGCGATCAAACCACGAGTAGGGACGCACGGCGGCCAAGACGCCCACTGGAATGGCCACCAGCAGGGCCACAACCTGAGAGGCGCCGATGACAGCAATCGTCACCGGAAGCCGTTGCAAGATCAGTTGATCAACATTAATCCGACTGACAAATGAAAACCCCCAGTCACCTTTGAGCATGGAGGACAACCAGTGCAAATACCGCTGCCACACCGGGTCGTCCAGACCCAAAGAGGCACGCAGCTGCAGCCTGACCTCGGGCGGTACGTTGGGGTTGGTGGCCAACTCCTCAAACGGATCGCCCGGGGCAAGCGCCAGCACGGTAAACAGCACGACGCTGATGCCCAGCAAACTGGGCAGGGCAATCAGCAGTCGGCGCAGCAGGTAGGCGCCCACGAAATCAGCGAGCCGATCAGGCGTCCTTGTACCAGTGGGCCACTGCCCAGGTGTCGTTGTCCCAGCCTGACAGGTGCGCCGTCAACTTGGTACCAGCAGCCGACACCCGAGGACGGAAGACCACCGGGATGATGTAGTTGTCGGATATGACCAGATCGTTCATCTTGATGAACATCGCGGCGCGCTTGGCCGGATCGAGCTCGGACTGAGCTGCCTGATGCGTCTTGTCATACTCCTCGCTGCGCCAGCGGCTGATATTTCGCCCCGCCCACTTGTTGGCCTTAGACGACAGCTCCCAGGAGCAGTATTGCTCCATGAAGACTTGCGGATCCGGTTGGGTCATGGTGGTGGTGAACATCTGCATGTCGCACCAGAACTTTTGGTAGGTGTCTGGGTTGGCAAAGTCGCCACCAAAGAACACCGCGGCGGTCACGCTCTTGAGCTCCAGGTCGATACCGGCTTTGGAGCAGGCGTCCTTGATGATGGCCTGGGTCTTTTGGCGCGGTTGATTCACAGAGGTTTGGAACACAAACTTCAGCTTGGTGTTGCCTTTGGCGCGTATGCCATCCGGACCTCTCCTCCAGCCGGCGGCATCGAGGACACGATTGGCGCGATCCAGGTTGAACTCCCACTTCATGTTGGGGCTGCGCACGCGCGAGGGGTTGTTCAGGAAGTTGGCAGTGGCCACTCCCGTGCGCCCGTAGATAAAGTCTTGAACACCCTTGCGATCGACCAGCACACTCATCGCTTCGCGCACGGCCTTGTCTTGGAACGCTGGATGGCGCGACTTGGGATTGGCGCGCTCGCCTTCGACCTCGTTCCAGGGGTCGGTCCAGTTCAGCTGAATGAACTCGATATTGCCCCCTGCCACGATAGAGACTTTGCCCTTGCCCGAGGCTTCCAGGCGCTTGAGGATCTCGTCTTCAACCTGCAGGTTCCAGGCGTAGTCGTACTCGCCCGTCTGTAGCACGGCGCGTGCTGCCGAGATCGCATCGCCGCCTCCCTTGACCTCCAGTGCGTCAAAGTGCGGACGGTTGGCGATGTGATAGTTCGGATTGGCATCGGCCAAAATCAAATCACCCGGCCTGAAGTCTCGAATCCGATAAGGACCCGTGCCCACGGGGCGCAGATTGGCCGGCGCCTCGCGTGACTTGGCGCCCATGAAGGGCTCGAAGACGTGCTTGGGCAGGATCATGCCCGTGGTGCCCACGAAGGGCTCGGCCCAGAAGGGGGTGGGCTTGGGAAAGGTCAGGCGGATGGTGTGCGAATCCACCTTCACCACCTGAATATCGCGGTAGGTGGCCACGTTGGACGCTGCCGTCGCGGGATTGCGGCAAAACTCCCAGTTGAACACCACGTCATCTGCCGTGAAGGGTTGCCCGTCATGCCAGGTCACGCCGCGCTTGAGCTTCCACGTGACCGAGCGGCCGTCAGCCGAGAGGCCGCCGTTTTCTCGCGTGGGGATCTCGGCGGCCAGCTGGGGCAGCAAGTTGCCATCGGCATCCCACCCAGCCAGAGGCTCGTAGAAGATGCGGGAGGCATCCTGCTCTTTGGTGCCGGTGGCCCAGTGCGGATTCATGTGCACCGCACCTTGCCACCACAGCAGCTTGAGGGTGCCGCCGCCACCGCGCCGGGTGGGCTTGTAGGGCAGGGAAGTGGCCGTTTGGGCGATGCCGTAGTGCATCAACATCATGCTGGCCATGGGCGCTGTCAAGCCCACGGCGACCATCCTTTGGATGAATCCACGGCGCTCAAGCCGCCCCTCGCGCACATCTTCGACCAGTGACCTGATTTCCTGTTCCTTCATTGCAAGTCTCCTTGAGGGTGACGCTTGGCGCCATGACACAACGACCCCACATGCTAGCCGCAGTGCAAAGCCTAGGTATTCGGGTATGCCTCAATCGCCCAGGGTTTTTACGCACCCAAGACGAGCTCTTGGCATCCTCAGGGCGTCTGCCCCCGTCGTTTGACTTTGAGTTGGTACAAGGCGTCCAAGGCCTCTCGGGGGCTGAGGCGGTCGGGGTCCAGGCTGTCCAGGTGGCTCAGCACCTCCTCGTCCTCGGGTCGACCGGCAGAGGCTGACTCCTTCGCAGTCACGGGTAAGGGCGACAGGAACAGGTCCGCCTGGGGGTGGTGCATGGATTGCTGGGCCTCTAGGGCCTCCAGGCGCATTCGGGCCTGCTTCACCACGCTGGCAGGCATGCCCGCCAAGCGGGCAACCTGCACGCCGTAGCTGCGGCTGGCCGGTCCTGCCTCAATTTGGTGCAAAAAGATGATGTCAGCGCCGCTCTCGACGGCGCTGACGTGTACGTTGGACGCCTGTGGATGCTGCGCGGTGAAGCCCGTGAGTTCGAAATAGTGGGTGGCAAACAGCGTGAAGGCGCCGTTGCGTGAATGCAAGTGGGTGGCAATAGCTTCTGCCAGCGCCAGGCCGTCGAAGGTGCTGGTGCCCCGGCCGATTTCGTCCATCAGCACCAGGCTGTGCGCGGTAGCCTGGTGCAAGATGGCGGCCGCCTCGGTCATCTCCACCATGAACGTGGACTGCGCATTGGCTAGATCATCGGCCGCACCGATGCGCGTGTGAATGGCGTCCACCGGCCCCAGCCGACAGGCGCTGGCCGGCACATAAGAGCCCATGTAGGCCAGGATCACCCCCAATGCCACTTGGCGCATGAAGGTACTCTTGCCGCCCATATTGGTGCCGGTGATGACCAGCATGCGTGTTTGCGCATCCAAGCGGCAGTCATTGGCAATGAATTGGCCCTTGCCTGTCTCGCGCAAACGCTCCTCCACCACAGGGTGGCGCAGTTGGACGAAATCGATGCACGGGTGCCGCACAAACTCCGGACGACACCAATTCAAGGTGTGGGCACGCTCAGCCAGACAGGCCAGCACATCCAAAGCGGCCAGTGCCCGCCCGGCTGCACCCAAGATCTCCACGAACGGGCGCAAGGCCTCGACCAACTGCTCGTACAGCCACTTTTCTCGCGCCAAGGCGCGGTCCTGAGCCGACAACGCCTTGTCCTCAAACGCCTTGAGCTCCGGCGTGATGAATCGCTCGGCGTTCTTCAGGGTTTGGCGACGTTGGTAATCGGCGGGCACCCGATCCAGTCCCGATGCGGTCACCTCGATGTAAAAGCCATGCACCCGATTGAACTGAACCCGTAAATTGCCGATGCCTGTGCGCTCGCGCTCACGCTGCTCCATGGCCAGCAAATAATCGTCGCATCCCTGTCCAATTTGCCGCAATTCGTCTAGTTGCGGGTCATACCCCGAGGCGATCACCCCACCATCGCGCAGCTGCGCGGCGGGGTCCTCGGCCAGCGCAGCCAAGGCCTGTAGCACCTCGGGTGGAACGTCCAGATCGTGTTGCCAGGCCACCAGCAGCGCCGCGCTGGTGGGTATGCCGGACTTCAAGTCGGGCAGGTTACGCAAGGTGCTTCTGAGGCCCGCCAATTCGCGGGGACGAACCTGACCCAGCGCGATGCGTGCGGTGATGCGGGGCACATCACTGACCTGGCGCAGGCGCTCGCGCAGTGGGTTCAGCCCCGAGCCCTGTAGAGCTTGCAGCCCGTCGTGGCGCTGTGAGGCTAACCGCGGGTCACCGCTGGGCTGAGTCATCCACTGCCGCAGCAGTCGGCTGCCCATCCCGGTCTGGCAGGTGTCGAGCACTCCCAAAAGGGTGGGCCCCTCGTCGCCACGCAGCGTGCGGGTGAGCTCTAAATTGCGCAGCGTGCTGGCAGGCAGCTCTAGCAGCTCGCTGTGCCGGGCCACGGCCAGGTTGCGCACATGCGCCAGGGCTTGGCCTTGGGTGTGCTCGGCGTAGGCCAGCAAGCCGGCGGCCGCCGCGTGCGCGACGGGCAACGCTTCGGCACCGAAACCGGCCAGGCTGCTCACCTGCAACTGCTCGCACAACTTCCGCTCGCCCAGCGTCGCGTCAAACTGCCACGTCGGACGTGCCGTGACCGCTGCAGCCATGTTCAAAGTAGGGGGCAAGACCTCGTCGGCCGCGTGCAGCACCTCGGCCGGCTCCAATCGCGCCAGCCAGCCGCTGAGTTGCGCGCTTGTGCACTGCGTCACACCCAGAGTGCCGCTGGCCAGCGCCAGCCAGGCCAAACCCCAGGTCTGGGTGTCGCCATCGCGGCGCTTTGCCGCCGATGCCCGAACCACGCTCAGCAGCAAGGCCTCGGTCTTGTCTTGCAGCAATTCCTGCTCGGTGAGCGTGCCGGGCGTGACGATGCGCACCACCTTGCGCTCCACCGGGCCCTTACTGGCTCCCACCTCACCCACCTGCTCGGCCACGGCCACCGACTCGCCCATGCGGATCAGTCGTGACAGGTAGGCGTCTACTGCGTGAACGGGCACACCGGCCATCACCACCGGCTCGCCAGCCGACTCTCCGCGGGTGGTCAGCGTGATGTCCAGCAGACGATGCGCCTTGCGGGCATCGTCAAAGAAAAGCTCATAAAAGTCCCCCATGCGGTAAAACACCAGCACTTGTGGGTACTGCGCCTTGATGCGCAGGTACTGCTGCATCATGGGGGTGTGGGCTGCCAAGGGAGCCGTCGTCACAGGGGCGGTCGCCGCGGGGGGCAGGACGTTTGTCATCGAGCCCGCAATGGTAGAGCACGACGTCCGCTCATCGAGCGGGGCGGCAGTTGGTCGCTTGTAGGCGAGTTTGGTCGCAGGGGCCTGGTGGACATGGCCGCCCAGGCGGCAGCATGGTGGTTTTATCTTGAGCGAGGGCAGATATGACAGTGGGGCACCGCACGCGTTGGGCTGTAACCGCCGCGCTTTTGCTGTTCAATGGGGCAGCCGCCTGGGCCTGGAGCGGCAATTGGAGCTGGAGTTGGCAATTCCCGTGGGTACAACGCCTTCAAGCCTCTGGGGAGATGGTCACCGAGTCCCGCACGCCCGGATCGTTTGAAGCGCTGGCCGTTTCGGGTCCATTCAAGGTGCGCGTCCAACAATCCAGCCGGGAGGCGGTGGAGTTGAAGGCGGATAAAAACCTGATACCCCTTATCGAGACACGTCTGATAGACCGAGCCGGCAAGCCGGTGATGGAGGTTCGCTGGCGCGACGGTGTGTCTTGGAGTGGCCCGACCCCAGAGGTGGCTGTGGAGGTGCGGCACCTGCGAGGGGTATCGGTTTCAGGGTCAGGTGATGTCCAGCTTGGAGGGCTCAAGGCAGAGCAGCTCGAGGTGAGTGTGGCCGGTTCTGGCGACGTCGCGATGGGACCGTTGCAGGTGCAGCGACTGACCCTGAGGATATCGGGAAGCGGCGATATTCGTGCCACGGGTCAATGCGAGGCGTTGACTGTCGACATCGCGGGCAGCGGTGATGTGGAGGCTGCCGGGCTCGTGGCGCAAGACGTCACGGCCCGCGTGGCAGGAAGCGGCAATGCACAGGTTCAGGCCCACCGACGGCTGCAGGTGCGCATCGCCGGATCGGGCGATGTCCGCTACGCGGGCGCGGCAGCCGTTGAATCCTCGATCGCCGGCAGCGGTTCGATCAAAAAGCTGACGGGGCCCTGACTTCGTGAGCGGCTCGCCGCGGCGCCATGCGCGCGCATGGGCCCAGGTTCAGCGCATCCCCCCCCAAGCGCAGGCCACAGGGGCAGCATCGTTGGCAACGCGGCGGATCACAGGTACCCTTACGGCATGTCGGGCTACCGTGATCCCAAACGAGGCGTCTGGTTGTGGGCGTTGGCGGTGCCGGCTCTTGCCGCAGCTGGCCCCCTGGCCTGGGTGATCTGGCCCTCGGATGCCGCCTTGTGGCTGCCGGTGGTGTTCCTCTACCTGGTTGCCCCTTTGCTCGATACCGTCTTGGGTGTTGATCGCAGCAATCCCCCAGAATCGGCAGTGGCCGCTTTACAGGCCGACCCTTACTATGCACGCATCACCTACGCGCTCGTGCCGCTGCTGTGGGTGGCGTGGCTAGGGGCCACAGCCTTTAGCCAAACCGCCCCGTTGGGCGGGTTCGGGCAATTGGGCCTGGTGCTCAGCACCGGAGCGGTCGGCGGCTTTTGCATCAACCTGGGGCACGAGCTGGGGCATCAGGGCGGGCGCACCGAGCGCATCTTGTCCCAGGCGGTGCTGGTGCTGACCGGCTACGGGCATTTCACCTTGGAGCACAACCGCGGACACCACCGCGATGTGGCCACACCGGGCGACAGCGCCTCTTCGCGCATGGGTGAATCCATTTGGCGGTTTGCGCTGCGCGAGATGTCGGGCGCCGTCAGGCGGGCATGGACTTTGGAGTCAACCCGACTTCAACAAGAGGGCCGCTCGCCGTGGTCACCCCACAACACGCTGCTTCAATCTTGGGGTCTGACCCTGCTCGTGTGGGCGGGATTCGTCTGCGTATGGGGACTGCCGGTCTTGGGGTTTTGTATCCCTGCCGCGCTGTGGGCCAATTTCCAGCTCACCAGTGCCAACTATGTCGAGCACTATGGCTTGCTGCGCCGCACCGGTGCGGACGGACGCCCCGAGCCCTGCGGCCCGCAGCATTCCTGGAACAGCAATCATCTGTTTTCCAACTGGGCCACCTTTCATCTGCAGCGGCATGCCGATCACCATGCGCACCCACGACGTCGCTACCAGGCTTTGCGCCATTTTGAGCAAGCGCCCCAGCTGCCCAGCGGCTACTTCGCCATGTTCACCTTGGCTTATGTGCCCGCCTGGTGGTTTCGGGTCATGGATCCCCTGCTGGTGAGGCAGGTTCAGGCTGATTCTTCTCGTGTCAACTTCGATCCATCGCGACGTGAGAGCCTGCTGCGACAATACTTTTCTTCATCGTCCAGTGCCTCATGATGCGAAATATTGTGATCCGTGTCGGGACCCAGGCTGTCGTGCTCTTGGCGTTGGGCGTGGCAGCCGCGGTTGCTACAGCCCAGGTGGTGCAAATGCGCCCCGATGGGCCCCACGCCGATCGCCTGGGTCGGGATCAGGGCTATCCCACTTGCGTTGATGCCATCACCCGACCGGTGTGTCGCGTGGGTACCTGGTCGGCCAATCATCGCGTGCAAATGGCGGTGACGGTCCAGCCTGCGGCGCAGCCCATGCCCTTGCCTGAGCATCCTGCGCCTCCCGTCATCTCCTGGCGCTGGGGCTTGTTTACCCAAGGCCTGGACGACTTTTTGAATTCAACGAATACGACCGGCCTGATGATCGTCAAAGACGGGCAGGTGGTGGCCGAGCGGTATCAATACGACCGCAAGCCGGGCATGCCCATGCGATCGTTTTCCATGGCCAAGACTGTCACGGCCCTCTTGATCGGTGCGGCGCTGCAGCGTGGGCATATCCGCTCCCTGGACGATCTGGCGTCCAGATATTGGCCCGAGATCTCGGAGTCGGCCTATGGGCAAACCTCACTGCGCGATTTGCTGCGCATGGCCTCGGGCGTTCCCTTTCGTGAGTTGTATACCTGGACACCAGACGACGATATTTGGGTCTGGGGCCAGGTGATCTACAGCCCCCAAAACCGCAACCGTCCCGAGCGCGTCAGCGAGTACCTGAGAACCAAGACCGCGCGCGAGGCTCCCCCGGGCACGCGGTTTCATTACGCCACCATCGAAACGGAGATCTTGGGGCGGGTCCTCAGGCGGGCCACGGGCCGCAGCCTGGCCGCATTGACGCAGGAATGGCTGTGGCAGCCCATGGGAGCCGAACACGAGGCCCATTGGCTGATCAGCACCACCGACTCAGCCGAAGGGGCGGGCGGCAACTTCAACGCGTCCTTGCGCGATTACGCTCGCTTGGGCATCTTGCTGGCGCAGGACGGACAGCGTGATGGCCACAGCATCATCCCCCGAGAGTTTTTGCTCGATGCCACCGACGCTCAACGCCAGCCGGCAGCCTTTCGTCCCCGCCGCGCTACCCCTTATTTGGGCTATGGTTACCAGGTGTGGTTGCTGCCCAATAAGGAGCGCACCTTCGTCTTGCAAGGGATCCATGGACAGCACATCTTCGTGCAGCCCGCCAGCCGCATCGTGATGGTGCAAACCTCGGTCAACGATGCCCCCAGTGGCCGGCAAGACCCCATGCCTTACCGTCGCCGCGACGCATTCTGGCAAGGGGTGTTGAGCAGCCTCGGAGGCTCTACAGACTGACCCCCGATCCTGCCGCGGGCTCGCTCAGGACCCGGCTAAACGGGGTGAGCGTCTGCACCAGTTGGGCGTAGATCTTGGGGTTAGCGGCCACCACCTCGCGTTGGTTCAAAAAGTCTGAGTCCCCCGTGAAATTGCCTACCAGCCCCCCAGCTTCGGTCACGATCAGAGAGCCTGCCGCCACATCCCACGGACTCAGCCCGAGTTCAAAAAAGCCGTCGTACCAGCCTGCGGCCACGTAGCACAAGTCCAGCGCTGCAGCGCCTGGCCGCCTAATTCCTGCCGTACTTTCCATAATTTGCTCAATAATCTTCAAGTAACGCTTGAAGTTATCGCCCTTTCGAAAGGGAAAACCGGTTCCGATCAGGGCATCGGCAAGGCGGACCCGCTTCGATACCCTCAGGCGGCGGTCGTTGAGATAAGCGCCCCGGCCCCGGCTGGCGTAAAACAAATCATTGCGAGAGGGGTCGTAGACCACGGCCTGCTCCATGCGTCCGCGAAATGACAGGGCGATGGAGACTGCATACACCGGCAATCCGTGGATGAAGTTGGTGGTGCCGTCTAGCGGGTCGATGATCCACAGGTATTCGCTGTCGGCGGCACCACGCTGGCGTCCGGACTCCTCGGCCAAGATGCCGTGGCCTGGGTAGGCCTCCAAGAGCACGTCGATGATGGCCGCCTCCGCAGCCTGATCCACTTCGGTCACAAAGTCGTTGCTGCCTTTGGCAGACACTTTGAGCACGTCCACGTCCAGCGCGGCGCGGTTGATGATCGCTGCAGCAGCGCGTGCGGCTCGCACGGCGATATTGAGCATGGGGTGCAGGGTTTGGGACATGGTCGTCAATCCACAAAGTCGGGAAGCACCTCGGGCAGACCCCACAAGCAAAACGGCAGGGTCCCCGGTGGCAGCGATCTGGCAAAGAAAAAGAGCAGGGCGACGACTTTTGGGGCTTGCCCGACAATCTCGCCGCAAAACCCTGTATTTTACCTGCCTGAGTGTCTGTGTCCCTTTCCACCCGATTCATCCTGATCCACACCAGCCATGGTGGCAATGTGGGGGCCGCTGCCCGCGCCATGAAGGTCATGGGATTCCACGACCTGGTGCTGGTACGGCCCCGGTATGCCGATGTCCTGACCCAAGAAGTTACACGGGCGTTTGCCAGCGGCGCAACCGATGTGCTCGAACGCGCCAGGGTGGTCGCCACGCTGGGAGAGGCGCTGGAGGGTGTGCACCACCTGTGCGCCACGGCCATGACACCGCGCGACTTTGGGGTGGCGGCGCAAGCCCCGCGCGAGGCCTTGCCGCAGTTGGCCCGCGAACTGCCCCCAGGCGCTTGCGTGGGCTTTGTGTTTGGGGCTGAACGGTGGGGCCTGTCCAACGATGATGTTTACCGCTGTCACCAGGTGCTGACCATTCCCACAGACCCTGGCTACGGTTCGCTCAATTTGGCGCAAGCGGTTCAGGTGCTGGGCTATGAATGGCGCCTGGCGTTGGGGGGCTACGATGTGGTGAGCGCTCTGCCCCAAACCCAGTGGGCCGATGCCCAAGCCGTACAAGGAGCCCTGACGCACTGGGAGCAGGCCTTACAGGCTGTTGGCTACCTGGATCCTGCGGCACCACGCAAACTGCGCGCACGGCTCAACCGCTTGGCCAACCGCTTGCACCTGACTCAAGAGGAAGTCCACATTCTCAGAGGGATTGCACGCGCCATGACAACATCCGAGCGCCGCTGAGCCACTACACTGATTCCATCATGTGGACCCGTTTGCGAGAAGACATTGCCTGCATCCTGGAGCGCGACCCGGCCGCCCGGTCGACGTTTGAGGTCCTCACGTGCTACCCGGGCTTACACGCCTTGTGGATGCACCGCCTCTCCCATGCCCTGTGGTGCAGGAGGTGGCGCTGGCTGGCCAGGTTCCTGTCGCAAGTCAGCCGATTCCTCACCGGTATTGAAATCCACCCTGGCGCCACCATCGGCTCTCGGGTTTTCATCGACCACGGCATGGGGGTGGTGATTGGTCAGACGGCGCAAATCGGTGACGGTTGCACCATCTACCAAGGGGTGACCCTTGGGGGCACCTCCTTGAGCAAGGGTGCCAAACGGCACCCAACACTGGGCCAAGATGTGATCGTGGGCGCCAATGCCCAGGTGCTGGGCAGCTTTACTGTGGGCGATGGTGCACGTATCGGCTCAGGCGCAGTGGTCTTGCGCGAAGTGCCCCCCGGAGCGACCGCAGTGGGCAATCCGGCCCGTGTGCACGAAGCGCAGGCCCAATCGCAGCGCGAGGCCGCGGCTGCCCGCATGGGGTTTTCGGCTTATGGCGTCACCCAAGGTGACGATCCGCTGGCTCAGGCGATGAAGGGCCTGATCGACAACGCCGCCAGCCATGAGCAGCAAATCGCACTGCTGTGGCAAGCAGTGCAGCGTCTTTCTCAACAGGGGCCGAGCCAGCAGGAGTGCGAAGAGCTGCGACGCCATGCGCAGTCGCATACCCATATCGATGTCGAAGGACTGAGCCGACTGGTCAAGTAGGCCCGGGCGCGGGACGTTGCGCCGACTTGGGCCTGAATGCCCGGCACACCGACTCGTCACACTCGATGTAGGGGCCCCCGATCAAATCGATGCAATAGGGCACCGCCGAGAAGATGCCATGCACCGCGGGGGTGGCTTCGGGCAGTCCCTGCAAGGTTTCGGCGATGGACTTGGGCTGGCCGGGTAGGTTGATGATGAGGCTGCGACCCCGAATCACCGCCACCTGGCGCGACAAGATGGCCGTGGGCACAAAGGCCAGACTGATCTGTCGCATCTGCTCACCGAAGCCAGGCATCACCTTGTCGGCCACTGCCAGCGTGGCTTCGGGTGTCACATCCCGCGCCGCCGGGCCAGTGCCCCCGGTGGTCAACACCAGGTCACAGCCCTGTTCATCCACCAGCGCTTGGAGCGTGGCCTCGATCAAGGCTTGCTCATCGGCAATGAGTCGCTCTTCCCACTGCACCGGGTTACGCACGGCACGAGATACCCACGACTTGAGGGCAGGGATGCCCTTGTCCTCGTAGACGCCTGTGGAGGCGCGATCGCTGATGGACACCACGCCGATGCGAACGGTTTCTGAGGGGCTCATGTCGGGCGGTTCTCCTTCTGAGGGGGGGGCTATACCGGGGCCTGGAGGTGTTGCCTGAGAAATTGAAAGAGCTCCCGATAGGCCCGGGCCTGTCTGGGCGCACTACGTCCCGGGGCGCTGGCCTGCGGCACAGCCGCCGCCGCCCGTGCCGATCGCATCAGGCTTCGCAGTTGTTGCAAGTCGGTGTCTGGGTAGGTCTGGGCCCATCGGGTCAGGGCCTCGTCATCTGCCAGCAGCGCTTCGCGCCACCGCTCAGCCTCATGCAGCGACCACGTGTCCCGCGCCGATCCCAGCTTGAATTGCGCCACGGCCTCGCGCAGGGGCTCCTCATCGGTCTGGCGCATGAGCTTGCCCACGTATTGCAGTTGCCGGCGGCGTCCCTCATGCGTCTTGGTGCGGCGCAATTGCATCAGGGCTTCCAGCAGCGACTCGTCCAGGCTGAGTTGCGACAACCGTTCGGCGGGCATCAGGGACAACTCGCGTCCCAGTTCCTGCAGCTGGGTGCTGTCTTTCTTGCGCTGAGACTTGCTGGGACGGCCCCATTGGTCGTGTGAGGCGTCGGGTAGGCGGGCCGCAGTGCGGCCTGGGGCAGCGCGTGAAGACATGTGGGAGATGATAATCGGCGCTGTAGTGCTTTCGGATGGTGTGATGTCGTCAAAATCAGATTCTGTAGCTGGCCCCAACGCCGGGTTCGCTTACCACCAAGACACCTTTGCTCAGATGGTGGAGGATGTGTTGAGGCGCTCGCGTGCCCTGGGTGCCAGTGATGCGGCTGCCGAAGTGTCGGAGTCCTGCGGCCTGTCGGTCTCGGTGCGCATGGGTGAATTGGAGAATGTCGAGCGCAATCGCGACAAGTCGCTGGGGGTGGCCGTACACCTCGGTCAGCGCCGGGGCCATGCCAGCACATCGGACTTCTCCTCGCAGGCCTTGCAGCGCACCGTCCAAGCCGCCTTTGACATCGCACGGTTTACGGCAGAAGACCCCGCCGCCGCACTGCCAGAGGCGCAAGACCTGGCCACGAGCGCCGAAGCTCGGCGGGATTTGGACCTGTTTCATCCGTGGGACATCAGCGCTGAGCAGGCGCGAGACCTGGCCATGTCATGCGAGCAGGCGGCCTTGTCCACCTCGAAAAAGATCACCAATTCCGACGGCGCGGCCGTTTCGGCGCAGCAGTCTCATTTTTTCGCCGCCAATACCCGCGGCTTTGCGGGCGGTTACTCCACCTCCAGACACTCAGTGTCCGTCGCGCCAATTGCCGGGCGCGGCAGCGGCATGCAACGCGACTATTGGTACAGCAGCCAGCGCAATGCGCGAGACCTGGCCCCAGCGCCGACCGTGGGCCGCTATGCCGCCGAGCGCGCGCTCTCGCGCCTGAATGCGCGCAAGCTCCCCACCTGCGAGGTGCCGGTATTGTTCGAAGCACCCCTGGCCAGTGGCTTGTTGGGTTCGCTGGTGCAAGCGCTGTCAGGCGGTGCGCTGTACCGGCGGGCCAGCTTTTTGCTGGACAGTCTGGGCAAGCGCGTGCTGCCGGCCCACATCGACCTCTATGAAGACCCCTTTATCGTGGGGGCCCGCGCCAGCGCCCCTTTCGATGACGAGGGGGTGAGGGTGCAAGCGCGGCAGGTGGTGGCTGCGGGGCAGATTCAGGGCTACTTCTTATCGAGTTACTCGGCTCGCAAGCTGGGCATGCGCACCACCGGCAACGCAGGCGGAGCCCACAACCTGCGCTGGCGCAGCCGCCGCACGCGGCCCGGGGACGATCTGCCGGCCATGTTGCGCAAGCTTCATCGGGGGCTGTTCGTGACCGAGCTGATGGGGCAGGGCGTCAACGGGGTCACTGGCGACTACTCGCGTGGGGCCAGCGGATTTTGGGTCGAGGGTGGGGAGATTGCCTATCCCGTGCAGGAAATTACCATCGCGGGCAATTTGCTTCAGATGTTCAAGCAGCTGGAGGCCATCGGAGCCGACGAGTACGACGCCGGAGGCCGCCAGACGGGCTCCGTGTTGGTCGCGCGGATGAAGGTGGCCGGATCCTGATTGTCAGACTCCGGGTTTCCACGGATATCCCATGCTGAGCACCACAGCGGGCGCAGCCGAGTAGAATCGCGCGCGGTTCAAACGGTCCCCGCCGGGGACGAGACCACAAAAAACTTTTCAGGAGTTTCACGATGGAACGTCGTTCCTTTGTTCAAGGCGCTGGCCTGGCCGGCGTGCTGGCGGCTGGTGCAGCCCCGGCGGTGGTGCATGCGCAGGCCAACATCCGTTGGCGCCTGACCTCCGCATTTCCCAAGTCGCTGGACACCATCTATGGCGCGGCCGAGGTGTTCGCAGCCAAGGTCAAGGACATGTCTGGCGGCAAGTTCGAGATCTCCGTTCATGCTAACGGTGAGCTGGTTCCCATGCCTGGGCTGGTGGATGCCGTGCAAAACGGCACGGTCGAGATGGGTCACACCGCCCCCTATTACTACTTCGGCAAGAACGACACCTTCGCCTTGGGCTGTGCCATACCCTTTGGCTTGAACAGCCGCCAGATGACCGCCTGGGTGTATCAGGGCAACGGCTTGAAGCTGATGCGTGAGTTCTATGCCAACTACGGCTTTACGAGCTTTCCCATGGGCAACACCGGCACCCAAATGGGCGGCTGGTTCCGCAAGGAGATCAAGACCGTTGCCGACATGAAGGGCCTGAAGTTCCGCGTCGGCGGGTTCGCAGGCAAGGTCACCGCCCGCTTGGGTACGGTGTCGCAAAACATTCCTGGCGGTGAGATCTACCAGGCCCTCGAAAAGGGCACCATCGACGCGGCCGAGTGGGTCGGCCCTTACGACGATGAAAAGCTGGGCTTCTTCAAGGTGGCTCCGTTTTATCACTACCCCGGTTGGTGGGAAGGTGGCCCGCAGCTTGACTTGTACGTCAATCAAAAGGCGTTCAATACGCTGTCGGGTGAGTACAAGGCCATCATCGAAAGTGCTGCGGCATTCGCCCACACCGATATGCAGGCCAAGTACGATGCCCGCAATCCGGCCGCCCTCAAGCGCCTGGTGGCTGCCAAGACCAAGTTGGTGGCCTTCCCCAAGCCGGTGATCGATGCGTCGTACAAGGCGGCCATGGAGCTGTACAGCGAGCTGCGTGGCTCCAACCCCGATTTCAAGAAGGTCTACGACGACTACCGGGCCTTCGAGCGCGAGGCATCGCTGTGGTTCCGCTTCACTGAGGCGCGTTTTGACAACTTCATGCAAAACGTACCTGCCGAGGGCTCTGCGCCAGCCAAGAAGGCAGCAGCGCCTGCCAAGAAGGCTTGACCTGCTGTTGATCCCGGCAACTTGCGACAGGTTGCCGACAAACAAAAGCCCCGCTTCGGCGGGGCTTTTTGCTTCACGGTCTCACCGCACACAGGGGGGGAGGCCGCCCCAACCGCGACGCCTACTTCTTGGACTCGTCGCGCTTGATGGACTCCTGCAAGGCCTTCATGGGATCGTTCTCCTCAGCCGGCTGACCCTCCTCAGCGCCTGATGCGGCAGACGCGGCCTCCTCGGCCGATTCGACCATGCTGGCTTCCTGCATGGCTTGCTCCACCTGTTGCTGGTTCAGGTCGTTGCGGTGGGAATCTTCTCGTGGCACGATGCCCGGGAAGGCGATGATGAGGCTGACCATGATCAGTTGGATGATCACAAAGGGTACGGCCCCCCAGTAGATCTGCCCGGTGGTGACCTTGTCCACCATGCGGCCGGTGAGTCGATCCTTGTAATTCTCATGCGGTGCGACGCTGCGCAGATAGAACAATGCAAAACCGAAGGGCGGGTGCATGAATGAGGTCTGCATGTTCACAGCCAGGAGCACCCCGAACCACACCGGATCAATGCCCAGCTTGATGGCCACTGGACCCAGCAGCGGCACCACGATGAAGGACAGCTCAAAGAAATCGAGGAAGAAGGCCAGAATGAAAATCAGGATGTTGACCACGATTAGAAAGCCGAGCTGGCCTCCTGGCAGATTGGCCAGCAGGTGCTCCACCCATCGAGGTCCGTCTACCCCCTGGAACGACAGGCTGAACACGGTCGAGCCGATCAGGATGAAGACCACGAAGCACGAGAGCTTCATGGTCGAGTCCATGGCCTGCTTGAGTAACTTCATGTCCAGGCGGCGCCGGGAGATGGCCATGACCAAGGCACCCACGGCGCCCATGGCACCGCCCTCGGTGGGAGTGGCGATACCCAGGAAGATCGTGCCCAGCACCAAAAAGATGAGTGCCAGAGGCGGAATGAGCACAAAGGTCACGCGCTCGGCCATCTGAGACAGCAAGCGCAGCCGCAAGAGTCGGTTGGCCACCGCCAGGGCAAAAGCTGCGCCAACGCCCACGCACATCGACAGGACGATTTTTTCATCCGTGGGGGTCTTCTCGGGCAACGTCTGCTCAAACCACAAGGCCAAGGCTGTGGAGGCTACAAACAGCAGCAGGAGCGACAGCAATCCCGAGCCGCCATTGGGCTCACGAATCGTGCGAGCCTCGGGGGGCAGCGCCGGAACATAGCTGGGCTTGAAGATCGCGATCAGCACGATGTAGCCCACGTACAAGCCCGTCAGGATGAAGCCGGGTAGGAAGGCGCCCTTGTACAGGTCACCCACACTCTGCCCCAACTGGTCCGCCATGATGATCAGCACCAGCGAAGGCGGAATGATCTGGGCCAAGGTGCCCGACGCCGCAATGACTCCACTGGCCACGCGGCGGTCGTAACCGTAGCGCAGCATGATGGGCAGAGAGATCAGACCCATGGAGATAACCGAGGCGGCCACCACGCCCGTGGTGGCCGCGAGCATGGCGCCCACCAAAATCACCGCCAAGGCCAAACCGCCCCGAATAGGCCCAAACAGCTGGCCAATCGTATCCAGCAAGTCCTCTGCCATGCCCGAACGCTCGAGGATCAGGCCCATGAAGGTGAAAAACGGAATGGCCAAAAGAGTGTCGTTTTGCATCGTGCCGAAGATGCGCAACGGCAAAGCCTGCATGAGCGTGGCCGGCAGCAGCCCCATCTCGATGCCAATAAAGCCAAACAAGAGGCCGCAAGCAGCCAGCGAAAACGCAACTGAGAAGCCCATCAGCAAGAAGACGATGAGCCCCATGAACATGATGGGCGCCATGTAGGCGGCGAGGAATTCCATCATGGCTTGGCTCCTTGGGATTGCGCCCGAATGACCTCGGCAAGTTCTTCTTCTGCCGTCTTGGCTTGCTTCTTCTGGGTGGGGTCTTCAATCAGCCCTTGCAAAAAGGCCACGCGCTTGATGATCTCCGAGACACCTTGCAGCCCCAGCAGCGCAAAGCCGATTGGCACCAGGGCATAGACCGGCCAGCGAATGAGCCCCCCCTGGTTGGAGGACATCTCGCCACTGACATAGGCCTTGACCACCAGCGGCAAGACCAGACTGATCACGGCAAACACGAAGGGCATCAGGAAGCACACCAGTCCGAAAATCTCTACCTTGATCTGGGTGCGTTTGGAAAACTTGCCCAAGATGACGTCAATCTTGACGTGCTCCTGTCGCAGCAGTGTGTAGCCTGCGGCCAGCAAGAAGATGGCGGCAAACAAGTACCACTGAATTTCCAGGTAGGCGTTGGAGCTCATGCTGAAGGCTTTACGCATCGCCGCGTTGATGGCGCTGATGAGTACCGCAGCCAACACCAACCACGACACCCAGCGTCCAACCCATTCACTGAGCTGGTCGATCCACCGGGACAAGGAGAGCAGGGCTTTCATGGTGAGGAGTTCTCCAAAACAGCAGTGGCGTCAACTTCAAACCGACTGGGCCAGAGCATACAGCCGGGTCGACCTGGCTCCCGAGCGACAAAACATCAGCATCGGCCGGGGCAGTTCGGTCATCAACTGTGCCATGGCTTGCACCTGCTCGGGGGACTGATAACCCCCATCCACAGGAAGGAAACGGTATTCCAGGCCGGCAGCCCGTGCGGCCGCCTCAATTTGGGCATTGGTGGGCTGCTCTGGGCCTTCTTCGTAATCGGGCCGGTTGTTTACCACACTGCGAAACCCTGCCTTGGCCGCCTCTGCCATCGATTCAGGCAGCAACTGGGGGGACACGCACACATCCGGGGCAATGGGGCGGGTAGGAAGAAGATCATCTGGGGTGGCGCTCATGACAACTCCGGCTAAGACAACGGGCAGGTGGTGTGGGCAGACTCAGGTCGACAGGGCCTTCTTGACGGCAGCCGAGACCAAGGCCATCTCCGCCTTTGCGCCCAGGCGGGCTTTAGCCGCGGTCATTACCTTGCCCATGTCGGATGGTCCGCTGGCGCCCAATTCGCGCACCATCTGCGCCACTTCAGCGGCAATCGCCTCAGGGCTGAGGCGCTCGGATAGGTAGCCTTGAAGCACCTGGACCTCGGCTGACTCCTTGTCCACCAAATCGGTGCGCCCGGCCTGTTCGAATGCGGCAATCGAATCCTTGCGCTGCTTGATGAGCTTATCGACGATCGCCGTCACGGCGGCGTCATCCAGCACGATGCGCTCGTCGACTTCTTTTTGCTTGCAGGCAGCCAGCAACATGCGAATAGTGGACAAGCGCTGGGCGTCCTTGGCGCGCATGGCCGCCTTCATGTCTTCGGTGATGCGGTCTTTGAGATTCACGGTCGTGGGCTGGTGCTGGTCGTCAAAATAAAAAAGCCCGCGAGGATGGCCAACGCGGGCTCGTCGAGAGACGGGGGAAGACCTCTGTCTCAGTAAAGCTTCTTGGGAAGCTGCATGCTGCGCACGCGCTTGTAGTGGCGCTTGACTGCTGCAGCCTTCTTGCGCTTGCGCTCCGCCGTGGGCTTTTCGTAGAACTCGCGCGCGCGCAATTCGGTCAGCAGGCCCAGCTTTTCAATGGTGCGCTTGAACCGGCGCAAGGCCACATCGAAGGGTTCGTTTTCTTTGACGCGTATCGTGGTCATGAGCGAAAGGGTAATCCCAGGAGTCGCAAAGCCCTCGAGTATACATCAGCCTGCGCGGTTCGGCTCAAAGGTGCCCGGCTGCGGGGTGGGTCCTTCTCCTGAACCCAGGGGAAGTTCAGGTGGGCGAGGTCAGCGGCACTTCGGGTTCGTCTGACGCGAGACGATCACGCCCGCACCGCGATGTTCCAAGCCCTGGCTCAATGAGCATCGGTTCAAGGAAAATCAAACCCACGGTCCGCACCCGGGCCCGATCATTCTAGGCCAGGAGTTGTCGCTTACAAGAGCTGGCCGTCTTGGCTCAGCGCCGCATCCAAACGGGCCACCAAAGCGGCCACATCCGGATGCCCCGAATCTGCCGCAGTCGGATCGTCCGATCCCGACCCTGCACCCGTGGCTGGTGGGGGCGCGGCACTGGGTCGAGCGCCAGGTTCCGCCAGACGGTAGGCCAGATTCAGGGCGGCCAGCACGGCCATGCGCTCTCGTGCCTTCACCTTTCCGGCATCCCGGATGGCGCTCATCTCTTGGTCCACCGTGGCCACCGCCGCCAAGAGGCGGTGCTCGCCGCCTTCCGGGCAGGCCAGCAGATAGCTTTGGCCCAGGATGGTCACCTCCAGCTGCTTCATGGCTCGCTCTCGGGGTCGGCGGCATGGAGCTTGTCCAGCAGGGCATCGATGCGCGATCGAGCCGCTCCCAGGCGCGACTTCAAGCTGTCGCGCTCGGCGCTGAGCACGCCCAACTCCTTGCGCAGCAACTCATTGGTTCGCTTGAGCTCTTCGTGGCGCAGCAGCAAGCGTTCTACCCGGTCAACGAGGTCATGCAACTCAGCAGCCATGACCTCATTGTAGAGGCGACTTGGCCCGACCCAAACGGCGTGGCCGCACTGGCGCGGGCGCGCTGTCGCACCAGGTACTGACCGCGCACTGTGCGCATAGCGGTTGACGCGCCTTGCACACATAGCGACCATGCAGGATGAGCCAATGATGAGCATCTACGCGGTAGGGCGCGGGCACGCGGTTTTCCAATTGGAGCTCCACGGCCAAAGGGGTGTGCCCTTTGGCCAGCCCTGTGCGGTTGCTCACCCGAAAGATGTGGGTGTCCACGGCAAAAGTCTCCTCGCCAAATGCGCAGTTGAGCACCACATTGGCGGTCTTGCGGCCCACGCCTGGAAGTGCCTCCAGGCAGGCCCGCTCGCGTGGGACTTGCCCGCCATGCCGAGTGACCAGCAGCTCGCAGGTTTGCAGCAAATGCTTGGCCTTGGTGCGGTACAGCCCAATGGTGCGGATGTGCGCCTCTATGCCCGATATCCCCAGTTGCAGCATCTTGGCAGGGGTGGGCGCCTGCGCAAAAAGCCCGCGGGTTGCCTTGTTCACACTGACATCCGTGGCCTGGGCCGACAACAGCACCGCAGCCAGCAGCTCAAACACGCTGGTGTAGACGAGCTCCGTGGCCGGCTGGGGATTGGCTTGCTGCAAGGTGGCAAAGAACGGGACGATATCGGCTGTTTTCATGAGCTGGCGCTTTGTCGGGACCGGGCACGTTTCAGGGCGGCCTCAATCACGGCCTTTTTCTGTTCCAGAACGGCCGGATCGGTGTGCCGACTGGCCTCGGTCAGGTCCACCAATTTGTCTTGCGCCTTGCGTGCCAGGCGCTCATCGTTTTCCTGGCGCAGCCGTGTGCGACGCTGTTGACGCTGGGCATAGCGCGTCTGGGCTTGCTCGGCCAACTGGGGGCTCCAGGCGCGCCAACCCGTGGCGGGGCCCACTGGCTCCAGATGAATACAGTCCACGGGGCAGGCCGGGATGCACAGCTCGCATCCGGTGCACAGGTCCTCCATGACCACGTGCATCGCCTTGGGCGCACCCACAATGCAGTCCACGGGGCAAGCCTTGATGCACAGTGTGCAGCCGATGCACCAGGTCTCATCCACCCACGCGACGCAGCGCGCTGTCTCCTGGCCGTGCTCGGGGTTGAGTGGCAATACGGGCCGACCCGTCAGCGAGGCCAGCTGCTCAATACCTTGCGCACCCCCTGGCGGACATTGATTGATGGGGGCGGCCTCGAGTGCGATGGCGCGGGCATAGCCCTCGCAATCCGGGTAGCCGCACCGCGTGCACTGCGTTTGCGGCAGCAGTGCCCACACGCCCTGCCAGGACGCGGGTTTCACCGCTTTTTGGGGGCCGTGTCAAATCGCGCGATGAACTCCCGCACCTGGGGGTAGATCACTTCGCGCCAGCGTCGGCCAGAAAAAATGCCGTAATGCCCGGCGCCCTGCGCATCGTAGTGAAAGCGTCGGGACGCCGGCAAGCCGGTGCACAGGTCGTGCGCCGCACGGGTCTGACCCGCGCCGGAGATGTCGTCGAGCTCACCTTCGACCGTCAGCAGCGCAGAGCGCTTGATGTCTTGAGGCCGCACCCACTGGCCGTTGACCCGCCATGTGCCATTGACCAGGGCGAAGTCTTGAAAAACGGTCTTGATGGTATCCAGGTAGTACTCCGCCGGCATGTCCAGCACCGCGTTGTACTCGTCATAAAACTCGCGATGGGCGTCGGCACTTTCCTCATCGCCTTGCACCAGGTTGAGAAAGTAGTCGTAGTGCGACTGCAGGTGGCGGTCAGGGTTCATGGCCACGAACCCGGTGTGCTGCATGAAGCCCGGGTAGACCTGACGCCCATGGCCGGGGTAGTTCATTGGCACCCTGTAGATCACATTGTTCTCAAACCACTCGTGGCTCTTGTTCATGGCCAAATTGTTCACGGCCGTGGGCGACTTGCGCGCATCAATGGGCCCGCCCATCATGGTCATGCTGCGCGGCACCCAATGGCCCGCGCTGGCCAGCAGTGACACCGCCGCCAAGACGGGCACGGTGGGCTGACACACCGAGATCACGTGCACCTGCGGCCCAATGTGCTGAATGAACTCCTGAACGTACTGCACGTAGTCATCCAGGTGGAAAGCGCCTGCCTCCAGAGGCACCATGCGCGCATCGGTCCAGTCGGTGATGTACACCTTGTGGTCATGCAGCAGGCTTCTGACCGTGTCCCGCAGCAGCGTGGCGTGGTGGCCCGACAGCGGCGCCACCACCAAAACCGACGGTTGCGACTTCATGGCTGCCAGAGCCTTGGGGTTGTCGGTAAACCGCTTGAATCGCAGCAACCGGCAAAACGGCTTGACCAGCACCTGCTGCTCTTGCACCGCCACCTGGACCGAGCCCACGGTGGCCGAGGTGATGCCGAACTCGGGCTTCTCGTACTCCTTGGCCAAGCGATGCATCAAATCCAGACCCGCGGCCACACGCTGGGCCATGGGGGTGTGGTTAAACGGCGAGAGCGGGTGGCTGTAGAGCTTGGCGGAGGCGCTGGCAAACTCCGCAAAGGGCGAAAGCATGGCGCGCTGGGTTTCGTAGAGCTGATAGAGCATGGTCAACTATGGCACGGATTTATGCTGCGGCGCAACAATTTTCGCCAAATGGCGCACCAAAACGGTGAGACCCAGCGCCACGTGTTACAAAACGCTCACGATGGCGTGGACCACAGCGTCCAGATTTTTCGCGTTCAAGGCGGCCACACAGATGCGGCCCGAATCCAAGCCGTACACCGCAAATTCGTCGCGCAAGCGTTGCATTTGGGCCGCCTGCAGCCCGGTGTAACTGAACATGCCCTGCTGCGCCGTGATGTGGCCCATGTCCTGTCGGGCGCCAGCCGCGCGAAGGCCTGCCAGGAGCGCGCCGCGCAT
Organism: uncultured Rubrivivax sp.; assembly: GCA_964400135.1. Lineage (GTDB taxonomy): Bacteria > Pseudomonadota > Gammaproteobacteria > Burkholderiales > Burkholderiaceae_C > Rubrivivax. Next base: position 4,064 of record CAYNSW010000013.1, on the reverse strand, counting down.
CTGCCCGATGCGCTGGCGCATTTGGCCCAGCTCACTTTCCCAGGTTTGGCGCAGCTGGGGTGAGGTCAACACGGCCGTGACCACCTGGGCGCCGTGTGAGGGTGGGGTGGAGTAGTTGGTTCGCACCACGATCTTGAGTTGTGACAGCACCCGGGCGGCTTCGTCCGCGCTTTGACACACCACGCTCAGGGCCCCCACACGTTCGCCGTAGAGCGAAAAGCTCTTGGAAAACGAGGTGGCCACCATGAAGGTCATCCCGCTGGCCATGAACAAGCGCACCGCTGCGCCGTCTTCCTCAATGCCCTGTCCAAAGCCCTGGTAAGCCATGTCCAAGATGGGAATGAGCCCGCGCTGGCGCACCACATCCACCACCTGAGCCCACTGATCGGGGCTCAGGTCATATCCCGTGGGGTTGTGGCAGCAGGCGTGCAAGACCACCACAGAACCTGCGGGTGACTGCGCCAGGCTCTGCCGCATGGCCTCAAACCGGATGCCGCCCCCTTGCGCGTCGTAGTAGGGGTAGGTCTGCACCTCAAACCCGGCGCGTGAAAACAGTCCGCGGTGGTTGTCCCAGGTGGGATCACTGATCAGTACCCGGGTGCCGGGCTGGATGTGTGCGAGCAAGTCGGCGGCGAGCTTCAGGCCGCCGGTTCCGCCCAGGGCCTGCACCGTGGCCACGCGGCCTTCTCTGACCGGTGCGGACTCGGCGCCGAACACCAGGTGCTTCACGGCCGTGTCGTAGGCTGCAATACCGTCTATCGGCAGGTAACCTTTGGGCTTGACCGTCTGGGCCATCTCGCGCTCGGCCTCGCGCACGCAAGCCAAGACGGGCAGTTTGCCTTCGGCGTCGAAATACACCCCCACCCCCAAGTTCACCTTGTGAGCCCGGGTGTCGGCATTGAATTGCTCGGTCAGACCCAGAATGGGGTCACGCGGGGCCATGGCGACGGCGGAAAACAAAGACATGACGAACCACCTCAGCGTAAAGCTGCAAATTCTAGAATGCGCAGTTCCATGAGCGCCGTTCCACTCCCTCACCGACCCACGCCGCACGAGGCGCATGGGCAGGCGAACCCCACCGCGCTGCGTGTGGCCACCTTCGACGGCTCGCCGTTCGTGCTGCACCTGCCCTATGAGCCTGCTGGTGATCAGCCCCATGCCATCGAGCAGCTGGTAGACGGGGTGAGCGATGGCCTGAGCTACCAAACCCTGCTGGGTGTGACCGGATCGGGCAAAACCTTCACCATGGCCAACGTCATCGCCCGCTTGGGGCGTCCGGCCATCGTCTTTGCGCCCAACAAAACCCTGGCAGCGCAGCTGTACGCCGAGTTTCGCGAATTCTTTCCCCAAAACGCAGTCGAGTACTTCGTGAGCTACTACGACTACTACCAGCCCGAGGCGTATGTTCCTCAGCGCGACCTCTTCATTGAAAAAGACTCTTCCATCAACGAGCACATCGAGCAAATGCGGCTTTCGGCGACCAAGAGCCTGCTGGAGCGCCGAGACGTCATCATCGTGGCCTCGGTAAGTGCCATCTACGGCATTGGCGATCCGGCTGACTACCACCGCATGGTCATGACCTTGCGCGTGGGCGATCGCGTCGGGCAGCGCGATCTCATCGCCCACCTGGTGCGCATGCAATACACGCGCAACGAAACGGAGTTCTCCCGCGGGACATTTCGCGTACGGGGAGACACCATCGACGTGTTTCCCGCCGAACATTCCGAGCTGGCCGTGCGCATTGAGCTGTTTGACGACGAAGTGGAAACGCTCTTGCTGTTTGACCCCCTCACGGGCAAGGTGCGCCAAAAGATCCCGCGCTTCACCGTCTACCCCAGCAGCCATTACGTGACACCGCGAGATCGTGTGCTGCAGGCCATTGAGACCATCAAGGCTGAGCTGCGTGAGCGCTTGGCCGAGTTGGTGGCTGCCGGCAAATTGGTCGAGGCCCAGCGACTCGAGCAGCGCACGCGATTCGACTTGGAAATGCTTCAAGAGGTGGGCCACTGCAAGGGCATCGAAAACTACACCCGCCACCTTTCAGGTGCACTTCCCGGTGAGCCGCCTCCCACATTGGTTGACTATTTGCCACGCGATGCGCTCATGTTCTTGGATGAAAGCCACGTGCTCATCGGGCAGCTGGGGGGCATGTTCAATGGCGATCGGGCTCGCAAGACCACCTTGGTCGAATACGGTTTTCGACTGCCCAGCGCGTTGGACAACCGGCCGTTGAAGTTCGAGGAATTCGAGGCCAAGGCGCGTCAGACGATTTTTGTCAGCGCCACGCCGGCAGACTACGAAAAGCAGCACGCGGGGCAGGTGGTGGAGCAATTGGTGCGGCCCACTGGCCTGGTGGACCCGCAAGTCGAGGTCAGGCCCGCACGGGACCAGGTGGACGATGTTCTTCAGGAGATACGCCTTCGCGTACAGGTGCAAGAGCGTGTGCTCATTACCACCTTGACCAAGCGCATGGCCGAACAGCTCACCGAGTACCTGTCTGAAAACGGCGTCAAGGTCCGCTACCTGCACAGCGATGTGGACACCGTGGAGCGCGTGGAAATCATTCGCGACCTGAGGCTGGGCCTCTTCGATGTCTTGGTGGGCATCAACCTGTTGCGCGAAGGCCTGGATTTGCCGGAGGTGTCGCTGGTGGCCATCTTGGATGCCGATAAGGAGGGCTTCTTGCGCGCTGAGCGCAGCCTGATCCAAACCATTGGCCGAGCCGCGCGTCACGTCAATGGCAAGGCGCTCCTGTACGCCGACCGCATGACCGACTCCATGCGTCGGGCCATGGACGAAACCGAGCGCCGCCGGCACAGGCAAGTCGAGTTCAACCAGGCCCATGGCATCACCCCGCGCTCCATCGTCAAGCAGGTACGCGAGATGATCGATGGGCTGGTCGTCGAACCCTCGGCAGACGCTGCCTCGCCACCCGAGGGCCTGGAGACGGCGGCCTGGAGTGAAAAGGACCTGGGCAAGCGCATCCGCCTGCTGGAAAAGCAAATGCTCGAGCACGCCAAGAACCTCGAGTTTGAAAAGGCAGCCCGCGTGCGCGACCAACTCTCCCTGCTGCGCGAGCAGGCTTTCGGGGCGTCCTCGGGCTCGAGCTCGGTGGTGGTGCCCCTCACGCCCCCCTAAGCCCACGTTGCCCGCAGGGGCTCATTCCCGAGCAAAACGCTGGGTTTCCTGATATAGTTGAGTTTTCCTGTCGGGTTCAAGGTCTCCAAAGGAGTTGACCATGCGTTTAACCACCAAAGGCAGATTTGCCGTTACCGCGATGATCGATCTGGCGCTGCGCGCTCAAAACGGTCCGGTCGCCCTGGCGGCAATCAGCCAGCGTCAGCAGATTTCGCTGTCCTACCTGGAGCAGTTGTTCGGCAAGTTGCGCCGGCACGAGCTGGTCGAGAGCACCCGAGGGCCCGGCGGGGGCTACTCCCTGGGCCGTGCCATGGAAGACATCACCGTGGCCGACATCATCGTGGCGGTCGATGAGCCCATCGACGCTACCGGCTGTGGCGGCAAGGAAAGCTGCATGGGCGAAGAAACGGGCAAGTGCATGACCCACGACCTGTGGACCAGCCTGAACACCAAGATGATCGAATTCCTCGACTCCATCTCGCTGCGCAAGCTGGTCGACGAGCAGCTGGCCAAGGGCATCTCCATCGAGGGGACACCCATGAAGAGGGCCATTTCCTCTCAGCCGGTGGTCAAGCCTATCAAGGTCAATGCCCCCAACTCGGTGTTTGCTTTGGGCAGCACCACCAAGTGATCCGACTTTTGATTGCACCATGACCATGACTCCTCACCTGCCGATCTACATGGACTACGGGGCCACCACGCCAGTGGACCCCCGCGTGGTGGACGCCATGATTCCGTGGCTGCGGGAGCATCACGGCAATCCGGCCTCGCGCAGTCACGCCTGGGGCTGGGAGGCCGAGCAAGCGGTTGAGGCGGCGCGTGAGCAGGTGGCGGCGCTCATTGGCGCCGACCCTCGCGAGATCGTCTGGACTTCGGGCGCGACCGAGTCCAACAACCTCGCCATCAAGGGCGTGGCGGACTTCTAC
>CAYNSW010000012.1:64593-65677 GCA_964400135.1 uncultured Rubrivivax sp. | reverse complement strand
TGAACACACGAATCATGCCGCCAGAAGAATCGGTCTTCCAGTTTTTGCCTTCGGCCGCTTTGGCTTCGTCTTCTGTGAGTTCGCCCCACCAGCCCAATTTCTTAAGCAGCACATGGTCGAGTTCGGGGTAGCCGGTGGTGATGTCGGCGCCCAGCGAGTGCGAGCCGTCCTCGGCCAGCAAATTCTTGCCGTCGCGCTCGACGCCAAAGTTGGCGCGGAAGTTGCCGCCACCGTCCATCACGTGCTTCGAGGTGTCATACAAATTGGGCGAACCCGGGTGCCGCATCTCGGCTGTGCCGTAGCAGGGCCAGGGCAATCCAAAGTACTCGCCGTCTAGCTTGTAGCCGGTTTCCTTGTCCACACCGCCCTTGGCCTTGAGGGTTTTCACATCAAACACATGCATATTGCGCATGTGGGCCTTCAGGCGCTCTGGACTTTGGCCGGTGTAGCCGATGGTCCACACGCTCTTGTTGATTTCAGGCAGGATGGACTCCGACTCCGGCTCCATACCTCCTTTGCCCTGCACCATCTTGAAGTTCTTCACCAACTCCTTGCCGAAACCGAGCTTCTCGGCCAATTGGTACATGATCATGTGGTCGGTGCGGCTCTCCCACAGGGGATCGATCACCTTTTCTCGCCACTGAATCGAACGGTTGGAGGCCGTGCAGGAGCCGCTGGTTTCAAACTGCGTGCACGCCGGCAGCAGATACACCGCACGGTTGGGATTCTTGTCTTCGGCCTTGCCTGGCATGGCGGCCATGGCCGCGGTGGCACTGGGGAAGGGGTCGACCACCACCAACAAATCGAGTTTGTCCATCGCGCGCTTCATCTCCAGCCCACGAGACTGAGAGTTGGGCGCATGCCCCCAGAAGAACAATCCGCGCAGATTGCTCTCTTGATCGATGAGCTCGTTCTTTTCGAGCACGCCGTCGATCCAGCGCGAAACGGTCATACCGGGCTTGCCCATCATGCCGGGGGCGTACTGCTTCTTGATCCATTCAAAATCCACGCCCCAGACGTTGGCGTAGTGCTTCCAAGAGCCCTCGGCTAGACCGTAGTAACCAGGCAAGGAGTCGGGGTTGGG
>CAYNSW010000012.1:0-64583 GCA_964400135.1 uncultured Rubrivivax sp. | reverse complement strand
CGCCTTGCACGTTATCGTGACCGCGGAAGATGTTGGTGCCGCCGCCGCTCTTGCCCACATTGCCCAGCGCCAACTGCAGCAAGCAGGACGCTCGCACCATGGCGTTGCCGATGGTGTGCTGGGTCTGGCCCATGCACCACACGATGGTGCTGGGTCGGTTGTCGGCCATGAGCTTGGCCGCCTTGTAGACCGTGGCCTCATCGACGCCGCAGGCCTCTTGAACCTTGTCAGGCGTCCACTGGGACATGACCTCTTTTTTGACTTCCTCCATGCCCCAGACACGGTCGTCGATGTACTTCTTGTCTTCCCAGCCGTTTTTGAAGATGTGATACATCATCCCGAACAGGAAAGGAATGTCCGATCCTGAGCGGATACGAACGTACTCATCCGCCTTGGCCGCAGTGCGGGTGAAGCGCGGGTCGACCACGATCATCTTGCAGCCCGTCTCCTTGGCATGCAAGACATGCAGCATCGACACCGGGTGGGCTTCGGCGGCGTTGGAGCCGATGTAAAGCGCCGCCTTGGCGTTTTGCATGTCGTTGTAGGAGTTGGTCATGGCCCCATACCCCCACGTGTTGGCCACGCCGGCTACCGTGGTGGAGTGGCAGATGCGGGCCTGGTGGTCGGTGTTGTTGGTGCCCCAAAACGACACCCACTTGCGCAACAGATAGGCCTGCTCGTTGTTGTGCTTGGATGAGCCCACAAAAAACATGGCGTCGGGGCCGCTTTGCTTGCGCAACTCGAGCATCTTGGCGCTGATCTCGGTCAGCGCGGTATCCCAGCTGATGCGTTCGTACTTCCCATTGACCAGCTTCATGGGGTACTTCAGGCGGAACTCACCGTGGCCGTGCTCGCGCAGCGCTGCGCCCTTGGCGCAGTGCGCCCCCAAGTTGATGGGACTGTCAAAGACGGGTTCTTGGCGCACCCACACGCCGTTTTCCACCACGGCATCGACCGCGCAGCCCACCGAGCAGTGGCCGCAGATGGTGCGCTTGACCTCGATCTTGGCGCCCTTCTCACCGGTCTTGCCCGCGGGGCTGGCGGCGTTGGCCTTCTTCACGAGCGTCAGCTGCGAAGCGGCCAACCCTGCACCCACGCCTAGGCCAGATCGGCGCAAAAAAGCCCGACGGTCCATGGTGGGAATGGCCCGTGCAACTCCGCGCGCCAGGCTGTTGACCAGCGACGAAGAGGAAACGGATGTGGCTTGAGACTTACGGGTCAACAACATGGGACCTCCTGGGGATCCAAATCGATCAGACACCTCAGACGCGGGCGGTCTGGTAGTAGCGCTTGATGTGCTCGGTCAGGCGATAGCCTGCGGTTTCTTCATCGGCTGTGGAATCTGCTGCCACCACGGCATCAGACGGCTGAGGCAGGTGCATCGAGACAGCAACTGCGGCCAAGGCGCCCGCAGCACCAGCGCCAGCAAACACCTGACGTCGAGACAACGCTTGAGGGGAAGTTTTTTCTGCCTTCATCGTGACATCTCCTTGAGGCTTGGTATTCACCGTTGCCCGCCGCTTGAGCACTGGAATCCCGCAGGCATGCGAATATCGGGATTGTCATCCAAATCGCGCTTCAAGTGATGCTCCACGTAAACCCTCGGTTCGGTCTGGACTCTCCCCGACTGCCTGTGAGCGTGCTCATGCGGCGCAACCCCAACCCCACACCCTGGACATCGTGGGAATTCACGGTGCTTCAGGTGCTGCCGGCCCACGCTGATGTGCCCGATTCTTTGCAATCCGATACAGCCGTTGAGCGACATGACGGACTGGAAGTGGTGCTTTATCGCGACGAAGCGGAGGGGTATTACTTGAACCTTACATCGGGGGGTCCTGTTTGGTTTGTCATGTGGCGCCAAGACGATGCGGACGCCAGCCGCGCCTGGCCAGAACTGGTGACCTTGTCTTATCACGAGGCGGCTCGTTGGCTCGATGCTCAGGAGCGGGTGGACAATGTTCCGCTCGAGGGTGCGGTGGCTCAATGGTTGGCCGAATTCACCGAGGCCCATTACCGGCCTGAACCCAAGCACAGAAAACGGCCTGCTTCGTTCAAACCTCCCTCCCAACGATGAACCCAACGGCAGCGGCAAACGGCTCTACAGCCTCATGAGCAATCACAACGAAGGATTCTTGGGACGCTGGTCGCGGCAAAAGCAACTCGCACGCGAAGAGGCCGAGCCTGCGCCGCCCCGCCCAGCGGTGGCGCGAACACCCCCCCTTGCTGCTGGCATGCCGGAGCAGGCCGCAGAGACAATTGCAGACGCCAAGCTGCCGGCCGACCCAGGGTCGGCCCCAGGGCAAACGACAGACACCGAACCCCCTCCCAGCTTGGAAGAAGCTTTGAGATTGACGCCTTCGTCGGACTTTCGGCCGTTTGTCGCTCAGGGAGTGGACCCCCAAGTCAAGAACGCCGCCTTGAAACGCCTGTTTGCCGACCCCCATTTCAATGTGATGGATGGGCTGGACACTTACATTGATGACTATGGAAAACCCGATCCGCTGCCCGCTAGCGTGGCCCTGCAGATGGTGCAATCTCGGGCTTTGGGTCTGGTGGAGCCGGCAGATTCCGCGCCAGTAACAGACAATGCACCCGCCCACTCGGCCGCTGCACCCCCCCATGAAAACTCTGATTTGCGATTGCAACCGCACCATGACCCTGGAGCCCCAGGCCCTACAGCAAGCGCTTCAGGGGCTGCCGGGCATCTCGACCCAGGGCCTGGAGACGGTGCACTCGACGCTTTGCCGCCGGCAAGCAGCAGCCTTCCAACAAGCAGCCCTGCAGACCACCCAAAGCGGTGACGAATTGCTGGTGGCCTGCACGCAAGAGCAGCGCCTGTTCCTGGAACTCAATGAGTTGACCGAGGGTGCAGCCGGGCTGCAAGAGCGACCCATTCGATTTGTGAATCTGCGCGAGACGGCGGGGTGGAACCGCCACGCCGATTCGGCTACACCCAAGATGGCGGCGCTGTTGGCAGCGGCCCAACTGCCGCAGCAAACTCCTGTGGGTACGGTGACTTACCGCAGCTCGGGGCGCGTCTTGGTGTTGGGCTCGGCACAGGCAGCGCTGGAGGCCGCGTCTTACCTGGACAGTTCTCTGGATGTGACCGTCTTGATCGATCAACCGGATGCCGCTTGGCCCGCGCAACATCACTTCGCGCTGCACCACGGCAAGCTCACGCGCTTGCAAGGGTGGCTGGGTGCGTTCACGGCAAGCTGGCAGGTGGATGAGCCCATCGACCTAGACCTTTGCACGCGATGCAACGCCTGCATAAGTGTCTGCCCAGAGGGTGCTATTGGGGCGGACTACCGCGTTGACCGAGAGCGCTGCACAGGCCATCGTCAGTGTGTTTCGATGTGTGAGGTGGCCGGGGCAATCGACTTTCAACGGGCCCCTCAGGAGGTGGAAGATCGGTTCGATTTGGTGCTGGACCTTCGGCTCGATCCGGCCTTTGCCCAGGCGCAACCGCCTCAGGGCTACCTGCACACGGCCGGCAGCGCCGCTGCGTTGTTGCCCGCACTGTGGAAGCTGCGTGACTGGGTGGGTGAGTTTGAAAAGCCCAAGTTCTTTCATTACCAGCCCAAGTTATGTGCACACAGCCGCAACGAGCAGATTGGTTGCACGGCCTGCATCGACGTGTGCTCGGCACAAGCCATTCGAAGCGACGCCTCGCTCAAAGGCAAGGCAACGCGCACCGCACGGCCTGCTCGAGGCCCGGAAGACGCCGCCCAGCGGCCCGTGATGCCTGGCGGCGGTGTGGTGGTGGAACCCCATCTGTGCGTGGGGTGCGGCGCCTGTGGCACGGTATGCCCCTCTGGGGCATTGAGTTTTGCGACGCCCTCACCCACCGAGTTGGGCCAGCGCGTACGCACCATGCTCAGCGCCTATACGCGTGGCGGAGGGCAAGAGGCCGTTTTGCTGATACACAGCGCCGAGGAAGGCAGCGCATGCCTGGATGCCCTGGGTCAGGCTGCCCAGCGCGCGAGCGTACGCAAGGGCTCGTCTGCGGGGCCACTGGGTGTGCCGCCGCGCGTGCTGCCCCTGTCGGTGTGGCACACCGCCAGCGTCGGCTTGGACCTGTGGCTGTCGGCCATCGCGTGGGGCGCCAAGCAGGTCTGGGTACTGCTGAGCGCACAAGAAGCGCCCAGTTACCGTCAGGCCCTGCGCGAGCAGATGGCCCTGGGCAATGCGGTGATGGCCGCGCTGGGCTTTAGTGGCGAGCACCTGCGCGTGATCGAATGCCCCGACACCGAGATGCCCAGCCTGCTGGCGCTGGATATGGCCTTGCGCCAGCCAACGGCCGCCGGTGTCAGCCAAAGCGCCGCCTTTGCCCTGCCCACAGACAAGCGCTCCGCGTTGGATTTGGCACTTGACCACCTGATTAAGCACGCCCCGCGGCAACCGCTGCCAGAGGCGGTGGCGTTGCCCAGCGCAGGCTCGCCATGGGGCACTGTGCAAATCGATGCGAGCCGCTGCACCTTGTGTTTGAGCTGCGTGGGTGCGTGTCCGGAATCGGCGCTTGCAGACAACCCCGAGCGCCCCCAACTGAAGTTCGTGGAACGCAACTGTGTGCAGTGTGGGCTGTGCGCCACCACTTGCCCGGAGCAGGCCATCACGCTCGAGCCGCGACTGTGGCTGGCCGACGAGGGACGGGCACGCAAATCGACCCGCGTGCTGCACGAGGCCACGCCATTTTACTGCGTGCGCTGCCACAAGCCCTTTGGCACGCTGCAGGCCATTGAGAAAATGCTAGACATGTTGGGCGGCCACCCCGCGTTTCAAGGGGCTGGCGCCGAGCGTTTGAAGATGTGCAGTGACTGCCGGGTCGTGGACATGTTCAGCAATCCTGATGAAGTTCGCATCACGGACTTGAAATGAGTCAATCCCCCGCTTTGTCGCTGACCGAGCGCGATGGCGCCGAGGAGCTGCAGCGCGCCGAGCTCTATGGCTTGCTGGCGCAACTGTGGCTGGCCCCTCCGCCGGCGTCACTGCTGCAGGCTTTTTCGGTGGCCATCACGCAGGCTCCGGAGCGTGGTTCATTTTTGGAAGAACCCTGGGAACAATTGGTCAGTGCCATGCGGCAGACCACCCCGCAGGCGGCGCAGCAGGAATTTGACGCCCTGTTCCAGGGAGTGGGCAAACCTCAGGTGTTTGTCTACGGCTCTTACCACCTCAGTGGTTTTCTCAACGAGAAGCCCTTGGCCGAATTGCGCGCTGACTTGCACGCGCTGGGACTGACCCGAGACCCGCAGCGACTGGAGACGGAAGACCATGTGGCCTATGTGCTGGAGGTGATGCGGTATCTGATTGCTGGCGACGATGTGGCCATTTGCAATCTGGAGCAGCAGCGGCGTTTTTTCCGTCAGCACGTGCAACCCTGGGTGGGTTTGCTGTGTGATGACGTGCAAGCCCAGCCCAACGCCAGTCTTTGGCACAGCGTGGCCAGGCTGACCGCAGCTTTTATTCAAGTGGAAACGCAGGGCTTTGACCTGCTGGAGTTGTGAGGGCCCGGTGTCCATTGAAGTGCACGACATCACCGGCTTGGTTCTGTCTGGCGGACGCGGCAGCCGCATGGGCGGGGTGGACAAGGGACTGCAAATTCATCAGGGCATTCCCCTGGCCCTACACGCTTTGTTGCGCCTGCAGCCCCAGGTGGGCGAGGTGATGATCAATGCCAATCGCAATGTGGCGGCATACGAATCGATGGGGGTACCGGTGTGGCCCGATGCATGGCCTGACTACCCTGGCCCCCTGGCCGGCATGCTGGCCGGGCTGGAACATTGCGCCACACCCTGGCTGGTGACGGTGCCATGCGACACGCCGAATTTTCCAGCCGACCTGGTGGCGCGCCTGAGCCACGCTTTGGCCAGTGAGGGCGCCGAGATCGCGATGGCGGCCTCTTGCGAGCCTGACGGTCAGGTGCAGGTGCAGCCCGTGTTTTGCTTGCTCAGCAGCGCTCTACTCGAAAGCCTGGTGGGCTTCTTGAATGCGGGTCACCGCAAGATTGACCGTTGGACAGCGCAGCATCGCTGCGCTACCGTGGTCTTTGAAGATCACCAGGCTTTTGCCAATGCCAACACGGCGCAGGAGTTGCGCGCATTGGATAGGCGGACTTGAAGTCGATCAGCTCAGCTCGGTGACGAACTGATCACGCGAGCGCCTGACCTTTGGCAGAGGCGCCAACCAGTCAGCTTGCGCTTGACGGTAGCCCAGGGGCATCAGGGCCACGCTGCGCAATCCCTTGGCCCGCAGGTTCAAGAGCTCGTCCAGCGCCGTGGGATCAAATCCTTCCATGGGTGTGGCATCGACCTCTTCACATGCGGCGGCAATTAAGGCAGCCCCCAAGCCGATGTAGGCCTGACGGGCGGCATGCTGAAAATTGGCCTCAGCTCCACGTTGCGGATACCTCGACAGCAAGGACTGACGATAAGCCTCCCAACCCTCGTTGGTGAATCCGCGCACCGTGTTGGTCAAGTCGAACATGGAGTTGATGCGCTGTGGGGTGTAATCGTCCCACGCGGCGAAGATGAGCAGGTGGGAGCCCTCGGTGATTTGGGCCTGCCCGTGGGCGATGGCGCGGATCTTTTCCCTGAGCTCGGCGTTGGTCACCAGCAAGATTTCGAAAGGCTGTAGGCCGCTAGAAGTGGGGGCCAACCTGGCGGCTTCCAAGATGCGCTCCACCTTTTCGCCCGGAACCGAACGGCTGGGGTCCATCTTCTTGGTGGCGTAGCGCCAATTCATTCTCTCTATCAGATTCATGGCTTTCAGAGTCTCAAGTAAAGTCAAAAGCTGTCGATACTATCCTGTACGTTGTCCGGCTGCATGAACCAGCAGGACCTCCACCCTTTTGACTGCCGAGGATCTGACATGGGGCGTGCCATTCTGGAAATATTGCTGGCCGTGCTGCTGGCTGCGGCTGCCACGTTGGCGCTGGTGTGGGGTTTGGAAAATAAGGCCCTCAAAAAGGACCTGAACAAAGCCATATCCGCCTTGAAGACCTACAAGGCCAAGGTGGAAGAACTGGAGACCGAGTTGGCCACCAAGGAGGCAGAGGCGGCCAAGCCCCCCGAAGTGGCGGCGTCAGCCCCGGCTGCTCCTGCCCCGGTCGCGGCGGCAGCCACCCCGGCGGGTACGGCAGCGCCAGCGCCTGCCACCGCATCACCCAGCCCCGCTGCAGCACCCTTGAAATCTGCCAAGACGGCCGCAAGTAAGTGACGTGGGTGCCTTCGGGGCCCACGGTTACATCAACTTGCTTTTCAAGGAGTGATCATGAGCTTCCCGTACAGCCGCGACCTGTTGCTGGCGTCCGTAGGTTTTGAGCGTCTCTTCGACGCCTTCGACCAGATCGAAAAAACCGCCTCGGCCCGTCCCGCCACCAATTACCCTCCCTACAACATCATCAAGCGCGGCGAGAACGAATACGCCGTGGAGCTGGCCGTGGCCGGTTTCAAGCCGGATGAGTTGGATGTCACTGCCGAGGGCAACAAGCTCACGGTCGTGGGGGAAGTGAAGAAATCACTGGACGGTGAATACCTGCACAAAGGCATCGCCACGCGCGACTTCCGCCATGAGTTCACCTTGGCCGAGACGGTCGTGGTGAAGTCCGCCGATTTGCGCGATGGGCTGCTGGTGGTGCAGCTCGAAAATGTCATCCCGGAGGAGAAAAAGCCGCGCAAGATCCTCATTGGCGGCAACAACGCGCAGCTGGTGGTAGACAACCGTTGCGCGGCCTGAATCCGGCGTAGACCGCTTACAAAAAAGGGCCCGCTCAGCGGGCCCTTTTTTCATCGGACGAACTCCTGGCACCGATCGACTGGGCGTTTAAGGCAAAGTTGTCCGTGCCTGCAGCACCAGCAAGCGTCCTTCCACGGGGGCGCGGTGGATGGACCACTGCACGGGCAGCCTCTGGAGCCGCGCGGCCAACTGCTCCCAAGCCGATGCGTCCAAAGTAGAGATGTCTTGCGCATGCGACGGCGCCAATAGGGTGTCGTCGGCGACTTCGAGGCGCCATTGCGTCGGATGCCGAACATCCAGACACACATAGAGGAAGTGCACCTCAGGTCGGTACATGGCCTGGAGCGACAATTGCACCAACTCGCTTAGAGTTAAACCATCTACGGTTGTGCTGCCGGTTGGGCCTGCCAACCCTGGCGCTCCCTCGGGGTCCGCCAGGTATTCCACCTCGACCACGAGGTGATGGCGCTGGGCCCACAGGTGCGTCAAACCGCTGATGGCAGCCTGGAGTGGATCACCGGTAGAGGATGGATTCATTCGTTCATTGTGACTTAAATGCGGCTGACTTAAATGCGGCGGATTTGCACAATTTACAAAGTGGCGACGCGCTCGGACCCTCCCCCTTTGTCTCCCGCCAATGGCGTGCGGGCGCGGGACGTGTTGTCTGCGAATTTGTTGGCACTGCGTGATGCCAAAGGGTGGTCGCAAGAGGCGTTGGCCTTTGAGGCGGGCCTGCACCGCACCTTCGTGGCCCATGTGGAGCGAAGAGCTCGCAACATCGCGCTGGACAACCTGGAAAAGCTGGCGTTGGCCTTCGGTGTAGAACCCTACCAGCTGCTACTGCCCGTGGCCGAACCGATGCGCAAACCCGCTCGCCGACCGCGCTGAAGACACCTCAGCCTGCGGAAACGGCGGCCTCCCGCTCAAAGGTGACCACATGGTCGACCTCGACCCGAATGCCAATCCACTCGCCCACATGGTGATCGTGGTGCGAAGGCACGTGGGCCATGAGTTGCTCGCCTGATGCCAGACGCAAGGTGTAGAGAAACTCAGACCCCCGAAACGATTTGCGCTCGATACACGCCTTGATGGGACTGTCATCGTCATGCACGATGTCATCCGCGCGCAAGAGCACGTCGCAATAGCCTTGGGGATAGGCACTGGGCAGAGGACACCCCTGAGGATCGTCGAGTTCGCCCACGGGCGTGTGCACACACGGGCCATGGGCACAAGGCACTATCTGCGCGGGCGCGAACACCCCATGCCCAATGAAGCTGGCCACAAAGCGTGTGGTGGGGCGGTGGTACAGGGTGTAGGCATCATCCCACTGCTCCAGGCGACCCTGATTCATCACCCCAATCACATCGCCCAGCGCAAAGGCCTCTTGCTGATCGTGTGTCACCACCAGCGCCGTGGTGCCTTGCGACTTCAAGATCTGCCGAACGTCGTGAGCCAAGCGCTCTCGCAGATCCACATCCAGGCTGGAAAAGGGCTCATCCAGCAAGAGAACCTGCGGCTGCGGCGCCAGGGCGCGCGCCAAGGCCACCCGCTGCTGCTGACCGCCCGAGAGCTGGTGCGGGGCTCGTGAGGCGGCCTGATCCAGCCCCACCAAAGCCAGCATCTCTCGCACACGTTGCTCCCGCGCGGCGCTGTCCCAGTGCGCCAGGCCGAACGCCACGTTTTGACCGATGCTCAGATGGGGAAAGAGTGCAAAGTCTTGAAACACCATGCCCACCCGACGCTTTTCTGGGGCCAGGTGCAGTCCCGTGGTCGCGTCGGCCAACAACTCACCTTGCATGCGCACCTTGCCCGCGGACAGGCGCTCCAATCCCGCTACGGCGCGCAGCAGCGTGGTCTTCCCGCATCCTGAAGGTCCGATCAAGACGCCAATTTGTCCCGCACCCAGTTGCAAGGAGGCCCGATCCACGGCGGGCCGGCCCGACGGTGCACGCGGGTAGGTGACGCTGATGGCCTCTAGGGAAAGACTCATGCGCCTATGATACGGCTCGCCGAGCCCTTAATGACAATCATTCTCATCTTGACCCCATGCAGTGGCTGCTGATCTTGCTGTGCGCCGTCTTTGGCGCACCGGTGGTGACCCTGCTGGGTTCCTGGTTGACCTTCGACCAAGCGGCTTGGGCGACCCTGGCCCACCAGTCCAGTACGGTGCTGCCCGAGTACGCCGGGCAGTCACTGCTGCTGGCTGTGGGCGTTGGGCTGGGGGTGGCGCTGGTGGGCGTGGGCGCTGCAGTGGTGGTCACCTTGTTTCGATTTCCCGGTCGAGCCGTGTTCGAGTGGGCCATGCTGCTGCCGATGGCCATGCCGGGCTATGTGCTGGCCTACGCCTACACCGATGCCCTGCAATTCAGCGGGCCGCTGCAGACGGCGCTGCGCGAATCGCTGGGCCGCTCTGGGGCGCTGTGGCCCGATGTCCGCAGCCTGGGCGGTGCCGTTGTGTTGTTCGTCTTGTGTCTGTATCCGTATGTGTACCTGCTGACGCGAGCGGCATTGAGCGAGCGCGGGGTGCGCATGATGGAAGCCGCGCGGACATTAGGTGCCGGAATGGGACGACGCCTGTGGGCTGTGGCGCTGCCTTTGGCGCGTCCGGCAATGGCTGCTGGTGTGGCCCTGGCACTGATGGAGACACTGGCCGACTATGGGGTGGGATCATTTTTCGGGCTGAGCACCTTCACCACCGGCATCTACCGGGCCTGGCTGTCGATGAACGACCCCACTGCAGCCGCACAGCTGGCGACCTTGTTGCTGCTGGTGGTGGGTGCCTTGCTATTGTTGGAGCGCCGAGCGCAATCACAGCTGCGATTCAGCGCTGCCCCCGCGGCGCCTCACCATGTGGCCGACGCGCAACCGGTGGCGCTGCACGGCATGCTGTCGGTGGGCGCATTCTGTCTGTGTGCGCTGCCCCTGTTGCTGGGCTTTGTGCTGCCGGTGGTGTGGCTGCTGATCATGCTGTGGCGTGAGGCCTCACCAGGCGGCCTGGGGCTGCCTGGATCCACCTTTGTAGCCGCCAGTCTCAATTCTCTGGGTCTGGCTGCAGCGGCTGCCGTTTTGGCCACGATGCTGTCGGTCTTGATAGGCTTTTTTCTGCGGCGCCAAGACGAGGTAGGCGATCGGGTATTGAGCTGGGGTGCACGGGTGCTGTCGCTTGGGTATGCAGTGCCAGGTGCCGTGGTGGCCATTGGCATTTTGTGGCCGCTGGGGTGGCTGCAACAGGTTTGGCCGCAATCGGGTGTAACCGCCTGGGTCACGGGCACGGTCTTGGGGGTCTTGTATGCCTACGGGGTTCGATTCAGTGCGGTGAGCCTGCAAACCGTAGAGGCTGGCTATGCGCGGCTCCCCTACTCGCTGGATGAGACGGCCAGACTGCTCGGTGGGCAGCGTTGGCGCATCTTCACCCGGTTGCACCTGCCCCTGCTACAACGATCCGTCTGGGCTTCTGCGCTGCTGGTGTTCGTGGATGTGATGAAAGAATTGCCCGCCACCCTGGTTTTACGCCCCCTGGGCAGCGATACGCTGGCGGTGGTGGCCTATAACCTGGCGCGCGATGAGCGCTTGAGTGAAGCGGCCCTCCCCTCGCTGGCCATCGTGGTCGTGGGGCTGATTCCCGTCGTGCTGCTTTCCCGCGCCATGAAGCACTGAGGCCAGCAAACAAGCGCTTGGTGAATGGGGATCGTCAGCGCCGCCTTGGGCTATACCCCAATGGCTCCACCATCGCGACGGGTGATGACCACCGTTGCCGAACGGGGGCGTTGGGGACCAGGACCCGCAATCAGATGAGGAAACTGCGAAGCAGGCCACTGACTGGTGGGAGCCTGCAAGGTACCGTCTTCGCCCGGGTGCTGGATATTCACGAACATCGTGCGCGCATCGGCCGTGAGCACGACTCCTGTCACCTCGCATCCCGCGGGGCCCACCAGGAAGCGGCGCACCCGATCATCGCTGGCGCGTGCTCCCGCGGGAGTGCTTGCACCGCCAGCAGCCTGAACCCGCTGACCATCGCCCACTCGGCCCGGTACCGCTGCCAGCATCATGCAGTGGGAGACATCGGTGTAGGCCCCATCGTCGGTTTGGATCCACAACAAACCGCGCGTATCGAAGCACAGTCCGTCGGGGCTGGAAAAATCGTTCACTTCACTCAGGCCCGAGAGGTTGACATCGGCCGGCGCAGATGCACGGGCGCCGAACAGATACACATCCCAGGTGAATGCGGTGGCATCGGCACGCCCTGCAGCCTCTGACCAGCGGATGATGTGCCCGTTTGGATTGCCCTCCAGCACACGCGAGGACCCGTCAGGCTGTGTGCGCACCTGCTGGTAGGCTCGGGGGTTGGCCGCGTTGGGGTGTTGCTGAGACCCGCTCAGTGAGGCACCCGCCGGGCGGCGGGTGCTGTTGTTGCTGAGCGTGATGTACACCTCGCCATTGAGGGGATTGACCCCACCCCATTCGGGCCGGTCCATTTTGGTGGCCCCTACGGCATCGGCGGCCAGTCGCGCATGGACGACCACATCGGCCTGGTCGGCAAACGGGTACGAGGGGTGGAGAGCGTCTAGCCCATTCTTGCCGTGGGTGAGCTCCAGCCACTGCCCCGTTCCATCTGGCAGAAAACGAGCGACATACAACGTGCCTTCGTCAAGATACTTGTGTCCGGCGGCCAGACCGCCTTGCGCATCGCGCGGATCCCACGGCGCCTTGGAGACAAACTTGTAGATGTATTCATTGCGGGCATCGTCGCCCGAGTAAAACGCCAATGGTTGCCCCGCTACCGGGTTGGACGGCCAGGCACCTTCGCGGCTGTAACGGCCCATGGCCGTGCGCTTGACGGGCGCAGCCGAAGGATTGAAGGGATCAATCTCCACCACCCAACCGAAGGTGTTGAAGGCGTTGCGGTAATCGGAAGAGGCGTCTGGCCCGCTCACGCCACTGGACCATCGCGCGTACAGATCGTCGGATCCGGCCGTGTCCCACCGAAAGCGGCTGGCTCGGCCAGCCGGCAGCCCGTAACGCTGCAGTGCCCTGACCTGAGCGGGCGAACGGCGCTGGTCATCACCAGCCGGTCGTGTGAAAACCGAGGTGAAGTTTTCTTCGCACGTCAGATACGTCCCCCACGGGGTGTGCCCATTGGCGCAATTGTTGTTGGTACCCCGGGTGCCCAAGCCGTCTGGCGAGTACTTTGTACGCAACCAAGCGCTGCCCTGCGCGGGTCCTCTGATCGCCATGGGGGTGGCCGAGGTGATGCGCCGGTTGTACCGGGATCCCCTGATCACGGCCATGGCCGCCGAGTTCGCCTGGCGGCGCACCTCGGTGATGCTCACCCCATGGGCGAGGATCTCCTTTTGAACTTCGTCGGCAGGGCGTCTGCCCTCTGCGTCACTTCGGCCCTGCGGGTGCAAGCCATAAGGCGGGGTGACGTATTCGTGATTGACACACAGCAGACCGCGGTTCGACTGCTGGGGATCAAAACGTCCAGCAGCATCCATTCCAAACCACCACATGCCGTCGTGACCATCGCCAATGCGCTGCTCATACGAAGCGGCAGATTCTGAGCCGTCACCGCGCCAGGACGACTCGCCGTAGCCCAGTGGGTCACCCAGCGCGTGCAAGACCGACACCTCATACCCCGGCGGAACGCTGACCTGATCCAGACGGTTCTTGGAAACCGGGGCAAATCCCAAGTTTGGGGCAGTAGAAGGCCGGGTTGCAGCGGCGCTCACCTGCGAACGCCCGGGCGCCGGGGCCGCCGCCAGTGCGTCAACCGGGCAAAGAGCCGCTACCGCGGCGGCCACTCCCGAGCCCATCCATTGGCGCCGCCCCACGGCGCGTTGCAGCACCTGTGAGAGGTGCTCGTTGTCGGAGGGGTTGTCGCAGTCATCACTATCACCCGTGTTCAAGTCAAGTGGCTGGTCACATGTGGAGTCGTCACCCCTAGGACAATTCTGCGAGGAGCTCATGATTACTTGATCGCGTCTTCAACGACACCCATGGGCGAGTGGCGAACATCGGTTCCCTTGACCACGTAGATGATGGCCTCAGCGATATTTTTGGCGTGATCCCCAACTCGCTCGATCGCCTTGGCCACAAACACCAGATCCAGACTCGCCGAAATTGTCCTCGGGTCTTCCATCATGTAGGTGATGAGTTTTCGCAGCAACCCGTCAAACTCACGATCGATCTGATCGTCTCGCTTGAGAACCTCCAGGGCTTGGGCGGTATCCAGTCGCGCAAAGGCATCCAGCGCCCGCCGCAACTGAGCAGTTGCCAAATCCGCCTCAAACTGAAGATCAGACAGAGGTAGCCTCAAACGGCTCGACACCCCATTGTCGAGCAGTCGCTGGACCATCCGCGCAACCCGGGTCGCTTCATCGCCCACTCTTTCAAGGTTGGCGATAGATTTGCTGACAGCAATGAGCAAGCGCAGATCACGCGCCGTAGGCTGGCGCCGGGCAATGATGCCAGAGAGGTCCCGATCAATGTCTACCTCCATGCGATTGACCTTGGCCTCCTGATGAATGACCTGGTGGGCCGCCTCTGCACTCAAGTTCACCAGCGCATAAATAGATCGACCGACCTGTGCCTCCACCAGGCCTCCCATCTCGAGAACCTGCGCAGACACTGATGTGAGCTCAGCATCGAACTGACTGGAAATGTGCTTATCGTTCACGGTACTTTCTCCCCCACTCAGCCAAATCGGCCTGTGATGTAGTCCTCGGTCTCGCGCCGCTTGGGCTTCATAAAGATCTCTTTGGTCTCTCCGTACTCGATCAGATCGCCCAAGTACATGAAGGCTGTGTAATCGCTGCAACGTGCCGCTTGTTGCATATTGTGGGTGACGATGGCGATTGTGTAATCGCTTTTGAGCTCATGCACCAATTCTTCAATTTTGCCCGTGGAAATTGGATCGAGCGCCGACGTTGGCTCGTCCAGTAACAAGACCGATGGCCGCACTGCCACACTGCGTGCGATACATAAACGCTGTTGCTGGCCTCCCGAAAGCGATAAGCCGCTTTGGCGTAATTTATCCTTTACCTCGGTCCATAACGCAGCCTTGCTCAGGGCCCACTCGACACGGTCGTCCATCTCCCCTCGCGACAAGTCCTCATACAGTCGAACCCCAAAGGCGATGTTGTCATAGATCGTCATGGGAAATGGGGTTGGCTTTTGGAACACCATCCCCACGCGAGCACGTAAGAGGTTGACATCTTGGTGGGGGGCCAGGATGTTTTCACCATAGAAATTAATCTCGCCCTCGGCCCGCTGCCCAGGATAGAGGCTGTACATCCGATTGAACGTTCGCAACAACGTACTCTTGCCGCATCCTGAAGGACCAATGAAAGCAGTGACCTTCCGTTCCACCACATCCATTGAGATATTTTTTAGACCTTGAAAGCTACCATAGAAGAAGTTGAGATTTCTCACCTCAAGGGCATTGCGCATTTGAACAGCAGCGTCAGTCATGGTTGAGTCTCTCATCGTTGTCGCGCGACATCGCACGACCTGTCAAAAAAAGGCGCTTTGGCGGGCCCTATGAGTTTGTACGTTCGCGGAAAAAGACTCGCGCGACCACATTGATAACCAAAACAGCAAGAGTGATCAGCAATGCCCCACCCCAGGCCAGTCGAATCCAATTTTCGTAGGGACTCATGGCAAACTGGAAGATGACTACCGGCAAGTTGGCCATTGGCCTGCTCATATCGGCGCTGAAGAACTGATTGTTGAGAGCGGTGAATAGAAGCGGCGCAGTTTCTCCGCTGATACGGGCAATGGCCAGCAAAACGCCAGTGACGACTCCGGATCGGGCCGCCCTAAGGGCCACCAGCGTAGCCACCTTCCATCGAGGTGCACCCAAGGCAAAGGCAGCCTCGCGCAGTCCTCCAGGGACTAACCTCAACATGTTTTCGGTGGTGCGCACGACCACCGGAACTGCAATCAGGGAAAGCGCCAGCGAACCGGCCCAGCCCGAAAACTGCTTCGTGGTGGCTACAGCGACGGCATAAACGAACAGACCCAAAACGATGGAGGGGGCCGACAACATGATGTCGGTGACGAACCGGGTGAGACTGGCTACTTTGCTGCGGTCTCCGTACTCAGCCAGATAGATGCCTGCCAGAATTCCAATAGGAGTAGAAACAAGCACGCTGAATCCCACCATCAGCATGCTTCCCACGATAGCGTTGAGCAGTCCCCCGCCGTCACTGCCGGGAGCCGGAGTGCTCTGGGTGAAGAGATTCCAGTCCAAAGCAGCAAACCCGTTCTTGAATAACACGCCCAAAATCCACAGCAAAACGACCAGCCCAAGCACCATGGCGCTCATGGACGAAGCTAACCCAACCAGATTACTGAGCTTGCGGCGTCGATATAAGTCTTGATTGAACTGGCGATTCATCAGGTCTTTTCCTTATTCATCCACCTTTGGCTTTTTCCGCTCGCGCAATCATCAGCTTGGCCGCCCCCAACACGAAAAATGTGATGACAAAGAGCAAAAAGCCCAGGGCGAACAAAGTGGACAAATGGAAGTCTGCCGCCTCCCCAAATTCATTGGCAAGGGTTGAGGCGATAGAAGACCCCGGCGAAAAGAGCGAGGCCGATAGTCGTTGGGAGTTTCCGATCACAAAGGTGACAGCCATCGTCTCACCCAGCGCTCTACCCAGACCCAACATGATCCCACCGATGACACCTTTGATGGTGTAGGGCAGCACCACTTTTCGAACCACCTCCCAGGTGGTACAGCCCAGTCCGTAGGCTGATTCACGCAGAATTGGCGGAACAATCTCAAAGACGTCTCGCATGACTGCAGCAATGAACGGCAAAACCATAAAGGCGAGCACAATGCCTGCTGCCAAGATGCCAATACCGTTCATCGCGCCTCCAAACAACGGTGCGATGATGGGCAACTGTCCAAGCGTCGATTGCAAGGCGGGTTGGCCGTATTCCGCAAACAGGGGTGCAAAGATAAAGAGACCAAACATCCCATAGATGATGGACGGCACCGCAGCGAGCAACTCCACCGCCGTTCCCAGCGGGCGACGTAACCACACTGGGCATGTTTCGGTCAGAAACAGCGCAATACCAAAGGACAATGGAACGGCAATCACCAGGGCAATAGCCGAGCTGGCCAAGGTTCCTGCTATGGCAATGGCACCGCCGAATTCCTCGTTGACGATGTCCCATTCCACCCGCCAGAGAAACTCAAACCCAAACTTTCGGAAGGCCGGCCAGGCATTGATAAACAAGGAGACGATGATCCCCATCAAGGCGAGCAACACCAAGAGGGAAAATAGCATCGTCACCTTGTGAAACCAAAAATCCAAGCGGCGCTGACGGCGAGCAACCGCCGAAACGTCCAATGCGGTGGGATGGGTGCCAGCCAGGGGAACGGAAGGCGTCACAACAACTTTCTCCATGCGTCTAACCCATTATTGGAGCAGGATTTCATAAAGCGCATCGGCCCAGCCCTTGGGATGGGCTGAGCCGATGGTCATGACCTGGGTCACCAACAGGATCAATCTTCAGCGAGCAATTTGAGACCACACGCGCTGACGGATCTGATTGGTCAGCGCATCCGGGAGCGGGACGTACTCCAAATCAAGGGCAAGCTGCTTGCCGTTCTTGAACGACCAGTCGAAGAATTTCAGCACTTCATTGGCCGCCGTCTTGTCGCTGGGTGCCTTGTACATCAAGATGAAAGATGCAGTGGAAATCGGCCAGGCGTCTGCCCCCTTCGCATTGACCAAAGAAACACCCATACCAGGCGCACTGAACCAATCCACACCGGCAGCTGCAGCAGCAAAGGTCTTGTCATCAGGCTCTACATACTTGCCATCAGCATTGAGTAGCCGCATGTGCGGGACCTTATTCCGCTTGGCGTAGGCAAACTCGACGTAACCGATCGAACCTTTGACTCGCGCCACATTGGCCGCCACACCCTCGTTACCCTTGCCCCCCACGGAAGATGCAGCTGGCCACTTCACGGCCGCGCCCTTGCCCACCTTGTCTGCCCACTCTTTGCTCACAACAGACAGGTACTCGGTAAAGTTGAATGTCGTGCCAGACCCATCGGCGCGGTGTACAACCGTAATGGTTTGATTCGGAAGCGACCGCCCTGGGTTCAGTGCCACCAACTTGGGATCGTTCCAGTTAGACACAGTACCCATGAAAATCTCTGCAAGAACCTGGCCATTGACGCGAAGGTCCCCCGGTTTGAAACCGTCAAGATTGAAAACGGGAACGGTTCCGCCAATGATGGCCGGAAACTGCACCATTCCGTCCTTGTCAAGATCAGCCCCGGGCACAGGTGCATCAGAAGCTCCAAAGGTAACCGTTTTGGCACGAATTTGTCGAATCCCGCCAGACGACCCAATGGATTGGTAGTTCAGACCCACCCCAGTCTCCTTCTTGTAGGCCTCTGCCCACTTGGCATAAACCGGGAACGGAAAAGTCGCGCCGGCACCTGTGATCTCAGCGGCCAAAGCAGCACCACCACTGATCAAGATCCCGCCAAGAGTTGTCGCTACCAGCGACTTGATGAAAAAACGGTTCATGACTGATACGCCTTCAACAAAATGAGTGGAAAGACACACTTGATTAAAGCCGAAGCCAACTATAGGAGTCATTTATGAAACTTGTGTGACAGACCTTGAATCTCTCCTGCCCATACCGCCTGATCTCACGTCATCAAGTCGTCACATGGCCCAGCTAGCGTGAGGCAACCCCATGCAGTAGATGGGAATTGTGCGGAGTTGCCTCATGCTGATTGATCGACCCTCGTCCATCTTGGAGTTCAACCGTAGGGTCTTGGCTCAGGCCCGCCGCGATGATGTCCCAATTTTGGAGCGTCTGCGCTACATCACGATTGTCTCGTCGAACCTCGATGAGTTCTTTGAAGTTCGATTCCCGGAACTGTTGCAGGCATTGCGAGATAGCGAGGCTCCTGCAGTGCGACAGGCCTTCGTGCAGACATCATCTTTGGCCAGGCAGCTCATCAATGAGCAGTACCAAACACTCAACGATGAAGTTATGCCCGGACTTGCCCGATGGGGCTTTCGTATTCTCAATCATGCGCAGCGCACGGCGCAGCAACGGGATTGGGTGGCGTCGTTTTACGAAACCCAGGTGAGGCCTCTACTTGTTCCCGTTGCTCTTGATCCTGCACATCCTTTTCCCTTGGTAGCCAACAAAAGCCTGAACTTTATCCTTCGGGTCTCAGACAGGGGACATCTGCTTGACAGTTCATCGGTGGTGATTGTCAAGGTGCCGCGATCCTTACCTCGAGTCATACGACTACCCGACCATCTCATGCCAGCAGATCAACAAGGCTTTGTCTTGCTCACCAGCGTCATTCGAGCCCACCTGAATGACCTGCTGCCTGGTCGCCGTGTGCTCGCCTTTTCGCAGTTTCGAGTCACCAGAGATTCAGACCTAGAAGTAGACGAGGACGATGTCGCCGATCTTCGGCAGGCACTGCGCACTGGGCTGACCAGACGTCACTTTGGTCAGGCGATTCGACTGGAAGTCGTTCAGTCATGTCCCAAAGAGTTGTCATCGTTCCTGCTTGAACAGTTCGAATTGCCTTCGGAGGCGCTGTACACGGTCAATGGCCCGGTGAATCTGGTGCGATTGAGCCAATTGATTGACCAGGCCGATCATCGCTTGGCGCGGTTTGCGCCACATACCCCCGCCTGGCCCTCCGACTATGCCAAGGGGTCCTGCATCTTTGAGCGCCTCAGGCAGTCGGACTTACTTTTGCATCACCCCTTCCAAAGCTTTGAGCCCGTGGTGGACTTTCTGCGCCAAGCGGTCATGGATCCAGAGGTCCTGGCGATTAAGCAAACGGTTTACCGTACAGGCTCAGACAGCATATTGATGGAGTTGTTGCTCGAGGCAGTGCGCCGAGGCAAGGAAGTTACTGTCGTGGTAGAGCTGAAGGCTCGATTTGACGAAGAGGCCAACATCAATTGGGCCGATCGATTGGAATCAGTGGGTGCGCAAGTGGTCTACGGTATGGTCGGATTGAAAACCCATGCCAAGATGTTGTTGGTGACTCGCAGAGAAGCAACTAAACGAGGCGGCGTGACCCTGCGCCGCTACGCGCACTTATCTACCGGAAACTACAATCCCAGAACGGCTCGGCTCTACACCGACTTGGGGTTCTTCACCGCCAAAGACCACCTAACGGCCGACGTTGAAGCAATCTTTCTGAACATATCAAGTCTGGCCCGTATCCCCGCCTTGCGATATCTGTTGACCGCACCTGATCGGCTCTACGTGCAGATGCTGGCGCTGATGTCAAAGGTGTCAAAGGCAGCACGGTCTGGTCACGTAGGCAGAATTGTCTTGAAGGTCAACGCTGTCACAGACCCAGACTTGATCGATGCCCTGGTTGAAGCCAGCCGTGCGGGCGTCCAGATTGACTTGATTGTGCGCGGTGCATGCGCTCTGCGTCCTGGCGTCGAGGAATACTCTGCGAACATTCGTGTCCGGTCTGTGATCGGTCGTTTTCTCGAGCACTCTCGGATTTTCTACTTCCGATGGAGCGGACCAGGCGCCAATGAGCGAGTCTTTCTGAGCAGCGCAGACTGGATGACTCGCAACATGCTTCGACGCGTGGAGGTTGCGTGGCCCATTGAAGACTCTCGGCTGATTCAACGGGTTATCGATGAGTGCCTAGTTCCGTATTTGCAGGATGGGTTAGACGCTTGGCAAATGGATAGACAGGGATGCTATGTCCGAGTAGCGTCCAACGGAATCTCAGCCCAGTCAGCCCTGATGGCCTTGCATGACCAATGACCTCATTAATGGCAACGCGAAGTCATCAGGTTGTCACCCTCGTGCGGCAAGGTGTTGGGGTTTGAGGGCAATCTCTTTTCGGAATATGACTGACATCACTCAAGACTGGAAGTCCCCAACACTCACCTCATCCTCCTTTGCCCATGATTGGCCGTCTCCAACCAGACTCCATGTGCATTGGGCTAAGACTGCGCAGGAGCTGCGTCAGGCTCAGCGTTTGAGGTATCAGGTCTTCATTGAGGAGATGGGTGCATCCCCCCAGATGAATACTCACAGCCAACCTGGGCTGGAGATGGATCTCTTTGACCCATACTGCGAACACTTACTCGTCAGCACGCAAGGCGAGTTAGGTGAGGCCGCGCAAGTCGTTGGCACGTACCGTTTGCTCACACCCCAGGCAGCCAGCCTCGCTGGTGCGCTCTACACAGATCTTGAATTTGATTTAATCAGGCTTCACCGGTTGAGGCCCCGGATGGTTGAACTGGGAAGGTCGTGCGTTCATCCCCACTGGCGACGCAGCGGCGTCATTTTGATGCTCTGGAGCCAATTGATGGCCTTCATGATCAAGAATAACCTGGACTTCATGGTGGGTTGTGTGAGCGTGGGAATGCAAGACGGCGGACACATGGCTGCAAGCATCTGGCACCAGCTGCCGATATCGTCGCTGGCCGGTATTGATCGACAAGTGACTCCCCGATTGCCTTTGCCTATCGAGAGCCTAAGGTACGACTTGAAGGTTGAGGTTCCTCCGCTGATGCGAGGCTATCTCAAGTGCGGTGCAAAGGTACTAGGGCCACCCGCATGGGATCCGGAGTTTGGAACAGCGGACTTTCCAATGCTATTGTCCTTATCTGATCTGCCTGCCAACTACAGACGCCACTTGTGCCGATCATCGGTAGCCCCATAGGTCAGGTTGCTAACTGACCTCTAAAACCAGTCGCAGGACACCACTTCGGACCCAGTGTTCACATTCATCTCTGAGCAGATGAAGGAGGGTGTCATGCTGGCTCGATTTCAGATCACTGATGGTCACTACAGCCTCCTTCACCGTCAGCCGGCGCAGCCTCAACCCAGACAGGCTGAGATCACGACGTGAATGGCAAACGATCACGGCCAGTCGAAGGCACAGAACCATCCACGCGAATGTGGTGTTACGCAAGTCCTGCTCTATCTTACGCAATCCGCCTCTCTGGCTGAGTACCAAGCGACCCAGTCTGCGCATTTGGCTCTGCGAAAAACCTGGCGCCTCAACATGGGACAGGATGTATGCGCTGTGCCGGTGATGGTCGTGGTGAGAGATGTACGACCCAATCTCGTGCAAGTCACATGCCCAACTCATCTCGCGAACACTCTCCGCATCTATGGGGCCTAGCGCA
Organism: uncultured Rubrivivax sp.; assembly: GCA_964400135.1. Classification (GTDB taxonomy): domain Bacteria; phylum Pseudomonadota; class Gammaproteobacteria; order Burkholderiales; family Burkholderiaceae_C; genus Rubrivivax. Next base: position 42,675 of record CAYNSW010000012.1, on the reverse strand, counting down.
GAAAATATGAGTTCCTGGCAGACCCGACGCACTCTCATGGCTTGGTCCGCATCTACTGTAAAACGCCTCTGCAATTGGGTAATCGTACGGTCGCGCAACTCAAAAGCGTGTTCGGCTTGATCGCGCAGCCGCGCATCGAGTTCGACGATTACGCCTTGTCTTAAGGAACCTTTTGCCGGACGTAGCTCTTCAATATCGAATTGATCGAAAAGTCCCATCAAGACAGCTAGCCCACCCGCCAATACGGGTCTACGATCGTCCTTCAGCCCGGCAAAATTCAGGCGCTCTGAGGAGCCGGCCTCAATGCACTGGGCCAACAACCATTCTATGCCTGACCGATCAATGCAGTCTTGTTCAAATCCATTGGCCTGAAGGATGTGAAAGACGGCATTGACCGTACCCGAGGTGCCCAGGACCTGTGTCCAACGGTGTGAACCAAAGGCCTGAGTGGCCTCCTCGAATTGAGCTGCCACTGCCGTCTTGGCTTGGTAAAACGCCCTTCGCGTCAGTACTCCTGAAGGGAAATAAGAAAGGGCCAAGCTCACTGACCCCACGGGAAACGACTCCACCTCCCAGGCTTGAAAATTCTGGCCCAAGATGAGCTCGGTTGACCGCCCTCCAATATCGGCCACCAATGTAGGCTCTTGAATAGACTGCAGGTGCGAAACGCCCGTAAAGATCAGGCGCGCCTCCTCACGGCCAGAGATCACCTCGATTGGAACGCCCAGAACTTCTTGCGCCTGTTCTAAAAACTCGTCACGATTGGATGCTTCTCTGAGTGTCTGGGTAGCCACAGCGCGAATCCGAAAGTCGTCGAACCCTTTCAAATGCAGTGCAAAAGCCTCCAGGCAATCCATTGCCCGCGCGACAGCCTCTTGGGTCAGGCACCCGCCTGCGTCTAATCCAGCGCCCAGACGGACCGTCTCCTTGACATAGAACTCCTTTCGGTAGCGTCCGGCAGATATTCGCGCAGTCTCCAAGCGGAAACTGTTTGACCCTAGATCAATGGCGGCAAACAATTCCGAGGTCAGCGGATGATTCTGAGATGCAGAGACCGTCATACCCAAAGAGTACTGTTACCCCCGTTCGGAGATACGCCATAAAGCCCTATCAATTGATTGACAGGGAGCGACGCGTCAGCTCTTTTTGGGGCGCCCGACTTTGATGGGCGTCAGCCGTGCCAGGGCTGCCGTCAACTGGGACGCCGTCAGCCCTGCCAGCGCGTGAATTCCAGCTCGGAGCACTTCACTCTTCTTTGCCGACACGCCAAGAGTCATGGCGCGCTTTTTTAAGGTAGAGATCAAATCCAGATCGTCTTTGGGCATTGTGAAACTGTCACGCACCAGAGCTACCTTCATCTTCTTGGCCTTCAACGCCTTGGGCTCCTGGTGCTTACCTCCAGCCGCCGCTGGAGGCGCCGCAGCTTCAGATTGCACTTTACTTGTTGCGCGAGAAGGTTTAGCCAAGGAACGAGCCTTTGGGCGCTTAGCTCTTACGCCCGCTCCTGACTTGGGAGCCATCATCTTATTGCTTGAGCTGGAAACATCAGTCATGAGCGTCTCCTGAATAATGGTGTAAATAGTTTATACGCTTTTTTCAAAATGTCTACTTGATGGCAATAACCAGGCAAAAAGTGCGCTGGGTATGAGCATTGCCGCAGAGCCCAGTAGAGCGAAAAGAAACCCTCCCCATTCAAACAGTAGCCCAGACAATAAGGTGCCAATAAATCGCCCAAGCGCGTTAGCAGCGTAATAGAAACCCACGTCTTCGGCAGCCTTCTCTGACCCCGCATAGGCCAAAATCAAATAGGAATGTACTGAAGAATTGACTGCAAAAACCACCCCGAAAAGGGTCAGGCCACCTACGACTATCCAATGCAGATCGGAAACCTCCCCATAAACCGCAAAGGCCAATCCCACTGGAATCAGCACCAAGGTGAAGGACCACAGGCGAGCCGCGGGAATTTCACGGGATAAGCCATCTTCACTGCGGGAAATTAGCGACGGCGCTAGGGCCTGGACCACTCCGTAACCAATCGTCCAAAGTGCCAGGAAAGTTCCCACCATGGTGAAGCTCCAACCTGCCGCATAAAGGAACACCGGCAACCCCACCACAAACCATACATCTCGGGCTCCAAAAAGCCCCACGCGCGCAGCTGCGAGCAAGTTGATCGCCCTGCCCTTGGCGAATAGCTCTCGAGCTGATCGCGAGGCACGGGCTTTGCCCAATAGCGGAGGAACCGCCAGATGTACTGCAACCAACACTGCAGCAAGTACTGTGGCCATGGTCCACAAAGCCAGTTGAAAACCCAGCGCATGCAACATGGCAGCGCCAAGAAAGTAGCCCAGCCCTTTCATGGCGTTCTTACTTCCAGTAAAGAAGGCAACCCACTGGAAGAGCCTTCCCGATGCTTCGCCAGCTGTAAGCTTGATGGCTGCCTTACTCGCAGTTTTGGTGATGTCCTTGGCAACCCCGCAAATCCCCTGGGCGAGCACCACCCAAAGTAATGCGACGGGCGCAGTCCAGGCAGGCTGCAGGCCGGACAGCGTCAGAAATCCAATGATCTGAGCACCGAGCCCAATTTTGAGCATGCGAGCGATGCCGAATTTTGTGGCGAGCCATCCACCAACCAAGTTGGCAACGATCCCCGAGCCTTCGTAAAACAAAAACAAGAGCGCGAGCGTGAATGGGGTGTAACCTAACTTGTAAAAATGAAAAAGCACCAACATGCGCAGGGCGCCATCGGTAAGCGTGAAGGCCCAGTAAGCGGCCGTCACAGCAACGTAGTGTCGAGTCCCTGCGTCCATCTGCCTCAGGCGCTATTACCCGCGGGTTCAGTGCCTAGTTATCCTCTAGAGGCCACGTCTGAGGAGATGACAGGCCAAGTCGACCATTCGGCATGCATAGGCCATTTCATTGTCATACCAGGCATAAACCTTAAGCAGGGTTTGGTCTGTCACCATGGTAGAGGCTGCATCAACTACAGCACTGCGGGTGTCACCCGCGTAATCCGCGCTAACCAAGGGGCGCTCTTCATAGCCCAGGATTCCCGCTAGCGAGGTTTCACTGGCCTGCTTGAATAGCGAATTAACCTCTTGAACCGTTGTTGGGTTTTGTAATTCGAATACGCAGTCGGTCAGAGAGGCATTCAGGACTGGCGCGCGAACGGCATGACCGTTGAGCTTACCCTTGAGGTCAGGATAGATCAGGGCAATTGCAGTAGCGCTCCCAGTGGTGGTGGGGGCTAGACTGGTCATGGCGCTTCGAGCGCGACGCAGATCGTGGTGAGGAGCATCGACCACTACGTTGGTATTGGTGGGGTCGTGAATGGTGGTGATTTGCCCGTGGCGGATGCCGATGGCCTCATGAATGACCTTAACCACCGGAGCTAAGCAGTTTGTCGTGCAAGACGCTGCCGTCACGATACGATGACGTTCGGGATCGTACCAATGTTCATTGACACCCATCACCACGTTCAAAACTTCCGGGAATTTAACGGGTGCCGCCACAATCACCCGCTTGGCTCCACCATCTAGGTGGGCCTGAAGCTTTTCTGGAGTCAACAATTTACCTGTGCACTCTAAGACGACATCCACCCCTCGAGCGGCCCAGGGAATATCCGACGCGTCAGAATAAGAGGAAAAACCAATGTCGCTACCGTCGATACTCAAAACATCATCGATAGATGGCTCCGTGGCAGACCGAGCAGATATCGATGCTCTCCAGCGGCCCTGCACAGAGTCAAAAGCCAGCAAATGCGCACAGGCCTGAACCCCGCCCTTGATTTCGTTGACATGTACCACTTGAAGACGGTTATCACGCTGAGGGTCGTCACCAGGCCGCTGACAAGCGCCAAAGGCGGCGCGTAAAGCCAGACGTCCGATGCGGCCCATGCCGTTAATACCCACTCGCAAGGGTGCGTTAGAGCTTGAGCTTGAATCGTTAATATTCATGATTTTTAAAACCATACCGCTTCTGTATGACAGCATCATGTCAACCGGACAGGTCAGAAACTGACCTGAACTGCTACCCACCTCCGATTTTCAGACGCTAACCTTCCACTTGATCTGTCATAAAACTTTCATAATCGGATCGCACCATAATGGTCGAGGTGGGACAGTTCTGCCGTCCTTTGGGCCAAATTCCTTTTTCCCAAGTAGCCCCCTCAAAGGTTTGGTGACATGCCGTCTTACCTGCTAATCGTTGAAGACGAGCCGGCCATTGCGGAGATGTTGAGTCTTGCGCTGCGACACGCCGGATTTACGGTTCGTATTGCCGCAGACGCATCAAGCGCGCAAGCCGAAGTCAATCGAGAGTTGCCTGCCTTGGTGGTTTTGGATTGGATGATGTCAGGCGAATCGGGCGTGTCGTTGTGCCGAAGATGGCGTGTATCAGAGAGGACTCGATTGCTGCCCATCATCATGCTGACAGCCAGGGCGGACGAAGACGATGAAGTGCAGGGTCTGGAGACAGGTGCTGACGATTACATGACTAAGCCCATTTCCCCAAAAGCACTGATCGCCAGAGTACGGGCCTTGCTCAGGCGCCAGTCGCCCCAAGCGCTGGAGGACCCAGTTTGTATTGGCAATCTGGAGTTGGACCCTGCCAAGCACAGAGTGGTGGCCATGGCAGAAGGGTTACCCCCCCGAGAGATTCGGTTAGGACCTACCGAGTTCCGGCTTCTACACTTTTTGATGAAGCATCCCGAGCGAGTTCACTCTCGCTCACAATTATTGGACAGGGTTTGGGGCGATCATGTCTTCATTGAAGAACGCACTGTTGATGTCCACATCAAGCGACTTCGAGAGTCGCTCGCTCTTGGAAACTGCGCTGCGATGATTGAGACGGTCAGGGGCGCTGGTTACCGTTTCGTGGGCCCAGTGTTGACCGGGGCTTCGACTACGTAAACGCGAGACAATGTCGCTCATGGAATGGTTCTTTGGGCGAGTTGTCTTCTCTCTGGCACTGACTGTCGTCGGCGGCGTTGCGGCGTGGGCAGCCTCTGGCCATCAACCCGCAGGGCCACTTTGGATCATCTTGGGGTGTGCAGTCGGATGCGCCGTCGCTGCCTCACTTGATCGCTGGCGAGGTCTGCGAATGCTGCAATGGGCGCGTGATCCAGTGGGTCAGCGCGCTCCCCGTCTGAAGGGGTTCTGGTCCGAGTTGGTCTATCGACTGGAAAAGGCACTAAAGAATCAGCACGATTTGATCCGGCAGGAACAGTCTAAGGCACGGGAGTTCTTGCAGGCCATTGAGGCATCGCCCAATGGAGTGATGCTACTCAGAGACGAGTTTCGAATTGATTGGTGCAACCAGGTCAGCGCCGATCACTTTGGTATCGATCCACTTCGAGACCGCCTTCAACACCTTACGCACCTGGTGCGTGATCCAGATTTCGTCGCGCACATCCACCAGGCCAACTTCGATAAAGGCATTGAAATCCCCCGTCCCAGGTCCCGAGGTACTTTGTCCATACTGGTTCGACCCTACGGAGCTGGGTTGCACTTGGTACTTTCACAAGATGTGACCGAGAGACGCCAGATGGATGAAATGCGTAAGGACTTCGTTGCCAATGTTTCGCACGAGATACGTACTCCCCTGACGGTGCTGGCAGGTTTTGTGGAAACGCTCAGAGATCTTCCACTCAGTGAGCCAGAACGGCAACGCGTTCTTGATGTGATGACGCAGCAAGCAGACCGAATGCAGGCGTTGGTGTCAGATCTCTTAAGCTTGGCCCAGTTAGAGGGCAGTTCGAGACCGTCCATGGATCGCTGGCACGATCTGGAGTCGCTGATGGTCAGCGCAAGAGCCGATGCGTTGGCTATTTCAGCCGGGAGACACACCATCCCCATGCCGGTGCCGTTTTCTTGTATGGTTTCAGGCGACGATAAAGAGCTGCAAAGCGCCTTACTGAATCTGGTGACCAATGCTGTGCGCTACACCCCAGATGGCGGCGAGATTTTGCTGAGGTCCCGCTTGCGAGAGGACGGCTGCGCCATTGTGGAGATCACCGATAACGGTCCCGGTATCGCCAGTGAACACCTGCCCCGACTCACCGAGCGCTTTTATCGCACCGATGTGGGCCGCTCTCGGGCTTCAGGGGGCACCGGCCTGGGACTGGCGATTGTCAAACACGTGATGCAGCGACACGGCGGCGCCGTCGAGATTGAGTCGCAAGAAGGGGTGGGGTCCACATTTCGCCTGGTCTTGCCGGCCTATCGTGTCCAATACGGTTCTGCACAGCAGGAGCACACATGAGGCCATCTTCATCGGACGATCCGTCGACTTTGCTGCATGAGGGTCTGCAAGGCAAGCACCTGGTGCTGGGGTTGACAGGAGGTATTGCCTGCTTCAAGGCGGCAGCGCTTGCCCGAGAATTCATCCGCAGCGGCGCTTCGGTACAGGTCATCATGACCGAGGGGGCCCAGCAGTTCATCACACCGCTGACCATGCAGGCACTCACCGGTCGGCCCGTGCTGTGCTCCACCTGGCAATCTGAGCAGCCCAACGGCATGGATCACATCGATGTGACCCGTCAGGCCGATGCCGTGGTGGTGGCCCCGGCCAGCGCAGATTTCATCGCGCAGCTGGCCCAGGGCTTGACCCCTGAGCTGTTGTCTCTGGCCTGTCTGGCGCGTCCGCGCCAGCGATGCGCTTTGCTGGTGGCTCCGGCCATGAATCGCGAGATGTGGTCTCACCCTGCCACGCAGCGCAATGTGGCGCAAATCGCGGCCGATGGCGCGGTGATATTGGGGCCTGCGCATGGACAGCAGGCTTGTGGCGAGGTGGGCGATGGCCGGATGTTGGAAGCTCCAGAGCTGTCGCTGGCCATCGAGGCGTACTTTCAGCCCAAGGTGCTGGCCGGCAGGCGTGTGCTCATTACGGCGGGGCCTACCTTTGAGGCCATTGATCCCGTGCGGGGCATCACCAACCTGTCCAGCGGCAAGATGGGCTTTGCGCTGGCACGGGCGGCCTGTGAAGCTGGCGCGCAGGTCACTTTGGTAGCTGGCCCTGTGGTGCTGCCGACTCCGGCTGGCGTCACACGCATTGACGTGAGCAGCGCAATGCAGATGATGGAGCAAGTGATGGCGCTGGCGCCCAGTCATGGCCTACTGGTGGCTACGGCGGCAGTGGCCGATTGGAGACCCCGCTCGGTGGCCGCACACAAGATCAAAAAAGACGGCAGTGGCCAGGCCCCCGCGCTGGAGTTTGAAGAAAACCCCGACATCTTGGCCCGTGTGGCCGGCCTGCCTGCGCCTGAGCGACCGTTTTGCGTGGGGTTTGCCGCTGAGAGCGAAAACGTACAGGCCCATGCCGAACACAAGCGCCTGCGCAAGGGGGTAGAGGTGATTGTGGCCAACCACGGGCCGTCCACCTTCGGTCGCGATGACAACACGTTGGTACTCATAGACGCCCACGGCAGTTTGCCGCTGGGCCATGGCACCAAACTGCACCTGGCCCGCCGCCTGGTGGGTGAGATCGCCCGGCGCTTGCCCTCAGCCGCCTGAGGCGGTTGTGTGGTGTCTAGTGGCGTAGCGATCCTGGGCCATGACCAATAACCCGTCAAACACCAGCGACTCGCGACGCTCGTGCGCAATGGTCAGGTGAGGCGCCACCTTCCAAGCAGCGCCTCCGCTGACCAAGGTGAGGGGCTCCTGCCCGCAGCGCTGGGTGAGGTGACGGTGCATACGCTCAATGGCACCCGTGATGGCAAAAGTCCCCCCGCTGGTCAGCGCGTCGCTGGTATTGTCGGGAAAGGCCACCACTTCTCCGGTGGGAACGCGCAAGCCAGCGGTGCCGCTTTCCAGGGCGCGCAACATGATGCCATGGCCCGGGAGAATGAACCCGCCCAGGAATCGACCGTTCTCATCGAGCGCGTCAGCAGTCACGGCCGTACCGGCCATGACCACCAAGACCGGCGCCGCGCGAGACCGCTGCAAAATCTGCCAGCGCGCTCCGATCATCGACACCCATCGATCCGCGCCCAAACGTCCTGGGTGCTGATAGCCATTGGTCACGCCACACTCTTGGGCACGCGAGACGACCCAGACAGGCTCGGTATCCCATAACTCGAGTTGCTCTTGCACCCGATGGCGAATGGCTTCTCCGGCCACGTTGCAGCCCAGAATCATCGAGGGTGTGACCAGTTTGGACCACGTACCCGATCCCAACTCGTCAATATGTTCGAGAAACTCGGTTCCGGCGGCCAATACACGCGCTGCGGGGTGGGGCTGCTCGTAGAGCATCCACTTCAAACGCGAATTGCCAATGTCCAGTGCCAAAAAGGTCATGGTCAGAAATTATGAACCGCCCAAGCGCTGCACCGCACGTTGGCGGATCTGCTCAAACTGCTCTGGCTTGGGATGCCTAACCATTCGATGGCCCGCCTTGGCTACGGCGCTGGGTGTCTCGTGCCCTATGAGCGCAGGCAAGCCGCGGGCTACCTCCAGCACAGCCTCGAGGTTGACCCCCGTGTCGTAGCCCAGACAGTGCAAGGCATGGACGATGTCTTCGGTGCACACATTGCCGCTGGCTCCGGGTGCATAAGGACAGCCGCCCAATCCCCCGATGCTGGTGTCAAAGCGGCGGGCACCCGCGTCGATGGCCGCCAGCACATTGGCCAGGCCCATGCCTCGCGTGTTGTGAAAGTGAAGCGTGAGCTCGGTGGTGGGAAAACGTGCTTGGAAAGCCTGGACCATGAGATGCACCTGCCCAGGGTGGGCCATGCCGGTGGTGTCACAAAGCGATACCCCCTTGACGCCCCACTCCTGTACAAACCGGGCACACCAGTCCAGCACCTGCGCAGGATCCACCTCGCCTTCCATGGGGCAGCCGAAGGCGCACGACAGTGAGATATTGACCCCTATCCGGTGCTGCTGACCTTCTCGCACCACCTGCCCCAGGACGGCAAAGGACTGCTCGGGCAGCATGCGCAAATTGCTGAGGTTGTGGCTGACGGTGGCCGACATCACCAGGTTGAATTCATCAGCACCCGCCTCCTGCGCGCGCTGCGCACCCCGTACATTGGGCACCAAGGCACTGTAAGTGACCCCAGGGCGGCGGGTGATGCCGCGCAGCACCGCTTCGGCATCTTTGAGCGCAGGGATAGCCTGTGGCGACACCATGGCCGTGACTTCGATCTTGCTCACCCCCGCTTCGGCCAGCGCGTTGACCAGCGCGATCTTGTGATCGGTCTCGATGAAGACCGACTCCATCTGCAGGCCATCCCGCGGGCCCACCTCTTGGATGTGAATACGACGCTGATCTCCGCGCCACACCGTCTGATTCATGCCACCACCCCCGCTTGCCGCAAACCGGCGATTTGCTGCTCGGTCAGCCCCAGCCCTTGCAAGATGCTCAGCGTATCTTCGCCCAGCCGTGGAGCGGGCGTCCGCACCGATCCGGGGGTAGACGAAAGCTTGGGCACGACCCCTGGAACCTGCACAACGTAGCCTTGCGCCGTGTGCTGCTCCAACAGCATCTGCCTGGCCTGGTAGTGCGGGTCTTGTGCGATGTCTGCAGCGGTGTAGATCCGACCGGCCGGAACACCAGCGCTGGCCAGCTCGCGCAGTACCTCCTCGACCGAACGAGTGGCTGTCCATTGCCCAATGGCCGCGTCAAGTTCATCTACCCGTGCGACGCGACCGGCATTTTCGGACAGCTGTGGATCTTGCGCCAAATCGGGGCGTCCGATGGCAACCATCAGACGCTTGAAGATGCTGTTGCCGTTACCGGCCACCAACACCATGCCGTCTCGACAGCGATAGGCGTTGGTAGGCGCGATACCTGGCAGGGAAGAGCCGGCTGGCTCTCGCACCGCACCGAAGGCGCTGTACTCCGGGATGAGACTTTCCATGACATTGAACACTGCCTCATACAGTGCCACGTCCACCACCTGACCGGCGCCGCCATGGGCCTGCCGGTGGTACAGGGCCATCATCACACCCATGACCCCGTGCAGTGCCGCCAGGGTATCGCCAATGGAGACACCGACCCGTACAGGCACACGGCCAGGCTCGCCCGTCAGGTGTCGCAAGCCCCCCATGGCCTCGCCAATCACACCAAACCCCGGGCGGTCACGGTAGGGCCCTGTTTGGCCGTAGCCGGAAATACGCAACATGATCAATTGGGGGTTGATCGCACGCAGCTCCTCCCAGCCCATGCCCCAAGACTCCAGCGTACCTGGGCGAAAATTCTCAATCAGCACATCGGCTTGCGCAATCAATTGTCGGGCGATGTCCTGGGCCGCAACCTGCCGCAAGTCCAAGGCGATGGACTGCTTGTTGCGCGACTGAACTTGCCACCAGACGGAGGTTCCGTCTTTGATTAATCGCCACCCCCGCAGCGGATCACCGCCTTGCACGGGTTCGATTTTGATCACCTCGGCACCAAACTCACCCAAGGTCTTGGCGGCAAAAGGGCCGGCAATGAGCTGGCCCATCTCCACCACCCGCACGCCTTGCAAGGCCATGATGGGAGGTGAGGCAGGTGAACTGGTCGTCATCGGTAGCACTCCTTTTGGGCGGCGACCCAGGCCCCCGCCCTCTCCCATTGTCGCGCCGTTTGGCCCTCGGGGTTTTGGGCCGGTACGGCCTGTGGTGGGGAAGTGGAACAATACACACCATGCTGCGCCTGGCTGCAAATTTGTCATTCCTGTATCAGGAGATGCCCTTTGCCGAGCGCTTTGCCGCAGCGGCAACCGACGGCTTTGAGGGGGTGGAGTTCTTATTTCCCTATGAGGTTCCCCTCGAGGATCTGCGCCTGCTGCTGCGTGAGCACCGGCTTGAGCAGGTGCTGTTCAATACCCCCGCTGGAGATTGGGCGTCAGGCGAACGGGGGCTGGCCTGCCTGCCAGGACGCGAGGCCGAATTTCGTGAAGGCCTCACGGAAGCGCTGCGATGGGCACAGGCGCTGCGCTGTCCGCGGGTGCATGTGATGGCGGGCTGCCTGCCTGAAGGCCTGGACCGCGATGAGGCCCAGGCGGTGTATCTCACCAACTTTCGGTGGGCCGCTGAGCAGGCGTCTTCTACGGGTACGACGCTTCTGATGGAACCCATCAACAACCGCGACATGCCCGGATACTTCCTGAGCCGGCAAGCACATGCCCATGCCCTGATCGAAGCGATCGGCCGCCCTGAGGTGAAATTGCAGCTCGATCTGTATCACGCCCAGATCATGGAAGGCGATAGTGCCGCGCCTATACGGCAATGGCTGCCCACCGGTCGCGTGGGGCACTTCCAGATAGCGGGGGTTCCGGGTCGCCACGAGCCCGTTAACGGGCAACTGAACGGGCCGCAGCTGCTGCGGCTCATTGAACAGGTGGCCGCCCGTTGTGGGTGGCAAGGGTGGGTGGGATGTGAATATCGACCCGCTGCCGGGCCTGTACCGGGAGGGACGCGCGCCGGTCTGGGTTGGGCCCAGCCCTGGCTGCTCAGAAGCGGGTTTCCAGACGGGCGGTGAACAGTCGATAGGTCCGGGCCTGCTGTTGTCGCCACTGGGCGGCCGAATTCTCGAGACTGACCGTGGTAGCGCTGATATCGTCTAGCGGCAAAGCATTGGAGACTGAAAACCGCAGCCGTGTGGGCCCGCTGATACGCCACAGCGCATACACGTCCACGACGCGCTTCATGCCTTGCTCCAACCGCTGATTGTCCATTTGACGCACCCCATAGGCTGGCGTGTGGTTCCAATGCGCCCCCCAAGTCCAGGGGATGAGGCGAGCGGTGTAATCGGCTCCCACGTTGAGCAGGAATCGAGGCTGTTGGTCTAACCGGTTATCGGGGCCCATGACTTGTTCGACGCGTGAGTTCATCAGCGTTGCGTTCAGCCGCACTGACAAAGGCCAATCGGGTCCCCCCAGATCGACCGGCCGGAACTTGGCCTCCAGCTCCAAGCCGCTGACCCAGGCCCCGCCTATGTTTTGCGGACGCAGCACCCAACGCGGCACAGGTGACCAGCTCACCGCCTCTTGCGTGCGTACGTCACGGATCAGGTCTTCAATGTGGCGAAGGTAGAGGTTGGCACTGAACAACCCCGAGCCAGGCAGGTAATGCTCCAGGGCCAGATCCAGTCCCCGTGCAATCTCGGGTTTGAGCTGTGGGTTGCCAGCTCGATCGGGGCTGAGCGGCTCATTGGGTCCGGCAACCGGATAACGTGCCGACACTGCCGGGCGCGCGATGAGCTGAGCGGTAGACGGCGAGCGGTAACTGCGCGTCAGGCTCAGGCGCAGCTGGTCTCGTGGGCGATGGGGAAAACGCCAGACGGCGTGAAACAAAGGGGTCAGTACCGCGCTATCGTTGCTCACGCGATAGCTGGCTGCCGAACTGCGTGTTTGCAAGCCTTCCCAACGCAGTCCGGCATTGAACGCCCATTGTGGCGAAGGGTTCCAGTCATCTTGTATATACAGCGCCACGCGTGAGGTGGCGGCCTGCACGTTGTCTCCAAACTCGAGCAACTCGGCCTGTCCATTGGTGGTGGCATTGCGCTCATCTTGTCGACGCTGTAGCTGTAACTCCCAGCCGGCGACAAGGCTGTGCTGCTCGGCCACCAGGCGCGCGTAGCGGCCAGACTGATTCAGGGATACATCTTGCCGCTGCAAGTGCTCGCGTTTGTCGCGCAGCAACCCCCCCTGTGCATCGCTTTGCGATCCTTGAGAGTTGGAGGTGGTTTGCGCCAGCGATGAGCCCAGCCGCAGGATCCAGCGTCCCCCTGACTCATCCAGGCCCATCCAGGCCCCGCCCAGGCGAGCCAGGGTGTTGCGGGTATTGACGCTGCCTTGCCCCAGCGAGTAGGGCTCGGGTTGTTGACCGAATACCGATTGCAGCGTTGATTGAGATGACGTGCGCGTGCCCGATACCGACACATAGGGTTGCAATTCCAGGCGGCTGCGCCCCAGTTGCCATCGCAGTCGTGAACTGATAAACCCCGCATCGGTATGCGAAGACGAGCGTGAAAATTCCAGGTGCTCCGCCTCAGGATGGCCCTGCGGGTCCCACCACTGGGTCCAAGCGCGCGACTCATCACGCGTGTCCTGGCGACGCGCGGAGATGGTGACCTGATAGTCCAGGCCAGGTCGTTGATCCGCGTAAATCCAAGAGGCTATGGTCCTGGGGCGGCCTTGCTCCACGGCATGGGTCAGCCTCAGGTCGTTCATGCGTCTTTGAAAATCTTCACGCAGCACGATGTTGATGGTGCCCGCTATAGCGCGCGCCCCGGTCTCGGCCGTGGGCGCGCGCATGATCTCGATGCGCTCAATTTGATCGGGCTCGATGGCGTCCAGCGAAAAACCACGGGGCAAACGCTCTCCATCCACCAGGATCTGGGTGTAACCATTGCCCAGGCCTCGCATACGGGGTGGCCCGCCGCGGCCAGCCCGGCCACCCACGCTGATTCCCGGCAGCCGCTTGAGAATGTCTGCCAGGTTGGAGTCGCCCATGCGCTCGATCTCCTCTCGCCCCACCACGATCTTGGCGGCGGTGGATCGGCGCCTGAGTTCGTCACTGTCGGCAGCAGGGGCCTGAATTTCTACCCGCTGAGGGGCGGGCTCGCTGGGTGTGGAGCCCGACGGCGAAGACTGCGCATGCGCGCCCCAGGGTGTACAGACCATGGCCAAAGAGCTCCACAGCGGGCCAATCACGCGCAGTTGCATAGATCCAAGGATAGGCCCTTGATCCGGACAGCAAGAAAAATTTACCTTGGGGACCGGCTCTAAATAAGAATCATTCTCATCTTATGCCATAATCCGGGTAAACCAGTACCCCAACGCTGCACCATGAACCTGTTGCGATTTTTGATGACCCTCGGCCGGCGACTGGGGTGGGGCTTATGGGTGTGCGGCGCGACCCTGCCAACAGTGGCCGCGGCACAAAGTGCCGTCCTCAATGTCTACTCAGCCCGGCACTATCCCAGTGACGAGGCCCTGTACGCAGGATTTTCCCAGGCCAAGGGCGTGCGGATACAACGGGTGGATGCCGATGATGCTGGCATCTTGGCTCGGCTGAAATCGGAGGGGTCGGCATCGCCTGCCGATGTGGTGTTGCTGGTGGACGCTGCACGACTGTGGCGTGCTGAAGTAGACGGGCTGTTCAAGCCAATTCGCTCGGGCCGCCTGGAGTCGGCGGTGCCCATCTCGCTGCGGGCCAAGGCCACAGCCGAAGGCACGGCGTGGTTTGGGCTGTCTACGCGCGCGCGGGTGGTGGTGTATGACAAATCCCGGATGCGCATGGAGGACGTGGACACTTACGAAAAACTGGCGGGTCCTGCCCTCAAAGGGCGCTTGTGCACGCGGTCGGGCTCTCACCCCTACAACCTGAGCCTGTTTGGCGCCATGCTCGAGCACCTGGGCCCACAGGCCACAGAGGCTTGGCTCAGTGGTCTGGTGGCCAATATGGCGCGTAGCCCCCGCGGAGGCGATACCGATCAAATTCGAGCCGTGGGGTCTGGCGAATGCGGCGTGGCATTGACCAACACCTACTACTTGGCGCGCTTGATGCGGTCGACCAAGCCCGAAGACCTCAGCCTGATGCAGCGCGTGGGCGTCGTCTTTCCCAATCAAGGCAGTTGGGGCACGCACGTGAACGTGGCCGGTGCGGCGGTGGCGCGGTACAGCAAGAACGCGGTGCTGGCTCAGCAGTTTTTAGAGTATTTGGCCAGCCCCGCCGCCCAGGCGCACTTTGCCGATGGCAATAACGAGTGGCCGGTAGTGCCGGGCCTGTCGTTTGATAATCCAGCCCTCAAGGCTTTGGCCAGCGGGGGCTTCAAAATCGAAACCCTGCCGATCAGCCGCGTGGGCATGAACCAAGTCAAAGTGCAACAAATGCTGGATCGGGTGGGATATCGCTGATGAAACCCGCGTGGGCACACAGTGCGTTTTACCGCTTTGCGCCAATCCGTGACCCCGTACAGGCAGCGCAGGCCGTACGCGAGGCGGCCGCGCAGCTGCTGGGTGCCATCATCGTTGCCGAAGAAGGCATCAACGGGGCGGTGTGTGGGCCCGTGGCCTTTGTGGAGCGGTTTGAAGCTTGGCTGGGGTCCGCCGCCTGTGAAGAGGGCGTCTTTGGCGGCATACAGTTCAAGCGAAGCGCCTGCGACCAGGCGCCCTTTGCTCGCTTGAAGGTACTGGTCAAGCCCGAAATCGTTCGGCTCAAGGTGCCACTGCAACCGAGCGATCTGGCGCAGGCCCAGAGTGACGATTCGCATCTGAGCCCCACGCAATGGCAGGCGCTACTGGGGCGAGATGATGTGGTGGTGTTGGATAACCGCAATCACTTCGAGGTTCGACTGGGGCGCTTCAAGGGCGCTGTCGATCCACAGGTTGACCGCTTCAGCGATTTCGTGTCCTTTGTACAAGACCAGGCGCCCCAGTGGAAGGCTCAAGGCAAGACCGTGGCGATGTACTGCACCGGAGGCATTCGGTGTGACAAATCGGCACCGTGGATGCGCAGTCTGGGCCTGCAGGTGTGGCAACTCGAAGGCGGCATCCTGAATTACTTTGCGCAAATTCCCGAAGCCCAAAACGACTGGCAGGGTCAGTGCTTCGTGTTTGACAAGCGCATGGCAGTGGACACGCAGCTACAACCGCTACCGGTCCGTGCTGCCGATGTCTTCGATGCCCAAAGACCACAGGAGCGGTGGCGGCTGGAGCGCGCCGAGCGGTTAGACCGCTTTGGTGTTTAGCCCCGTTGGCCGTCAGCGCCATTGGCATGGCCAGACCCTCGCCCGCGTACCGACCTGCCGACCGCGACGGCGTAGGCGCCAGCCGAGTGAGTGTGCACGAACGAGATTGGGATCGGGCCGAGGACTTCTTGCGTCATCGACTGCCGCGTGTGACCGATTGGGCCGATCGCCTGGCGCAGGGGTTGGTGGTCGACGCGCAGGGTCAGCCCGTCACCGCCAATCGCCCCTGCCAGGCTGGAGAAGTCTTGTGGTACTGGCGTCATGTGCCACACGAAAGCCCCATCCCGTTTGAGCTGGAGATCCTCTTTCAAGATGACTATCTGGTGGTGGTCGACAAGCCTCACTTTTTGCCAGCCATCCCCAGTGGTCGATATGTCAAGGAGACTGCCCTGGTCCGACTGCGGCACCGGCTGGGAGTCCCCACACTGACGCCCCTTCACCGCCTGGACCGGGAGACCGCCGGGGTCATGGTGTTTGCCGTGCAACCGCACACCCGGCCTGCTTACCACCAGATGATGCGAGCGCACCGCATGCGCCGCATTTACGAAGCGTGGGCTGCGCGGGATGAGCGCTTCGCACTCACCCATACCTGCAAGTGCCGATTGCAAGAGCGCGCCGGCGATGCGTTCATGCAAATGGAGGTGGTAAACGGGCCGGCCAATGCGATCACCGACATCACCCTCGTTCAGCGCCGAGGAGATCTGGCGTTGTACCGGTTGGAGCCCCATACGGGGCGCAAGCATCAACTTCGGGCGCAGATGAGTCACCTGGGCCTGCCGATTGTGGGTGACCGCATCTACCCCCTGCTGTGGCCACAGCATGAGCTGCCTGAGACCGATGACTGGGGCGAGCCTCTGCAGCTGCTGGCGCGCCGCGTCGAATTTGAAGACCCCGTTACTGGCCTATTCCGCCAGTTTGTCAGTCGGCGGCAACTCAGTGGGCCAATGTCTTGAGCAGTGCCAGGATCGCAGCGACCGTCTCGCGGGGCTTTTCCATGGGAAAGAGGTGCCCACCCTCGATGAAGCGCATGCGCTGCTCGTGATGCGGCCCGATGATGCGACGCGTGGTCTCCAGGCCCACTTGCTTCATCTCTCGAGACGATGTGCCCCCCACAAAGCCCACGGGACAGCGCAACGGGTGGCGCCGCAAGAGCCGATCCAGGTTGTGAGGCAAGG
This sequence comes from uncultured Rubrivivax sp., assembly GCA_964400135.1. Classification (GTDB taxonomy): domain Bacteria; phylum Pseudomonadota; class Gammaproteobacteria; order Burkholderiales; family Burkholderiaceae_C; genus Rubrivivax. The sequence goes on along the minus strand of CAYNSW010000012.1, from coordinate 25,825 downwards.
TGTTGTAGATAGCCGTTTCAATATCACGATCAAAACTCAACACGCGGTGCACCGAACCATCAGGCCCCACCTCCTCGTGCGTACCGTGTGCGACGTAGTCGGACAGGCATTGGGGATGCCATTGCGCGAACGCGCGCTTGCCTTGAAAGTGAGCCAGGGCGGCCTCGCGCGAGGGCCAGCGCTGTCGGCGCTGCCGGCTGATACGACCGGGCGAGACGCGCTCTAGCAGAGGCGTCTTCTTGAGAACCTGCAAGGTACGCGCCTTCCAGCCGCTGAGAATGGGCGAATCCAAGAGGATCACGCCCGAGAGCTCGCGCCCTCCGATGCTCGGATAGCGCGCGGCACACATCAGGCTGAGGATGCCACCCAATGAATGTCCCACCAGGTATACCGGTCCCTCGTGAGACGCCACCTGTGCAGCGATGAAGTCGGCCAACTGTTGCACCAGATGGGGCCAATTGCTGGTTACCGGATAGGAGGGGTCGTGCCCCAACTTGTCCACGGCGGCCACCACATGGCCCGCGGACCTCAACGCTCGCAGCACCGAGGCGTAGGTACCCGCTGGGAAACTGTTGCCGTGAGAAAAGATCACCAACGGCGCAACCCCTGCGACCCGAGCTGTCTTCACGTGACCCACCACAGTCTGACTCCCAAAACGATGAACACCACCGCGGCCAGGCGATCCAGCCACACCCCCACTGCCGCATGCCGCTGCAACCACTGGCCCAGAGTCCCGGCTGCCCAACCCACACTGCCAAAAATGACCAGGGCCAGTGCGGTGAAGGTGACGCCCAAGACCAACATTTGTCCCGGAACCGATCCGGAGTTAGGGCTGGTGAATTGGGGCAAGAAGGCCAGAAAGAACACGATCACCTTGGGGTTGAGTGCATTGGCCAGGAGCCCCTTCCAAAACAAAGCGCGCAAGGCTACTGCGTCTGGTGACAAGACGGTCTGCACCGAGCCTATGGGCTGCGCGTGCCGCCACGCCATGACACCCAGGTAAATCAAATAAGCGCCTCCGGCGATCTTGAGCAACGCAAAGGCCCAGGGGGTCGTCATCAGCAAAGCACCCACTCCCAAGACGGCCACGAGGGTGTGGTTCAAGCACCCCAAAGCGCAACCCGCACCAAACACCATGCCCGCGAGTCGCCCTCGGGACATGCCCAGGCTGAGCACCATCAGGTTATCGGGCCCGGGCGCCAGAGTGACCAAGACAGAAGCCAACACGAAGGCCGACCACAGGTTGAAGAAATCAGCGTCCACAGCGCATTGTCGCCCCCGGCCAAGAAGGCCATGACATCGCCCTTGTCAAGAGGGGAAATTTCTCGTTCATAGGCAATCATTTCTATTTGAGAATCGTATCGAACTGGAAACATCAAAGTTCCAAAACCAGCAAGGTTTGCAACACGTGCTTCATTTGTTTTCAAATCGCCTTGAAGTTGTCGCACAATGTGATGTCAGGTTTGTCCGACTCACCGCTGTGGGTCCTCCAGCCCACTGCCTTCTTCCTGATGATGAAAACCTCTGCACAGCCTTCCCTGGTCTACGCTCGCTTTCTCAACCTGGCGGCTGCCGTTCGCGGCCTGACCGAGCCCTCGGTATTGGACCCGGCCGAAGATCGCATGTTGCAAGCCCTCACCGTAGCGTGGAGCAAGGGCCAGCCCGTGACGGTGTTGGAGGCGATGGCGCTGCCCCACGGCTTGTCGCAAAGCACGGCGCACCGGCGGCTGACTTCGTTGCGCAAGAAAGGGCTGCTCAGCCTGAAGGGCGACGAGCGCGACGCCCGTGTTCGCTACGTGGAAGCCACCGACAAGGCGCAGCGCATCTTGCACCAGCTGGGCAACTGCCTGCTCGAGGCAGCCCGAGAAGCGCCCTAGCCCTTTGCGCCACAGCGCATGCTGTGGGCCGGGTGTAGACCATGCACCCCGGCGTTGCAGCAGCCATTTCGGGTGCGGCATTTTGGTGTTTGCACCAGTTCACGGTCAGCGTATTTGATTGGGCTGAACTCAACTCCAATGTTCATTGGGTCTACCTGCCCAGTGGTGTGCGCCTGGCGGCCACCTTGCTGCTGGGGTGGCCGGCGTGCCTGGGTATCGCGCTGGCCACGCTGCTGACTGACTGGTCAGCAAGCGCGTCGATGGCCTGGGGCCATGCCGGGGTCACCGCGTTGATCTCGGGATTTAGCCCCCTGCTGGCACGCTACTGGGGCGCGCGTTGGCTGGATATTCCCAATGATCTGAGCGGGTTGAACAGTCACTCGCTGGTGCTACTGGCTGGCTTGTTCGCCTTGATCAGCGCCACCTTGCACCAGGCGTGGTTTTGGGCGGCGGGTTGGGGAACCCATGGCGTGACGCCTTGGCTGGTCATGGTCATGGGTGACTTTACCGGCGCCCTGGCGGTGCTCTTGATATTGGGGTGGTTGCTGATGTGGTGGGAAAAGATGCGTTGAAGCCAACAGCCCGTTTCGCATAGCATGCGGGTTTGTGTGGCCTCCCCCTGGTATGAACACGGGCACCCCGACCGAACCGCCTTCCTTTACCTCTGACGCACACCGCCCATTGCAGGGCATACGGGTTGTGGACTTCACCCGGGTGCTGGCGGGCCCCTATTGCACGGCGTTGCTGGCCGATTTAGGTGCGCAGGTGATCAAGGTAGAGCCTCCGCAAGGCGATGATTACCGCGCCATCGGACCCATGCGAGCAGGACGCAGTGCGTTGTTTGAAGTGATGAACCGCAACAAACGCAGTGTGGTGTTGGATCTCAAACTGCCCCAAGCTCAAGCCTTGGCTCAGCAGCTGTGTGAAGGCGCCGATGTGGTGGTGGAAAACTTTCGACCGGGTGTGGCCGACAAACTGGGCATTGGCCCGACGCAGATGCGAGCGCGTCACCCGAAGCTGGTCTATGTGAGCATCTCGGGCTTTGGGCAGACTGGGCCGGCTGCTCACCGCCCCGCCTACGACATCATCATGCAAGCTCTCTGCGGCCTGATGGAAGCCACGGGCTCACCCGACGGGCCCCCCACCTTGGTGGGAGAGGCGGTCTCGGATGTGGTCAGCGGACTGTTCGCCTCATGGGCCACGCTGGCGGCGTTACTGGCCAGAGAACGCACAGGCCAAGGCACCCACGTGGATGTGGGCATGCTCGATGCCACCCTGGCCCTCACCGTGACCTCGGTAGCCCGGTTCCTTTTCACCGGCCGCGACCCCGTGCGAGTGGGAAATCGTCATCCGTTGTCAGCGCCCTTTGGCGTCTTTCGCGCCCGAGACGGGCATTTCGTCTTGGCCGTGCTCAATACCAAACTGTTTGGGCAACTTTGCGATCACATGGGGTGCCCACAACTGGCGTTGGACCCGCGGTTTGCCAGCGATGAGTCGCGTGCCGAGCATGAAGCGGTGCTGCGAGAACACATTGAGCGCTGGGCCAGCGCCTACTCGGTTGGCGACATCACGGCAGGCCTGGAGGCGGCCCATATTCCGGCTGCGCCCATTTGCAGCGTGGGCCAGGCCTTGAACAGCCTGCAGGCTCAGCACCGAGAACTTGTACGACCGGTGAGCGATGAACAGTTGCCCGGCTTGCAACTGCCCACTCAGCCAGTGAAGTTCTCCGATTGGCCCGACGCCGCGCCGCTACGTGCGCCCCGACTGGGTGAACACACCGAAGACCTCATGGGCGCGCTCTTGGGTCTGAGCGCGCAGCGACTGGCCGAACTGCGGGCGCTGGGGGTCTTTGGAGCAGCGCCTTGCGAATCCTCTTCTCAGTAAGATCTGCCTGATGAACACACGATTTGGCATCGCACCTGAAGACCAAGAAGTGGCCGACGCGGTAGGCCGGTATGCCCAAAGCGAGCTGGCCCCGCGAGCGCAAGAGGTCGACGAAGGCGCCGTGTCCACGGTGCGCTACGTGCCGCAACTGGCCGAGTTGGGCGTCATGGGCATGAATCTGCCCGCGAGTTGGGGTGGACCAGGCTGCTCACCTACGGCCTTGATCCTGAGTCTGGTGGAGATTGCCAAGGCCTGTACCTCGACGGCCTCGATGATAGGCGCGCACTTCTTGGCCACCGACTCGGTGCTCATAGGGGGCGATGATGAGTTGCGAAGCCGCTACCTCCCGCAGGCCGCAGCCGGCCAACTGCTGGGAGCCTTTGCGCTGACCGAACCCCGTGCCGGCTCCAACCCTGCCGACATGGGCGCTCGAGCACAACGCATTGGCAACGAGTACCACCTCAGCGGGACCAAACACTTTATTTCCAACGCCGGAGAAGCGGACTTCATGGTGGTGTACGCCAAGACCGATCCGCAGGCCGGTCACCGTGGCATCAGTGCGTTTGTGGTGGACAAGCAAACCCCGGGCTTACACATTGCAGCTCCCGAGCGGCTCATGGGCATACGGGGTGGTCATGCCTTTGAGGTCTCGCTGGATTGCCGCATTGCCGCCCGGCAGCGCTTGGGAGAAGAGGGCTCGGGATTCAAGACCGCCATGAAGGTGTTGGACAACAGTCGCATCGATGTGGCGGCCAATTGCCTGGGGCTGAGCGAGGCCGCGCTGCAAGCTGCCATGCAATGGGCCGCTCACAGGCAGGTGGGGGGCGAACCGCTGGCTCAAAAGCAGGGGATTCAGTGGATGCTGGCGGACATGAAAATGCGCTTGGAGGCAGCCTGGCTGCTGACGCTGCAAGCCTGCGCCAAACGGCAGGCGGGTGAGCGTTATTCAATGGAGTCTTCGATGTGCAAGCTCTACGCGTCTGAGGCGGCGGCTTTCATCACCGATACGGCGCTGCAGATCCATGGGGGGTATGGCTACACCCGTGACCTGCCCCTGGAGCGCTATGTGCGTGATGCGCGCATCATGCGCATCTATGAGGGGTCTTCTGAGATTCAGCGCACCGTGATCGCGCGGCTGATGCTCCATGAGGCGAGCCCTCGATAGCGGATCACATCCAGCCCCACAGACGCCACAAGAACGAGGGGAGCCATTGCTTACGGGGCTGGTAGTGTTGGCGAAGTGCGTGTTTGACGGGCATGGGAGCCTCCTGAGATAGGGACTGTATGTTTATACAGTATACCTAAATTACCTCCTCCTGCAAGGCCACAACCGCCACGCACACGTCCAACTCGTGGCGAGATCCGCCAAACAAGACCCCTCGCAGGGGAGACACATCGCCAAAATCCCGCCCGGTGGCCACACTCACGTAGTCTTCACCGGGGGGGGGGGCGGTGGTGAGCAAGTAGCCACTGACGTAGCGAGCAGCCAAACCCATAGCGCGCAAACACGACAACAGGATATGGGCAAAGTCTTGGCAAACCCCTTCGCGTGTTTGCAAGGCCACGTGGGCGGGCGTGTTGATATCCGTGCTTCGACTGACGTAGCGCATGTGTCGGTGCAGCCGCTGCATCAGATCGATGGCGGCACTGAGCGTCGGTCGCTGGGCCTCAAAACTGGGCATCGCAAAGTCTTTGAACACCTCGTCGGCCTGGACATAGGGTGAATCAAACACAAATGGGCTGGCAGGGTCCCACGGCGCCCCGGGCGGTCAGGGTCCGTCTGACCACCGAAGTCTGGGAGACGCAAAACCAAACCTGGCTGGAAATGCTACGCATGGTGCAGCAGGGGCACTTCGAGCGCGATCCGAGCGCCTTCTTGGAGTGGGTCAAGTTTCGATCCCACCTCTCGCGCGGAGTGACCGTGGGCACCATGTTGATGGACGAGGCCCTTCACTTTATTCAACTGGGAACTTTTTTGGAGCGGTGCAACAACACCGCCCGCCTCATCGACGTGAAGTTTCATGGTCACACCCCAGACTTCGATGCCAAACCCGGGCCTGACACGGCCGACAACGACTTTTATCACTGGAGCGCCATCTTGCGCAGTGTCTCGGGCTTTGAGATCTATCGCAAGGTGTACCGCGATGTCATTCGACCAGAGCGAGTGGCCGAGGACCCTCAATCCAACAGCTGTCGAAGCGCCGGCAAGCTCAAAGCCGAAATTCAATACGCCCGCATTGAGGAAATTCTGCAAAGTGGGCTGCATGCGTTTTTGCTGGGGTTCCTCACGCGCGTCAACCAGATTGGCCGGGACATCACGTCTGAGTTTTTGGCTGTGTCCTAACGGCGCGCGCCACCTCCAGCAGAACGATCAGGTCAAGGTGCTTCGTACTTCTTACCCAAGTTCAAAAGTGCTGGTGTGCCGATGAGATCATTGAGGCCATTGAAATCGAGCATTCGATCTTGCCACGACGCTGTGGATTGCTCGCGCAGCACATCTTGGTAAAACCCCATCAGCGTTTTGCTCACGACTCGTGCAGCGGCTCCTGGGAATATGACCAATCGAAATCCCATAGCAGCCAAGGTCGTAGCATCCAGCAAGGGAGACTTTCCCCCCTCCACCATATTGGCCAACAAGGGCGCCCGACGGCCCAAGACCTCGCCCGCCTGCTTCATCTGCTCAGGGGTGCGAAGAGCCTCGATGAATAAGGCATGAACGCCACACTCTAAATAAGCCGCTGCACGCTCCAAGGCACTCTCGAAGCCCTCTACAGCCAAGGCGTCAGTTCTAGCTAAGATCAAAGTGTTGGAGTCGCGTCGAGCATCCAATGCAGCGCGTAACTTGCCCTGCATCTGAGAGCTCGGGATGAGGGACTTTCCGTCCAAGTGGCCACAACGCTTGGGAAAGCTCTGGTCTTCGAGCTGGATCATCGCCCCACCGGCTCGCTCGAGATCTCGAACGGTGCGCTGTACGTTCAATGCATTACCAAATCCTGTATCCGCATCCACGATGACGGGGATATCGATCCGATCAGTGAGTCGTGACAGGGTATCGACGACCTCGGTGACCGTGGTCAGACCCACATCCGATCGACCCAGGCGGGTGTAGGCAATGGACGCGCCCGACAGGTAAACAGCGGAAAATCCCGCCTGCTGCGCTATCCACGCACTCAACGCGTCGTAAACCCCCGCAGCCACGACAGGCAAAGGGCCTGCCAGTAGCGACTTTAGGTGGGCCCCCGACTGCTGTCCGGATGAACGGTTCATTCCAGCATCTCCTGCACGTGATGTTGGGAGGAAAGAGCCATTGGCTCCTTCAAGTGGGCTGCTATGCTCCGTGCGGCAAGGCCAGCTCCCGCTACGGCACTGAGTAGACCGTTACCCGATAGGTATCCGCGTAGCTGCGAGCCTGAGACACCGCGAGCAGCGCCTCCGGCGGCCCACAGATTTGGTAGCGGCTCGTTGCCTGGGGTCAACACCCGGCAGTGACCATCAACGGCAAGACCACCTTGTGTATGGAATAAAGCGCCAGTGACCCGAATCGCTGTAAATGGCGGCACGAGGGGACGGGAAAATCGTCGCCCCCAGGTATCCGGGCTAGCGGTACTCGCACTTCGTTCAACCCCCTGAAGCGCCTGCGCCAATGAAACGGTCGAACAGCCCAGCAGCTGGGCCAACTCGCCTGCAGAGCTCCCACGCCTCAAGGCCCCCATCTCCTCGGCCTGGCGAAAGTCGGCAAAACTTCTGGCCAATGGCATCAAGTGCTCATCGATGACGCACCAGGCCTGTCCCTCGGGCTGGGCAAGCACCTGCATCGACGCTTCTGAGTAGCCTTGGGTCTCATCGTGAAATCTGTTGCCGTGGACGTTCACCTGAATGCCGCCCTCCATCATCAGGGCCCAGGAGATCAACACGCCATACGGCGTTGCCCATGAACCATGACCCTGACAAGCTGACATATCGGCCAGGGCCGCACCCAGAGCCTGCCCCCAAAGCAAAGCACTACCATCGTTGCCTACATGACCGGCAAAAGGCGCGTCACGCATGGCAGGTAACCATTGTTCGACCAAGTGACGATTGCCTCCAAACCCGTTGCAAGCCAGGAGCACTGTCTGACAGGCTAGGCGCTCGCTCTGCCCGTGCGGACGGGCTATCTCAACGCCCGTCACACGACGATACGGGTCCACCCAAAGCTGCCGGACACACGCTGAGGTCACCACATCGATTTCGGCGTCTTGAACAGCCCGTTGCAAGCGTTGCATCAACGCTTGGCCAGTGCGTTCCGGTACCGCATGCATACGGCGTCGAGTATGGCCGGGGTAGGTAAATCCCTCCAAAAGCTCCCATCTCAGGCCATGTCTGTGCTCCAAGGCATCCATCACCCAGGCGATATTTTCTGTGTAGGCCTGGACCAAGTGTGCTGCAGCTGTCCCCATCGACTTGGCTATGATGTCTTGGGCAAACTGCTGCGCACTGTCTTGAATCTCAAGGGAACGCTGCAGCCGAGTGCCTGCCGCCGGAATGAAGCCTGAGGACAACCCTGTGGAACCGCTGGGAACAGCATCCCGCTCCAGCACCAGAGCTTGTACACCTAGGTCGTGCAGCAGTAACGCAGCCGTCAGACCGCAAGCGCCAGCGCCGACGATAACGGTCTGCACAAATGGCGTGTCAGCCGGCAAGGGCTCCTGACGCACGCCAGACGAAAAGACCGCTGCGCTCATACTCAAGCCGTGGGGCGATGCAGATACTGGCCTTGCGGTCGTCCGAGGATGCCCTTGTGGTGGTCAAAAATCAATTGTCCACGCAAAAAGGTTTGCTCAACACGAGCTGAGAGTTCTAACCCCTCAAATGGCGTGTAGCCTTGCGTAGATGGCGAGTCTTGTGCGCGAATTGTCCAACTACGAGCCGGATCGACCAGCACAACGTCGGCATCCAGACCTACGTCTATATCTCCTTTTCGATTCAACCCATAACGCTGCGCGGGATTCCAACTGGTCACTCTCGCCATGTGGTTGTAGGACATCCCTCGGCGAGAGCCCTCGCTTATCAGCGAAGGCAGGAGGTACTCGGTTCCCCCAAAGCCCGACTTGGCCATCCAGATATTGCCAAAGTAGCGTCTCGGTACCTTCATTTCCTGACGACAGCAGGCGTGATCGGAGACAACCCAGTCCAGTTCGCCGGACAAAAGCGCCTCCCACAAAAACTCTACGTCCTCACGAGGCCGGATGGGAGGGTTCACCTTGGCCAATTCGGCCGCTCGGGATGTGATATCGAGCATGAGATGCCCGATGGTTACCTCCCGTTTGAAGTCGATGCGAGGAAAGACCTCCGACATCATCATGGCCGCTTGAACCGCCTTGCGAGAACTCAGGTGCAGCAAATTGATGTTGGGTAAGGCCGCCTCATTCGCCAAATAGGCGGCAATGAAGACAGCTAAGCCCTCAGAGTGTGCGGGGCGCGAAGCGCTGTAGGCCGCCAGCCCCTTGAGAGACTTGTCCTTCTCTACCAAGCGCGTGTAGGCCGTCATGATCTCTGCTGTTTCGCAGTGTAAGGACAGTGAGATTTGGTGGGCCAGCTGGGGCATCTGCTCTCGGGCAGACTGGATGCCACGCATGATGAATTCAAAGTGCGCGTAGTCATACCGCTCTTCATCGGAGATCATCAAGAATTGTTTTTGAGAGTCTGAAGCCCCGTGAAGTCCATGAGAGCCGTAGAACATGAAAATCTTGAAGCTGGATACCCCAAACTTTTCGATCAGCATCGGGATCTCGCGTATGTGCGTTTTGTCCATCGGCGCGAGGTGAAAACCGTAGTCCACATAGAACCTGTTCTTAGCGATCTTGAGTACTTCGGGATAAAACTTGCGGTAGGGGCCACCCTTATTCAGGTAGTACTGTCCAGTTCGAAAGTAGTTCAGGCTTGAGGTGACACCTCCCATGGCGGCTGCTTTACTCTCCGTGACAGCATCTTCAGCCAAAGGCGAATAGATGCCGCTGTGCATGTGGGCATCGACAACACCCGGGAAGGCCAGCAGTCCCTTACCATCGTGGACCTGCTTGGCTGTGGCCGTATCTATGCCAGGTGCGACACGAGCAAATTGCCCGTCTCGAATGGCGATATCGGCTTCGTGCACGACGTTGCCGTGAGGGCGTACCACGCGGGTATTTTTGATCAACAAGTCGAATTCAGCACGGCTCATGACAGTTTCTCCATGGCATTTGGCGACAACGCCTGACGGGTCCGTAGGGTGTTGAGCAAACCGCCCTGGCGGATCATCTCCTGCAAGAAATCGGGTATCGGTTGGACGGTGACTGGGGTGCCATCCACCCAAGTCAAGGTAAAACGCTGTGGATCTAGACACAAGTGGGTCTGCGAGCGCAGAGACGATACATCGTCACAAGTCAGCAAGAGAAGTCCCAGATTGAAGGCGTTTCGGAAGAAAAGACCACCAAATCGAGGAGCGATGACAGCTCCTACACCCAGTTGAATCAAGGCGCCGACTGCTTGCTCTCGCGAAGAGCCCATACCAAATCCGGTTCCGGCTACGATGAGATCGCCAGGCTCTACGGCGCTGGCAAACTCCGGGCACAGCGATTCCAAACAGTGCTGTGCAAGTTCTTCGATCCCTGCATGCATCCAGACACCTGGAGCCAGGCTATCGGTATCAACGTCTTCGGGCAGATGCCACACCCGACGAGGCCGAGAAGCTTGTAGTTCGCACTTTGCCGGATCACCCCCGCTCATGCGAGTATCTCCCGGGGGTCGCTGATCAGACCGCGCAACGCGCTGGCCGCTACCGTATAGGCAGAGCCCAAGAACACTTGCGTACTGGGGGGGGCCATGCGACCTTTGAAATTGCGCGCCGTGGAGGAAATTACCGTCTGGTGGGCCTCCAGGCTGTCTCCGTAACCAGCGCAAGCACCACACGTGTTGGGCAAGAAGGTGGCGCCGGCAGACTCCAGTATCTGCCATGATCCGTCCGCAACCGCCTCTTGCCGGTCTGCAATACTTGCGGGCGCAACCAACAGGCGGACCCCGTGGGCCACACGCTTGCCACGCAAGATGCTGGCCGCCTGTCTCAGATCATCCACCTTGGCTCCCGTACAGGCGCCAATGTAGGCCACATGGATGCGGGTGTTGCGGTGGTCGGCCAAAGAAGCCGCTTGAGCGGGGCTAAAGGGAGCTGCCAATTGGGGAGCCAACGCGTTCGAATCGAACTCGTACTCCTGGTCATGGCTACCCTCGTCAGACCTCCACATCGCCCAGTCCATATTCTGAACAGTATTGGCTGCAGGAGTTTGCATCAACCACTGTCGGGTAACCTCATCGGGTGCCACCAATCCGGCTTGGGCTCCCAACTCGGCACTCATATTGCACAGAGTCATGCGCTCGGCCATGGGCAGTGATCGGACGGTCTGTCCACAGAATTCCACCGCTTGGTACTGAGCGCCATTGAGGCCGAAGCGACCGATCATTGATAACATCATGTCTTTGGCGCAGACACCCGGCGTCAATTGACCGGACCATCGCATGGCCAGACTCCGCGGCACCTGCAACCAGATTTTCCCCGTCACCACTACGCCGAGCATCTCTGTGGCTCCAACGCCAAACATGTAGGCGCCAAAGGCTCCAGCGGTGGTCGAGTGGGAGTCGCCACCCACCGCAAACATACCGGGCAAGACATGGCCTTGACGGGGCAAGACCACATGACAAATTCCCTGTGAGTCATAGACATGAGGCAACTTCTGATCGCGCGCCCACTTGCGAGCCAGCGAGACTATCTGGCGTGCTGATTCGTCACGCTCGGGTACATAGTGGTCTATCACTAGCACGACGCGACGCTTATCCCACAGGGTGGCGCCCAAAGACTCGAGCATGGGTTTGAGTCTTCTGGGACCCGAGGAGTCATGGAACATAGCCAGGTCCACCTCGCAGGTGACCACCTCGCCAACTTCTACGTATTGCCGGGCACTCGCTCGGGCCACCAGCTTGGCCGCCAGCGACTGAGGCCTGTGACCCGATACGGGCATCATTCCGGCTTGGCTCCCGAGTATCGAACCACTTGAGCCCATCGTTGAATCTCAAGCTGTACGAACCGAGAAAACTCCTCGGGGGCATTTCCCACTGCGGAAGCACCGTCAAACTCGATACGACGACGTACCTCGGTTGATGCGATGGCTTGTCGAGCCGCGTCACTCAAGCGGCGTGCCAACTGAGGCTCCATCTTGGCAGGCCCAAACAGCCCAAACCAGGCACTGGATTCATACCCAGGAATCACTTCAGCAATGGCCGGCACCTCAGGGAGTGCTTTGAGCCGTTGTGGACTGGTGACGCCCAGCGCCTTGAGCCGTCCGCTGCGAATATGCCCTTGGGTGTTGACAATGGGCGCGAACATGAGCTCGACTTGTCCAGACAACACATCCTGGATCGCAGGTGCAGTTCCCCGGTAAGGGATATTGACGATGAACAGCCCCGACTGCATCTTGAATAGGTCACCTGCCAAGTGCAGCGACGAGCCAATGCCACCGATAGCAAAGTTCAATCGCCCTGGACGAGTGCGTGCATAGGCAATCAATTGCCGTACATCCTGTACGGGGAGCGACGGATGCGCCACCAATACGGAGGGCTGGGTCGCCACGCACGTCAGGGCCGTGAAGTCCCTCACCGGATCAAATGGCAAACTCGGATAAAGCGAGGCGTTGATTGCGTGACTGGTGAAACTCATGAGCAAGGTGTTGCCATCTGGGGCTGCTTTCGCCACAGCGTCAGCCGCCAGATTTCCGCCTGCGCCTGCACGGTTTTCCACTACTATCGTTCGACCCAACAGTCGTCCCATCTCGGTGGCTAAAGTGCGGGCCAAGGTATCAGTCGAGCCGCCTGCGGAGGCGCCCACCAGGATTCGAATAGGAGGCGCCATGCTCGGGGCGGGGCCGCTCACGGTCTGGGCGATAACCCGAGTTGACCCTAGGGTGCTGACTAGCGAGACCAGGGCTGTTCCCAGATAGCGACGACGCTGCAAAGCCTGCTGACCGCCCGAGTCGATCACCGAACAAGAGAATTTCTTTCTCATCTTCACACTCCGAGATAGGCCTGACGCAATGACGCGCTGGCCAGGAGGTCTTGGGGGGTTCCACTGAAACGGATAAGCCCATTTTCCATAACGTAAGCCCGTTGGGCTATGTCTAAGGACTGGGCTACGTTTTGCTCCACCAACAGCACCGAAAGTCCCTGCGCATGTAACCGCCCCACCAACGTAAACATTTCCTCGACCAGCAGAGGCGACAGTCCCAAGGAAGGCTCATCCAAGATGATGAGTTTGGGCTCGGCCATCAATCCCCGACCGATGGCCAGCATCTGTTGCTCCCCGCCGCTCATTGTGCCCGCCAGTTGGCTTTGTCGCTCCGATAGCCTGGGAAAGATTGAAAACACCCGATCCAAATTGCGCCTTCGATGCGGACGAGCTCGGGCGTAGGAACCCAACTCCAAGTTCTCACGCACCGACAGGTTGGGAAAGACCTTTCTTCCTTCGGGTACTTGGATGAGCCCCGCCTGCACGATCCGGGGGTAATGCCAGCCAGAGATGTCTTGCCCATCAAAGACTATCTGTCCCGCCCATACTGGAAGTAAACCACTGAGAACTTGGTTCAACGTAGACTTACCCGCACCATTGCTGCCCAAGAGCGCCACAATTTCACCGGTAGACACATGCAAATCCACACCGCGCAGTACTTCTACAGCCCCATAGCCGCTTCGTACACCCTGAAGCTGTAGCAGTCTGGAGTCGGTTGGCCCACTCAAAATACCATCTCCCTTAAGCGAGCGGCAGTACCATGCCCCAGGTAGGCCTCCACCACCCTGTCATTGGCGGTGATTTCGCCTGGGGTGCCCTGGGCGATCAACTCGCCCTGTGCCAGCACCCAGATATGCTCGGCCAAATTCATGACTGCTTGCATCACATGCTCGATCATCAGCACCGTCACCCCCTGGTCTACTAAGGAGCGGACCACGGGGAGCATGTCAGCGATTTCCTGCGGATTTAGACCTGCCAACACCTCATCGAGTAGTAACAGCTGAGGGTTCGTGGCAAGCGCTCTGGCCATCTCCAGACGCTTGCGGCCAGCCACGGTCAGGTCTGAAGCCGGCTTATCCAATTGTGGTGCCAGTCCGACTCGTTGCGCTACGGCTTGTGCCAAATCCAGAGCTCGTTGTCGATGGGGCTCACGCAAGTGGGCTCCCACCGCGATGTTTTCTCGAACCGTCTGAGCGGCAAATGGCTGCACGATCTGAAAGGTGCGGCACAATCCCTGAGCTGCATTCCAATGCGGAGCGCGGCCGGTGATGTCGCGACCTTTGAAATAAATGGAGCCGGTATCCGGCCTCAAGAATCCAGACATCAGAGCAAAGAGGGTAGTCTTACCAGCACCGTTAGGCCCGATCAAGGCCGTCAAGGTTCCCTGAGGTACCTCAAGCGACACGTCTCGAACCGCGCGTAATCCGCCGAAGCTACGGCTGACGTTTTTGAGGATCAACAACGGCTGGTTAGAGTGGCTCACTGCCTCAGCCTCCGAAATTGAGTGGCCCAGGGCTTTAAGCGATCCACCAAACCTGCAATCCCACGCGGTGCGAACAGAACCATGGCGATTAACACCACGCCATAGATGACCATGTTGATACCCGGCATTTGTCCAAAGAGGTTTCGAGTCAGTTCAGACAAGAGATGCAGACTGAGGGCGCCCATCAACGGACCCCACAGGGTTCCCATCCCGCCCACGATTGCACCCACCAGAGCCTCCACAGAGGTGTGGGGTCCGTAGGCGATGCTCGGGTCGATATACTGAAAAATCTGGACGTACAAAGCCCCTGCAGACGCCATGAACGCTGCCGACAATGAGATGGCCCATAACTTGACTCGAAAAGGGTTGACACCCACTGACCGGGCTGCATCTTCGTTATCACGCACCGCTTGAAGCTGTGCCCCCAGCCGGGAGTGGCGCAACTTGCTGGTGATCATCAGCGCCATCACCACTAAGGTAAGGGCAATCCAGGCAAAGCCTCGCCGCGAGGGAAACTGCATGGCCTGCCAGCGCTCACTCAGGGGAAGCATCAACCCCACGCCCGCCCCCGTGAAATCGACCGTGGTCGCCATGATTCGAAAGACTTCGGCTACCGCCAAAGTCACCAGTGCAAAGTAAGATCCTTTGAGTCCGTAGCGAAAGCTCACGGCCCCAACCAACAGACCCAATGAAGCAGTCACTATCATGCCCAGAGGCAGGGCTGCCCATGCCGAAACGCCCCACTGCACTTGGGCAATAACCTGAAAATAAGCGCCCGTGCCAAAGAAAAGAGCGTGGCCAAACGAAAACTGTCCACCAAAACCACCCAAAATGTTCCAGGCTTGAGCCATCAGGCTGGCGTACAGCACCATCAGCACAAAGTTCAAGGCCACTCCGGATTCGAGCTGCCACAAGACGGCCGACATCGTCACCGCAAACCCTGCAATCCAACATCCCTCGACGAAGGAACCGGATCGTCGGGAGTGGGTTGTGCGAATCACACCTTCGCCCCAAAAAGCCCCTGGGGCCGTAACAGCAAGACAGCAATGAAGATCACGAAGATCCCCAATTGACCTAGCGACTCACCCAGGTAAAGACCACCCAAGGACTCTACGACGCCGATGAGCAAGCCGCCCACGAGCGCACCCATGAAGCTGCCCATTCCCCCCAGCACCACGATGGTGAAGGCCACCAAGACAAAGCCGCCACCTACTTGAGGATTAACGTAATAAGCCGGCAGAAGCAGACACGCCGCAGCGCCTAGGCAGGCCAGTCCAATGCCAAAGCTCATGGCATAGACATGGTCCACATCGATACCCATCAGACGGGCACCTTGCTTTTCCTTGGCTACGGCACGGATAGCCCGACCCAGGTCCGTTCGGGTGATGATGCCAATGAGCAATGCGGCGGCCACCAGGGCGCCGCCAAAAGCCACAATCTTAGGCAGTGCGATCATGGCCTGTGCAAATCCCAAATCCACCGCCACCGTGGTCAGGGTGTAGGGCGTCTCGATAGTGCGCGTATCGGATTTGAAGAGAACTAAGGCCAGATTCTCCAAGACGATGGAAATACCCAGCGTCACCAACAAGATGTTCTCGTCTTTGCCGTGACTGGCTCGATTGATCACCGTCCTCTGAAGCAGGTAGCCCAAGAAAAACATTGCGGGTACAGCGACGGGTAAAGCCCAATACGGATCGATTCCCAACTTCAGCTTCATCCAGTACACCCCATACAGGGCTACCATCAACGAAGCGCCATGGGCAAAGTTGATGATGTGCAGGACCCCATAGATCAGGGTCAATCCGAGTGCGATCAGGGCATAGACCGCACCCGTTGTCAACCCATTGAGTAGAGACGGAAACAGGATGGCCAGTTCGAACAACTGGTAGATCCTCCCGGGCTGTTGAACTTTGGCGATCAGGCCTTGAGCGGGAAGATGGGATCAATCTCGCGGTACTCGCGCGGAATGATGACCTTGATATCACCTTTAGACACCTGCGTCATCAGCGGCTGAGCGCCGGTGTTTTGGCCATTCACAAACTTGGTGGGGCCGTAGGGCATGATGTGGTTGCTGAACGTACTACTTTCCAAAGCGGCGATGATGGCCGCCCGGTCAGCAGACTTTGCTCTTTCCAGCGCGTCGGCCAACAACAGCATTGCCGTGTAGGTCATGAACATTTCGTAGCTGAAAAACAGCCCCTTGGCCTCAGCACGCTTGCGCAACTCAGCACTGCGCTTGTCCTTGGGATTGAACCAGTGATTGCAATCGATGATCCCGTTGGCAGCTTCCGGAAACTCCTTGACAAATTTGAAACTTGAGGCTGCCCCTCCCAGTACGGAGTAAATGGCCTTGGGGGTCACCCGCTGCTGCTGCATCGTTCGCACCAGCAAGGCGTACTCGTTGTAGTAATTAGCAGGGATGACGATATCCGGGTTGAGCGCCTTCATCCGCAACACGATGTTATTGAAGTCGCGCGTGGGATTGGCGTGCTTAATGACCTCCTTCACCTCGTACCCATACCCGGGCAACTCACGTGCCAGCAGGTTAGCCGTACCCGTGCCAAATAATGACTCCTCGTGGATGATCATGACCGACCGCGCAGGCTTGCCTGCTGCCGTATTCAAGACGTGCAAGTTGGCTACGGCCACTTCCGCGCACTTACGGTAACCCGGACCGAACCGGAAGGTATTTTTTAAACCGCGCTCCACGATTTGATCAGCAACGCCCACATCGACGATGTGAGGTAGGTTGTACTTGGCCGCTGCCTGTGTGGTAGCCAGACAGATGGCCGACGCAAATGCACCCACTACAGCCGAAACACCTGCCTCATTCATCTTCTCGATTTCAGCCGTACCCGCCTGAGGAGTGGACTGGGCATCTCCCAACAAAGCCTCCAATTTGGCCCCTCCCATGGACTTGATGCCTCCGGCTTTGTTGATGTCCTCGATGGCCATCAGCGCACCTTCGCGGCACTGCTGACCCGAGTAGGCTAAGGCTCCCGTCACCGGGTGGAGCACCCCCACCTTGATCGCTCTGGGTTGTGACCCCCCCACCAAGGGGAATGCCAGGGTTGTTGCAGCAGCGGCCGACTGCCCCAAAAAGTGACGACGATTATTCATGGCGGTTCTCCTGGTGAGGGGGATGAGGGGAAGAAGACTTCATTTCAGCGTTGATGAAGCCGCTAACGATAAACACACGCACTCACTAAACGCTGGCTGACCACGAGGTGTCCAGGTGCTCAGCGCAACTTCGACGGCGCCAAATCTCTGTAGATCAGGACCGGACGGGATTTTAGGGGGTTCTCGGTGGTCTTGCAGTGCCGTACGGTATGGGCCTCACGACAAGTCTCGGCTGGACCGGGTCTCGTGATAGACCAAAGCGGCGAGCACCACCATCCCACCCACCACCGTGGGCAAGCCGGGCTGCTCACCGCCAAAGGCCCAGGTGAGCACGATCCCAAAAACCACCTCCAATAGCGCCAACAGCGAGGTCTGCGCCGCGGTGAGGTATCGCGCCACATGCATCACCAAGATGCAGGGTATGCCCAGCTGAAACACCCCCAGCACCATCAGAAGCAACAGGTCGTGAGCCGACACCCCCAACGGCCAGGCCATCGGCAAGGTGCACAAGGCTGAAATCGTGCCCCCGATGAGCACGCCGGTGGACAAATCCACCGACCGACCTGCGTGCTGCACGAGGATCCAGTTGATGGCTCCTGCAATGGGGATGCCCAGTGCCACCAACACCCCTAACCAATGCCGACCTTCCATGGCCGAGACCTCAAAGGCATACATGAAGGCAATGCCCAGCGCTGCCGCCGTGACGGCCAGCCAGGTAGCGCCGCTCACGGGTTTGCGCAAGACCAACCCGGCCAACAGCGCCGTGAAAACAGGCGCCAGACTTTGGGTGATCAGCACATTGGCCACGCGTGTGAGCGACAAAGCAAACATGAAACAGGTGAACATGACCGCCCACATCAGCCCACTGACCCACACCGTACGCTCAGCCGACAGCAGCATGCGAAATCTTGATAAACCGCTTTTGCTTACCATCCACAGGGCCACGGTCAGCGCCGCAAACAGGCTGCGCCAAAACGTCACCTCGAAGCCCTCACTCGTTTCAAAGTGCCGGCTGATCACCCCACCGATGCTCCACATCAGCGCACCCACCACCATACCCAGTACCGCCTGTGCGTGGGTCATGGTCGGTCAACCGGCCGTTGCGGCCGCTTGAGGCTGCTGGAGCTCAATTTCTATCGTGGTGTGTACCACTTCGTGTACAGCCAACAGGCGCTGTCGCACCGCCTGAGCTGTGAGATGGGGATTTGTGGTGTGAAGTGTCAGGGCACATGCATAGGCTTGCTTGCCCACACGCCACACATGCAGATCCACAATCTGCAAAGAGGCTGAGTGTTCGTCCGACACGGCCTGGACGATCTCCCCAACGACGGGATGATCCATCTCACAGTCCAGCAAAACCCGGCTGGTTTGGCGGATGAGCCCACGTGACCACAGCGCCACCAAGACGGCGCCTACCAGACCCATGACCGGATCGAGCCAAGTCCAGCCATAGATCCACCCCCCCAGTAAGGCCACGATGGCCAAGACCGAGGTCGCGGCGTCGGCCACCACATGCAAATAGGCCGACCGCAAATTCAAGTCGCCAGGGGCCCCGTGGTGATGGTGATCACCGTGATGATGATGGCCGTGATGATGGCCATGATCATGGTGGTGATGATGGTCGCCATGAGCGGGGTCGTGACCATGCGCACGACCCAAGATCCACGCACACACGATGTTCACCAGCAAGCCGAGCGTGGCCACCCAGATCGCCTCTTGAAAGGCAATGGGCTGCGGGTTCCACAGACGATCCAATGAACCGGCCACCATCAAGCCTGCCACCACCACAAGCAACAGCGCGCTGGTGTAGCCGCCCAGAATCTCGATCTTCCACGTGCCAAAGGCAAACCGTGCGTCACCGGAAAACCGACGGGCTGCCGCATAGGCCCAAGCCGACAGTCCGATAGCCAGGGCATGAGAGCTCATGTGCCAACCGTCGGCCAGCAAAGCCATTGAGTTGAACCACCACCCTGCCGTGATCTCAACGCCCATCATCACCACCGTGATCCACATCACGGCTCGGGTACTGCGCTCAGCCAGTTGGCTGTCTCGCGCGAAGGCCGTGGCGTGGGCGCAAACTGGGGCCGATGGAATACTCATGGGCGCTCAGTCTAAAGCCCCCACCGCGCCCCTGCGCCCGACAGGGTGGCCACACCCAGGGCGGCGAAGATGGCGGCCGCCACTGCGTGCACCCACTTGATCGGGATGCGGCTGGCCAGTTTGTCGCCAGCGAACACCGCGGGCGCATCGGCGATCAGCATGCCTAAAGTCGTGCCAAACACCACCATCAGGGGCGCTTGATAGTGCGCCGACATGGCCACCGTTGCGACTTGGGTCTTGTCACCCATCTCGGCCAGGAAGAAGGTGATGAGAGTGGCGCCAAACACGCCCCAGCGCTGAGCCACGCGGGTCTCCTCCTCTTCAATTTTGTCCGGAATGAGCGTCCACACCGCCATGGCGAGAAACGATAGGCCCAGGACCCATCGCAGGACTTGAGGGCTGAGTTGGGTGGTGATCCAGGTGCCGAGGGCTCCGGCCAACCCATGGTTGACGAGCGTGGCCAGCAAAATACCCGCAATGATGGGTAGCGGCTTCTTGAAGCGGGCCGCCAAAATAAAAGCCAAGAGTTGCGTCTTGTCGCCCACCTCGGCCAGTGCCACCACGCCCGTGGACACCCATAACGATTCGTCGAGCATGCGACGATGATACCGGCCGCCCTACTCCTTGATCAGTCGATCGTTGGACTCGACGATATCCAATGCCACTTGCTCGGCTTGCCGAGCTTGCGCCAGGACAAAAGACGCTCCGCCGCGAGAAACCTGTGCGAGTGCCATTTGGGTGGTGGCCTGCACATAGTCGGTATCCACCATGCGACTGCGCGACTCTGCCAGGTTGTGAAAATGCTCTATCAGCCCATCGGCAGCATGGTTGACCCGACTGATGAAGGCCCCAAGTGCAGCCCTGGCATTGACCACGGAGCCGATATCGGCATCGATTTGTGCCATCGCCTGCGCCGCTGCCGAAGTGCTGGCCACATCGGTGGTATTGAGCGCTGGCGTTGCAATCGGCGGGCCCTCGATATTGTCGATGTACAGGCGCGCACCAGCAGCAGTGCCTCCGGTGGCGTCGAAAGTACCTGATACGAAGACAAACTTGTAGTTACCGTCCTCAGGCACGGTGACCGACACATTGGCCCAGGCGGTGGTCATCGCGCTTGCAGATCCCGAGCTGTCCAGCAGCTTGACCGTTGAGCCATTGTCTGTATTGAGCAAATAGGCGTACACATCGTAGGCATCGCCTCCACCCTCGGCTTTCCAGTCAAAAGACACCGTGTCACCCGCCACCATGGGTAGCGATGTGTTGCTGACAATGTAAGGGCCATGAACAATACCAAAACCGGTCACGCTCACGCCAGTTGATTCCATGAGCAAACTCTTGGTGCCTCCATTGGGGTTGTCCGTGGTGACGAGCCGCGAGGCGTAGTTACCCGCAGACATGGCCACAGCATCGCCGCCGCTCGCAGCGGGCTTGGTCGCGTCAGTGGGTGTAGGCCAGCCGCCCACCGTACTGGTACCGTTGAGTTGAACCCTCTCATTGCCGATGGTCCAGCCGCTGACGGATGTGGCATTGACCGAACCGGTCTCAAAGTCGCCGTTGGGAAATGCCAGCAAATCCCCAGAGGCATACACCTTGGGAATCGTCAGGGTCATGCGGTCGGCAGCATTGGGTCCCGACTGAATCTCAAACTCAGTCTCCGTCAATTCTCGAAAGACCCGAAATCCATTCCATTTGGTTTGCTTGACCACCTGCGAGATTTCCTCTTTCAAGGACTGGTATTCCTCATCCAAATGAGCCCGCTGAGAATCTGAAATCAATCCCGAGGCCGCTAGGACAGCCAACTCGCGCATACGGTGCATGGCATCGGTGACCGACACCAAAGCCGCTTCGGCGGTTTGTGCCAGCGAAATACCGTCATTTAGGTTGCGCGTAGCCACCTGTATCCCATGGTATTGGGCACTGAGCATGTGGCTGACCGCCAGGTTGGCAGCGTCGTCTTGGGCCGACTGAATGCGCTGGCCGGTGGCCAACTGCGCATTCACCTTGCTGGTCACCCGTGCGTTGTGTCGCAAGGCGTCAAGTGCCACCATCGAGGCGTGTTGGGTGTAGATGCTCGTCATGACAGGTGCGTGCTGTGTGAAGAGTCGGTGGTGTTTCACTGCATCAGGCGTGCCTGAAATCCGGCAAATTGTTGCCGGTATGGGGGCTAATCTCGAGTTACGAGCGGCCAGACACTGGGTAAACTGTGTCCGTCTTTGTCGTGGAGACTTTGCATGGACTCCTGGTCGGTCAATCAAAGCATCAGCAGCCGCCTGAAGTGGCGAGCGCGCTTTGCGCTTGGAGCGGGTGTGTGGCGCTCGTGGGCCGCGGTTTGGGCGCAGACTGCCGCAGCCGTTACCTTGTTCGGTGCAGTCGCTTCATCGGCTTGGGCCCAGGTTCAATTGGTGACCGATGAAGAAGCCCGACGGCCTGATGCCAAGACAGCGCTGACCCGTGCCATCACCCGTGGGCCGGGCGTGAAGCTGGCTTCCCCTGAGACGGTCAAGGCGTCTGGTTTTGCGCTCAAAGTGGAGTTTGAGTCTCGCGGAGGCAAGCGTATCGACCCGGCAACGGTCAAGGTCGAATACCTCAAAGAGCCGGTGGTGGATGTCACCGAGCGCGTCAAGGCTGGGGTTCGAGCCGACGCCGTTGAGATATCGCAGGTGCTCTTGCCCCCAGGTGACCACTCTTTCCGGGTCACGGTAGCCGATATCGAGGGGCGCCGGGGCAGTGCGGTGTTCTCTTTGAAGGCACGGCGATGAATGTGGCACAACCGGCGGTCTGAGGTCTGATATGTCCGCCAGCCCCGCCACGTCGACCTGCCCTTTTTGTCGCCTTGAGGTGCACCCTGAGGCGGTGATTTGTCCGCATTGCCGCTCGCATCTCAGCTTGATCCGTCCCCTGATGGAGCGGGTCGATGAACTGGCGGCGCAAGTCCAAGCACTGCAATCACAACTGGGCCACACTGCCCAGGCCGATGCTCAGGCGCAGAGCCCCGCTTCTGTCGAAGCCGATCGGCAGGCCATGGCCGATGCGGTGGAGCAATGGGCGGCCTCGGCACCGGCTTTGCCAGTCATTTCCACAGGACGGCAATGGGCAGGTATGGTCGCCACCATCGTAGTGCTGTGGGCCTTACACGCCTTGACGCTGTTTGTCTACGACCTACCGCCTTTGATCTTCCGGCTTGAAGCTCTGGTCACGCCCATGGTGTTGGGCATGTTCTGTCACCGGGGCGTTCGGTTTGACAATATCAGGCTGGGTGTGAGTGCACTGGTGGTGGCTGCCGCTTCGGTCTTGATGATGCTGGGAATGACCGCGCACGTCGATGGCACACCGTTTTGGCCTGAGACCGCACGCGATTGGCGCGAGCTGTTGGAGTTCACCGTGGCTATCGCCTTGGGCTATGTCACGGGAGCTCTGCTGGCCCGTGCCATGGAGCGCAGACGAGCCCATGCATCCAACGTGCCCTTACTTGTCTTGCTGCTCAAAAAGGACGAGAAGGGTCGCTACAACGTTGAGGCGTTGGCCGAACGGGTACAGTCGTTTGCGACAGCGACGATGCCGCTGGCGACCTCAGCGCTAAGCCTGTACACGGGGCTCAAAGCGCTGATCGGCACTTGATGCTGCCCAACTGGCTGGAATCGCGCAGAGGCCGCTTGGCGGCCTTTTTCTTCCTGTACGTCACCGAGGGAATCCCGCTCGGATTTGCAGCCACGGCAGTGGCCTCGCAGTTGCGCCGCGCCGATGTGGGTCCGGCTGAAATCGGTGCGTTTGTGGGGTCCTTTTATTTGCCCTGGGCTTTCAAGTGGGCCTTCGGGCCGCTCATTGACGTCTTTTCCAGTGCGCGTTGGGGTCGGCGACGCGGATGGATCCTGGCATCTCAACTGATGATGGTGGTCACGCTGCTGGCGTGTACCGGACTCCAGTTACCCGCGCAGCTGGGTTTGCTGACGGCCATCTTGTTGGTACACAACACTTTTGGGGCGATGCAGGATGTGGCCATCGACGCTTTGGCGGTCAGCACGTTGCAAGCCGACGAGCGAGGTCTGGCCAATGGCATCATGTTTGCCGGCGCTTCGGTCGGCGCCGCGGTGGGCGGCAGCGGCGTGTTGTTCTTGATGCCCTGGCTGGGGATTCACGCCAGCTTCGTGTTCGTGGCGGTGTGTATTGCCTGTGTCACGCTGCTGGTGGTGTTGCCGATTCGAGAAGCACCGCCCAGCGAGGCTGAGGTGCGCGCGCCTGGCCTGGCCTCTACCGGCAGGCAAATGGCGCGCTTCGGTGTCGAGGCCTTTCGCAGTTTCCTAGGCACACAGGGCGCCTTTGCAGGTTTGGCCTTTGCGTTGCTGCCCGCAGGGGCGATGGCGCTGGGCTTGGCTTTGCAGTCCAACCTGGCAGTGGAGTTTGGCTTCAGCGACGATCGCATCGCGTGGCTGAGCCTGTGGTCACAAGTGTTGTCGGCCATCTTCATGGTGGTGGGCGGCTGGATTTCCGATCGATTCGGGCGCAGACGCACCTTGGCGGTGTATCTGGTCCTGATGAGCCCACCCGTTTTGTGGCTGGCGTGGATGTTGTGGCAGCACGGCTGGATTGATGCGGTGCCAGCGTCAGAGCGGGCAACGCGAGTGGTGCCGGCAGCGCTGGTCACCGCCTTGTGGATCTCCACCCTGTGGTATGCGGTGGCCCAGGGGTTGATGTACGGCACACGGTCGGCCATCTTCATGGACGTGACGCGCCCCAGCGTTGCCGCAACACAGTTCACGGCCTATATGGCCATGATGAATCTGGCCATCGCGTACTCGGCGACCTGGCAGGGAATTGCGGTAGAGGCCGTGGGCTATCCCGCCACTTTGGTGATCGATGCTGTATTCGGGTTGGCGTGCTTGATTTTTCTGCCCTTCATCCGCCCCGCTTTGCGACCCGAGGGCGATGGCGCCGCTGCATCCCGCGCGCGCAGGCTGGCTGCAGGATTGGCCATGGCTTGTCTGGCCTGGATTCCATTTCGTCTGGGGATGTGGCCCACCGGCCAGGCAACGCCTATTCTCGAGACCCTCTTCACACTGATTTTTGTGGCTTCGGCCATTTTTCTGGCTGCGGGTGGTGCCGTATTGGGCACGCGGTGGAGTCGCTGGGGTGTGGCCGTGGCGCCTTGGGTTTTGGCCATGCACGCTCGGCACTACTTCCCCTACATCCCGTGGGTCTATGAGGTGATTCCGCTGATCGCTGCCGCGTGGCTGGCCCGTCAATCCCTGGCCAGGTGGGAAAAGGTCTGAGCAGTTAAACCATCCCGGGCCACTGGCAGCCCGACCACGCCAAGTCCAGCACTTTGCGAATGTCATGTGCTAATGGTCCAGACTCCACGGCGTCGATCCCAACCTTTAGATTCGCCAGACTCTGGGTACCCAGCAGCACGCTGCTGACAGATGGCTGGAACGCAGCCCACCGCAACGCGGCTTCGGGCCAGGGAAGTCCCAGGTCAGGTAGCGCCAGTTGCTGCCAGCGATCCCAGTAAGCTCCCTCGCACTCATCGGCCGGCCGCGTGGTTCGCGCCCAGGCCAATCCTGCGAGAGATCGCTTCACCAACACGCCCTTGGGAGTGGGCAATTGGGAGAGATTGGCACGATCAACAAGGCTGAGGCTGCATTGAACGCTGGACAATCGCTCGTCCATCAAAGCGTGTGCCAACTCAGCATTCTCACCCGAGTATGCCGCCACGCGCACCTTGCCCGCATGGACGCAATCGGCCAGTGCCTGGACCACTTCACCACCTTGCAAAATCGGCAGCGGGCAAGAGTGTAGGTGGCCGATGTCGATGAAATCTGTGCGCAGTAGACGCAACGCACGCTCGACACCCTGCACGATGCAGGCGTAGGTCCAATCCGGTGTACCCTCTACGCCATAGCCGAACTTGGTGGACAGGACGAAATCATGGCGGCGGTGCGAGAGGTGGCGCCCGATACGCTCTTCGCTGCGGCCATACCCGCGAGCTGTGTCGATCAGGTTGACGCCGAGATCCAGTACGCCATTGAGCATGCGACCCACCTCGCCCTCATCGTCGATGCCATCAAAGTGCATTGCGCCAAAGCCAATGCGCGTGACGCTCAGGCCGGTCTGACCAAATGGAAGTCGATTCATACAGAGGGTCTCCAAGGCCAGAGGGGGCCTTTGACGGGGACTTGGGTGGTGGGTCACCTGAACTTCAATTTCTCACCCGTGTCGCACGCCAGACCTTGAGGAGGCCGCTTGAAGGACAGGGCTGGATTTGATTCGGGAAGTTCTGGTGGGCCCTGTAGGATT
>CAYNSW010000011.1:0-71591 GCA_964400135.1 uncultured Rubrivivax sp. | reverse complement strand
GCCAAGATCTACGCAGGAGAGGGCTGTGCCCAGGTGCTGTTCTTTGAAAGCGATGAGGTCTGTGAGACCAGCTACAAAGACCGGGGAGGTAAGTACCAAGGCCAACGGGGCGTGACCCTGCCGCGTGCCTGATCAGGTGGGGAAGGTGCCTGGCAGCAAGATGCTGCGGTCCACGTTGGCCATGCGGGTGTGACCACAAAACGCCATGGTGAGGTCCAACTCCTTGTGGATGATCTCCAGCGCCTTGGTCACACCAGCTTCGCCCATGGCGCCCAGGCCGTACAAAAACGCGCGGCCAATATAGGTGCCCCGGGCGCCCAGGGCCACGGCCTTGAGCACATCTTGGCCGCTGCGAATGCCGCCATCCATATGCACCTCGATGCGTGAGCCCACCTCGGCCACAATCGCCGGCAAGGCGCCGATGCTGCTTTGAGCGCCATCGAGCTGTCTGCCGCCGTGGTTGCTCACGATCAGGGCGTCAGCACCGCTGTTGGCGGCCAGGCGGGCATCCTCTACATCTTGTATTCCCTTGAGGATGAGCTTGCCCCCCCAGCGGTTCTTGATCCACTCCACATCGCCCCAGTTCAGTCGAGGATCAAATTGCTCCGCCGTCCAGGCCGACAGATTGGCCATGTCGCTCACACCCTTGACGTGCCCCACGATGTTGCCAAACTGCCGACGGCGGGTGCCCAACATGCCCCAGCACCAGCGCGGCTTGGTCATGAGGTTGACCATATTGGCCAGCGTGGGTTTGGGCGGTGCCGACAGGCCATTTTTGAGGTCCTTGTGCCGCTGCCCCAGTATTTGCAGATCCAGCGTGAGCACCAGAGCATCGCAGCCGGCCGCTTTGGCGCGATCTATCAAGCGCTCGATGAAATCACGATCGCGCATCACATACAGCTGAAACCAAAACGGCTGTGTCGTGTGGGCTGCCACGTCTTCAATGGAGCAAATGCTCATCGTGGACAAAGTGAACCGTATACCAAAACGCTCGGCAGCCCGAGCGGCCAAGATCTCGCCGTCGGCGTGTTGCATGCCGGTCAGCCCGGTGGGCGCGATGGCCACGGGCATCTTGCAATCAATGCCCACCATCTGCGTAGCCGTGCTGCGGTTTTCCATATTGCATGCCACGCGCTGCCGCAGCTTGATCTTGTGGAAGTCTGACTCGTTGGCACGGTAGGTACTCTCGGTCCAGGACCCCGCATCGGCGTAGTCGTAAAACATACGCGGCACGCGCTTTTGGGCCAAAACGCGAAGATCCTCGATGCAGGTGATGACGCTCATGGCAGGATGACCCGTAGGACTTGTACGAAGATCCAAGTCTAGTGCAGTCGCTCAAGCCCGTTGCAGGCTGCTGGCCCGCACCCCGAGCAGGCGCAGGCGACCTGACAAATCTACTCGCTTCAGGCACTCGCCGGCAGCACGGCGTATCTCGCGCGCATCGGCCGTGGCCTGATCGAGCGTGAGATCGCGGGTCACGGTCTTGAAATCCTCAAATCGCAGTTTGATGCCGATCGTGCGGCTGAGTACGCCCTTTCGTTGCAAATCGGTGGCCACCCGGGCGCACAGTTGTGTGAAGACTTCGCTCAGGGTTTGACGATCGAGCACGGCATGCAAGTCGCGCTCAAAGGTGGTTTCCCGGCTCACCGAGACGGGCTCGCTGTGCGTGACCACCGGACGCTCATCGATGCCTTGCGCTGCTTCATGCAGCCACCGCCCCATGCTGCGGCCAAATCGCTGCACCAGCTCGGCCTGCCCACAGGCGGCCAACTCCCCGATAGTGGCAATGCCCAGGGTCCTCAACTTAGAGGCGGCCTTGGGTCCTATGCCCTTGATGTGGCGTACCGGCAGGGGCCACACCCGATGGGGCACATCCGCGTGGGTCAACACCGTCAGGCCATCGGGTTTGTCAAACTCAGAGGCCATCTTGCTCAGCAGCTTGTTGGGGGTGACGCCCATGGAGCAGGTCAGACCGGTGTGCCGCAAGACGTTGTTGCGGATTTCTTGGGCCACGGCCCGTACCCCACCATGGGGGTCGTGGCCCACGCTGTCTTGGGCACCGCGTACCTCTGTGAGATCGATATAGATCTCATCGATGCCACTGTCTTCAATGACGGGGGCAATCTCAGCCACTGCGGCCTTGAATAGGCGTGAGTACCGGCGGTATTGATCAAAATCCGATGGCAACAACACCGCCTGAGGCGCCAGTTCAGCGGCCTTCATCAAGCCCATGGCCGAGTGCACCCCCAGCGCCCGTGCGGCGTAAGTGGCTGTCGAGACCACGCCCCTGCCGCGATAGCCGGCCAGATGGGAAAACACCCAGCTGCCATCGGCCAGTTGCTCGGGTTGATGTCGCCGTCCACCACCAATGACCACAGGCAATCCGCGCAAAGCGGGATACCGCAGCAATTCCACCGACGCGTAAAACGCGTCCATATCCAGATGGGCAATCCAGCGTTTGATCATGGCCTCCGGGTCGAGGCGCGCTAGGCCTCAGCCCAAACGCTGACGATGTGCCGCAATGCGCGTGCGCACCTGATCCGGGGCGGTACCCCCCACCACCTGTCGAGCGCGCAAGGATCCCGTCAAGGACAGCACGTCAAACACATCTTGCGCGATGGCCGGGTGAAAGCCTTGCAAAGTGGTCAGCGGCAGTTGCGAGAGATCCTGGCCCAGTTGCATGGCGCTGCGCACCGCATGCGCCACGATCTCGTGGGCGTCTCGAAAGGGCACACCCTTTTTCACCAGGTAATCGGCCAGGTCGGTGGCGGTGGCGTAGCCGCGCTGCGCCGCCTGGTTCATGGCCTGGGGCTTGATGCGGATGCCGCTGACCATCTCGGCCATGATGCGCAAGGTGTCGCGTACGGTATCGACCGTATCAAATAGCGGTTCCTTGTCTTCCTGGTTGTCTTTGTTATAGGTCAGGGGCTGACCCTTCATCAGCGTGAGCAGCCCCATCAGGTGACCGATCACGCGTGCGCTCTTGCCACGCGCCAACTCGGCCACATCGGGGTTGCGTTTTTGGGGCATGATCGACGAGCCCGTGCAGTAGCGGTCTGCCAGATCGATAAAGCCAAAGTTTTGGCTCATCCACAGCACCAGTTCCTCTGCCAGGCGTGAGACATGCACCATCGTGATCGACGCAAAACTGGCAAACTCCATCGCAAAGTCGCGATCGCTTACCGCGTCCAGGCTGTTCTCGCAAAGCCCTTCAAAGCCCAACTCGGCGGCCACGCCGTGTCGATCTAGCGGATAGCTGGTGCCGGCCAGTGCCGCGGCACCCAGGGGCAGTCGGTTCACGCGGGCACGCACTTCTGAAAGGCGCTGCTCATCGCGCGCGAACATCTCCACATACGCGAGCAGGTGATGGGCCAGGCTCACGGGCTGTGCCACTTGCAAGTGGGTAAAGCCTGGCATCACCGTCTCCGTATGGTCTTGGGCCAACTCCACCAGGGCCCATTGCATCTGACGCAGCAAGGGAGTCAGGGTATCTATCTCACCGCGCAGCCACAACCGCACATCGGTGGCCACTTGATCGTTGCGTGAGCGTCCTGTGTGCAGCCGCTTGCCCGCATCGCCCACCAACTGGGTCAGGCGGGCCTCGATGTTCAAGTGGACATCTTCCAGTTCGAGTTTCCATTCGAACTGACCCTTTTCGATCTCCGCTCTGATCTGGGCCATCCCGCGCTCGATATCGGCCAGATCGGTGGCGCTGATCAAGCCTTGCCGGGTCAGCATGCGCGCATGGGCGAGGCTGGCCTGGATGTCAGCCGCCCATAGCCGGCGATCAAAGCCCACACTGGCGGTGTAGCGCTGCACCAGTTCGCTCATGGGTTCGGTAAACAAAGCAGACCAGGCCTGCGCCTTGTTGTCGAGGGGGTTGGCACTCATGCCCGTATTATTCCCTGGGTGAGTCCATCTCCCCGTTCCCGTCATGACGATCAGCCGGCGGCCACGCCCGTGGGCGTGCCGTGGTCTGCGGCTTTGCGGTTTTGGTGGCGATTGGGATGGATAAGTTTTGGAGGTCCTGCTGGGCAGATTGCCCTGATGCATGCCGAGCTGGTTCAAAAGCGTCGCTGGATCAGCGAAGGCAGGTTTTTGCACGCCCTGAACTACTGCATGGTCCTGCCCGGACCCGAGGCGCAACAGCTGGCCACTTACCTGGGTTGGCTCATGCACAGAACCTGGGGTGGGGTGGCGGCCGGGGCCTTGTTCGTCTTGCCGTCTTTGATGATTTTGCTGGGTCTGTCCTGGGCCTATATGCGATGGGGGCACACCGTGTGGCTGGGGGCCGTGCTCTACGGGGTCAAACCCGCCGTGGTGGCCTTGGTGGCGCTGGCAGCCTGGCGCTTGGGCGCCAAGACCCTGAAAAATGTCTGGCTCGCCACCGTGGCCCTCGGTGCCTTTGGGGCCATGGCGTGGGGGCAGGTCCCATTTGCTGCGGTGTTGCTGGCCGCTGCGGCCTTGGGTGTGTGGGCGCATCGCACGGCTCAGCCGGCCCTGCTGCACGGGGTGCCGGGTGCTGCGCCTGTCGCGTCGCACGCCCCCGCGTCTGCTGCTGCCTCCAGCGGCGCGGCGATCATTGACGACACCACCCCCACCCCCGCCCACGCCCAGCCCAATCGTCGGCGCTTGGCCCAAGTTCTGGCAGCAGCGGTGGTCTTGTGGTCGGTGCCCATGGCGGCGCTGTGGGCCGTATTTGGCAGCTCGGGCACCTTGACCCAAATGGGCGGTTTTTTCACTCAGGCAGCCCTCATGACATTTGGCGGCGCCTATGCCGTCTTGCCCTTTGTGGTGCAGGGCGCTGTGGTGCAGCACGGTTGGCTCAGCGCCGGTCAGATGATGGATGGGCTCGCGCTGGGCGAGTCCACGCCCGGACCCTTGATCATGGTGGTGGCCTTCGTGGCCTTTGTAGGCGGCTGGAGCAGCCCCCAACTCCTGGCGCTGTGGGGACCCGAAAACCGGGTCTGGGCGGCGTCCTTGGCGGCCATCGTGGTCACGTGGTTCACCTTTTTGCCCTCATTCATCTTCATCTTGGCTGGAGGACCCTGGGTGGAAGCCACCAGGGGGCGTCTGGGCTGGCAGGTGCCCTTGACCTACATCTCGGCAGCCGTGGTCGGGGTGATTGCCCAGCTCGCGCTGTTCTTTGCCGCCCATGTTCTGTGGCCCGAGGCTCAGGCGAAGGCGGTGGCGGGCACAGCGATAGCTGACCTGGCTGCGCAGGTCTGGCGTGGCCTGGACACCACAGCGCTGCTGCTGGCCGTCGCGGCTGCCGTGGCGTTGACACGTGCAGGCCTGGGGGTGATCACCGTCATCGGGCTGTGTGCCGGGGCAGGCCTGGTCATCAAGGGCTTGGCCGCCGCTTGGGTCTGAGGCCGGATCAGGCTAAACTGTCAAGTTAACGTGACAGTTAGGTTCCGTTGACGATAATCTGGAGATGAGCGAACACACCGTCATTGCCACGCGTGAAAGCCGCCTGGCGCTGTGGCAGGCCGAGCATGTGCAGGCGCTCCTGCGCCAGCGGTTGGGCCGCCGCGTGGAGTTGCTGGGCATGACCACCCGGGGCGACCAGATCCTGGATCGGGCCCTGTCCAAGGTGGGAGGCAAGGGGCTCTTTGTCAAAGAGCTGGAAACCGCGCTGGCCGAAGGCCGCGCCCATTTGGCTGTTCACTCGCTCAAAGATGTGCCCATGGACCTGCCCGAGGGCTTTGTCTTGGCTGCCGTCATGGAGCGCGAAGACCCGCGCGATGCCTGGGTCTCCAACCGATTCGCCTCCTGGCAAGAGCTGCCTCACGGGGCCTGTGTGGGCACCTCCAGCTTGCGCCGCGTGGTGCAGCTGCTGGCCCTTCGGCCTGATCTGCGCATTGAGCCCCTGCGAGGCAACCTCGATACCCGTTTGCGCAAGCTCGATGAAGGCGGTTTTGATGCCATTGTGCTGGCTGCCGCGGGCCTGATGCGCCTGGGCATGTCGCAGCGCATCCGCAGCCGGTTTGAGACCCACGAGATGATCCCAGCGGCGGGGCAGGGTGCCCTGGGCCTGGAGGTGCGAGCAGACGCGTACGATCTGCAGAAAGATCTACTCAGTTTCGTGCACACCCCCACGTGGTTGGCCACCCATGCCGAGCGCGCGGTCTCGCGCAGCCTGGGGGGAAGTTGCAGCATGCCCTTGGCAGCGCATGCGCATTGGCAGGGCCAGACGCTGCATTTGAGTGCGGCCCTGGGCCATGGTCAAGACTTCACGCAACCGCTGCTCAAGGTGACGCTAAGCGCACAACCCCAAGCCGAGGCACAGGCGCGCGCCCTGGGCGAGCAGGCTGCCGCTCAATTGCGCGCCTTGGGCGGCCAGGCCTACCTCGACGCCTGCACGACCGCTTGAGCCCCATGGTCCGCAGACTGCTGATCACCCGACCGGCTGCGCAGGCGCAGGTGTGGGTGACCGCTTTGCGACAACAAGGGGTGGCCGCGGTGTCGCTGCCCTTGATTGACATCCTCGAGTTCCCCGAGGCCGAGCCCGCGATTTGGCAGTCTTTGACCCAACTGTCGCAACACACGCTGGTGGTGTTTGTCAGTACCCATGCCGTGGCGCACTTCTTTTCGCGCGCGGTGCTCTCGCGCGTGGTCTGGCCGGCCACCTCCCTGGCAGGCAGCACAGGTCCGGCCACCACCTCGGCGCTGCGTGCGGCGGGCGTGCCCTCCGAATGTATCGTCCAGCCAAGTGCCGGCCAGGCCTGGGAGTCCGAGTCGCTCTGGCAGGCCTTGCAGTTGCGTCTGGGTCCCGATTGGTCGGGGCGCTCGGTGCTCGTCGTCAGAGGCGACACGGGGCGCGACTGGTTGGCCGACACCTTGCGACAGGCCGGCGCCCAAGTCGAGTTCCTCCAGGTTTACCGGCGTTCAGCCCCTGTGTTCGATCCCGAGCAGCAGGCATCTTTGCTCAGGGCGTTGCGATCGCCCCAAGACCACGCCTGGGTGCTTACCAGCGCGCAGTCTGTGCAGCATCTGGTCGATCTGGCACGTCAGGCGGGTCATACCCTGCAAGGCAGCACGGCGTGGGTATCTCACGCCCGAGTGGCTGAGGCCGCAAAGGCAGCGGGCTTCACGCATGTGGAGATGACCAGCCCCGGGCTGCAAGGCCTGGTTGATGCACTGCGTCCCAAGCAGGCTCAGCCCTAGAATCCCGGGGTGGCCCACCCCTCCGATCCACCTTCCCCCGACTCGGCAGACCGCACCGCCTTGAGTGCGGCCCCGCCGTCTTGGGCCGTGCCGCGCTCCTGGAAAATCGCCGTGGGGCTGCTCTTGCTGCTGAGCCTGTTGGCCCTGGGTCTGGCCTGGTCCACCTGGCAGCGTGTGAAGGCAGCTGAGGCCGAACTGGTCAAGCGCCAGCAAGATGCGGGCGGCCAGGCCCAAGAAGCCCGCGCCTTGGCCCGACAGGCAGAAGCGGCCACTCGCGAGGCAGCTGCCAAACTGGCCCTGCTCGAAGCGCGAGTGGCCGAAACCACGCTGCAGCGCTCTCAGATTGAGGAGCTCATCCAGTCGCTAGCGCGTTCGCGTGACGAGAATTTGCTGGCCGATCTCGATGCCGCGTTGCGCGTGGCCATGCAGCAGGCCTCCATCACCGGCAGCGTGGAGCCCCTGGCGGCTGCGTTGCGCCAGGCGCAAGAGCGGCTGGCCCGTTACCCCCAGCCCCGGCTCGATCGCGTCCGGCGTGCGGTCATGCAAGACCTCGATCGGCTCAAGGCATCGGCAGGGGCCGATTTGCCCACGCTGGCGCAACGTCTGGATGAAACCATGCGCCTGATTGACGAGTTGCCCTTGCACTCGGCAGTCGATCGCAAAGTCAAGCGGGCCGAAGTCATGCCCGCGGCAGCGGCCGCGTCACAGCCTTCGCGCTCTCAGGGCTCCTCTCCTGCGGCGTGGGGCCAATGGTTGCAAGACAAGACCCAGGCGCTGGTGGGGGAGGTCTGGCGTGAGGCCCGCGATCTCATCCGCGTGACCCGTGTGGATGATCCGCAAGCGGCGCTGTTGGCGCCCGAGCAGGCCTTCTTCCTCAGGGAGAACGTCAAACTGCGATTGCTCAACGCGAGGCTGGCGCTCATGAGCCGTCATTTCGACGTGGCGCAGGCCGATCTGAAAGAAGCGCAGATCATGCTGGAACGCTACTTCGATGCCTCCTCTCGGCGGGTGAGCTTGGCGGCCGAGCAACTGCAGCAGGTGGCCATCCAGGGGCGGCGGGTCAGTGCTCCCCGGCCAGAGGCCACCCTGGCGGCCTTAGCTGCCGTGGCCGCAGGACGCTGAGGCCATGCGGCTGGTCATCTGGCTGGTCGTGCTGTTTGTGGTGGCCGTAGTGGCCGCCACCTTCTTGGGTACCAACGATGGGCTGGTCACGGTGTACTTCCGTCACTGGCGTACCGAGCTCTCGCTCAACTTGTTCATGCTCCTGGTGCTGGCAGCCTTCTTTGTCATCCTCACCACGATGCGCACACTGGAAGCCGTCTTCACGTTGCCAGAGCGTGCGCGCGAGTGGCGCGCGCTTCAAAGAGAGCGTGCGGCCAATCGGGCGTTGCGCGATGCGCTGGCGGAGTTCTTGGCGGCTCGCTACACGCGTGCTCACAAGGCCGCCGAAAAAGCCTTGCAGCTTCACGAAGATGTACCTGGTCTGGCGCAAGACGGAGATTTTCGGTTGCTGGCCTTGATGCTGTCGGCCAGCAGTTTGCATCGACTGCAAGATGTCCAGCGGCGCCAGGAGGTCCAGCACAAGTTGCACCACTGGGCGCCCCAGAGCGCTTCGCGGCCGGCTGCAGAAGGCGCGCGATTGATCGAAGCCGAGTGGGCACTTGACGATCGCGATGCGCACCGCGCATTGGAGTTGCTATCTCTATTGCCCGCCGGATTGAGCAGACGCACGCACGCACTGCGGCTGCGTCTGCAGGCTGCTCGCTTGGCGCTCCAGCCCGAGGAGGCCCTGCAAACCGCGCGTCTGCTGGCCAAGCACCAGGCATTTTCTTCGGCCGCTGCGCTGAGCTTGCTTCGCACCCTGGCCGAAGATGTCCTGGACGCCTCGCGTGATGTGGAGCAACTCAAGCGGCAGTGGGAGCGGCTGGACGCTGCCGAGCGCCGTGATCCGGCGCTGGCCTGCCACGCCGCCCGTCGCGCCCTGAGCTGGGGCGCGCAGGAGGAGGCGCGGCAGTGGCTGCGTCCGGTGTGGGAGCGGCTGGCCGAGTTGTCTGCGCCCGATCGTGCGCAAGCTGCGCGCACCCTCTCTCTGTGCGTGCAAGACATTGGCCCCGAGTGGTTGCCCCGTGTAGAGGCCGCGCTCAGCACCTATCCCAACGACCCGCACGTGTCGGCCGCGGCATCTTTGGTCCTGGCCCAGCGCAGGCTGTGGGGCAAGGCGCGCAAGTTGTTGCTCTCGGCAGCCAGCCATGCGATGCTGGATGCGCCTGTCCGACGGCGGGCTTGGCTGGAGCTGGCACAGCTGGCAAGGGAAGAGGGCGACGAAAGCCGCGCTGCCCAGTGCGAGGGCCAGGCCGCCCGAATCCCAGACCCCCCTTTGCTATAATCATTGGTTCAGCGGCTGTAGCTCAGTTGGATAGAGTACTTGGCTACGAACCAAGGGGTCGTGGGTTCGAATCCTGCCAGCCGCGCCATCTTTTGCGGATGTCGTGCATCCGCTCACCTCAGTGATCGTGTCGCACGCCATGTGGTCAACACCTGATCAGGCTGCTCGTTGGTTGCGCGCCATGGGCTGCGTGCGTCTGGTTTCCCACCACGCCGACATCTCGCCGGGATGCGGCTATCTCGCATGGCCGGGTCATCGGTTCGATCCCCGATCGCACATCGAAAAGGCTCTGGCCCAGGGCGCACGGGCCTGTTTGATTGAGGCCCAAGGCGCCACGCTCCAACCCGACGGGTCCGAGGCGGTGGCCACCTATTCCCAACTCAAGGCCCATGCTGGAGAGATCGCCCACCATTTCTTGAACCAGCCCAGCCACCACTTGCGGGTCCTGGCCGTGACCGGTACCAACGGCAAGACCTCAACAGCCTGGTGGTTGGCAAGCGCATTGAACACCCTGGGCCATCACTGCGCCTTGGTGGGCACCCTCGGGGCCTACCCACCCGGCCAGTTGGGCACGAGCATCGACCTGCCGGTGCAGGGTGCCTTGCTCACCACGCCCGATGCCCTGGCCTTGCAGGCCCAATGGCATTCTTGGCGGGAGCAGGGTGTTCAGAGCGTGGCCATGGAGGCCTCCTCGATTGGGTTGGCCGAACACCGGCTCTCGGGCACGCGAGTCGACACAGCGCTGTTCACCAACCTCACCCGGGATCACCTGGACTATCACGGCACCATGCAGGCCTATGGACAGGCCAAGCGGTTGTTGTTCACACAGCATCAGCCGCGCGCTGCGGTCATCAATATCGACGATCCATTCGGCCGGTCTTTAGCCGACGAGTTGGCTCACACGGTGGAGGATCTGTGGACTGTGTCGCGGGTGCAGGCAGACGATGGCCAGACCCACGCTCGGCTGACGGCCCAATCCCTGAGCTGGCAGGACCAGGGAGTGCGATTTGATCTGTGTGAGGCAGGCCGTCGCCTTGCCGTCACGGCGCCCGTGGTGGGGGCCTTTAATGTGCAAAACCTCCTGTTGGTGGCTGCGGCGTTGAGATCGTATGGCCACGCGCTGGAAGTGGTGGCGCACACGCTCTCGCAGCTACAAGCCGTTCCTGGGCGGCTCCAGCCAGTACCGTGTGCGGCTTCGGGGCCTCGTGTGTGGGTCGACTATGCGCACACGCCCGATGCACTGGAGCAGGTTCTGGCCGCGCTGCGACCGCTGGGCCAACAGCGCGGGGGTCGTGTGTGGTGCGTCTTTGGTTGTGGAGGCGATCGAGATCGTGGCAAACGCGCGCTGATGGGAGAGGTCGCCTCACGATGTGCCGATGTCTCGGTCATCACCAGTGACAATCCGCGTTCGGAAGATCCAGACCGTATCGTGCAAGACATA
This sequence comes from uncultured Rubrivivax sp., assembly GCA_964400135.1. Classification (GTDB taxonomy): domain Bacteria; phylum Pseudomonadota; class Gammaproteobacteria; order Burkholderiales; family Burkholderiaceae_C; genus Rubrivivax. Next base: position 60,594 of record CAYNSW010000011.1, on the reverse strand, counting down.
TTGCAAGGCGTCGACATCGCCCTGCGTCGTCACTGCGTCGTGGAGGTGGATCGCGCCCAGGCCATTGCCTACGCCATCGCGCAGGCTGGTGGTGATGATGTGGTGCTCATCGCGGGCAAGGGCCATGAGCCCACCCAAGAAATCGGCGGTCAGCGCCACCCCTTTGTCGACGCTCACCACGCACAGCGCGCTTTGGCCCGCAGGCAGGCGGTATGACATCCCCTACAGTGGCGCGCGCATTGATCCTGGGCGCTGGCGAAACCGGACTGGCGGCAGCGCGTTGGTTATCGCGTCAGGGGGTACCGGCCTTACTTTGGGATCCGCAACCGCTCCAACCCGCGGCGGCGGCAGCCGTTGGCAACGACCCGGGCATCACCTTCATGCTCGGCGACCTGCCTGAGTCGGCCCTGAGCGGCATCACCCGCGTGGTGAAGTCACCCGGCTGGCCACCGCATAAGGCGCCTGTTTCCGATTGTCTGCGCCGCGCACGGCAGGCGGGCCTACGCATTGAGGGCGAATTGGACCTCTTCCAACAGGCGCTGGCGGATTTGGCTGTCTCTCGTGGCTATCACCCCGAGGTGCTGTGCATCACCGGCACCAATGGCAAGACCACCACCACCGCGTGGACGGCCCATTTGCTGCGCAGTGCAGGGCTCACCGCTGAAGTGGCGGGCAATATTGGCCCCTCGCTGTTACAAGCCTTGATGCGAGCGCTGGACGAAGATGCCTTGCCCCAAGTGTGGGTGCTGGAGCTGTCCAGCTTCCAGCTGCACGATGCAGCACCTCCGGTGAGCCGGGCCGCAGCCCTGACCAACTTGACACCCGACCATGAGGATTGGCACGGCAGCTTGCAGGCCTACGTCGCAGCCAAGGCGCGCATCTTCTCGCGCGCGGGTGTGGCCATCATCAACGCTCAGGATCCCTACCGCGATCAGTGGGCGATATCGGGTCAGCGCTGCGTCCGTGTGGGAATTTCGCATCCGCAACGCCCCTCCGATTGGGGCCTGATGGAGCACCAGGGCCACACGTGGCTGGCCCACCACTCAGAAGACGGGATGCAGCCCCTGTGTGCTGCCCGCGACTTGAGCCTGCGAGGTCGCCACAACGCGGTCAATGCGCTCATGGCGCTGGCCTTGGCCCATACCGTCGCCCCCCTCACGCCTGCCTTGCTCGCGGGGCTTCGTGACTACCCAGGCGAGGCGCATCGTTTGCAGTGGTGCGGTAGTTGGCGGGACATCAACGCCTACAACGACAGCAAGGGCACCAATGTTGCGGCCACAGAGGCGGGCCTGGTGGGCCTGGGCAGTGAGCTCTCGCCGGGGCGCCTGGTGGTCATTTTGGGCGGCGATGGCAAGGGCCAAGACTTTACAGCCCTGCGCGAGCCTTTGATGCGCTACGCCCGAGCGGTGGCCCTGATAGGACGGGACGCCCCCCAAATTCAAGAAGCCTTACAGGGGTCGACGTTGACGAGCCAGCACCTGGATTCGCTCGAAGCGGCCGTGGCCTGGTGTTTCCAGCAAGCCCTGCCCGGTGATGCCGTCGTGCTCAGTCCGGCATGTGCAAGCTGGGATATGTTCAATAACTACAAGCATCGCGGTGAGGTCTTCGTCGCGGCGGTAGCGGCCTGGTGCCGGGAGAAGTCTTCATGAAGCACGCTGTGCGCAACATCCATTTCGTGGGCATTGGCGGGGCTGGCATGAGCGGCATCGCCGAAATCTTGCACAACCTTGGCTACCGCGTGAGCGGCTCGGATGCCACCGAGAGCGAGGCCACGCAGCGGCTGCGCAGCCTGGGCCTGCAGGTGACCATCGGGCATGCGCCGCAACAGGTCGAGGGGGTCCATGCGGTCGTCACCTCCACCGCCATCAAGCCCGACAACCCCGAAGTGCTGGCCGCGCGTGCTCAGCGCATCCCGCTGGTGCCGCGTGCCGTGATGCTGGCCGAGTTGATGCGGCTTCGACAGGGTATTGCGGTGGCCGGTACGCACGGCAAAACCACCACCACCTCCTTGGTTACCAGCGTGTTGGCCGAAGCCGGTGTGGACCCCACCTTTGTCATCGGTGGGCGGTTGAACAGTGCCGGGACCAACTCCCGGCTGGGATCGGGAGAGTACATCGTGGTCGAGGCAGACGAGAGCGACGCCTCGTTTCTCAACCTCATGCCAGTATTGGCCGTGGTCACCAACATAGATGCGGACCACATGGAAACCTACGGGCACGACTTTGCCCGTCTCAAATCGGCTTTCGTCGAGTTCATTCACCGCCTGCCGTTTTATGGCTCGGCCGTGGTGTGTATCGACGACCCGGGGGTACGCTCCATCCTGCCCATGATCTCGCGTCCTGTGGTCACCTACGGCCTGAGCGAAGACGCCCAGGTCCGCGCCGTCTCGGTCCAGCAAGGCACGGGTCCCCAAATGGCGTTTGTGGTGCAACGAGGCGGCGCAGCATCGGGGGCCGATCTGCCCATCACGCTCAACCTGGCTGGCCAGCACAACGTGCGCAATGCCCTGGCCGCTGTGGCGGTGGCCTCTCAGTTGGGGCTGGATGACGCGGCGGTGCAAAGAGCGTTGGCGCAGTTCGCAGGCGTGGGCCGGCGCTTCCAGCGTCATGGTCCCTATGCCGTTCCTGCGCAACAGGGGGGTGGAACCTTTGACCTCATCGATGATTATGGTCACCACCCCACCGAGTTGGAGGCGGTCATCCAAGCAGCGCGTGCGGCCTACCCACAGCAGCGATTGGTCCTGGTGTTTCAGCCTCATCGCTACAGCCGAACACGCGATTGCTTTGAAGACTTCGTGGCCGTGCTGGGCCGTGCCGATGCGGTTGTGCTCACCGAGGTGTATCCAGCCGGCGAGACGCCCATCGCTGCCGCCAACAGCCGCGCCTTGGCCCGCGCGATGCGGTTGGCGGGCAAGGTGGAGCCGATCTTTGTCGAAGCGGTGGGCGATGTGGCCCAAGCCGTGCTGGCCACGGTGCGCCGCGGTGATCTCGTGTTGGTGATGGGAGCCGGATCGGTCGATCGCGTTGTGGCTGACCTGTCGACCTCGCTCAGCGACCCGGCTTCATGACGCAGCGGTGAGGCAGGGCGGCTGCATCGGCCTCTACGCGCCGCACCGTCCGAAATCCAAATCCCGACCCTTCCACATCATGGCGCACTCCGGGCGTGCCAGCGCGTGCCATCTCGCTGACCACCAGGGGTTGCATCAACTGGTGGTCATCGGCGCGCATCACGGCCTCGTACAGGCCACCCAAGCTCTTGCTGTCGAATCGAGCACCTGACAGGGCGCGGGCCACGGCCTCCGGCTGCGCGCTACCCGCCCGTTCCATGGCCTGCACCAGCATCTCCACCATCACATGCATTCGAGCCATGGGGTAGTCGTCCTGGGCCTGCGAAAAGCGCTGCTTGAACGCCGCATAAAACTGCTGCGACGCCGCGCCCGATTCGTTGGGGTGCCACTCATTGACGGCCAATACCGTGCCCGCGCCGGCCTCACCAATGGCCGCCGGAGCTCCCAGGGCGTTGCCGTAGAAGGTGTAGATGCGTGTATGGGCTTGCACATCGCGCAGGGCCTTGACCAACAGCGTCAAATCATTGCCCCAGTTGCCAGTCAGCACCGCTTGCGCGCCGCTGGACTTGATCTTGGTGGCATAGGGCAAGAAATCACGGACTCGCCCCATCGGGTGCAGTTCCTGGCCCACCACCTCGATGTCGGGTCGTTTGGTGGCGATCAACTCCCGGCCCTTGCGCAGCACGTGCTGACCAAAGCTGTAGTCCTGCCCAATCAGAAACACCTTGCGCACCCGCTGGTCGTCGCGCAAAACATCGGTCAGGGCTTGCAGTCGCATGTCGGCGTGCGCGTCAAATCGGAAGTGCCACGGACTGCATCGCTCGTTGGTCAGCGGCGGGTCTATCGCCGAATAGTTCAAAAACACCGCCCGTCGTTGCGGTTCACGCTCGTTGTGCTTGTTCACCGCATCAATCAAGGCGGCTGCCACGGCCGAGCTGTTGCCCTGCAAGATGAACCCGATTCCCTGATCCGTGGCCACGCGCAGCAAGCTCAAGGCCTCATCGGCCAGGCCCTTGCTGTCGTAGACCCGCAAGGCCAACTCTCGGCGTCCTTCTGGCAGGCGCACGCCTCCTCGGGCATTGACCCGCTCAACGGCCCATTGCAGATTGCGCCTGACGGCATCACCCGTATTGGCAAACGGACCCGAAAGCACTTCGATCATGCCCAGCCCAATAGGTGGCAAGGGGCTGCTTGCCTTTGAAGGGGGGGCCCAAGCCCAGGTCCCGGCGGCCCAACAGGCTGCCGCCCACTGGCGCAATGCGTGTCGCTTGGCGGGCTGAAATCTTGTCGTCATGGTGCCGCTGATTGTGGCGCAATCGGCTCGCTCATCAGACCCAAGCGCTGGGGGCCACTGCCGCAGGTGCCTGTGGTAACCTCGCGCCGCTTCGTTGCTGAGAGATTTTCCATGGAGACGTTCTCCCTGCCTTGGTGGTCTGCGTTGGCGGCCATCATCCTGATTGACCTGGTGCTGGCGGGCGACAACGCCATCGTCATTGCCCTGGCCGCTCGCCGGCTTCCCCCGCAGTTGCAACGCTCGGCCATCATCTGGGGCACCGTCGGCGCCATCGTCGTTCGCTCCGCCATGACCTTGGGCGTGGTGTGGTTGCTCAAATTTCCTGGCCTCATGTTGGCCGGAGGCTTGGGGCTGGTCTGGATAGCCTACAAACTGCTAGATGAAGACGATGGTGATGGTCACGAGGGCGGTGCGGCCACGACGTTTTGGGGCGCCATGCGCACCATCGTGGTGGCCGACGCCCTGATGGGAATTGACAATGTGTTGGGCGTGGCAGGTGCCGCCAAGGGATCTTTCGACTTGGTGGTGCTGGGTCTGCTCATCAGCATTCCCATCGTGGTGTTTGGCAGCCAGATCGTGCTCAAACTTGTGCAGCGCTGGCCCATCATCATTCAGGCAGGTGCTGCCGTTTTGGCATACACCGCGGCGCACATGATGGTCAGTGAGCCGTGGCTCAAACCCTATCTGGGTGGGGCCGAACCTGCGCAGCAGGCCCTTCGCGTGCTGATTTACGCTGTGTGTGTCTTGGGGGTCTTGGGTGCTGGGTGGTGGTCGGCCCGCCGCCGTCAAGCCCGCCAGGATCTGGCGCCAACCGAATAGCCGGCCAAGACACGGGCCCAAGACGCCGAACCCACGTCAGGATCTGACCAGTCGTGCAAGACGTCGCCCCAGCCCCAGCCGATGGCCTGCACACCTGGGTGGGCTTGCGTTGGTCCGGTCAGGCCCTGGCCGTAAGGGCCTCGCAATTGGCCATGGTGTTTCGAAGTCGTGCGCCTGCCTCAGGTCCGGCGCAGGCGGGTGCGGACCTGCCAGTGGACGTGGAAGTCCATGCGGGGGTTCCGGTTTTTGTCCAACCCGTGCCTCACGTGTTGGTGCCCTTATCCCAAGACGCCGGTGCGTTGTCGTCGGCTGCCCCGCCCTTGCAGCCGGGGGCAGGATGGGTGGTCGCCCTCAAAGTCCCGCAGGGCAGCGCCTTGGGCTGCCGGGTCGACAGCCTGATGGGTCCTTTTCAGGCGCGGGCTGAGGGTGGTGTCTTGGTCCATGATCAGCGAGAATGGCGGATCATGATTCCACGCACCGATTGGCATGCCTGACTGGGCCGACCTGAGCGACGACCTGGCCCGAGCCGGCCGCCTCAAATTTCTCGATGTACTGGCGGTGGTGGGCCTGTTGGGCGCTGCCGCGGTGGGTCTGAGTGTGGCGGTGGGCTGGGATCAACCGGTGCGCGAAGCGGCCCAGATGGAGGCGCGTCGCGTGGCCGAGCAATCCAGCGCGGCACAGAAGGCCTGGGAAGTCATGACGGCTTCCCTGGCACCCGGTGTGGAGCTCTCATCGGCCACCCGAGGGCAGTGGTTGCAAACGCTGGGCGTATTGCAAGCAGCCGGTGCGCCCGAGATGGAGGCCTTGCGCAGCCTCAACGACCACGCCGCTGCCTTGGAAGGGATGGCCGCGTGGGTCAAAACCATCACCACGGTCGTCGAGTCTTCCAGTGCGCCTCAGGCTCAAGCCATCGCGCCTGCTTTGGCGGCCTGGTCTTCACAGGTTTCGGGGCTGGTGCCGCTCACCTGGGACCGCCTGGAAAAATCCAAAGCGCCATGGGACACCGTGTGGGCAGCGCTGTCAGCGCCTGAGCCGGCGGCATCGGAGGCTGCGCCAGCAGTCAAGGGCAAGGGCAAAACCGCCAAGGGCCCCGCGCGTGATGCGCAACAGGTGGCATGGGCAGAACTCAAGGTGCGGTGGGTGTCGGTGGCGCGCTACTGGAACACCACCTACGACAAACTGCTGTCCTCGCGCCAACGCCTCTTGGCCGCGCCGGCCTTCTCGCCCGCGGCAACACCCGTCAGCCCCGCTGCCACTTCTGCAGTGCCGGCCTTATCCGCCTGGCAATCGCAACTGGCCTACCCCGGTCCCATCTTGCAGGGCCTGGCTCTATGTGCCGCCTTGTGGATGCTGGGACTGGGTGCGGCCATCGCCTCATGGGCCCTTCGGCGCCATCACACATTGGGTGTGGGCCAGGCCCTCATGGAGCGGCTGCGCCAGGCCCAGGCGGGCACGCGCCAAAGCCGCGCGCAATTGGCCAGCTTGCACGATCGCCTGGAAGCCCAACTGCGAGACTGGCGCCAATTGCAAGACCGCGTCTTGGCCCTGGCCCGCACGGTACCCACCGCCTCGGCGGGTGTGCCCGAAACGGCGGCCTGCCGTCGCTTCGGGCCTGTGCAGGCCCAGGTGCAAGAAGAGGTGCAGATCTTGCGGCAGCAGGTCTTGAATCTGCATTTGCAAACCAGCCAGGGTCTGGACAGCGAAAACCTCTTGTACGAATTGGAGCAAGTGGCACAGGCCCTGGATCGCCTGGAGCGCACCGCGCAGACTCTGGGCGATGCCTTGCGCCTGTGCAGCGAGTCGGGCGGCGACACGCTGCAAGAGGCTTGGGCCGAGCAGCCTGTGCACTGGCACGGCGATTGGCAAGACATCGAAGACGACTGGACGCTCATCCGCCAGCGCTTGCGTGTACTCAATCGCGCCGCGCGTGCCGCCGCCGAAGGGCAGCCGTGGGAAGAGCCGGAGTCGGCACTGGACAGCGACGTCTCCATCCACCGCTGACAGGAAGCCACGCCGTGAACGATCAGCGTCTGAGCCACCTGGCGCTTTTGGTTGCCGATGCCGAGCGATCGCTCGAAGGCCTCTCGCACAGCCTGGGCTTGGGGGCCGAAGGGCTGGCCCAGGGGGCCTTGCATGTGCGCGACCTGGCGGCGTCGCTGGCGGGCATGGGCTTGGCGGCCGAGGCGGCCCTGGTCGATGATGTCGCGCGTCGGCTGGCCCTGGGCGAGCCCAGCGTGCTGCCCATGGTGCAAGAACTGGTCACGCTCGTGCAACTCTCACTCAGCGAAGTCATGCACGGGCAATCCATCGACCCCGCCGTGGCCCACCAGCGCCTCATGCCACTGACCGATTGGGTGCAGAGCTCCTCCTCCTCTGAGTCGGCAAGCCCATCGGCATGGCCGGAGTCGGCCAGCGCCGAGATGGTGCGGTCTACGCCCGACTGGCCATCGGCGGTCACATCGCCCCACTGGAACGACACGGCCTTCGTGTTGGAGCGTCAGGCGCTGTCGCTGCTGCAGCAAGCCCGCATGGCCAATCACCAAGACGATGAGCGATCGGTGCGGCACATGGACACCTTGCTGTCGGAGATTCAAGACTGGATGGCTCGCCTGCGCCAACAGCCCGTAGCAGCAGTGTTTGACGGGCCGCAAGACGATGTGCGCGACATCGGCGCCGATCCCGAGGTGCTGCAAGCGCTGCGCGCCATCATGGCGTGCGGTCCCAAACCGCACAAGGTGCGCACCCATCTTCGCGGCCTCACGCTGTACATCGATGTCTGGTGGCAGCAAGCGCCCGACGATGCCCATATTCACGCCCTGGCCCAACAGGTGGCCCAAGCCGAGGGCAGCGTGCATCCCGGCGAAGGTCTTCACGATGCCTGGCGACTGGTGGTGCCCGCCAGCGCGCACCGTCAGCGCGTGGTGCCCTACCTCCTGCACGGGCTGCGCTATGTCGCACCGTGGAGCCAGGTGGTGACCAGCGACGCGCAGTCTTTGGTGGTGCGCCGCGGGCTGCAAGATCAGCCGTTGCGCCCAGACCGCATCCTGCCGGCTGAAAACATGAATGTCTTCGATATCCCCCAGGCGGTCAGCTGTCCGGCATGGTTGCGCGGCATTGCCTTGGACGGCACGGGTGAGATTTATTGCCGGGCGCAAGCATGACCCAAGAACCTTCTTTGCGTCGTAGCAGACCTGGGCTCCGGTTCTGGGCGGTGAGCCTGTTGGCGATCGGCCTGTTGGGCTCAAGCGTTGCCTGGGCGCAACATCCGGCGGAGCAGGCCACCCGCAAGCAACTCGATCAGCACCCCTCGTTGCAGGGCCGAACCTACACCTTGCGCTGGCCCGCCGGCCCGCGCTGGCCCGAGTGCGCCCGCCCCTTGCAGGTCAACCTGCCCACCCAACGCGACCGCCTATGGGGGACGGTGGCGTTGACGGTGCAGTGCCCCGACGCCCGGAGCTGGACCCGGCAGGCCTCCGTTCAGGTCCAGGTCCAGGGCCGCTACCTCGTGGCAGCCCGGGCCCTGCCGGCCGGCCAGGCCCTGGAAGAATCCGACTTTGAGTGGCGCGAGGGCCTGCTGGGCAGCGCCGAAACGGCCTATGTGGACAACGTGCAACGCCTGGCCGAAGCCGAATTGGCCCGTCCCCTGGCCCCCGGGGTGCCCCTGAAACTAAACGATTTGAAGCCCCTGGCCGTTATCCGACCGGGGCAGCAGGTGACGCTGACCTTAGTGGGTCGAGGTTTCTCGGTCGTCACCTCGGCTCAGGCGCAGTCGTCTGCCACCCAGGGTGCTACAGTCAAGGTCAGGACACAGGAAGGAAAAATCGTCACCGGTAAAGCCACAGCCGAAGGGCAGGTGGAAGCCGCACTCGATTGAGGATGACGCACATGAGCATCAACGTCGCTGGCACGCAGGGCATAACGCCAATCAGCCCCAATACGCCCTCTGTTCCGGGGGCAGGAAAAGGCGCGGGTGCCCCTCGTGAGGCGCAAAAAGACGACAACGACAAACGTTCCGCCGCTGCTAGCGTAGAGCTGAGTGCCTCTGCTCGCGCACTCAGTGCCGCATCTGCGCTGTCAGACCCCCAGGTTGCCCAGGCCGAGGCTGATTTGATTCGTGAAATCAAGGACCGTGTCCTGGCCGGCACCTTCGAGATTGACTACCAACAGATCGCCACCAATATGCTGCGCGATGCCATCGCGCAAGCTCGCGCACCCAAGGGCGGCGGTCCAGCCGCGGCGTGAGTTCTTCCAGCCCATCGGTTCTTGATCTCCTGGGCCAAGTGGCCCACGCTGTTGCTCAGCTGCGCCGAACTCTGGAGCAGTTGGAGTTGCCGGGTCTTGAGCCGGCTGTGCGTCAGGCTCAAGCGGCGCTCGAGCAGCTCCAAAACTTTCCCGGTGGGCAGTCCGCGTTGAGACTGGCCATAGACAGCTTGCCTGCTCAACAGCGTCAGCAGGCTCAGGATCAACTCGAGCGGGCCCGACTTGATCACGAGGTCAACGGCCAACTCCTCAAAGCGGCATTGCAGCGTAACGCCGCCATGCAGGCCTACACAGCGCAGGCGTCGGCATCTGCCACTTATTCCAGCGAGGGGGGTGTTCCGGTTGCAGGAGCCGGCACCCTACTGGGCAAGTTCTGAAGCCCTCACAGCACTAGGGTGCGACGGTACCCAAGAGGCTGCGAATCGTGATCATCGCCTGGGTGTGCAGTTGGCTGATTCGTCCTGGGGTGAGGTCCATCACCTGGGCAATCTGGCGGTACGACAGATCCTCTTGATAGTGCAGAGCCAGCACCATCTGCTGCTTCTCGGGTAGCTGGGGCATGATGGCCACCAAACGCTCAAAGAACTGCGTGGTAGCCAACCGGTGAACCGGGTCAGCCTGAGTGTCGGCTGGCATCAGTTCTTCTGGAATTTCGTCAAGTGGGGTCAGATTGACCATCTGGCCTAGGGCCTCGTGGTAGTCGCCAATGTCCATCCCAGCTGCCTCGGCCACCTCCTGCTCCGTCGGAAGTCGACCCAGCTGTTGCTCGAGTTGCCGCGTTGCCCTCTCCAAGATGTCGAGCTTATCGCGCTGATGCCGAGGCAAGATGTCGTCCCGCCGGCAGGCGTCGTAGATAGCACCTCGAATTCGGATGCTTGCGTAACTTTCAAACGAGTGATCCGACTGAGGTTGGTACCGTTGCAAGGCGTCTAGCAACCCCGTCATTCCCTCCTGCACCAAGTCTTCTAACGAGATGTGGGCAGGCAGGCGCGATCCAATGTGCGAGGCGATGCGGCGCACTAGCGGGGTGTATTGCCTGATCACCTCGTTGGGGTCGGCGCTTCGGTAGGGGCCGTACATCGCGTCAGTCCAATCCCATGTGGTGCAGCGTCGCACTGTCCAGCGGGTCTGCAGCGGGGCGTCCCGCCCACCAGGCTCCCGGCCCGCCCGTCAGAGCCGGCGAAGACGGCACATGCCCCATCAGCGACACGGCCTGCGCTGTCAACCCGCTGGTGGCCGACTCCAACCACTGCGTGGCCTGCTGCGCCTCTTCTGCACTGCCGCGTACCACCACACACCAGCTGGCGGCTGATCGCGCCGCATCGCGCATCACCATCCAGTCCCGTGTGCGCTCCAGCGCTGTGGGCGATGCCTCGGTCACCACCAGGTGATGCGCATGGGCGGCATAGGCCAGACCACCGGTGGGCTCCAGGGCTGCATCGGCACTCACCACCACCGCATCAAATGCCACGCCACTGTCGGCCAGTCTCTGATCGACCGTGGGCCCCAACAGGGCCGGTAGCCGGTGTACCCGTCGCGCCGAGGCATACCACCATCCTGGTCCTCCGGTCACGATGCTGGAGGACAAGGGCACATGCCCCATCAAGGCCTGCGACAGGTCAAACTTCACCGCAGCCCCCAGGGGCCAGCCTTCGCGCCGCCCCAGGTCAATCTCATCCAGCCACGCCACCTGCCGGCCCCGTGCAGCGGCGGCCCGCACCAGGCCCTGTACCCAAGGCAGCACCACGCCAGGACGCTGCGGGCATGCCACCACATACACAGCAGGCAGGGATTGCCCAAACAAAGCGCGCAGACCAGAGGCCTGGTCTTGGCCCGTTGTGTCAGAAGCCACCCCCGATCCGGGCAAGGCGCTCATCGGATCAATCTCATCCCGCCTTACGGGCCCAGTGGTTGAGCTGATCGGCCATCAACGCGGGCACCTGATCGGCCTGCACTTGCAGCTGCTGACCCAGCAAACGGGGGTGCAAGGCGCGGTGCGCCAGATAGCCCACATGCGCTTGGCTCAAGTCTTCCGGCACGCGCTGGCCATTGGCCAAGAACAGCAGCGGCAGCCGATGCCGAATCAGGCAATCGAGCACGCCGCCAAGTTGCGCGGCTTCGTCGGTCTTGGTGATGATGGCGCCAATGATGTCGCGCCCCGGCCCCAGTTTGGAGGTCAAGGCCGCTTGCTGGTGCATCACAATCACTTCTTCTTGCGTGCGCAAATCAGTGGTGCTGCTCATCACCAAGATACGCTTGAGGGCAGGTGCCCCGGCGTGCAGCAACTGAGATTGCTCCAACATCTGGATGTCACGTTGATTCACCCCTGCCGTGTCCAGCAAAATCACCCGCCGGTCACTCAAGGTCTTGAGCTTGGTGGCCAGATCATCGCTGTCTCGAAGCGACACCACCGGTACCCCAATGATCTTGGCGTACACCTTGAGTTGCTCTTGCGCGCCAATTCGAAAGGTGTCGGTGGTCAGCAGGGCCAGTTGCTCGCGGCCATAGCGCAGCACACAGCGCGCGGCAATCTTGGCCAAGGCGGTGGTTTTGCCCACTCCCGTAGGCCCAATGAAGGCAAACACCCCGCCCGCATCAAACACCGCCAACGGGTCGAGCGTGCGGATTTGCTTTTCCAACAGCTGTTGGAGCTGGGCCGTCACAGCCGCCGTGCCATCAGTTGGGCCGTGCACTTCCTGCGCCCACTGGCTGCACAGCGGCGGCGAAAACCCCGCATTCAGCAAAATGCGCACGGCCTCGGCCTGGTCCACCGATTGCACCTGCATCTCGCCCCATACCTTGTCGGACAAGTGCGCCTGCACCAGGCTCTTGACCTGGGCGATCTCGGCCATCAGTCGGTCCATATCCGCGCCCCCCATGCCGGCTCCTGCCGATGGCGCCATGGTCGACACCGGGCTGCTGTCTTCTTGCAGCGTTTGCCGCAGGGTCTCCTTCACGGCGTCCGCTGGGGCCGCAGAGGGCTGCATCTGGGCGCGTTGGGCTTGAGACAGCAGGGCCAGATCCTTGGGCGTGATGGCCAGAATTTCCACGCCTTGGGGCGTGTCGCGGGTGGACAGCACCATGGCATCGCCTCCCACTTGCTGTCGAACCAGCTTGAGGGCTTCGGTGGCGTTGGCGGCGATGAATTTTTTCGGGCCCATGGTGGCAGGTCTTTCAAGGCGAAGGCACCGCCCCCATCGCCTGAGCGCACAGCATGCGCTCAAAATTCACGGAGGCGTTGGGGGGCAATTCGTTCAGGGCCACCACGCGAGAGCGGGGGCGTACCCGCTTGGCAATTCGAGCCAGGGTCAGGCGGGTCTTCGCGTTGGTCACGATCAGAGCCGGGAGATTCTTGCTCTCCATGGCATCCACTCCAGAGGCAATCTCGGTCACCAGCAACTTCATCAGCGAGGGCTCGATCACGCCATCCGGCGCCACTGGGGCCGCGCCGATGGCCTGTTCCAGCAGGCGATCAAATTCGGGCTGAATCCCCAAGACTTGCAAATTATTGGATTCACCCACTACCGACTGCACGATGGTGCGCTTCAGGGCCAGACGCACATGAGGCAAGATCTCCAGCGGCTCGGGGGTCTTGGGCGCGTGCTCACTGGCCACCTCCAAGATGGTGCGCACATCTTTGACGGGCACGCCTTCTTCCAACAGCAGTTGCAGCAGACGCTCCAGCAGGGCCAGGGGGACCACCTTGGGCACCACATCCTCCACCAGCTTGGGAAAGCTTTGCTTGATGTGCTCCAGCAGTTCCTGGGTTTCCTGTCGGCCCAACAACTCGTGCGCATGCGCGCGCATCAGCGTATCCAAATGCGTGGCCACCACCACGGCCGGCTCCACCACCGTGTGCCCGCGGGCAATGGCCGCATCCCGCTGGCCACGCTCTATCCATGTTGCGGGCATGCCAAAGGAGGGGTCACGCACCTGCAGGCCCGGCACGGGGTCCGCCCCAGGCGGGGCAATGGCCAGCAAGCGATCGGGCAGGCATTGGCCGCGGCCCACCTCGCCGCCATAGATCAAAAAGCGATAGGTCTCAGCGGGCAGTTGCAGGTTGTCGCGAATGTGCACCGACGGCGTCAAAAATCCAATGTCGCTGATGAACTTGCGCCGTATGGCGCGTATGCGTTTGATCAGGTCACTGTTTTCCCGCTGGTCCACCATCGGAATCAATCGGTAGGGCAGCTCTAGGCACAAGGGCTCCACCACCGGCACATCGCTCCAGCTGAGCTCTTCGCGCTCGGGCGCCACTGCCGCTTGCGCCGAGGCGGCCACGGCAGCTTTCTTCGAGCGCTGCCACATCAAATAGGCCAGTCCGCCAAACAGGGCCGCAAAGGCCAAGAAGGTGAAGTGCGGCATGCCCGGGAGCAACCCCAGCACCCCCAGCGCGCCCGCGGCCACGGCCAGCGAGTTCTGGTTGTTGGCCACCTGCTTGGACAACTGCTGCGAAAAGTCGTCTTCCGTGGCCACGCGGGTCACCAAGATGCCGGCGGCCGTGGAGATGATGAGGGCCGGAACCTGCGCCACCAGTCCATCGCCAATGGTCAAGGTGCCGTACAGGGTGAAGGCCCGCTCCAAAGACAAGCCGTGGCTCACCATGCCCGTGATCAGGCCACCCACCAGGTTGATCAACAAAATCAAAATGCCCGCAATGGCGTCCCCGCGCACAAACTTGGAGGCACCGTCCATCGAGCCATAAAAGTCCGCTTCCTGGGCCACTTCAGCGCGGCGTTGCTTGGCCTCGTCTTGCTTGATCAGACCGGCGTTCAAATCGGCATCGATCGCCATTTGCTTGCCGGGCATGGAATCTAGAGCGAATCGGGCCGAGACCTCCGCCACACGACCCGAGCCCTTGGTGATGACCACAAAATTGATGATGGTGATGACGATGAAGATCACCACCCCCACAGTGAAATTCCCACCAATCAAAAACTTGCCAAAGGCCTCGATCACCTTGCCCGCCGCATCAGTTCCAGTGTGGCCATCTAACAACACCACGCGCGTGGAGGCCACGTTCAGCGACAGCCGCATCAGGGTGGTGACCAACAGCAGCGTGGGAAAGGACACAAAGTCCTTGAAATTGCGCACGCTCAGCGCCGCAATCAGCACCATGATGGCCAGCCCGATGTTGAAGGTAAACAACACATCGAGCAGCAGCGCTGGCAGGGGCACCAGCATCATCACCAGCACCAGCAACACCAAGATAGGCACCGCCGACTGAGCCGAAGGCGCGCGCAGCCAGGACAACTGCGCAAGTCGGGAGGTGAGGGGTTTCATCAGGCGGGGTGCGTTTTGTTAAGTTTAGCAATCTACTGAGGTTTTCCCCAGGGGCGCCGCAACTAAACACCTAGCCCTCAGCGGCCGTTACCCCCAACGAGGGTGCCAAGAAACAGCGGCACTGATCCTCCAACCCCATTTCAGGAGTAATTCATGTCCTCTGTTTTGAACACCAACGTAGCCTCGCTGATGGCTTCCAAGAATCTGCTACACGCCCAAGACAAACTGTCATTGTCGGTGGAGCGCTTGTCGTCTGGCTCGCGTATCAACCGTGCGCGAGATGATGCCGCTGGTTTGGGAGTGGCTCAAAATCTAACGCGACAGATTAATGGCGCAAACCAAGGCATTCGCAATGTGAATGATGCGATCTCATTGGTACAAACTGCTGAAGGGGCTCTTTCGGCAGTAACCGAGATGGCCCAACGAATAAGCGTCTTAGCCACTCAAGGTGCAAACGCTTCATTGAGCGAGGTACAGAGGGACTCGATTTCTGACGAGATGACGAAACTAATGGAAGCGATTGATCGGATCGAGGAGTTCACCACGTTTTCAGGGAATGCCCTTTTCGGTACTACGACTGCATTTACTGTTCAAGTAAGCGCAGATGGATCGGATATTCTCGAACTCGAAAATGCGGCTTTTCAGCTTTTCGGATCAACCTCAACTGATGGTGACCCCTTGAACGACGCAATTGTCGCCGCCGTAGCAGACGGGGCTGACGAGACTCTCTTTAACGCCATCATTGATCTTGCAGACACCTATGTGCAAACCTTGGTGACACAGCGTAGTACCTTAGGTGCATACCAAAACCAGCTTGAGTACACTGTATCAAATCTTTCCGACTTGAGTACTAATCTTCTGGCCTCTCGCAGCCGCGTCATCGATACCGATTACGCCTCGGAAACGGCAGCCCTGACGCGCGGACAGATCCTGCAACAGGCCGCTACGGCCATGTTGGCCCAGGCCAACCAGATGCCCAATGTGATTCTTACCCTGTTGAAGTAAGCTAAGTGGCCTTGCCCCACCTGAGATGCACGTCGAAGGTGTGGCAAGGCCCCTCCTACACTTGGAGCTTGTGAGTCATGGAGCCCGCATCTGTCAGTTCTGCTAAGAGCGTGGAGTACCGGCCGCCTGCACCGCCGCAGGCATCAGAGCAGCCAGCCAACGCCGATGCGGAGGCGGTGTCCAAGGTCGTGCGTGCGCCCATTGAGCCCATCAAACTCGGTGAGCACACCGAAGAGGTGCGCCAGGCGGCGGAACAGGCGGCTCAGGACATAGAGCACTTCATCTCTTCCATGGCCCGTCAGGTGCGTGTAGAAAAAGACGGCCTCACCGGCTATATTCGCGTTCAAATCGTAGATCCTGCCTCTGGTGAAGTGATCAGAACCCTGCCATCAGACGAACTCTTGCGCATTGCCCGCAGCTTTGAGATGCTGGGCAGTGTCATGGTCAATCAACGCGCCTGATCGCCTGCCATGGCGGTCAATCCCACCTCCACCGTTTCGGGCACGTCCATCGACGTGACCAGCGTGGTCAGCCAGTTGATGGAGGCCGAGAAGAAGCCGTTGACGGCCCTTCAAACCAAAAAGGCTGATGCTGGCCTCAAGATCAGCGTGTTGGGGGAGTTCAAAGGTCTCCTGTCGCAAGTGCAAGACGCCGTCAAAGCCTTGCAGACGCCTCAGAATTTCAGTGCCACCTCGGCGTCATTCAGCAAGCCGGGTGTGGCCTCGGCGACATTGAATTCCCTGGCTCAAGAGGCTTCTTACCGCATGTCGGTGACCTCGTTGGCAAAGAAGAACATCTGGAACGTTTCGGGCTTTGCAACCGAGCAGGCGGCGCAGGCGTGGTACGACCATGCAGATCAAGCCGCCATCAAGACATCAGCCGACCGCACCATCTTGAAAAACGCCGATGGTGTGTTCGTGCTCTCCCTCACGGCCAAGTCCTCAGGGGTGTCCGGCGGGTTCGCGGTGCCTTCTCCAGGCGGCGGTCTGGTTGCGGCGGAGTTTCAGGAACCGCAAGACGCCGAATTCACCCTCAACGGGGTGGCCTTTGCGAGCAGCTCCAATTCGGTCAGTGATGTGCTGTCAGGCGTCACCCTCAACTTGGAGGCTACAACCGACGCCCCCATCACCTTCACGGTGGGTCAGGCGGCCTTGTCGGCCAAGCCACGGCTTGAGGCATTGGTCACCGCCTACAACAACTTGTGGACGTACTACAAAGCGGCCACGCAATCCAGCGTGGATCCTGCATCCCGGGGCGTGCTCAACAGCGACTTTGCCCTGCGCTCGGCCATGCAGGACGTCACCTCGAGTCTGGGTCTGACCCTCACCGACTCATTGGGTACCGCGCTGGGGGGCCAAAACGACCTCTCAGCTCTGGGGTTGGAACTGAATCAAGACGGGAAGCTGGTACTCAGCGACACCCTGCTGAGTCGAGCCACCGGTCTTCAAACCCGACTGGCCCAGGGCCTTCGGATTGGCTACAACGGCGGCAAAGATTTGGTCAATCGCATCGATGACATGCTGATTCCTGGCGGCACCATCTTCGAGCGCCTGGAGTCGGAGAAGGACAAGCAAGAGGATATTAACGACAGGGTAGAAAGGCTGCAGGAGAAGCTGGTCTCTGTCGAGGCTCGCTACAAGGCGCAGTACGCTGCGCTCAATGCCCTTTTGTACGATCTCAGCAACACCAGCACGGCGCTCAAGAGTGCGCTCGATGGCCTGACGGCCTCGCAGCGAGACTGAGCGTTGTCCATATCAATTTTGAGACATTGAGTACGGCAATGAATCCTTTGGAAACCTACGCCACCTACCAGCGTGAAACCTCTGTGAGTGCGGCGCGCCCCGTCGATTTGGTGCTCATGGTGTTTGAGCGGTTGCTGGAGCATTTGCGCGAGGCGCAGCGCGCGGTGGCTGCTGGCGAGGACGCTTCGGTTTGCACCACCAAAGCCCTGGACCTGATCACTCAGGGCCTGCAAGCCTGCCTGGACAAGCAAAGGGGCGGCGAGATCGCCGAGAACCTATCCACGCTGTACCAATGGGCGGTTAAAGAGATTCTGCTGGGCCGTTTGCGTAAAGACGCGCAGAAGCTGGCAGATGTCGCCACCGTTATGGATACCGTGGCACAGGCCTGGCGTATCCAGGCGGGTGGCGCTGATCCATCCCAAGCGGTACCCTCGTTGCTGGGTGCAGCGATGGCCACGGCAGGTGTCGGTGCGGCGGTATACGCCACCCCGCACGCGGCCTATCAGCGCGCATCGGTGGCACTGGCCGCCTAGGGGCCTCGTGCGGCCCCTGTAGCCTAGGCCGCCATGCAGATCCCGCTCACCCCTCCCGAGTCTGGCGCTGCGGTCTTGCGCCAGCGTGAGATTTCGCCGGTGGCTCCGGTATCGCCCGTGCAAGGGGTACCGGACGAGGCGGCACGGGTCGATCCTGGAGTCGCCTTGCAATGGACGCAACCGGCATTCAAAGGTGATGGCTCAGCCGAGACCCGTGAGGGAACGGCCCGACAACAGGCTGCGTTAGCGGCACAGGCAAAAGGTCTGGTCCCACTGCAGGGGCTTTTGACTGCTCCGCCGGTTTCCACAGGCGCTAGCCGCACCAGCAGTACGCAGCCCTATCTGCCAACCTCTACAGCGGTGGCCTCACTGCTCGGTGAGGTGGCACAACCGCACGCTGATGATCAAAGCCCGCGGCTTTCCTGGCCAAAGCCCGTCGAAGGGGCGAGCCCGCGCTCTCAGCAACCCTCGGCCAGCGCGATCTCGCGAACAACACCTGCACCATCCGCAGCCGCAGAAGACTCCAAAGTGGCTGAACCCGCCATAGCCAGGCAGACTGGCGGCAGGAGTGACCTTGCCGAGGGGGGAGCAGCCTCACCGAAACCGGTGGCCACTTGGCAAGGCTTGATGCAGTCATTGCAATCCTCCGACGCCTTTGCGGCCAGCCGCTTGCGAGATCTCTGGTTTGGCCGATCTGCCGCTTCTCAGCAAGGAGCCATCGACGCTGCCACCCTGACGCGATGGGTCGAGGCCCTGGATGCCCAAAGCGAACCGGCCAAGCAGGCCACCCGCATGTTGCTCGAAGGTCAAATGCAATGGCAGGGGCAGCTGGCGCCTGGCTGGACTGCGCGAGTGCAGCGCGAGGATGCGTGGCGAGAGCATCCCCAGCATCCTGGCCAACTGGAAAAGGGCGCCATGCTGCGCCTCGATGTCACCATGCCCCGGGCCGGGCGCTTGCTGATCACCGCCAGCCAATGGGGACCCGAGGTGGAGGTTCGGGTGCAGGTACAGCCCGATAAGAAAGCGCAAGATGCCGCCCAATGGGAACAATCTTGGCCCCAGTTGGTCGAGCAACTCAGTGCCCAAGGCGTGCGTATTGGGGGGTCCTGGTCAGAAGATGCCGGACCCGCAGCGGCATCATGAGTGATGAGCGCATGTTGGAAGTCGTGGCCCTGGGCTTTCAGCCCGGCATGCCCGCCCCCAAAGTGCTCAGCCAAGGCAAGGGCGCCATCGCCCAAGCCATTTTGGATCGCGCCAAGGAATTGGGCATTCCCACGCGCAGCGAGCCTGCGCTGGTGGCCTTTTTGATGCAACTCGATGTGAACGACTGGGTGCCGCCCGAACTGTTCGCGGCGGTCTCCCAGGTGCTGGCCTGGGCTTATGAGGTAGACGGCAGGCTCGACGACGTGGTGTCGGAGCTCACACCTGGAGGTTCGTGACTTCCTTGTAGGCGTCCACCAGGCGGTTGCGCACGGCAATCATCGTTTGAAACGACAGATTGGCCTTTTGAAGCGACACCATCACCTCTTCCAGGGTCATATTGCTCTCACCCGTGGAAAACGCCTGCACTTTGGCCTGAGCCGTGTTTTGCGCGGCATTGACTTCCAACACCGCCTTGCGCAGCACCGATTGAAAGTCCGAGCCATCGTCCAGCGTCTTGGCAGCCGCAGGCGCACTGACCTGCCCAGCGGCCATATCGGCCATGGCTTGTAGCTGCTGCGTCAGTGCCTGAATCGGGTCAGTCGACATGGGTTGCAAATGTAGCCTCAGACTCAATCAACGTCAAAACCGGCCTCCCGGTAGGCCTTGAGCTTGTACCGAAGCGCACGCTCGGACAACCCCAAGATGGACACCGCTTCTTTGCGGTTGCCACCCACCTGCGCCAACACCTTGAGGATGTGATCTCTCTCCACCGACTCAATGTCTTGGGGCAGGCCCACGGAAGGCGCTGCCACCACTGAAGCAATCGGCGTACCAGCCGAGGGCGCCGTCGGGGCCGGGCCGTCCAACTCCATGTGCTCTGGCGTGATCATCCCCGTGTCGCACAGCAGCAAAGCCCGCTGCACGGCGTTTTCCAGCTCGCGCACATTGCCCGGCCAGTGGTAAGCCTGCAACGCCTGCAGCGTGGCCTGAGAAAAGGTCAGCCCGCTGCGGCCCATGGTGCGGCCATAGCGCGCCAAGAAGGCTTGGGCCAACGGCACCACATCGCCCGGCCGGTCTCGCAAGGCCGGAATACGAATGGGAAATACCGCCAGGCGGAAGTACAAGTCCTCGCGAAAACGGCCCTCGCGCACGCGCTGCTGCAAGTCTTGGTTGGTGGCCGCCACGATGCGCACGTCGCAGTGCAGGGTCTTCATGGAGCCCAGGCGTTCCACCACCTGGTCTTGCAGCACGCGCAGCATCTTGGCCTGCAACTCCAGCGGCATCTCGCCAATTTCGTCGAGAAACAGCGTACCGCCATCGGCCTGCTCAAACTTGCCCGGCTGCGATTTGGTGGCTCCCGTGAAGGCCCCTCGCTCGTAGCCGAAGAGGGTGGATTCCAGGAGATTGTCGGGAATGGCAGCGCAGTTCAGCGCCACATACGGGCGCGCCTGGCGCTTGGAGCGCTGATGCACCAGCCGGGCAAACACGTCTTTGCCCGCACCCGATTCGCCCGTTAGCAGAACCGTGGCATCGGTGGACGCCACCCGCTCACAGCGGCTCATCACGGCAAGAGTTGCCGCATCAGCGGCAACTATTTCCGCCTGTGCGGCGTCGTTTGCCGCCGTGGGCGCCGCCTGCTGCCGCGAAATCACCTCCAGCAGCTGCTGCGGCATGAAAGGCTTGATCAAAAAGTCTCGCGCCCCGGCCTTGAGGGCCTGCACAGCCAGCTGGGTGTCGGCATAAGCCGTCATCACCACCACCGGCAGGTGGGGGCAGCGTTCGCGGGCCGCCGCCAACAACTGCAGCCCGTTCATTCCGGGCAGGCGAAAGTCGGTCACCAGCAGGTAGTCGTTTTCTGGCGAAATGACGGCCAGGGCCTCTTCGGCGGTTTCAAAGGCATCAAAGCTCACCTGCCCCAGCCTCAGGGTCACGCTGATCGCTTCGCGCAGCGCATGATCGTCTTCAACCAGCAAAACGTGGGGGGTGCTCATGGGGCAAACTCAAAGACCTGAGGCGCAAGCATAAGGCCCAGGGCATCGCGGGCCAAGCCTCACAGCTCGGCCGCGCACGGCAGACTCACCTGAAAACACGCCCCCGCAGACTCCAGATTCCAGGCGGTGATGTCGCCGCGATGACTGCGAATGGCGTTGCGGGCAATGGCCAAGCCCAGCCCCGTGCCCGAAATGCGATTGGTGGCAAAGGGCTCAAACAAGCTGTCGAGCATCTCGGGGGCGATTCCGGGTCCTTGGTCTTGCACGGTGATGACGGCCCGCATGGGCTCCACCCGGGTGCGAACGAACACCGTCTGCCCGGCCTTGCTGATTTGCAAGGCGTTTTCCACGATGGCCACCAGCGCCGACACCATGGCCGATCGCTCCACCGACACCTCCTGGGCCTGGCCCTGGAAGTCCACCGAAAGCTTCACCTCCCGCTGTGCCGACAGCGCGGCCACCGCTTCACACGCTTCGGCCACCACATCGTCTAGCGCCACCCAACTGGGCTGGCGAGGCCTGACCTGCACAAACTGCAGCATCTGCGTGGCCAACTTCTCCAGGTGTATCAACTGGCTTTGCAGGCGCTGGGCAAAGTCGGTGCGGTCCTGTTCTTCCAAGGCCGCATTGCACAGGTGCGAGGCATACAGCAAGGCCGTGGCCAGGGGCGTTCGAATCTGATGGGCGATGGCCGAAGACATCTTGCCCATCGAGGCCAATCGCTCCACGCGCTCACTTTCTTCCACCTGCCGCAAATTGGCCGTGATGTCTTGAATCTGCACCACACTGCGGCTGCCGGTGTCGATTTGCTGCACCTGATAGGTGTGCCGTTGGGACTGAGCGCCCACGTGGTACTCGTTGGGCCCTTCGCCGCTTTCCCACTGAGCCGGCAGGAGCCAGGGTTCTTGTGTCTTGAGTTCGGGCAGCAACTGGGTGGCCGCCGAGTTGAAGTGCGTGACCAGCCCGCCTTCAACCAGCACCACGCCCGCGGGCAGGGCGTCCAACAACACCTTCAGTCTTTCGTGGGCCTCCACCAAATCGGCAGTGAGGGCGTCAACCTTCTGGTTGAGCGCGGCATGCTGTTTTTCCAGGGCCGACGAGGCCTGGACGAACATTTCAAATGCGCCGGCCAGGTCGCTGATTTGAGGGGTGGCGCTGGGGGAGGTCATGGGCCAGTGTGTGGAATTTCTCACAAAGGGTCGGGCCAAAAACCCCGATCCCGAGTCAAAATACCATAAACTGTCGGATGGGCCTTTTGGCCGTAAGGTTGACAGCCGAAATTGGAAGCCCCCAAAGACCTGCAGCCCGATCGTGACGCCGCTGTGATTGCAGTGGCGGGCTTAAATCCCTCCGCATCCGCCCCCACCACCACTGTCCCGTGGTACGAGAGGGTGCGCGAGCGCTTCAATGCGCTGAGCCTGAACCAGAAGATTTTGTTTGGTGCGGCCGCCCTGTTCCTGGTGGCCGCGGTGGTGGTGGCGCTGGCGTCTTCGCGTCCGGGCAATCAGTACCGGGTGCTGTTTTCCAATGTCAGCGACGCCGATGGTGCGGCCATCGTCACCTCCTTGCAGCAGATGAACGTGCCCTACCGCTTTACCGAGGGGGGTGGCGCCATCATGGTGCCGGCCGATGCCGTTCACGAAACCCGGTTGAAACTCGCGGGCCAGGGCCTGCCCAAATCGGGCAATGTGGGATTTGAACTGCTGGAAAACCAAAAATTCGGCACCAGCCAGTTTGTGGAGCGGGTCAATTACCAGCGTGCCCTCGAGGGCGAATTGGCCCGCAGCATTTCCTCCATCGGCGCCATCAAAACCGCGCGGGTTCATCTGGCCATTCCCAAGCAGACGGCGTTTGTGCGAGAGCAAGAACGGGCCACCGCCGCCGTGGTGCTCAATTTGCATCCCGGTCGGGTGCTCGACCCGGCCCAATCCGCCGCCATTTCTCGCCTGGTCAGCTCGGCAGTGCCCGGCATGCAGGTACAAGACGTCTCCATCGTGGACACCGAGGGCGGAATGCTCGCCCCCAACCCCTCGCGTCTGGCGGGCCTGGATGCCTCGCAGTTGAAGTACACCGCCGAACTCGAGGCGGCGTTTGGCCGACGTCTGGCGGCATTGCTTGAGCCCTTGGCGGGCAAAGACGGCTTTCGTGCGCAAGTCACCGTGGACATGGATTTCAACGAGCGCGAGCGCACATCCGAGACTTATGGCCGCAACTCGCCACCCAACGAACAGTCCATACGCAGTCAACAGTCGGTCGAATCGGGCGGTAACCGTGCACGCACCGGTGGCATCCCTGGGTCGCTGACCAACCAGCCCCCCGTGCCGCCCGAGGCGCCCATCGTCAACAATGTCCAAAAGGGCACGCCCAACAATGTGGCCCAGGCCAATGGTGCCAATGGCCCCAACGGCGCCGGGCCAGACACCCCCAGAGACCTCAAGGCACCTGGCCCGGTTGAAACGGGCGTGAACCCGCAAGACGACAGCTCGTTTCGCAACGAGCGCACGGTCAACTACGAGGTCGATCGGGCCATCGAGCGGCTCAAGTCCAGCAAGGGGCAGATTCGCCGCGTGTCGGCCGCCGTGGTGCTGGACAACAAACCCCAAGGCGCGGTGGCCGGCACGGCTCTGCAGCCAGTGGGCGCACGCAAGGTGGCCTACACACCAGAGGAGCTCACCCAAATCAACAGCCTGGTACGCGACGCCATCGGCTACGTTCAGGCCCGGGGAGATACCGTCAGTGTGGTCAACCTGCCGTTTTCTGTGGAGGCACCCTTGGAAACGCCGCTGTGGACTCCTGAGCTCATCGAGCAGCTTGTGCGCTACGGTGCCATCGCCTTGGCGGTGCTGTTCGCCTACTTTGCGATTTTGCGGCCCCTGATGCAGCCGCCCAAGCCGCTGCCGCCTCCACCGCCGCCACCCCCGCCGCCGCCACCCGAGCCCATCATCGAGCCCCCACCCGCGCCGCCTGAGCCCTCGTTGGCCGAGCGCATGCGCAAAGAGTTGGCCGAGCGGGAAGAGGCCTGGGCCTTGCAGCAAGAAATTCGCGAAGCCACGGAGCGTCAGCAAGCCAAAGAAGATCAGGCCGAGGCCGACCGACTGCGAGCCCGCGAAGAGCAGCAAGTGCGCCGCTACGGTGAGCTGATGACCTATGTCAACCAGTACGTGCAAGAGCAGCCCGATGCCGCATCGTTGCTGTTGCGCGCGTGGGTCGCCGAGCCGGGTTCGGCTGCTTCAACTCCTGCCAAGGTGAAGCCATGAGCGAGACCGCCTCCGCCTACAACCCAGCCTCTGTCGGTGGGGCCCTGCGCAAAGGCTTGAGCGCCTCGGCTGCGCAGCCCTTGGCTTCCTCGGCCTCGCTGGACGGCGCCTCGAAAGCCGCCATCGTGTTGCTCTCTTTAGGGCCTGAGGTGGCCGGAGAAATTGTCAAGCAGTTTTCTCCTGCCGAGGCGCAGAAGGTCTCTGCCTTGCTGGCATCCGCGCGCTCGTTGCACCGCGATGTGGTGATTCAGGTGCTCGAGGAGTTCAAGTCCACCACCGAGCATCAGCGTCAGTTGGCGTTTGACCCTCAGGCCTTTGTGCAGACCATGGCGCAAAAGCTCGCCTCGCAACAGGCCTGGAGCCTGGGCGATGAGATTGCCCGCACCATGCCGGCGCTGGAGACCTTGAGCAATATGTCACCCGAAGAGCTGCACGCCCAGCTTGCCGATGAGCATCCGCAAGTGGTGGCCACTTTGCTGTCTTTGCTGCCACCTGAGCTCTCGGCTGCGGTCATCGAAGAATTTGATGAAGAGGTGCGTGAAGAATTGATGCTGCGTGTGGCCACGCTCGATCGAATCAACCCCGCCGTGCTCACCGAGCTCAATGAGATGCTCGAGCGGTCTTTGCACAGTGAGGAGTCTTCGGCCATGAGCGCGGTAGGCGGTACCCGCTCGGCAGCAGAGATCCTCAATTTCCTGTCAGCCGACTTCAACAACAAGACGCTGGCTGCCATGCGCGAGCATGACCCCAAGCTGGCCCAGAAGGTGGCCGACAACATCTTCACCTTTGAAGACTTCATGCGCATAGCGCCCCAGTCCTTGCAACGGGTCATCCCCGAAATTCCAGCCGCGGTACTGGTGGTGGCGCTCAAGGGCGCTGGGTCACAGGTTCGCGAGGCCTTTTTGTCCAATATGAGCCAGCGCATGGCCGACAAGACGCGCTTTGACATGGAAGGCTTGCCGCCTGTGCGCGTGCAAGAGGTGGAAGCCCGCCAGCGTGAAATCGTGGGCATCGCACGTCGCCTGGCCGATCAAAACCTGGTGTCGCTGGACCGCAGCAGCCAGTCAGCAGCCTCCGCTGCCTCCTCCTGAGGTCTTCTGTGCGGCGCTGGAGCCCCCCGTCCTTTGACGGCGCCTCGCGTTCCAGCGACAAGGCGCAGGCCATGCCCGCTACGCCCGCTGCCGGGCAGTGGCCCACCGTGGACCAACTCCAGTCCGACTTACAGGCCCTGCGTCTTCAGGCCCACCAAGAAGGCTTTGCCAAGGGCTTGCAGGAAGGGCTGGCTGAAGGACAAGCGCAAGGTCAGGCCTTGGGTCGACAAGAGGGCTTTGAATTGGGGCGTGATGCCGGCTTCGAGGCTGGATTTGAAAAAGGCATGCAAACTGGTGCGCAGCGCGTGGCCGAACTCACCTCCAGCTTAGAGAGGGTGGTGGCCACGCTCGAGCAAGCCCCCCAGGCTTTGCAAGAAGAGTTGGCCCAGTGGGTCTACGAGACCGCTTGCCGGCTCAGCGGTCACGAACAACTGCAGCGAGGCCCCTTTGTGGCTGCTGTGCAAGAGGCTTTGATGCGGTTGCCGCGTCCGGGCGAAGACTTGTTCGTGCGCATTCCACCCCAGGAAGAAGAGGCCTGGAAGCAATTGGTGGGCGATCCCGCCATGCCGTTTCAGTGCACGGTAATGGCCGACCCCACCGTGGCCGCCGGGCATGCCTATGTCGAAGCAGGTGGCACACGCATCGATGTGGGCCGAGAAGCGCGCGATGCCTTGGTGCGCAGCGCACTGGGGTTGTTGCGCCCGGCTCCATGAGCGCTGTGTTGGCCGCTTGCGCGGCACTCTCCGAGCACATGGCCAGCGCGCGCCAGGATCTGGCCGGTTGGCCACGCTCCATCCGCGAAGGGCGGCTTCGCCGGGTGTCGGGCTTGGTGCTGGAGGTGGAGGGCTTGCCTCTGCCCTTGGGGGCTCAAGCCAGTGTGGAAAACCTCCAGCAGGGCGGCTGGATAGACGCCGAGTGCATTGGGTTTGAGGGCGACATCACCTACCTCATGGCCTACGACACTGTTTCGGGCATCTCGCCGGGTGCGGTGGTGTGTCCCCTGCATACCCCGCAGCGTGGCACCGAGGGCTACCGCATGCGCTCGGGTATTGCGTCTTTGCCCATCGGCCCCGCGCTGCTGGGTCGGGTGGTGGATGGCCTGGGCCGTCCGCTCGACGGCCTGGGAGGTGCGGTGTGGATGCCCGGCAGGCGGGTAGGCCGCTCTCCCAACCCCCTGAAGCGGGCGCCGGTACAAGACCCCTTGGATACCGGTATTCGGGCCATCAACGGCCTGCTCACCGTGGGCCGAGGCCAGCGCATGGGCCTGTTTGCAGGCTCGGGCGTGGGCAAGAGCGTGCTGCTGTCCATGCTGGCTCGCAATTGCGTGGCCGATGTCATCGTGGTGGGGCTCATCGGAGAGCGCAGCCGCGAAGTTCGCGAGTTTTGCGACGAGCACTTGCCACCCGAATCACGCCAGCGCGCCGTGGTGGTGGCCTCGCCCGCTGATTCTTCTCCCCTGGCGCGCGCCAAGGGGGCCGAGTACGCCACCGAGGTGGCCCGTTGGTTTCGCGACCACGGCCAACACGTGGTACTCATCGTCGATTCGCTCACGCGGTTTGCCATGGCACAGCGCGAAATCGGGCTGAGCCTGGGCGAGTCGCCTGTGGCACGCGGCTACCCCTCCAGCGTGTTTGCGCGGTTGCCTCATTTGGTGGAGCAGGTGGGCAACGGCGAAAACCCCGACAGCTCCATCACGGCGTTTTACACCGTCTTGCTCGAAGGCGATGACATCCACGACCCCGTGGGCGATGCCGCGCGCGGCATTCTCGATGGGCACATCTTCTTGTCGCGTGAGCTCGCCGACAGCGGCCACTATCCGGCTATCGACATTGAAAAGTCCATCTCCCGCGTCATGCCCAAGGTAGCCGACGCCGATCATGTGCTGGCCGCCAGGCGCATCAAACAACTCATCAGCCGCCACACCCGCAGTCGCGACCTGGTGGCCATGGGGGCCTACATGGCGGGCAACGACCCGGACCTGGACGCCGCGCTCAAGTTGTGGCCCCACATCCAGGCCTACCTCCAACAAGAGGCAGCCCAGGTCACCGACCTGAGCAAGAGCTTGCAGGGCTTGTTGACGCTGGCCAAGGCGGCAGGATGAGCACCAAGGCGTTTGAGGTGTGGCTGCAGCTGCAAGAGCTCAAGCGTCAACGCTCGGCATCGCGATCGCGACGGGTTCAGGCCGAGGTGCAGCGCGTTCGCACCTTTGCCAACCAGATTGACGAGTACGCACGCGAGTACGAGTCGCAGTGGGCCCAGGCGGCTCAAGCGGGAGAGTCGGTCTGGCAGTTGGAGGCATCGGCGCAGTTTGGTCAGCGCCTCAGAGAAACTGGGGCTGCACAACGCACCGAGTTGGAGTCGCTAGA
This sequence comes from uncultured Rubrivivax sp., assembly GCA_964400135.1. Lineage (GTDB taxonomy): Bacteria > Pseudomonadota > Gammaproteobacteria > Burkholderiales > Burkholderiaceae_C > Rubrivivax. Next base: position 32,743 of record CAYNSW010000011.1, on the reverse strand, counting down.
AGCCAAGGGCCAAGAGTTACTCAAGCAAGCCCAGGAAGACCTCGAGCGAACACGAACCCTGGAGGATTTTGTGCAGCGCCGCAAAGCTCAGGAGCGTTTGGAGCAACAGGCCAAGGAAGAGAAGGCCCAGGAGGATGTGCTCCAGGCACGATATCGGCCGCCCAAGGCTTGATCCGACCGGGGGACGCCCTGTTGTAGGCACCTGACGGTACCTGTTGGCATCCGAATTGCAAAAGGTCATCACCTCATTGGAGTGTGTGACCCATGGCTCAAGTCAATAACGCTGCTTCTGCTGCCCTGACGCCCGCTGCGGCTGGGCTGGATTTTTCAGCTCCCACGCCTGCCGATGCAGCACCCGGATTCCCAGAGGAATTCCGCGGTGCACTTGAAGAGTTTGCCAAGCGCGAGCAAGGTGAGACCCACCCAGGGCAGGAGGGTCCCGAGTCCCCTCAGGTCGACCTCTCCGCTGCCATGTCCACCGTACCGCTCAACCTGCAAATATTGCCGCCAGCGGCGCTAGCTGCTGCCGCCCAGGCTGCAAATCTTGCCTTGGATAGCGATTCATCCGTTATGACGAACGTAGCCGCCGTAAGCGCGGCCGCCGTCGTCACGGGATCTTCTGCCATCGACACCCCCACCGCTCAGATGGTGCTTCAAGGAGCGCTTGCGCAAGGGGCTCAGCCTCTCTCAGTTCCAGCATCCTCTGGCACAGCTTCTCCTAGCCTCTCCGCCCTCGATCCCCAGAGCTTGGCTGCGACGCAGCAGCCTGACGCCAGGGCAGCCTCAATCAGTCCCGGTACACCCTCGCCAGCTGCTATTGCCGTTTTCTCCTCTACGCCTCAATTGTCTGACGCGATGCAAGCCAGCGTGTCGGCTGGCGAAGCATCAATGGCGGCCTCATCGCCGCCACATATGAGGGGGGCAAATCTGGGTCACCCTAATTCCGTCGGCAACAACGACGCCCCGATATCGGGTCGTATGGCCAACATCGCATCGGCTCAACCCTTGTCCACCGCAGACGAGGCAGTACCTCTGTCCATTGGGCAAAACACCGCAGGATCGCAGGATGTGGCAACTGCCGTCGATGCGATCTCCGCGTCGAGCGCAGAAAATGGGGCCCCACCGCAGGCCTTCGCCGCAAACGCGCTGGAGCAGCAGCCGGTCACAGCACAGCACCAAGGACCCGTGCCGTCGGCGATCACCCTTGAGGGCGCTGAAATTGGTTCCGCGAATCAAGTGGTGCCGGGCAACCCGTCTGCCCAAAGCGTCAGCACCGCCACGGGTCGCAGCTCTGAGGGTCTTGTGTCCTCGGCGCAAGTGGAGGTCGGCGTTTCTGTGACATCGCCAAACACCGCTGTCCCTGTCGCCGTGGCCGAGAGGCAGTCACCACCCACGCTGCAGCCTCTTCAGGCTGATAACCCGGTCGCCTCAAGAACGCCATCGGTTGAGATGGACTCCATGCGGGTCATGGCGTTGGACATTGCCAAGGAGGTATCTGTTCCTGGCCAGCCAGCTGAGATTTCGGTGGCGGGTCCAACGCCAACTTCGGGTGCTTCTGAAGCGTCCCTCTCCACCGGTACTCTGCCAAAGGCGGCCGATGCGCCTCAATCTTTTGCGCCTAGTAGCTCGGGTGTTGCACCAGCAGTCGGTCAGGAACAGTCGGTCGATAGACCCGTAGCTACGCCAATAGCTGGTGGGGCGTCACAGCAGCAGGTCGAGGGCTTGGAGAGCATTCTCGATCCGTCTCAAGCCACGCTGGATCAACGCTCCGCCGATGCTGCGCGCGCCCGCCAGGCCACCCATGAGGATGGCGCACTTCAAGTGAACCAAAGGGCGGTTGCCTCCACGCCTGGGATGGTCGCTGAGCAAATGCCGGCAGCAGCCTCAGCGGTCGCCCACTCTGGCGTTGCAGCGGCAGGCTTGAAGCTCGGCCTCCCACCAGTCAAGACAGACACCGAGGTGACGCCTGGGCCGCAAACAGCACCCGAAGAGGGAGCAGGCACCTTATCGTCTGCCTCTTCGGTGGTGTCAGCGTCCAGCGCTTCGGAATGGGTTTCCTCAGCGGTGGAGCCAGTCTCCAAAGCTGGAAGTACCCCAGACAGTTCCCTCGCAGACAAATCCAGCCTGGCGGGTTCATCCCAGGGCATCGCCGTGTCCACCACGGCCACTGGGGCTCTGGCAGGCGGTGACGCCTCGGCGTGGGTGAGTTCTTTCACCCAGGCATTGATGGGCAGCGGCTTGGGCACAGCCCCCCTCCCGACCGCGCAGAGTGCTCAAGTGCCGCTGCCCAGCCACAGTTCGCCAGCGCCACTTCCCCCCCACCTGGTAGCCTTCGACGCCGGTCCGGTCCAAGTCGAGATCTCCAAATTGGTACGTCAAGGGGGCGGTCAGGTGGTCATGGAACTCACCCCCCCAGATGAAGGCAGGTTCCGCGTGGACCTGCGTATCGATGCTCAGGGCACGGCCACCCTCATCGTGGAAGGAGTGAGTGATTCCACCCGCTCACGCCTGGAGCAAAGCGCGCCAGACCTGCGTGAGCAGTTTGCTCAAATGGGTTTGCAATTGGAGCTGGACATGAGAGGCCATCGTGAGCCGTCCGCATCAAAAGACCATGGGTTTGACCAGCTAACTTCTTCTCCTATGGAGTCGGCCGGCCGAGATGATCAGCCCGCTGCCAGCACTCGCCCCGAGATGCGCCGTCGCGCTGAAGTGCACACCGGGCAGGTTCACCTGTATGCTTGACATGAATGATCATGAGCCTATCTGACCCTTTTGTTGCGGCCGTCCATCCGCCACCTCATGCCCTGAGCGCTACAGCGCTTCAGCACCGTCTGGAGCACCTGGAGCTGATCCACGGCGAATTCATGAGCCGCTGGCGTCAGGCCCTGTCTGGCAGCATTCCCGCCAACATCAAGATTCGCGTAGGGTCTGTTCATGTACGGCCCTACAAGGAGTACATCCTCAGCGCCCCGGCCGTGGCCGATATTCAAATTTACGAGGTGGAGGCCCTGCAGACCTTGTGTGCGTTTAGTCTGGACACGCTGGGGGTCCCCACCGCCGTCGACTGTATGTTCGGCGGTTCAGGTCGTATCCCCGTTCGCCAGACCCGCCGTCGACCCACTCACATCGAGTTGGGCGTACGCCAACGCATGTTTGAGTCGCTCGCCCAGGCCTACGCTCAGGCTTGGGGCCCCTACGCGGCTGTCGCGCTCACACCCTTGCGGCAAGAGCAGCAGTTGTCATCCCTGCGCCTGACCTCCCCTCAAGAGCTGGTCATCCACGCCCAGATGCGCTTGCACATCAACGAGGCGGTCTTGGCTTTGGATTTCTGTATGCCTGCTCGTGCCTTGTCGGCTTTAGACGACGTCTCGGGGCAGACCCCCAAAACCTCCAACGAAGCGGCCTCTGACTGGCAGGCCTCGATGCAAGATCAAATCCACAGCGCCCAAACCGAGCTGGTCGCCGTCCTGGCAGAAAAGCAAATGACGGTAGCGCAGTTGCTGAGTCTGTCCATCGGGCAGGTGATACCCATGGATCTCTCAGACCCTGTCCCACTGAAGTCCAGCGGCGTCACGGTCTTGGAGGGGCGCTATGGCGTTCGAAACGGCCGCTACGCCCTCAAAGTGGAGCACATCAAGCAAGCTGCTGCGCACGCCTCAGCCGCTCAAGAGCAGGCCACCGGCGATCAACCCCCCCTTGAGCCGGGCCTCTCGGAGGTAACGCTGCCTCGGGTGGAACTGCCTGGCGCCTCCGAGCTGGCCAGCGCGTTGGCCTCCATTTCCGCCCCTGCTGCCCCCTTGCCCACAGGAGCCACAGCCCCATGAGGGACGAATTCACCCCCCCCAGCGACGCACCCCTGCCGGGTCATTTTGCAGGCCCATCTGGCACAGGACCGGTCCAACGTGCTACCTTTGAGGCTTTAGACGAGTCTCCGGCTGCTCATCCCGGGATGAACGACATCCGCATGGTGATGGATTTGCCGGTACAGGTTGTCGTGGAATTGGGCCGTACCAAGATGTCGATAGGTGAATTGCTGGCGCTGCGCAAGGGTTCGGTGGTCGAACTCGATGTGTCTGCGGGTGATCCGCTGAGTCTCGTGGTCAACGGTTGCTTGATCGCGCAAGGCGAGGTGGTGATAGTGAATGACCGCTACGGCATACGGCTGACGGACATCATTTCTCCTTCCGAGCGACTGCGCAAGACCCACTGAGCGTCATGGCCAGCGCGGATTCTGGCTTCGCTGGCACGTGGATCACGCTGCTCACACTCACCCTGTTGGTGGTGTTGGTGGCGCTGGTGGTGCGGCTGGTCCGCCGCGGCACCTTGGCTCAGGGCGCGGCATCTGATATCCAGGTGGTGGCAGCACGCTCCATCGGTCCGCGCGAGCAGGTGTTGGTGGTGCGCATTCAAGACCGGTACTTCGCGCTCGGGCATACTCCGTCCCACATCAGCATGCTCAGCGAACTCGACGACTTCAATCCCAACCGGGCGGCCAACCAACCCGTCCCCCCTGGCTTGGCCGATCAGTTCCGCCAGCTGCTCAACAAGGGCCGCCACTGATGGTGCTCGGGCGCTGGCTGTCTGGCCGTGTCCTATTGGCCCGAGTGGCCCCTCAATGCCTCTTTCTTCTGGCCCTGGCTGTGGGAGCACACCACAGTCTGGCCCAGGGCCTACCGCTGATCACTGCACAGCCCTCGGGTGGGGCCACGGTGTATTCGGTACCTGTGCAGACGCTGCTGTTCCTCACGGGGCTCACCTTCCTGCCGGCCGCCCTCATGCTCATGACGAGCTTTGCACGCATCCTCATCGTGTTTTCATTGCTGCGACAAGCCCTGGGTCTGCAGACAACGCCCCCCAACATCATGCTCATCGGACTGGCGCTCATCTTGACCCTGTTCATCATGAACCCGGTGTTTTCCGTCATCTATCGCGATGCTTATCTGCCCCTGGCGGCCGGGCGCATCGAGTTTGAGCAAGCCCTGGCCATCGGGGCTGAGCCGATCAAGCAATTCATGCTCAATCAAACCCGGCAAGATGACCTGAACATGTTTGCCAAGATGGCCGGACTCACGCTTACCACGCGCAACGAGACGCCCCTGACGGTCCTCATTCCGGCCTTTGCCGTCTCAGAGATCAAGACGGGCTTTCTGGTGGGCTTTCTGATCTACTTGCCGTTTTTGGCCATCGACTTTGCCGTGGCCAGCATCCTCACCTCCTTGGGTATGGTGATGGTCTCACCCATGATGTTCTCCCTGCCGTTGAAGCTGGTGATCTTTGCGCTGGCAGATGGCTGGACGTTGCTGGCCGCCTCGCTCGTGGCCAGCTTCAAGATGAGTTAGCGCGCAAGGCCAGCGCAGTCACGCCGTGGATACCGGTTCAGTTGTAGAAGTCGCCTTCAAGGCCTTGTGGATGGCCTTTGTGCTCAGTGGCCCCACGCTTATTGCCATACTCATCATCGGTCTGGTGATCGGTATCTTGCAGGCGGCTACCTCGGTCAACGAGAGCTCGGTAGCCTTCATACCCAAGCTGTTTGTGATCGGCATCATCTTGCTGCTGGTAGGTCCCTCAAGCCTCGGGCTCTTCGTTGATTACCTGCGCGGTGTCATCCTCGAGATTCCTACCTTGACCCGCTAGGCGGGACCTCATGATCCCCATCACGCCAGACTGGATGGCCGCTACTGCGACGGTGCTCATGCTCGTCTCGGTGCGCATATTCGGTTTCTTTCTGGTCATGCCCCTGTTCGCCTTTCGTGCCATGCCGCTGCGGCTGCGCTTGGTATTGGCCCTGGCGGTGACGCTCATGCTGGCGCCTTCTGTACAAACGCGCTATCCGGCCGAGGCGGTGGCGCAGATGGCCCCCGGCTATGTCTTGGTGGGCCTGGAGTTGGCCATAGGCGCTGCTGCGGGCTTCATGGTGCGCCTGGGTTTCATGGTCATAGACCTCTTGGCCGAGGTGCTTTCTGCGCAGGCAGGCTTGAGCTTTGCCTCCACCTTTTCAAATGATCCGGCGCTGGTGTCAGGCCTGACGGGCGAGTTCCTGGGAATGGTGGCCCTGGCCCTGGCCTTCATCATGAACTTGCACATCGCACTGCTCGGGTTGCTGCTGGGCAGCTTTCAGGCGCTGCCCTTTGGCGTCTGGCCCGCCGCCTGGAGCTTGGAAGCGGTAGTGGGCTTATTTCGCGATGCCTTTTTGTTGGGTCTGGTCTTGAGCCTGGTTCCCATTGTGGTCTACATGATCTTCAACCTCACCCAGGCGGTCTTGGTGCGCGTGAGCCCACAGCTCAACCTGTTTGCCATTGGGTTTCCCATCATGGTGCCCGTGGCTTTTGTGGTGATCGCGATGATCTTGCCTTCCATGCCAGACATCGTGCAGCGGGCCATGGAGGCGCCTGCTCGGGTCATCAAGTTGGGCCTGGAGAAGCCTCCTCCTGCACCGCCCACCAAGTAGGCGGCGTAAAGCTCCGCATCGGGGCAGGCGGCTTGTGCCGAAAAGCCGGGGCCCCGGCGATCCGCTTCAAGACGCTGGGGTCTGAGCCAGTTCCAAGTCAGGTAGGGGTCCCAGCTCGGGCAAATCCTTATCCGCCTGGGCCTCGCGGGTTTCGTAGGCCCATGCCAATACCTTGGCTACTGCTTCAAACAGGGGCGCTGGTACGGCCTCACCCACTTCCAAATGCTTGTGCATCAGTCGGGCCAAAGGGGGAATGCGCGCCACGGGCACCTTGAAGTCTTGGGCCAGTTCTTGAATGCGCAGGGCCACCTCGTCCACTCCCTTGGCCACCACCACCGGAGCCACCATCCGCTCAGCGTCGTAGCGAAGCGCCACGGCAAAGTGCTCGGGGTTGGCCAGGACCACATCGGCTTTTTCGAGCGCTGACATCATTCGGGCTGTGGCCATTTGGCGCTGGCGTTGCCGCAATTTGGCCCGAATTTCGGGTGAACCTTCGGATTCCTTGAGTTCTTGTTTGAGCTCTTCATGGCTCATGCGCATGCGTTTGCGGAAACTGAATACCTGCCAGGACAAATCCACTGCCGCCACCACCACGATCGGCAGCAGCAGGAACAGGAAACCTTGCGCCACCATGGCCACGCTATTGCGCAAGGCAACATCGGCATCTTGTACCGATAGCAGCCCCAAGGCGGTGGCCAAGCTCCACAGGTACAGGGCACCCACGCCAAAGATCACCACTACCTTGACAATGTTCTTGCCCAACTCCACCAGGGTTTGCATAGAAAAGATACGACCCAGCCCCTGAATGGGGTCGAGCCGATCGCCCCGAAATTTCAAAGCGAACACGGGACGCAACCGAACCAAGGCCAGCGGCGCCAAAACGGACACCAGCCATATCGGGACCATGAGCAGGGTCAGCCAGGTGACCAGCGACAGGGCAGGGCCCTTGAACCAGGCCCACAGCGTGTCTTGCCATTGATCGGCGGGTCCAAACGTCAGACCCTGCTTGACCAGCGCCACCAGGTCTTTGGCGATGAAGGGCCCCGAGAGGGCCACAAAGAGGGTCAGGGCCAACAACACGATCAAGGTGGTCAGGTCCCGCGATTGCGGAAACTGACCCTCTTCCCGGGCCTTTTCGAGTCTTCGCTCGGTAGGCTCTAGGGCGCGTTCTTCATTGGAGTCTGAGCGCTCTGCCACCCCGGCATTTTCGTCGCCGCGGCATTTTTTTCCAACCTGGAAGACCCGACAAGCTGCACTTTTTGCCGAATCCTGCGCTCAAGACGCCACAACCTGGGCATTTGACCCCCTTTTCCCCACAAGTGGGCCGTGGCACACCCCTTGCTGATCAGCCTGCGTGAATCCCCCATTTGGGGGCCTTGTGTGGAGTTGATCTTGAATCTGGTTCCCCGTTACGACCCGCTGCAGTTTGGAGAAACGGCGCTGAAGCTGCGCACGTATCGCCACGAACTGCTCAGCGCCAATTTGGTCAATGCGGACACCCCCAACTTCAAAGCCCGCGATATCGACTTTCCGCAGGTTTTGGAGCAGACCCTGGCGGGCAAGCTGCCCAAGTTCTCTTTGGGTCTGGACCGTACCCACCAAGTCCACATCGCCGGCAGCATTCGCAAGACCGGCCCCATGGACATGTTCCGGGTGCCCGTGCAGCCCTCCATGGACGGCAACACGGTAGATCCTGACATCGAGCGTGGCCACTTCGTGAAAAACGCCGTACTCACCGAAGGCACGCTGAGCTTCTTGGGCTCTACGCTGCGTACGCGTCTGTCAGCCATCACGGGGCAGCCCTCATGAGCTTGATGGGCACCTTTGATCTGGGCACTACGGGGTTGGTGGCGCAATCGGTGCGCCTGAACCTCATCGCTTCCAACGTGGCCAATGCCGAGACGGCGGTCACGGCCGAGGGGCGTCCCTACCGCGCCCGTCAGGCGGTGTTTCAAGCCTTGCCGCGCAAGAACTCCGCAGGCATGGGCGTGGCCGTGCAGCGCATCGTTGAAAGTGACGCCCCCCCGCGCGTGGAATACCGCCCGGGTCACCCACTGGCCAACGAAAAGGGCTACGTGACCATGCCCAACGTCAATCCAGCCGAGCAGATGGTGGACATGATCTCCGCCTCGCGGGCTTACCAGATGAATGTGGAACTCATGAACACCACCCGCCAGCTCATGCTCAAGACGCTGGATCTGGGACGTTGATCGAGGAGCTGAGCGTGAGCGAATTCATCAACAACATTCCAGTCTATGACCCTCGTACGGCCAATGTGCCCAAGCGCACGACGCTGGACGACACCTCGGTCAAAAGCATGTCGGAGAACTTTCTGCGCATGCTCACGGCCCAATTGCAAAACCAAGACCCCTTGAATCCTCTGGACAACGCTTCCATGACCTCACAGCTGGCGGCGCTGAACCAGGTGGATGGCATCAACAGGCTGAATTCGTCCATCAATTCTTTGGTGGCCCAAATGCAGTCGGCGAGCTTTATGAATCTGGCCAACACCGTGGGCAAAACGGCGCTGGTTGCAGGATCCAAGATGGTTTATCAAGGTGAGCCCATTACCCTGGCGGCCAATCTGGACGCGGCAGCCAACACCTTGGTAGCAACTGTGCGCAACGACCGGGGCGAGGTTGTCACCGAAGTGAATCTGGGCGCGGTGGCAGCGGGTTCTACCGAGTTTGTTTGGGATGGCAAGGACGACAGTGGCCAGTCGGTTCCGGCTGGCATTTACCAATTGGAATTCAAGGCCAGCAACGCTGTCGGAGAGCAGGTCAATGTGACCTCGTACGTGGGCAGTGTGATTGCCGGAATTGGCCAAGACAAGGGCAATATTTTATTGACCTTGCTTGATGGTCGAGACATTACCCCCCAGGACATCTTCCGCTGGATGATGGCCTGACCCCGATAAGAGTGCTTCAACCTTTCTCACATCACCGACCCTGACTAAAGGAATACTGACATGAGCAGCTACACCCTCGGACTGACCGCTCTGCAACACGCTTCAGCCGCTATCGATACGGTCTCCAACAATATTGCCAATGCCAATACGGTGGGCTACAAGGCAGGCGAGTATGCGTTCGCAGATCAGTTCATCCGTTCGGTCAGCCCTTCAGATCGTGCGCGTACCGGTATGGGAGTTCAGCGCATTTCAGTTCGTCGCCCCATGACCCAGGGCACCATTGTCAACTCCGCCAATCCTCTGGACATGGCGATCTCAGGCAACGGCATGTTCCGACTGTTGCAAAGCTCCGGTATGGCGTCCTCGGTAGACCCCACAGCCGTTTACTACACACGAAACGGTCAGTTCGGTGTGGATAAGCAGGGCTACATCGTCAACGAAAACGGTATGTACCTGACGGGCTTTCAGGCCATGCCTGATGGCACGATGGGAGATGACCTGGACTTGAAGAAGAACAACGGACTTCTGAAGGTGCCGGCAGCCAACCTGGAGGGGCGTGAAACCACCAAGGCCTCTATCGCAGCGCTCCTCGACTCGCGCACCGAGGCGTTCACCACCAACGCCGGATTGGCCTTCGACCCGACGCAGGCCACCTACAACGCCAAAACCACGCAAACCGTTTTCGACTATGACGGCAACCAGCACACGCTAGAGGTCTATTTCCGCCGAATCGGTGATTCCAAGCTGACCATCACGTCGCAGTCTGATGGCTCAGGCTTTACGTATTCGCCCGGTCCGACCTCGGTGCCCAACACGCTGGGTGACACCTTGGTCACCATCAATGCCAATTCGGTGTTGAGAGTGGATACAGCGGCAGGGGCCTATGCGGCCGCGAGTGCTGACACGGCCAACGGTACCACCGTCAATCTGTCGAGCCGGGCAGCTCTTGCAGGCAATACCCCCGATGTCACCGGATACCGTGTCTTTATCAACGGGGTAGATTCGGGTGCTGTGGTCAAGAGTGGTGGCGCTTCGACCTCCATCACCACCAATGCCAACGTCACCGTTCCCAAAGGGGCCGAGATCAGTTTCTATCCGCCCCTGAATGGGGCTGGCGGCAGTGCCTTGACGGGGGCCGTCACCAACTCGGCATCGATGAGCTTGACAGCAGCGCCGTCTTCCGAGTTGGCTGACAAGATCGCCGGCTCGCGTATCTTCAAGTTGGATACCGCCGGAAACTACACCGACACCGGCGCCACGGTCAGTGCACTGGCCGGCGCCAACATCACAGCGTCTAAGGCCTTGACTCTGGGTGCGACCGATAAGCTGGTCTTCTACCGCTCTGACTTGGACATGACGCTGATGGCACCAGACGGTACCCGCATCACCGTCCAGGGGTTTTCCAACCAGAAAAATTCCGGGGAAGAGCTCACCAGCTCGATTGCTCGGGTGGAGGTGTTTGCTTCCTTGGATGGTCGGTTCTACGATCGGGACGCTGATGTCACCTCAGATAAGAGCTTAACGCCCGTGACCGACGGTGTGTTGGCTTACCGCAAGCAGGCAGAGCTGCGCTTTGTTGGGGGTCGCAATATCGACTCCTTATTCAAGGATGCCGCATCTGGAAATCCTGAATTCAGTACGGTGACCAGCCTGTCTGCTTTGGTGACCAATGCTGCAGGCGGCCAGTCAGACTTGAACTTTGAGCTGGACCTCAGTGATGTGACGCTCCAGCCTGGCGCCTTCCAGGTCACTCGCAGTGTTCAAGACGGTGAGCCCATGACCCGGTTGACCAGCATTTCGGTGGATAACCAAGGCCGTATCGCTGGCGTCTATGGTGGAGGTAAACAAGTTTATGTTGGGCAAGTCGCCTTGGTGCATTTTGATCAAGAGCAAGGTCTTGTGCCAGTGGGTAAGAACGTATTCGCGCCGTCAATCTACTCGGGAACTGAAGACTCAGCAGAAGGCGTGATCGTTGGCCGGGCAGGTACAGGCAAGTTCGGCGATATCAAGGCACAAGCCTTGGAGTCATCCAATGTAGATCTGGCAGATGAGTTGGTTCGTTTGATGGTGTTGCAAAGGTCCTACACGGCCTCGTCGCAGGCACTCAAAGCGGCTGACTCGGTGATGCAAGACAGCCTGCGGCTGAACACTTGATTGCGACACTTGATGCACTAGCGGAGCCAAGAGCGTGATCGATCGCTTCATCTTCACCGCCATGACGGGGGCCAAGCACGCCATGGGGCAGCTGGCCAATAACGCGCACAACATGGCCAATGTGCAAACACCGGGCTTTCGCGAGGTGTTATCCACATTTCGTGGGGTGGCGGTCAACGGCGCCAGTGCAGATTCACGTTCATTTGTTGTGGACTCGGTACCGGGGTGGAACCACTCTCCCGGGCCGGTCACGATGACCGACAACCCCTTGGATGTCGCCCTGCAGGGACTTGGGTTTTTTGCAGTGCTTCGCAGTGACGGGACTGAGGCGTATTCCCGATCAGGTCGATTCACTATCGATCCAGATGGCTTCCTGAGAAATATGAACGGCTTGCAGCTGGTGGGCGAGGGCGGTCCCATTCAAATGCCGGAGGGCGCTCATTCGGTACGCATCCGCCATGACGGGGGTGTTTACGCGGTGGTGGGCAGCGACAGCGAGCCGTCCAAGATTGATCATCTCAAACTTGTCAATCCTGTTCCTCAGGATGTTTGGCGTGCTGACGACGGTCTCTTTGAGGGGATGCAGCCCCTGGAGCACGACGACTCGGTGAGGCTGATCACTCGATCCCTGGAACAAAGCAATGTCAATCTGCCCCAGGCCATGGTGGACATGATCAAGCAAAACCGGCTTTTCGAGCTCAACCTGCGTCTGGTACAGGCTGCTGAGCAAAACGCTCGCAATGCCGGTGGGCTACTTTCTTTGTCTCGGGTCTAAGGCCTGAGCTTTTTCGTGGAGTTCTTATCATGATGCGCTCTCTGTGGATTGCCAAGACGGGACTGGATGCCCAGCAAACCAGTCTCGATACCATCTCCAATAATCTGGCCAACGTCTCCACCACGGCGTTCAAGAAGGTTCGTCCGATTTTTGACGACTTGCTTTACCAGACATTGCGTGTGGCTGGTTTGGACGATGAAAAGGGGCAGCCTCTCAATACCGGCTTGCAGGTGGGTATGGGCTCTCGGGTTGCAGCCTCTCAGCGCATCAACAGTCAAGGTACATTGGCCCAAAGCCAAAACCCCTTGGATGTTGCGGTCAACGGGCTGGGTTACTTGAAGGTGCAAACCAACAATCCCACCGGCAATGAGCCCAAGGTATTTGGATATACCCGCGCCGGCAATCTGATGCGAGATGGTGACAGCTATCTGGTGACTGCCAGTGGCGATTGGGTGCTCGATAAGTCAGACAACAAGATCATGATCCCTCAGGAAGCGTCGGACATCGTGATCGGTATTGACGGTGGAATCCAGTACTACAGCGGTCGACCAGACCAAAACGGCACTGCGGGGCCTATTGCGGTCTATACATTCGCTAATCCATCGGGGCTGATGAGTGCTGCTGGCGGTGTCTACTACGAGACCATCGCCTCGGGCAGTGCCGTTCAGGGAAATCCGGGTAGCAATGGAGTGGGTTCGATTTCGCAGTACTACACCGAACAATCCAACGTGAATGTTGCAGAGGAGCTGGTTGGCCTCATAGCCGCTCAGCGGGCCTATGAAATTACAGCCAAGGCTGTCACGGCATCGGACCAGATGCTCCAAAAACTGGGGCAGATGTGATGTTTCGCTTTGCTAAGACGGCCAGAGTTGTGGCGCTGGGCTTATGGCCTGCGCTTCTGACACTTTCTGGATGTGGCACCACAGAGTCGGTAGGTCGGCCCACGCTGCTGGAGTCAGACACGACCGTACGCCCGCCAACACCCGTTTCAACTCCGGTGAGCAAGGGCAGTTTGGTACCGGCTCAACTCTTCAGTCCCAACGACTTTCGAGGCCATTTCGAAGAACGGCGTGCAGCTCGAATCGGCGATACCCTCACGGTGATTCTCAATGAAACTACCAAGGCGTCTAAAGATGGAGGGACGGTGGCCAGCCGACAGGCTGAGAATGCAATCGATCTAGGCTTGAAGACCAATCGCTTACGCACTGGCTCCAACACCAATAATGCGCTGTCTGCCGGGTTGAATGCCAAGAGTGGTCAGAATTTTGATGCTAAGGGACGATCTTCTCAATCTAACCAATTCAGCGGCACGATTACGGTCACGGTGGTAGAGGTTTTGGCCAACGGTAACCTGTCGGTCGCTGGAGAGAAGCGATTGGCAGTTGGTGCGGAGGAAGAAGTCATTCGATTCGGCGGGATTGTGGCGCCGCAAGTCATTCAGGGCAACACGGTTCTGTCATCGCAGGTGGCGGACGCGCGCATCGAGTACCGCGGCGCTGGTATCACCGACGAGATTCAGCGTCCAGGCTGGCTCACACGAGCTCTGTCGCGTTGGTCTCCCAACTAGGTCGAGGATGCCATGTTGATCACTCGCTTGCGGTTAATGCTTCTGGCTGTGTGTCTGCTGGGCTCCGGCTACGTCCAGGCACAACGAATCAAGGAAATTGCCAGCGTGGCTGGGTTACGTGGCAATCAGCTGATTGGCTACGGACTGGTGGTCGGTCTAGATGGCACCGGCGACTCTTCTGGGCAAATTTCCTATGCGGGACAAAGCATCCAGTCCTTGCTGTCCTCTCTAGGAGTGGCTTTACCACCCGCGTATCAAGGTTCGCCGAGAAATGTCGCTGCCGTGATGGTCACGGCAGAGTTACCCGCGCTGGCGCGCCCTGGGCAGACTCTAGATGTGACCGTGTCATCCATCGGCAATTCGCGCAGTCTCAGAGGCGGCACCTTGTTGATGACACCATTGCGTGCAGCCAATGGTCAGGTATACGCGCAGGCTCAAGGATCGCTGGTGGTTCCGGCCGCCGGTGCTCAGGTCGGTCAGTCTCGTGTCACCGTCAACCAGTTGGCCGCCGGGCGTATTCCAGCTGGGGCTTTTGTTGAGCAAGCGGCTCCAGAAGCGGATGTTGGACCCCTCGTCGAGCTTAACTTTCGCAAGTCCGACTTTGCCCAAACCCAAAAGGCTGTCGAAGCCATGATCCGATTGGTGGGTCAGCAAGCGGTGATCCCAGTAGACGCGCGCACCGTCAATGTTCGGGTCCCCACTGAACCTCAGCAGCGTTTGGCCTTGATGGCTCAGTTGCTCGAACTCCAGGTTGATTCAGTTGCAGATCCGGCCAAAGTTGTATTGAATGCCCGGACTGGCTCAGTGGTGATGAACCAGTCAGTCAAGTTGGCGCCCTTTGCCGTCACGCACGGTAACTTGACTGTTCGTGTCCAAGCGCAGTCGGTGGTCATTCAGCCTCCATCGTTCTCCTTGGGTACAACGGCAAATCAGCGCAATGCCGGGATTTCAGTCGATACCGGACCTAAGGGTAATCTGATGATGGTGGAGGAGGGGGCGTCGCTGGACCAAGTGGTCCGGGCGCTGAACCTTTTGGGTACTTCGTCACAAGACCTTATGGCTATTTTGCAGGCGATGAAGGCAGCCGGGGCACTTAAGGCCGATTTGGAGATTATCTGATGGACGTGCTCAGTCCCATCATCGAGGGTGTCCAGGCCGCAGCCGTTCGCCGCAGTGCCTTGGCCCAGGGATCTGGCGTTGACCAGCTCAAGCCCTCCGAGTTGCGCAAGATCCGTGACTCGGCGATGGGGTTTGAGACGGCGTTACTTCGACAGATGCTTCGGGAAGTCCGAAGTGCATCCTTGGACCCGATGAAGGCGACCACCTCAGGGGGGTATCTGAGCCTGGTCGACGACCATATGGCCGACCTCATGACCAAGAGCGGAGGACTCGGGTTTGGCCGTGCCATGGCGGACCAGCTCATCGCCCAGCTCAAAGCTCGGGAGCTAATCGCTTCCCAGCAAATAGCCGTCACTGCCTCGAATGGCCCCCCTCAATCGCCCTAAATCGTTTCGGATGACCACGACGTGAGAGCCGCCGCACTGATCGACAACGCTATGGCCGGCCTGCAGGCGGCGCAGGCTGGTATTTTGGTGACCTCACAAAACGTGGCTGGTGCATCGGTAGAGGGCTATGTCCGCCGCACCGCTCAGCCGCGTATTACAGCGCTGGCCGCCAACTCCATGGAGTTGACTGGAACCGCGTTTGCAGTGGAAGGATTTACCCGTCAGTTCAATCAGCTATTGCAGGGACAGCTGCTGTCACAACAAGCGAAGACGGCTTACACCGACGCACTGACACAATCGGTTGGCGTACTTGACGCGTTGCTGGTAGAGCCCGCGTCTTCCATCGCCGCAGCGATGTCTGCGTTCTTCAACGCCGCAGGATCCCTGGCTAACGAGCCCAGCAACCCTGCCTATCAGCAAGCCGTGATCGGCTCGGCGCGACAGGTGGCAGATCGGATTCGAGGCCTTGCCGGAGAGGTCGATCGAATTGAAGACAACGCGCGACAAGCACTGGCTGATGCGCTCAACCAGGCTAATGTGCTGGCGCCGCAGCTTGCAGCAGTCAACGCGAAAATCAGAGGTGCTCAAAACCCTGGCCACTGGTACCCTTCGGCCGACTTGCTGGATGAGCGGGATCGCCTGACGCAGCAGCTGCAATCCCTGGTAGGAGGCTCAACCATCATCAATGAGGATGGAACAGCCAGTGTCCTGATAGCCGGTCAACATCTGGTCGACCGTGAAAAGCACCATCTATTTACCAACCTGTCGGGAACAACGCCGGTCAGAGACGATCAAGATCTGGTCGACCTTCGCCTCAAAGTATCTACCTCACCCGGTCAGCCCACGATGCTGATCCCCTTGGTTCAAGAGCCGACACAGCAAAAAAACGCGGATGGTTCGCCTAGAGAAGACATCAACGGAAACTCGCTGATGATGCCGGGGGTATCCGCATTTCAGGACGGCCAGGCGGGGGCCTATGTGCACCTGTTGAACTCCTTTGCGCCATCGATGCAAAAGAGTCTAAGCCTGCTCGGTGTGTCTCTGGTTCGGCAGGTCAACGGGATAAAAAATGCAGCCGGACAGACCATTGCACCCATTTTTGGGTTTGAGTCTACCGTCGCAGGTGGGAGTGATCTGTCCAGTGCCACCGATGCCCGAGTAAGTGCACTGTTTGACGATCCTGCTTCGGCACAGGACTACTCTTTTGAGGCTCTATTTGAAGGATCTAACCCTCAAAGTGCTAACTATCGGAAGGGAATCGATCAAAAGCTCTCTGCACCCGACTTCGATGCCCGCCTGTTTAAGGTGGTGGGAACGTTTGACACGACTCAGTTCACACAAGTGGACGCTACGGCCAGCCGCGCAATGGAAGGATTGCGGGATGACTTTTCGTCGCCTGTGACGGTGATCATCACCAGCGTGGCAACCACCATCGCGGCATGGCGGTCTGACCATGTTGCCAATGAGGCCATCCAAAAGAGTCTGTCAGACCAAAAGGAGGCAGCTTCTGGCGTCAGCCTAGATGAGGAGGCGGCAAATCTGGTGAAGTATCAGCAGCTCTACAACGCATCGAGCAAGCTGATCCAATCAGGGCAGCAGATGTTTGACACCCTTTTGGCCATGTTGTCGGGCCGATAAGCTCAGGTAGAACCACGGGAAGATCTCGTTAAAGGCCATCATGCGCATCAGCACTCAACAGTTTTTTGACGCAGGCATGCAATCCACTCAAAAGCATGCTAGCGATGTGATGCGTGCGCAAGAGCAGATATCTTCTGGTCGAAAATTCAAGCGTGCCTCAGACGATGCTTTGGCTGCGGGCCTTGGGGTACAGGTGTCCTTGGATAAAGGGCAGTTTGCGATGTTCAAGGTCAACCAGAACTACGTGACCGCCTCGCTGGCTTCTACAGATACTCAACTCTCCCATATCCAGCAGGCGGTTCAGCGTTTCCAACAGATGATGGTTCAGGCCGCCAACGATACGATCGGGGTAGAGGCTCGTAACATTTTGGGGGAGCAGGCTAAAAGCCTGGTGAATTTGATCGATCAATTTGCATCCGCCAAAGATGCCAACGGTCAAGCCATACTTCGCAGTACGACGCCGGCCTCTGTCTTGGTTGCGCCGTCTACCGAGTTGGAGATTGGGATCAGCCGGGTATCCGTCTTGGGTTCGAACACCCAAGGAGTGGATGTTCTGACCTTCATGAGGTCAATTCGAGACAAACTTCTACAGGCTACCCCTGTTGGCCCCTCTCCGACCGACTTTGAGACAATGAAGGCGGTGGCCAACCAAATCACCAGTGCCCAGGTGCGTGTGGGTTTGCTTCAAAATCAGTTGGATGCGGCCATTGAGGTGAATGAGGCGCAAAGTACCAACGTGGAGATGGAGCGCAGCACGCTGTTGGATACAGATTTGGCGGAGGCAACCGCATCGTTGGCCAAGTCGAATGCGCTGCTGCAGGCGGCGCAGACGATCATGAGCCGGCTGGACATCAACAACTTGTTTACAAAGCTATGACGCTACCTATTGGTTGGATCATCGCCATTGGCTCAGCGCTGGGTGCTTTCATCTGGCTGGGCGGGCATGTGGGGCAGTTGTGGGTGCCGCAGGAATACCTGGTCATCTTTGGCTGTGCATTCGGAACTTTTGTCGCTGCCAACAAGTGGCGCAATATCAAAAACACCTTCACCGGTATGGGGCGTATATTTTTGCGCTCTAAGGACTCCAAGGCGGCCAATCTGGAGTTGCTGTGCTTGATGTTCGAGTTGCTCCAAAAGGTCAAGCGAGACGGTGCGCTCTCCATCGAAAAGGATGTGGAGGATCCCAGGGGCAGTCCGATCTTCAACAAGTATCCCCGTGTGCTGAAGAAGCCTCGCTTGGTGGAGTTCATCACCGATTACTTCCGCATGATGATGGACGGTACCGTGACGCTCAGCCAACTCGAGTCCATCATGGCGCAGGAAATCGAGGTGATGCACCGCGAGTGGAGTGAGCCGGTGGACTCGGTGGCCACCTTGGCTGACAGCCTCCCCGCCTTCGGGATCGTGGCGGCAATTGTGGGTGTGATTCATACCCTGTCGACCATCTCCGCGGGCAAGTCGCCGGGTGAGGTAGGAGCCGGCATTGCCTCTGCCCTGGTGGGAACGCTGCTGGGTGTCTTCGCTGCCTATGCCTTGTTCATGCCGATTTCGCGGGTGTTGGGTCAGATTGCCGAAGCTGACATCCGGCCTTTTGAGGCGGTCAAAGAGATTTTGGTGGCCAACTACAGCAATTTCAGTCCGTCGACCGCTGTCGAATATGGCCGTAAGGTGCTCTTTGTGGATCAGCGACCCAGCATGATCGAGTTGGAGTCGGGTCTGCAGTCCAGCACCGGTTCTGGCCTGAACGGCTGATTGGCTCTGGGAGATCGGCGTGGCTACCCTGGGTGGATTTGGGCGCTCTTCGTCTGGTGGCATCGCCAGTCGATTTGGCAAGAAGCCCGATCCCAAAGCCAAGGCTGAAGAGGAGGCCAAGCGACGAGGCGGCGGGCCCCGTAAGCGGGACCGGCATCTGGCTCACGGCACCTGGAAGCTCGTATACGCCGACTTTGTGACGGTGTTGATGGCGTTTTTCATCGTCGTGTGGATTTTGCTGTTTGATCTGGTGTCGCAGCGCAAGAAGCTGGATATGAGCTGCATCAAGCCGTTGGCCGCAGAGTTAGAGCGGCGTATTGCCGAAGACAAGACCTTGCAGGCGGGTAAGGTGCCGTTTCAGGTGGAGTATTCCTTGGAAGGCCTGCGGTTGACGCTGTTGGATAACAACCAGCCGATGTTTCAGCGTGGCTCTTCGGTGCTGTCGGACTTCGCCAAGGCGCAGTTCATGAAGATTGCCAACGTGGTGGAGATGTGCCCCACGCACAAGCTCAAGATTGAGGGCTACACCGACGCCACTCCGTACGCCGGTGGTGTGTTGGGCTACAGCAATTGGGAGCTCTCCACCGAGCGGGCCAATGCGGCGCGGCGCGAGCTATTGGCGCAGAAGGTTTCGGTCGACCGCATCTCGCAGGTGATCGGCTACGGCGACAGCGTGCCCTCCATTCCCGATAACCCGGCCGATCCTTTGAATCGACGCATCTCCATCACCGTCTTGCCGCCGTTACTGCAAAGCGGCGGGGATTTGACGATGGATCTCAAGGAGTAGGCGGTCGAGCTCTTATCGCTGCGCTTTTGCACCTCGGCCTGACGGCGCCACGGTACTACGGCGCTACGACCCTAAGGGTCTAAGGGCCCGCTGCACTCCTGCGATACGATTTGGGCCATGAGCAAGGCCTTTACCCGCGAGACCGATGCCGCCGAGGACGAAGACCTCGAGCTGCCGAGCTTGCCCACCGGCACCCGTAACTACATGACGCCCGCAGGTTTTGCGCGCCTGCGTCAGGAGTTGATGCATCTGTTGGATGACGAGCGACCTCGGCTGGTGGAGACGGTATCGTGGGCGGCCAAGAATGGCGACCGCTCGGAAAACGGCGACTACCTCTACGGCAAGAAACGGTTGCGCGAAATCGATCGACGTATCCGATTTCTGACCAAGCGGCTGGATGTGGCCGAGGTGGCCGACCCCAGCGTTCACCATGGAAGTGACCAGGTATTTTTTGGCGCTACGGTGACCTATGCCACTGCGCAGGGACAGGAGAGGACGGTCACCATCAAGGGCATAGACGAGTCCGACAGTCTCCAAGGAGAGGTCAGTTGGATTTCACCAATCGCACGCGCCTTGCTCAAGTCGCGTGAGGGTGATGAGGTGCGGCTGGTGACGCCGGGCGGGGTGGAGACGATCGAAGTGCTGAAGGTGAGTTATCCGCCACCCTTGGCCGAGTCGATGCGGCCCTGAGGGCTGCGGGTGGCCAGAGAGCGCCGGCTCTCGCTGCCCATTCGGGTGGCCTGGGTGACGGCCGCGGAGCGTCGCAGTGCGCGCAAGACATCGCCCAGATGCGAGCGATCACGGACATTGACCAACAAGCGAAGTTCCGCCATCTCGGCGGCACGCTCTTGCCCCATGTCGATGTGGGTGATGTCCGCCTCGGCATTGCTGATGGCAGTGGCTACCTGGGCCAGTACGCCTTTGGCGTTGTTGACGGTGATCCAGATGGCCGCCTCAAAGGGACGGGTGATCTCTTCCGACCACTCCACCGGTATCCAGCGCTCGCGGTCGCGCTCAAACAGTCGCTTGCCCACTTCGCATTCGGCCGTGTGAACCACCAGACCCTCACCTCGGCCCAGATAGCCCGTGATGGCGTCTCCCGGGATGGGGCGGCAGCAAGGGGCGAGCTGCACGGTGGCGTCTTGCGATCCATCCACAAACACCACGCCCTGAGGGTGGGGGGCTTCTTCGGTCTGGAATTTCCCCAAGGTGAGAGATACCGCATCGGGTCGGATACCTCGATCGGCCATCAAGCGGGCCAAACGTTTGGCCACGATGACGGCGATCTTGCGTCCCAGACCGATGTCCACCAGCAGCTCAATGCGGCTTCGGTTGCCCCCCCAGCGTGCGAGTTGTTGCCACAAGCTGTGGGCCTCGGCATGCGTTGGGTCTGAAGAGGGAATCTTCAGCCCCTCGGCACGCAGCGCCTGGGCCAACATCTTTTCGCCCAGGTCGCAGGACTCTTCTTGTTCCAGGGTCTTGAGATAGTGCCGTATCTTGGAGCGCGCGCGACCGGTACGCACGTGCATGAGCCAAGCGGGGTTGGGGCGGGCGCTGGGAGCGGTGACGATTTCCACCACATCTCCACTGCGCAGCTCGGTTTTGAGCGCTACTGCCTCGCCGTTGATTTTGGCGGCTACGCAATGGTCCCCCACGTCGGAGTGAATGGCATAAGCAAAGTCCACGGGGGTGGCACCTTTGGGAAGCGCCAGGATCTTGCTGCGAGGGGTGAAGACGTAGACCGCATCGGGAAACAGGTCGATCTTGATGTGCTCAAGAAACTCGGTCGAGTCGTGGGTGTCGTGTTGAATGTCCAGAAGCGACTGCAGCCACATGGCGCCCAGACGTTGCGCGTCTACAGCTCCATTGCTGGTGGTGGCCGTGGTGGTCTCGCCTTTGGGGCTGATTTTGTACATCCAATGCGCCGCGATGCCCTTTTCGGCCACGGCGTTCATGGCTTCGGTGCGGATTTGAAACTCCACAGGCGAGCCCACGGGGTTGATGAGCGTGGTGTGCAAACTTTGATAGCCGTTGGCCTTGGGGATGGCGATGTAGTCTTTGAATCGCCCCGGCATGGGCTTGTAGAGTTGGTGCAGCACGCCCAGGGCCACATAGCAGTCTTGCAAGGTGGGCACCACCACCCGAAAGCCAAAGATGTCATTCACATAAGTGAAGCCAGCGTGCTTTTCACGCATCTTTCGGTAGATGGAAAACACCGTCTTTTCCCGGCCGAAGATGTCGCCCTTTAACCTGGCTGTCTGAAGCGATCGCTCCACGTCTTGACGCACACGCTCGACGATGTCTCTGCGGTGACCACGGGCGCGTTGCAAGGCGCGATCGAGCGCTGCGTAACGCCAGGGGTGCATGGACTTGAAAGCCAGGTCTTGCAGTTCGCGGTAGGTTTGGTTCAAGCCCAGGCGGTGCGCAATGGGGGCGTAGATGTCCAGCGTCTCAGCGGCAATGCGCTGGCGTCGATCCGGGGCCATGGCGGCCATGGTGCGCATGTTGTGCAAACGGTCGGCCAGCTTGACCAGAATCACGCGCACATCGCGCGACATGGCCAGCAGCATCTTGCGAAACGACTCGGCCTGGCTCTCTTCTCGGGTGTTGAAGCTCAAGCGATCCAGCTTGGTCAACCCGTCTACCAGGTCGGCAGTGGGGGCGCCGAATTTTTCGATGAGCTCGGCCTTGGAGATGCCACAGTCTTCCATGGCGTCGTGCATGAGGGCTGCCTGGATGGCTTGGGCGTCGAGTCGCCAATCGGCGCACAGGCCGGCCACCGCGATGGGGTGGGTGATGTAAGGCTCCCCGCTCATGCGGTATTGGCCCAGGTGCGCCTCATCGGCAAATCGGTAGGCCTCGCGCACCCGCTTGAGGTCGGATTTGGACAGGTAGCTCAGCCGCTCGGCCAGACCGTCAAAGGAAGCGGGGGAGGGCCCGGCCTGTGCCAGCGCTTCGGCCGCCGATGGGGCGGCCGCGCGGCGAGATCCCTGCCGACGAGCGGCCGAGGGGGTGGAGGGGGAGGGGGCGCTGAGATCCACAGCCCAAATCTAACTCGACTTTGGGCCGTTGGGGGAAAACCGTCGTCAGATCGGCACGCGGCGCAGCATTTCCAGGCCGACTTCGCCAGCGGCGATCTCGCGCAGGGCGGTGACGCTGGGCTTGTTCTTGGTTTCGACCTTGGGGGCGTGGCCCTGGCTGAGCATGCGAGCGCGGTAGGTGGCGGCCAAGACCAACTGGAAGCGGTTGGGCACCTTCTCGAGGCAATCTTCAACGGTGATGCGGGCCATGGGGTGTCCTGTGCGTTGTATGAAAGGCTCAGCGGATGTCCAGGGCGGCGAAAACCTGAGAGCGGTTGCGAAGCTGAGCGCCGTAGCGCAGGCGCTGCGAGTGAACCACCGTTTTCAGATCGAAAAGGGCCGTCTCGAACAAACCATTGATTATAACGAAATCAAAGTGCTTGGCCTGCGCCACCTCATCGCGGGCATTGGCCATGCGTGTCTCGATGACCTGGGGCGAGTCTTCACCGCGACGCTGCAGGCGTTGACGCAGTTCCTCCCAGCTCGGGGGCAGGATAAAGATGAGCACCGCATGGGCAAACTGACGGCGGATCTGGGCGGCACCCTGCCAGTCGATTTCCAGCACCACGTCCTCTCCGCGCTGGAGGCGGTCTTGGATGGCGGCGTGCGAGGTGCCGTAGTAATTACCGTGAACCTGGGCCCATTCCACGAACTCACCCCGCTCGATCATGGCCTGAAAGGCCGGCGGATCCACAAACCAGTACTCCCGACCGTTTTGCTCTTGACCCCGGGGCGAGCGGGTGGTGTGCGAGACGGATACAGCCAGGCGCGAGTCCAACTCCAGCAAGGCCCTGACCAGACTGGACTTGCCCGCCCCACTGGGCGCGGCCACGCAAAACAAGTTGCCTGGGGTGTCCATGACCTCGCCAGTCTAGCAGGTGGGCATTTCGGTGCAGGCCAGGCTCCCCGTGTGTACCCCGGCGCGGCGGTTTGCCATGCCCAGGGCTAAGGGCCTAGACTGAGGGGGTGTAAGCCACCTCACGAGCCTGGCCATGAGTACTGCCTTTGAGACGTTGTTGAGAGAGTTTGCCGTTGCCAAAGGCCTGGCCGGCGACGAAACAAGCATGGGCTTGGAGTTTGAAAGCGAGGGACACTCGGTGGTCGTGATTCAACACCCTTTGCATCCGGATCACGTGATGGTGGAGGTGAGCGTGGTGGCATTGGATGCCCAGCCTGCGGCAGCCCAGTTGGCTGTGCTGCTGCAACTCAATGAGGCGGCCCGCTTTGAGCACGACTGGACTGTGGGCATGGACGGCGCCATGCAGGTGAGCCTGTGCACGGCTGCGCAGGCCGCCAGCCTTTCGGTTATGGACCTGGAGTCGCTCATGCTGGAAGGGGTGGAGCGGGCTCACGCTCTGGCTGCTTTGCTGGGCGATGAGGCCTTGCAGGGTGACGCAGCGCTTGGCCAGTCGTCAGATCCTGCCTTGGCGGTACACGCCGCGCAGATGCTGAGGGGATGAGCGAGTATGTCGGGCGTTAATACCTATGTGCGCGGCGCTGGGGCGCGGGTCGCAACTCAGGCAGGGGCACAGGATGCCGCACCTACGCAAGGTCTGGAGGCTTTGAAGCAGATCAATCAGACCCATGCGCAGCAGGTATTGCTGGACTTGCGTGACCATCTGCGCAACAAGACGGGGGTGCTGCGGCTGCTGCACACGTCCAAAGACGACAAAGAGATGAAGTTCAAGACGGCGGGCTCGCTGCGTGCTCGGTGGTTTGTGGACGGCACCAAGCTGCAGCGGTCGGGGCAGGCCGTGCGGGCCTTGATGGCGCAGGCGGGGATGTCGGCGCAACGTGTGGCCGATTTTGACAAGTACCTGAGCGACCGAGGAACCCAAGGTGTGCAGGCTCAGGTGGCGTTGGACTACCTGAATGAGCTATTGCCAGGCCAAGGTGCTGCTTCCGGGTCTGTGGGACTGAGCACCAAGTTTTCTCCGGCGCTGACGAGCCTGGTGGCACTGCGTTCGGCCCAAGGCACCTCCGCCGAGGAGGCCATGGGCAAGCTGGGTGTGGACCTGAGCAAGAAGCCCGAAGAGCCCATGGGCCATGGAGGATTTGGCGACGTCTTTGCCTTGCGCCATCGAGGAGAAGACTTTGTCTACAAGGAATCGAATCAATTTGGATGGGACTCAAAGACTCAAACTCACAGCATTCAGCAGCCACTGGGGAAATTGCAAACCACTGCTTTGGCAGCGGGTGCGGCAGGAGCGGCGCTGGCGAGATCAGGCCTGGGCGCAGCGGCTCGGGTCAAAGCTGATTTACCGCAGGTTGTCACGCCTTCGGTGTAAGTGCTGCGCAGCTCCGGTGGAGCCGATGGCGCCGATCAGTTTCACGCGGTGAGTCGAGGGTATCTCAAGGCATGGGCAAAGACACAACCGGCTGGATCTGAGTTTGCCGTGATCGGTTATGCCGCCCCGAGGGCGGGTGGAAGGGATCTCATTGAGTACAACGACGACCAAGAAGTCTCCAAGGTGAATGTCAAGCCCGAGAGCCTCAAGCCCATGGCCAGATCTGCGATCGAATTACTCAAGGGCTTGGGCAGCCATGGATTTGTTCATGGTGACATCAAGCCTTCCATCCTGTTTTGGAATGAGCGCACCAAGACCCTTCAGGCCATTGACACCGATGCCATGACCAAGGTGTCCAAACGGCCTGCGTCTGCGGCGCCTGTTCATCAAGAAGGTACCAGGGGTTACCTGAACCCGGTGGCATTCCATCCCGCTTACGCCATCAACCACGGCATGTGGAGCGAATACAAGCCACAGGCAGGGGCGGGCCGAGACCTGTACGCCACGGGGATTTCCCTCCTAGAAGCGGCGATGTACGCGAAAGGGCGGGGGAGTGACTTCGAGAATTTGAGCGATGCGTTGAGTTGCAAAGGAGTGGCCAGTAACCTGCAAGCGGGCAAGTACCAAGCGGGCATTGAGTTGTTGCGGGAGGAAAATTTTGAGCCTGACAGCATTGAGGACTTTGCCCGCACCTGTGTCTTGAAGTCGATTGACTATGAGCTCGATCGGGTCAATCGGGGCGATCGTGGGTTTGAGCGCTACCACGCCAATGCGGAGAACCACTTGCTCGACGAAGTCTCGCGCCACCCGGCGCTCAACGGCGTGTGACCCTACTCCAGGTTTTGCACCTGCTCTCTCATTTGCTCGATCAGCACTTTCATCTCCACTGAGACGTGGGTGAGTTCGAGTGCTGCTGATTTGGAGCCCAGGGTGTTGGCTTCGCGGTGCAGCTCCTGGATCAAAAAATCCAGTCGCTTGCCCAATTCGCCACCGGCGCCCAAGAGCCGCTCAATTTCGTCGAGGTGGGCGTTCAGTCGAGCCAGCTCCTCGGCCACGTCGATGCGAAGCGCGAATGCGGCGGCCTCATTGAGGGCACGCTCTTGCAGTGCCGCGCTGGACAGCGATGAGGCAGCTGAAGTGGTGCCCAGCGCTTCGTTCCAACGCTGCAAAAAACGCTCTTGCTGACGCTTGACAACGGTGGGGATGAGCGGTGCGGCTGCGGCGCTGAGTGAACGCAGCTGCCCCACGCTGGCCACAAGCAGGGCGCGCAGCTTATCCCCCTCGCGCTGGCGCGACTCACGCAAGGCGGCGATGCCTTGATTCAGGGCCTCCAGCGCAGCGGTGGCCAGCGCTGGGCCAGACGAATCGCCTGCACTGCCGCGAGCCTGCCGACACCAGGCCAGCACCTCAGCCACGGTCATGGCGCTTGATTGCGGCAGTACGGCCTGCACAGCCTGTTGCAGCGCATTGAGCTGATTCAGTTGCTCGGCTGACGGCGCTTGGGCCTCGGTGGAGCGGTCGATCTGAAT
This sequence comes from uncultured Rubrivivax sp., assembly GCA_964400135.1. Taxonomy (GTDB): domain Bacteria; phylum Pseudomonadota; class Gammaproteobacteria; order Burkholderiales; family Burkholderiaceae_C; genus Rubrivivax. Next base: position 6,312 of record CAYNSW010000011.1, on the reverse strand, counting down.
GGCCAGGCGCAACTCCACCTTGCCCCGTCGCAGGGAAGTGGACAGTGCGTCTTTGAAGGCGGGCTCCAAGTGACGCAATTCATCCGCCACCTTGAACGACAGATCCAGAAAACGGCTGTTGACCGAGCGCAGCTCGAGGGCCAAAGCGGGTTGGGGCACCACCACGCTGGCGTAGCCCGTCATGCTATAAACAGCCATCTCTTTTTTCTTGAAAGTTTGCGTTCGATTATGGCAAAGACCACCCTCGCGCGCAGCTTCGGCCGCGCTGCACACGCGCTGCGCCCTGTGCAGATTCAACGGCACTTCACCCGCCACGCCGAAGGCTCGGTGCTGGTGAGCTTTGGCGACACGCAGGTGTTGTGCACCGCTTCGGTGGAAGAAAAGGTGCCGCCGCACAAGCGCGGAAGCGGTGAAGGTTGGGTCACGGCCGAGTACGGCATGCTGCCACGCAGTACCCACACCCGCAGTGACCGCGAGGCGGCCAAGGGCAAGCAAAGCGGACGCACACAGGAAATTCAACGGCTGATTGGCCGCTCGATGCGCACGGTCTTTGATTTGCAGGCGCTGGGCGAGCGCACGATTCATCTGGACTGCGATGTGCTGCAGGCCGATGGCGGAACGCGAACAGCCTCGATCACGGGTGCCTTTGTGGCGGCGCACGATGCCGTGAGTTGGCTTTTGTCGCAGCAGCGCCTGAGTGCCTCGCCGATTCGTGACTTTGTGGCAGCCGTGTCGGTGGGGGTGGTGCAGGGCGTACCGGTGCTAGACCTGGATTACACGGAAGACTCGGGCTGCGATACCGACATGAATGTGGTGATGACGGGGCGGGGCGGATTTGTGGAGGTGCAGGGCACCGCGGAGGGCGAGCCGTTTTCGCGCCAGGAAATGCAAGCGCTGCTGGACTTGGCAGGTCAAGGAATTTCCGAGCTGGTAGCGCTGCAGCGCCGCGCACTTGAGGTGGGCTGATGCGCGTGGTGCTGGCGTCTAACAACGCCAAAAAGCTCAAGGAGCTGCAATCGCTGCTGGCGGGGGCCGATGTGCAATTGGTGACCCAGGGCAGTCTGGGTATTGAAGAGGCCGAGGAACCTCACGGCACCTTTTTGGAAAACGCCTTGGCCAAAGCGCGGCATGCAGCGCGAGCCGCGGGGTGCGCCGCTTTGGCCGACGATTCGGGCTTGTGCGTGGAGGCTTTGGGCGGCGCGCCGGGAGTGATCTCGGCGCATTGGGCCGGCGCCGTAGCCCCTCAAGGTGAGCGTGAAGCCACTCGGGCTTTGCAAGATGCGCAAAACAACGCCAAGTTGCTTCAGGCCATGGCGGGGGTGGCCCACCGACGGGCGAGGTTTGTGAGCACCCTGGTGGCGCTGCGCAGCGCTGACGACCCCGAGCCTTTGGTGGCCGTGGGCCGTTGGGAGGGGGAAATCTTGCAACAGCCTCGGGGAGACGGTGGGTTTGGCTACGACCCGCTGATGTTCATTCCCGGTTTGAACCAGACGGTGGCCGAACTCAGCGCCGAGCAGAAAAACCACCACAGCCACCGCGCCGTGGCGGCGCGGCAGTTGATGGCGCTGCTGCACCAGACCTGGGGGGTGTGAGCGTGAGTGAGGCTTTGGTGCGCAGCGCGCAGCGGGCGCAATCGCTGCACTCTGGCGCCGGTACGCTGGCGTTGAGCGCCTTGCCGCCACTGGCGGTGTATGTGCACCTGCCCTGGTGTTTGCGCAAGTGCCCCTACTGCGACTTCAATTCACATGAGGTGCGAGGCGATCAGGGTGCGGCACACGCATTGCCTGAGCAGCGTTACGTTCAAGCGCTGCGCGCCGATTTGGAGGTGTCGCTGCCCTTGGTGTGGGGACGCCGCGTGAGTTCGGTGTTTATTGGTGGGGGCACTCCCAGCCTGTTCTCTCCCGAGGCCATAGGGCAGATACTGTCTGATCTGCGCGCCTTGTTGCCCATTGAAAGCAACGCCGAGATCACCCTGGAGGCCAACCCTGGCACCTTTGAGACGCAGCGCTTTCACGCATTTGCTCAGGCCGGAGTCACCCGTTTGTCGGTGGGGGTGCAAAGCTTTGATGATGCGGCACTTGAGCGCCTGGGGCGTGTGCATGACGGGCAGCAGGCGCGGCGCGCGCTGCAAGAGGCTGCAGATGCCTTTGAGTCTTTCAACATCGATTTGATGTACGCGCTGCCTGGACAGGATCTGCCTGCCTTGAGAGCCGATTTGCGCACCGCTTTGTCTTTTTCGCCTCCCCACCTTTCGGTGTACCACCTCACCGTGGAGCCCAACACCTTTTTTGCCAAGCATCCGCCTGTCTTGCCCGACGACGACCTGGCGTACGCGATGCTCGATGAGATTGCGCAAGCCACGCAAGGGGCTGGGTTGAAGCGCTACGAAGTCTCGGCATTTGCCACAGCAGGCCGGGCGTGCGCGCATAACCTGAACTACTGGCGCTTTGGTGACTACCTGGGCCTGGGGGCCGGAGCCCATGGCAAGCTGAGCTTTGCGCACCGCATCGTGCGGCAGGTGCGATATCGAGACCCAGCCGCCTACATGCAACAGGCCTTGCAGGGTCAAGCGGTGAGCCAGGAAAGCGAAGTGGCGCGTGCTGAGTTGCCATTCGAATTCATGCTCAACGCGCTGCGCTTGCGAGAAGGATTTTCGTTGAATTTGTTTTCGCAGCGTACGGGTCTGCCACCTTCTGCACTTGAGCCCGGCTTGACGCAGGCTTTGGAGCGGGGCTGGCTGCACTGGGTGGACGGGCAGGGTGTTGCGCTGCCAGCGCACGCCCCCCTGGGGGCTGATGCAGTGGTGGCGCCCACGACCCGCGGGTTTGACTTCCTCAGTGATGTGCAAGCCCTGTTTTTGCCCGATAGCCACATGCAAAAGGGCGCCCCCGTGACGGTGCTCAGACGGGCTGAGTCATGAGCCAGACACCGGCATCCTCCGAGATCACCCCTTACATTTTGTTGGGACATGAGGCGGGCGTGCGCGCTTTGGTGGATCGCTTTTACGATCTGATGGATCTGGAAGCGGGCTATGCAGGTTTGCGCGCATTGCACCCGTCAGATCTCAGTGGATCGCGAGACAAATTGCACTGGTTTTTGTGTGGCTGGTTGGGTGGGCCTGACCTGTATGTGCAGCGCTTTGGGCATCCGCGCCTGCGGGCCCGGCATTTGCCTTACCCCATCGGCCTGGCTGAGCGCGATCAGTGGATGGCCTGCATGACACAAGCCCTCCGTGAATGTGGGGTGGAGCCGTCGTTGCAAGACCGTTTGCGCCAGGCGTTTGCTGGTACGGCCGACTGGATGCGAAACCGCGGCGGTTGACCCGCCAAGGGAATACGGGCGGCGGTTCAGCCCTGCAGCAGCACGATGAGCGCCCCGGCACCACCCTGCGGGCCGCTGGCCTGGGCAAAGGCAATCACGTCTTGGCATTGGGCGAGCCAGCGCTGTACCTTTTGCTTGAGCACCGGCTGACGACCAGGTGAGCCATTGCCTTTGCCGTGGATGACCCGCAGGCATCTGAAGCCCCGTTGCTTGGATTGGCGGACAAATCGGGCCACTTCATCTCGGGCCTCGTCTCGGCGCAGCCCGTGCAGGTCGAGCTGGGCTTGGATGGCCCAATGCCCACGGCGAAGCTTGCTCAGGACATCGGGCCCGATGCCTGGTCGGCGAAAACTCAAGCCATCGTCGGTAAGCAGTAAGGACTCGACGTCAATTTCATCGGATAAAGCTTCTTTGAGCGCAGCGGCTTCATCGAGCAGGCGTTGTCGCGGTACGGGCTCGGGAAGTGGGGCCGCGAGCAGGGCCTTGCCGTGATCTGGCAGCTTGTTCACAGGCCCCACGGTACGCGCAAACACTTGGGCCTCGGCAGCGGCCTCGCGTTCACGCCGTTTGGCCTCAGCCCGTTCTCTCTGGGCTTGACGCTCGATCTCGCGCTGTGCTTTTTGCTGCGCGCCCAAGGCTTGCTTGAGGCTGCCAAAATCCTTGAGCCGACTGTTCACATCAGCCCCCTTTGCGCCATGGAGACCACTTGGTTGGAGCCAACCACCAGGTGGTCGAGCACGCGCACATCGATCAAGGCCAGGGCCTGACTCAGCACCTGAGTCAGCGCGTGGTCTGCACGAGAGGGCTCTGCCACACCGGAAGGATGGTTGTGCGCCAAGACCACCGCAGCTGCATTCACGGCCAAGCATGCCTTGACCACCTCGCGGGGGTAAACGCTGGTTTGGGTGAGCGTGCCCCGAAACAAGGTGCGCAGTTGCAGCAGGCGGTGCTGAGAATCGAGGAACAAGATGGCAAATTCCTCGTGAGGTAAGCCTGACAAGTGTAAAGCGGCATAGGCCTTGACCTGTTCGGGAGACTCAAACACCGGTGTGTGGCGCAGGGTCTCGGTCAGTGCGCGCCGTGCCAACTCCAGGCAGGCGCTGGTCTGGGCCACCTTGACAGGGCCGAGGCCCCGCAGACGTGCCAACTCTTCTGCGGGTGCTCGTAGCACCCCACACAAGCCGCCAAAGCGATCCAGCAGGGCCTGGGCCAATTGCAAGACGCCCTGGCCGGTACTGCCGGTGCGTAGCAGCACTGCCAGCAGCTCCACATCGGCCAAGGCCTGCGGGCCCAGGGTCAATAGCTTCTCGCGAGGCCGCGCCGGGATGGGCAATGATTTGACAGACATGAGGCGTAGACCGTGCTGTTTGACAGTCTATCGAAGGCACAATGACCGCCGTTGCCCCAAAAGAATTCCCCCTCAAAGGGGTTACACGATGAAATTCAACTCTGGTAAGTCAGAAAATATGACCTGCGTCAGGGTGGGTCACGGCGAGGCCGGTCAGATCCACGCAGCCGTTGGTGAGCGATTGGGGATACGAACGCTGGCCGTGGTCGAGCCTGATGTCCGCAAGCACCAAGAGCTTGCCAACCAAGGGTTGAGGGTGGTGGCTCATCTTGATGATGCCTTGGGCCTGAGACCCGACTACTTCGATATCTGCGCTCCCACGTCACACCATGCCGATATTCTGGAAGCGATAGGGGCCGCGCAGCCGAAAGCCAATATCTTGATTGAGAAACCGATCTGTGATGAAGGTGAACTTGATCGAGTTTTACACTTTTCCCGCCGGTTTACTGGGCGTTTGGTGGTCAACGAGCACTATGTGAGCTCCACGGTATTGCAGGCGATGAGGTTAGAAGTCAGCCAGCGGGCATTGACTATTGACCGGGTGGTCGTAGAGAGCACCAAGCACCGCGGGCTCGATTTTCTAAAAGGCAGGTTCAAAGACGAGTCCCTTGGGGTCTTAGGCTACGAGGGGCCGCACCTGATTGCCGTTGCCGAGGAACTGGGGCAGAAGATTGACTTCTCGCACGTGGTGGATTTGGACATGGACGCTATTGACCTGTCCGAGAGTGTTGGCGTAACCGACAGGCTCTTGCGACAGGGGGGTGCTTGGATCCAGTACCGCACTACTGGCGGCTGTGTGGTTGATCTCTATACCTCGATGTCAGGGATTTTGGGCTTCCCTTGCCCGCCTGTTGCAACGCCCACCATGCGCATTGCCCATGGAGATCAGCGTACCAAGTACCGCCACATTCGTCTGCATGGATACGCTCCTGATGGCGCGTACTGTCAGATTGCAGGATTCTTGGACCCAGTACCCGGGGCGCCCAGGACCGTAGGCGGGATGGTCACCTTTCGGGACTGGCGCCAAGAACACCCTGTTCAATGGATGGATGGCGATACGATGCTGCGGCACTTTCAGCGGGCTATATCGTACTTTCAGGCCCAGGGCGAAAACCCCTTCAGCGTTGAGCGCGCAGTTGCCGACGTACGCGCTCTGGGCCTGTGGGCGCGCAAGTCGTGGGATCTGGTCGATGACTCTGACAGCGAGTTGGGCAGCCGGCAGCGCGTTATGCACCGGCAAGCCGAAGCGCTGCGCTTTCAAGGACTATCTCATTAGCCAGACCTGGGCATTTGTGCGTGCCTGCGCACCCAGGGAGGACAGGGGGAGTCTTAGAATGAGAGACTTGCGGGGTATGCCCGCCGGAGAGATGATTTGTCCTTGACGTCCTGCGCTACACCAGCTTGCATCCAGGCGGGTTCATTTTTGACTCTCCACTACCGATTGGTAGGGCCAGATGGCGCCGATGTGGTCAACACCTTCAATGACAAGCCCGCCACGCTGTCGATGGGAACCGGGCAGTTATCGCACGCCTTGGAGGACCGGCTGATGGGCTTGCCTGAAGGCGTCAGACAAACCTTTGAGTTGGCTCCGGGCGAGGCATTTGGCTTGAGAAATCCCGATCTGGTTCAGCGTGTGAAGTTGA